>JAVVWR010000007.1:1252-64154 GCA_036652035.1 Burkholderiaceae bacterium | reverse complement strand
TCAGCAAGGCCCGGCGCCCTGCCGGTTGGACGCGAACGTCCAGGGTTTGGCAAAGCCATGAGCGCAGGGCTCGATTTTTTGCTCTACGCCAATCCGGACCTTTTCCGCCGTGCCCGCAAAAAAATGACAGTGCGGCGCATCACAAAGCCCGGGTAAAACCACACCGGTCTGTGACCGCCGCACCATCGGCCCGGCCCCACTGACCGCGATCAAACCTGGCCGCACCTCCGTCTTTACCGTGGCGATCCATAGCCCGATTAACTCTTAATGAATAGTCATTAAGTGTCCTTTCGGAATTCATAGTGATCGCCTGCCCGGCGCCATGAACTGTCAGCCGCCATCCATGCCCCATCGCCATTTGCAGAACTCAAGGCATTTCAGCGCCGGCCCTTGCCATCGCGAAAAAAATCGTGGCGCCAGCGAGCGCTGTCACCGATGCATGCAGCGCCGGCACTGGCACGGTCCGCAAGGCGCGCGGGCCGGACCGGCCGCCTAAATAGCACGCACCAAAAACCAGGTTTCAAACACAGATTCATTGAAATCGGCAAAACCCGCCGCGGGCCCCCGCTCGCCCCGAGAAAACGCATCCATTCCCGGCACAAAGCACAAAAGCCGTGCTTAAAACCTTTTCCCAAGCGGAGAAAACATGAACAAGACTTTCGCCCGACTCGCCCTGGTCGGCCTGCTTCCCTGCACCTGGCTACCACCGACGGCTTATGCCGCGGACGAGGATTTATCCAAGAAAATCGAAATCCTGTCGCGCGAGCTGGATCAGCTCAAACAGCAGGTCGTGGAAAACAAGGAAAAGGCCGAGAAGGCGGCCAAAACCACGGCGGAAGTCCAGGCGCAGGCCAGGCGGACCGACGACAAATCGCTCGGCAAGTGGTTGACGCTCAACGGCGATTACCGCTTCCAGATCAATGCGCTTGGCGGCGAGACCAAGACCTTCACCGACGTCAACGCCACCTTCGCCAACGCGCAGCAAAAACTGATGGGCGATTTCTTCGCCAACCCCTCGACCGCGCCGGGGTCTTCGAGCTACTTCGGCGCGCCGCAGGCAGGCTCCATGTCGACCGCCGGCGCGCTATCTGCCTTGATGGGTTTTTCTCAGGCGATGGGCGGGGTGCAGACCATCGAGCAGGCGCGGGCCTTTGTCAGCCATCCGCAAAACGCCGGGCTGATCCAGGGCATCGGCGGCTTTGCCGCCACCGTGCCGAGCTACAAGCCGAGCAATTCGACGCTCTACACCAACCGGCTCGGCCTCGACCTGCACGCCAAGGCGACCCAGGACGTCAGCGTCACCGCCCGCTTCCTGGCCTACAAGGTGTTTGGTGCACAGGACGAAAGCGCCATCACCAACGGCAACTCGGCACCGTTTTTCTCTGACCGGGTCGCGCCCTTTGACGGCGTGCTCGGCCACGTTCCCTCCGACAGCTATCTCGGCGTGGACCGCGCCTACGCCACCTGGAGCAACATCGCCGATCAGGATCTCTGGTTCTCGGTCGGGCGGCGCCCCTCGACCGGCGGCGCTCCCGCCAATCTCCGGCTCAACCAGCCGCGTCCGGGCAAGGGGGGAACGCCCGCTCTGCTGGTCGATTACGCCTTCGACGGCATGACGCTGGGCTACGCGCCCGACCTGGAGTCCTTGCCTGGCTCCTACGCCAAGCTCTGCTACGGCCGCGGCTTTGAAAGCGGGTTCCGCTCGACCCCGACCAATTCGCTCGCCGACACCGACATGGTGGGCGTGGCCGTGGTTCCGATCGACACCGATCCGCTGCGCGTGTGGCTGCAATGGAACCGCGGCATGAATATCTTCGACGCGCCGGTGATGAAAGGGAGCTACTTCGGCAACACCGCGCCCAAGACCAACCTCGGCGACATCGACTGGCTGGGAACGGGCTTCATGAGCACCTTCAAGAAGCTGGGCCCGGGCGACCTCAATGTCTTTGCCGACGCGGCGCTCTCGATCACCCACCCGAACCAGAACGTCTCGTCGCAGTTTGGTTTCCAGGGCTTGCTGACGGGCGCCTTCTTCGCGCCTGAAGCGCCCAGCAGCAAGACCGGCAACGCGATCTACCTGGGTCTGCGTTACGACCTGCCGAGCAAGACCAAGCTTGGTCTGGAATACAACCGCGGCTCGAAGAACTGGATCACCTTCGCTCCCGCGGCCGATGACATGTGGACCGCCAAGGTCGGCACCCGCGGCAACGTCTACGAGGGCTACCTGATCCAGGAGCTCGACGGCCGGCCGATCTCCTCCCACCTCGCCAAGGCCTTCTTCCGCTTCGGCGTCCAGGTCTACGACTTCAAGTACAGCGGCAGCAACAACTGGGTCGGCGCGCCCGTCAGCCTCTCGAGCATCAAGGGCCAGATGATGACGCTCACCCCGCTCGCCAGCGCCTACAACGCTTACGCCACTTTCGAAGCCCGCTTCTGATCCCCCACTCGCAACCGGGCGGCCACGCCGCCCGGGCCTCTCCTCAGGAAACCGCCATGCCCCGCCTCATTCGTCACTGCGCCCTCGCCACCCTGCTGGCCGCCGCCCAACTGATGCTCACCGCTCCGGCTCTGGCCGAGACCGTCACCGTCGTCGGCGCGATCACCCAGATCACCGTCGCCCCCGACGGCAAGTCGGCGGTGGCCGTGCTCAAGAGCGTCAAGACCGGAGCCGAAGTGACGGTCCAGATCAGCGACGACGAGACTCTCGACAAGTTCAAGGACAAGCGCATCGTCGAAGGCGATGAGATCCGCACCAGGTACGACAACGCCGACGGCAAGAGCAAGTCCTTCCGCAAGACCGCCGGCTGCTGAAACGGACCCGAGAACCCGCCATGCGACGACTTCGACTGCTGACGATCCTGGTCGGCCTGGGCCTTGCAACAAGCCTGGCCCAGGCCCAGGGCAAGGACCACCCCGGCCGTGATTACATCCTCGAGAACGGCTACCAGGGGCCGCAGACCTGCGAGACCTGCCATCCCGGCAAGGCCCGCGAATTCACCACCACCGTGCACTGGAAGCACGCCTCCAAGGTCGACAAGATCGACGGCGTCAAACCGGGCCAGGAAGTGGGGATGAAGAACCGCATCTACACGATGTGCAACGGCAACGACATCGTGAACCAACTCAAGGAGACCCCGCCCAACGCCCAGGGCAAGACCAAGTTCACCGGCTGCAATACCTGCCACCCGGGCAGCAGTTCGAACGACGTCGGCAGTACCGGCCCCAAGGCCGAGGCGGCGATCGACTGCCTGCTGTGTCACTCGACCAAGTACGACTTCCGCAAGCGCACGCTCACCAAGCAGGCCGACGGCAGCATTGCGATCGGGCAGGACCGCAGCACCGAGGCCGCGGCCAACCTCGGGCGCCCAAGCAACAAGACCTGCATGAGCTGCCACGAATCCGCCGGCGGCGGTGTGATGGTCAAGCGCGGCTTTGCGATGAATGCGGACAACGACGTCCACGCCGCCAAGAAGATGGCGTGCATCGACTGCCACGTCGTCAAGAACCACAAGTTCCCGACCGGCTTCGACCCCAACAACTGGGCCCACGACGGCGAGCGTGTCTCGTGCAGCCAGTGCCATACCGACAAGCCGCACAAGGACGCCGAGATCGACCGCCACACCGCCAAGATCGCCTGCCAGACCTGCCACATTCCAAAGACGGGCGGAGCGATCGCCAAAGACTTCACGAAATGGGAAAAGCTCGCCAATGGCTTCTGGGAGCCCGCGACCCTGACCCGCGAAGTCAACGAAACGACGCCGGTCTATGCCTGGTACAACCAGTCGGTGGCCAACCGCCCGGACTTCATCGGCCCCAAGGGCAGCCGCGCCGACGGCAAGATCACCCCATTCAAGGTGTTCCAGGGCAAGGCCTACTTCAACCAGAAGAACGGCCAGCTGCTGGCAATGGACTTCGCCCAGCCGATGGCCACCGGCGACACGCTCGCTGGCGTGGCCTCGGCCGCCAAGACCCTGGGCATCAAGGGCTACGTTCCGGTGCCGGGCTGGCAGACGATTTACTTTGCGAGCAGCCATCAGGTCGCGCCCAAGGCGAAATCACTGTCTTGCAGTAACTGCCATGCCCCCAATGGCGCGCTCAACTTCAAACAGCTCGGCTACAGCGACAAGGAGATCGCCAGGCTGACCAAGCCCGACCTCTACTTCGAACGCGCGCTCAAGCACCAACCGCCCGCCGCTGGCCCAACCCCCGCCGGCGCGCCACCCCGCGCGCCGGACGAGACGCGCCCGCCGGACGCGGGCGCCCGCTTCTCCTATCAGCGCGCGAGATTCTTCGCCGTGGTGGCCGCGTCGTAATACATCGGCTCGCCGTACGGCTCGCGGCCGAAGTTGCGCATCAACGCCTGCACCTTGTCCGAGTTGAGGTACGCGCCAAATCGCAGCGCCGTTGCCGCGCCGGGCGTCGCTTCGCTCAGGTAGAGCGTGTGATACGGATTGGCCAGGATCTCGCCACCGCGAAACAGCAGTCGCAGCGCCGGCATGGCCTTGCGCTCGGCGATGAAGGTGCTCGAGTCCGTCAGGAAGTACGCGCCCTCGTCATTGGCGCGCTTCATGCTCGCGGTCATGAAGTCCTTGGTGACGATGTAACCCGCGCCGCCGGGCGCAAGCCCCGCCGCGCGCCAGATCTCGTTCTCCTTCTGGTGGGTGCCGGAGTTGTCGCCGCGCGAGACGAACTTCGCACCGCTCTCCTGAATCCGGCGCAAGGCCGCTGCCGCGTCGGCCGCCTGGGCGATGCCGGCCGGATCGCTCGCCGGCCCGACGATCCAGAATTCATTCGAGCCGATCAGGACGCGGCCCTTGGCCCAGCCGTCGGCCACCGCCTGGCGTTCGGCCGCCGGCGCATGCGCCAGCACCATGTCGACCTTGCGCTCCTTGAGCAGGCGCATCGCCGCGCCCGATCCGGCCTTGAACCACTTCACCGTGGCCTGGTTCTCGCGCGCGAAGTCTTCGGCCAGCACTTCAAGAAGACCCAGTTCACCGGGGCTGCCGGTCGCGAGCGAAAAGACATTGGGCCCCGTGCCCCAGACCGCGCTGGGCTTGGCCTGAGCGACGGGAGCGGTTTGAGCCTGGAGCGGAGCAACGGTGAGCATGAGAGCGCAAGCCAGGGCGGAGACCGCGCCGCGGCGGGTGACAGTGGACAACATCAAGGACCTCGCAGTACCGCAGTACGACAGAAAAGAGGCAGCTTGAGCGGGCGGAAAAACGCAGCTCGAGAGAGGCCTCACCCGCGCCAGTGCTGCGCTTGAAGAGGATACGGAGGCGCGGCTGCCGAAGCGATATGAAATCGTCCCCCTATCGCCGCCGCCCCAAGACCGAGGCTCACGCCCCCGTTCACTCAGCGTCATCAAGCGATCAGAGCCACCGCCTTGACCTGGGCCCAGACCGTGTCACCCACGCCCAGCCCAAGCTCGGCCAGGGCGCGCCGGGTCACCCGCGCGAGCAGCAGGGACGGCCCGCAGGCAAGCTGGACCAGCGCCTGCGAGGGATGAAGGTCGGGAGCGATCGCCAGAATGCGCGCGGGAAAATGGTTCTGGATGCTGGTTCGCTGCGGCTCGTCGGTGGCCAGGCTGAGGTCGCGCGCCAGCACCCGCAGCCGCACCCGGGCCCCCACGGCCAGACCGCTGTCACGCACCCACAGCGTGCCACCGGCAAAACCCACCCGCGCCAGATGCCAGCGCGGGTCGCGCTCAAGCACTTCGCCCGCGAGCAAGGCCCCGGCGTCTTCTCCCACCACGACCGGAGAGTCGATCGCCGACAGCACCGCGGCCGCCGGACCCACCGCCTTGATCTGGCCACGTTCCAGCACAACCAGGGTGTCGGCCAGACGCGCCACTTCGTCAGGGGCGTGGGTGACGTAGAGCATCGGCACCTGCGACTCGTCACGCAGACGCTCCAGCCAGGGCAGGATCTCCTGCCGCCGCGCGTGGTCGATGGCGGCGAGCGGTTCGTCGAGCAGCAGCAGTCGGGGCTGGGTGGCGAGCGCCCGGGCGATCGCGATCCGCTGCCGCTCGCCCCCCGAGAGTTGATGAGCATGACGGCGCAGCAGAGCTCCGATGCCGAGCAGCTCGACCGCGGCGGCCAGCGCGTCGCGACTGGCGCGCGAGGCCGTGCGGCGCACGCCGAATTCGAGGTTGGCCTGGACATCGAGATGCTCGAACAGGCTCGCCTCCTGAAACACATAGCCGAGCGGCCGGCGCCAGGTCGGCAGGAACACGGCCGCGTCATCGTCCTGCCAGGTCTCGCCCGCGACCTCGACCCGGCCGTTGCGGCCGCGCTCGAGCCCCGCCACCACCCGCAAAATGCTGGTTTTGCCCGAGCCCGAGGCGCCAAACAGAACCGTGATGCCCTTGGCCGGCAAGCGCAGGTCCACGCTCAGATCGAAGTCGCCGCGCGCAAGATCGAACTTCACTCGCAAGCCTGGCACCGCGCTCATGGCATCACCCGGCCATGGCGGCGGTTGAGCAAGGCCAGCGCGAGCAGGACGACAAACGAGAACGCCACCATGCCGCCCGCGAGCCAATGCGCCTGGGCGTATTCCATCGCCTCGACATGGCCGTAGATCTCAGTCGAGACCACCCGCGTCTGGCCCGGGATGTTGCCGCCGATCATCAGCACCACGCCGAACTCGCCCACGGTGTGAGCAAAGCTGAGGATCGCGGCCGTGACAAAGCCGGGGCGGGCCAGCGGCATCGCCACCGAAAAGAAAGCGTCGATCGGGCGCGCACCCAGCGTGGCGGCCACTTCCATCGGCCGCGCCCCGATCGCCTCGAACGCGTGGTGCAGCGGTTGCACCGCAAACGGCAGCGAATACACGATCGAGCCGATCAAGAGCCCCGAGAAAGTGAAGGACAAGCTGCCCCAACCCAGCGCCTCGGTGAGCTGGCCAAGCGGCCCCTTGGGGCCGAGAGCGACCAGCAGGTAAAAGCCCAGCACGGTCGGCGGCAACACCAGCGGAATCGCCACCACGGCGGCGACCGGCGCGCGCCAGCGCGACGCGGTGCGCGCCAGCCACCACGCAATCGGCGTGGCGATCACGAGCAGGACCAGCGTGGTCAGGCCGGCGAGCTTGAGCGTGAGCCGGATCGCGTCGAGCGATTCGCTTCCCAGGGGCATGGCTCGCTCAGAGCTTGTAGCCGTAGCTGAGAATGATGTCGCGCGCCCGGGCGCCGCGCAGATAGTCAACCAACGCCACGGCGGCCGGATTGGCCTTGCCGGCGGCGAGGATCACCGCGTCCTGGCGGATCGGCGCGTAGAGCTCGGCCGGAACCACCCAGGCCGAGCCTTGCGCCAGGCGGCCATCCACCATGACCTGCGACATCGCGACAAAGCCGAGCGCCGCATTGCCGGTGGCGATGAACTGGTAGGTCTGGCCAATGCTCTCGCCTTGCACCCAGCGCGGCCGCAGGCGTTCGCTCAGGCCGAGCTTTTGCATGACCTGCACGGCCGCCGCGCCATAGGGAGCGAGCTTGGGGTCGGCCAGAGCGATGCGCTTGAAGTCGCCGTTGCGCAGCACCTCGCCTTGCGCGTCGACCACGTCCGGCTGCGCGCTCCACAACACCAGTTTGCCGGTGGCGTAGGTGAAGCGGCTGCCCGCAACGATGGCGCCTTCGCCCTCCAGGCGGGCGGGGGTCTTGTCGTCGGCCGCGAGAAAAACCCCGAACGGCGCACCGTTCTTGATCTGTGCGTAGAACTTCCCGGTCGAGCCGAACGACAACTGGGCCTTGTGCCCCGTATCCTGCTCGAAGGCTGCGGCGATTTTCTGCATCGGCGCGGTGAAATTGGCGGCCACCGCCACACTGACCTCGGCCGCACTCGCGGTTGCAGTCAGCACCAAGCCGGCTACGGCCAGGACGCAAGAGACGATTCGGAGCATGAGAATCTCGCTATTCATAAATGGAATAGCGAAAGTGTAGCTGCGCTTCGTCAGCAGGACAGGAACCCAAGCCCATGAGAAAACCCGCGCTCCAACTGGCTGAAGCGCTCGGCCACGAATCGAGCGACAAACGCATCGACATCCTGCGCCGCCTTGGCGCGGCCGGTTCGATCTCGGAAGCGGCGCGCGGCGCCGGGGTCAGCTACAAGGCCGCGTGGCAAGCGATCGAGACGCTCTCGAACCTGGCCGGCGCGAGCCTGGTCGACAAGGCCGTGGGCGGCAGCGGCGGCGGCGGCGCGCGTCTGACCGCCGATGGCGAGCGGGTCCTGCGCGCGGCCGACCTCATGGCGCAGGCCCGCGCCGAGGTTCTCGCCAGAATCGAAAACGGCAACACCGCCAGTGCACCCAGCATCGCCGCGCTCGGACTGCGAACCAGCATGCGCAACCACCTGCCGTGCTCGATCCGTTCGATCCGCCCCGCGACCGGGCAAATGCGGGTCGAGCTGGTGCTGGCCGACGGCACTTTGCTGGGGTCTCGAATCACGCGCGAAAGCGTCCAGCTGCTGGGGCTGGCCCCCGGCCAGGCGGTGCTCGCCCTGTGCAAAGCCACCGCCGTGAGGGTCGCCGCCGAGATCGAACCCGCCACCGGCTGCAACTGCCTGGCGGGAACGGTGGCGCGCGCCTCCCGTTCGGCCAGCGGGGGCGAGGTCTCGCTCAGCCTGGCGAGCGGATTGCAATTGGTGGGCTTTGCCGCGGCCACCAGCGGCCTGAAAAAAGGCGATGCCGCCGTCGCCGCGATCGACGAAGCCGGGGTCGTGATCGCGGTCTCGGACTAAGCCTTCTCACAAGCCCCACCCGGCCTGCGACACGCCAGCGCGGGGGAACGCGAATCCACGCGAGCCGGCCCGCCCCCCCGCACAAGCCCGCCCCCCTCTTTCCAAGCACCGCTTCATTGACGCGCACCAAGGGCGGGCGACGCGTGCCGTAGAAAAATCACGGCTTCCTTGGCGAGCGGGCCAAGCCCATCGGCTGCGAGTTCTCTTGAAATTGATTTTGGTAGCGGCCATCGTGATCACAACCATGGTGGCGATGGCCCGCAAAGTCGATTCACGGATCGCCCTGCTCGCGGGCGGCGCCGCGCTCACGCTGCTGGCGCGTGACATCGAACCATGGCTGGCCGCCCTGGGCAGTGGTCTGAGCAACCTGGGTTTGTTTGCCGTGATCTTGCCGGCCACGGGGTTTGCTTGCGTCGTCCGCGCCACCGGGTGCGATCGCGCCCTGGTCGAGCTCTTGGTTCCCCCTTTGCGCGCGCTGCATCACGGTCTGATCCCGGCCACCGTGGCCGTGACCATGCTGCTGAGCTGCGCCCTCACCAGCCCGGCGGCGGCGGTCAGCGTGATCGGCGTGGTTCTGGTGCCAACCATGATCGCCTGTGGCGTGCATCCCGCCCTGGCCGCGAGCACCTTGATCGCGGGCAGCTGGGGCGGCTCGCTCAACCCCGGCGGCCCGGTGCTTGCCGCAGTCGCCCGCGCCGCCGGCGAAACACCGGTCGCCATGCTCTATCACCTGGCTCCGGCCGCGCTCCTCCTGAGCGTGCTTCTCGCGCTGGGCCTGGTGATCCTGGCCCGCCTCAGAAACGAGCACCACCTCGTCACGCACGACAGCGCAGCAGTCCGGCCCTGCGCCGCTCAACCCGATTATCTGAAGGCGGCGCTGCCGTTTCTTCCTCTCGCGCTGCTGCTGGGCAGCTCGCCGCAGCTGGGCGCCTGGGGGGGCGCCTGGCGACCGCAAGGCCTGCACGTTTTCGAGGCCACGGTGGCCAGTTCGGTGACGGTCGCCGTGCTGTGTCGCCAGCCCTGGCGCGAAGCCCTGGGCAGCTTTAGCCGTGGCGCGCTTCAAGCCTGCATCAAGGTGATGGCCATCATCATCGCCGCCGGCATGTTTGTCGCCGCCCTCGAGGCCAATGGCGTGATCAGCGCCATCATTGCGGCGGTGGTCGGCCGCCAGGAACTGGCTACGCCGCTGGTGCTCTATCTGCCATTTGCGCTCGCGGCGCTTACCGGCAGCCGGATTGCCCCGGTGGCGGCATGCCTCGACTTCACGATCCCCCACGCCGAGAGCTTCGGGCTGGCGCCCCGCGAGCTCAGCACCCTCACGTTCATCGGCGGCGTGCTCGGCAAACTGATCTCCCCCGTTGCAGCCGTATCGGTCATCGCCGCCGGGCAGGCCGGCGTCAATGTCTGGCAAGTCGCCAAACGCTGCGCCCTCGCCGTGATTCCGATTTCTCTCGGCCTGCTGATCTGGTTGATGAGCTAAGCCCTGGCCACGCGCAGCCGCGCCCAATGCCAAGAGGCTCTCCGCAGAGAGCCTCTTGGCAAGCTGCAGACGCCCGGTCGCGTCGCGGCTGGCTCAGCTTGACTTGCGCGCCGGCGGCAAGTCGGTGCAGTGGCCCTCGGCGGCTTCGGCCGCCAGGCCGATCGATTCGCCCAGTGTCGGGTGCGGGTGGATCGTCTTGCCAATATCAACCGCGTCGGCGCCCATCTCGATGGCGAGCGCCACCTCGCCGATCATGTCGCCGGCGTTGGTGCCGACAATCCCGCCGCCGATGATGCGATGGGTCTCGGCGTCGAAGATCAGCTTGGTGAAACCTTCGTCGCGGCCGTTGGCGATCGCGCGGCCCGAGGCGCTCCACGGGAACACGCCCTTGGTGATGGCGCGGCCGCTCTTTCCGGCTTCGTCTTCGGTCACGCCGACCCAGGCGATCTCGGGGTCGGTGTAGGCCACCGACGGAATCACCTTGGCGTCGAAGAAGGACTTCTGGCCAGCGGCGGCCTCGGCGGCCACGTGCGCCTCGTGCACCGCCTTGTGCGCGAGCATGGGCTGGCCGACCAGGTCGCCAATGGCAAAGATGTGCGGCATGTTGGTGCGCATCTGGGCATCGACCGCGATGAAACCGCGCTCGCTCACCGCCACGCCGGCGTGCTCGGCGCCGATCGCCCCGCCATTGGGGCTGCGGCCCACAGCGACCAGCACCAGGTCATAGCGCTGCGGATCGGCCGGCGCGGCCTCGCCTTCGAAGGTGACCCAGATGCCGTCGTCGCGCGCTTCGACGCCGACGGTCTTGGTCTTCAACATCACGCGGTCAAACCGCGTTTGGTTACGTTTCTGCCAGACCTTGACCAGGTCGCGGTCAGCGCCGGGCATCAGGCCATCGAGCATCTCGACCACGTCAATGCGAGCGCCGAGAGTCGAGTACACGGTTGCCATCTCGAGCCCGATGATGCCGCCACCGATCACCAGCATCTTCTGCGGCACCGCGCGCAGCTCGAGCGCGCCGGTCGAATCGACGATGCGCGGATCTTCCGGAATGAAGGGCAGCTTCACGACCCGGCTGCCGGCGGCGATGATCGCCTGGGCAAACTTGACGGTCTTGGTGCCGTTGGCGGTGGCCACGCTCAGATGGTGCGGGTCGGCGAACGTGCCCACACCCTCGACCACGGTCACCTTGCGCATCTTGGCCATCATCGCCAGACCGCCGGTGAGCTTGGAGACGACCTTGCTCTTGTGCGCGCGCAGGCGGTCGAGATCGATCTTGGGCGCGCCGAAATCGACGCCAAGTTCGGCGAAATGCGAGGCCTCGTCGATCACCGCTGCCACGTGCAGCAGCGCCTTTGACGGAATGCAGCCGACGTTGAGGCATACGCCGCCGAGGGTGGAGTAGCGCTCGACCAGCACCACTTTCAGGCCCAGGTCGGCGGCGCGGAACGCGGCGGAATAGCCGCCGGGGCCGGCGCCCAGCACCATCACATCGCATTCGATGTCGGCGGCGCCCGCCAAGCTCGCCGCCACCGGAACCTGCGACGGAACGGGAGCCGACGCCGCGGCCGGTGCGGCAGCGGGCGCAGTGACGATGGCGGCGGCCGGCTCCAGCAGGAGCAGGAGCGAGCCCTTGGCCACCTTGTCGCCGAGCTTGAGCTTCAACTCGCGGACCACGCCGGCGGCCGTAGCGGGAATCTCCATCGAGGCCTTGTCGCTTTCAACGGTGATGAGCGACTGCTCGAGCGCAATGGTGTCGCCGGCCTTGACCAGCACTTCGATGACCTCAACGTCCTTGAAATCGCCGATGTCGGGCACGCGGAGTTCGATGATCTGACTCATGGGTTGTCTCTTCGGTTAATCGGCGTGGGCCTAGAGCATCGCGCGGCGGAAATCCGCCAGCAGGCTCGCCAGATAGGCGTTGAAACGCGCGGCGCCGGCGCCATCGACCACGCGGTGGTCCCACGACAGCGACATCGGCAGGATCAGGCGCGGCGCGAAGGCCTGGCCGTCCCACACCGGTTTCATGCTGGCGCGGCACACGCCCAGGATCGCCACCTCGGGCGCGTTGATGATCGGCGTGAAGTAGGTGCCGCCGATGCCGCCCAACGAGGAAATGCTGAAGGTGCCGCCCTGCATGTCGGCCGGGCTCAGCTTGCCGTCGCGCGCCTTCTTGGCGAGTTCGGCGGTCTCCTGCGCGATCTCGAAGATGCCTTTCTGGTCGGCGTCCTTGATCACCGGCACCACCAGCCCGTTGGGCGTGTCGGCGGCAAAACCGATGTGGTAGTAGCGCTTCAAGAGGATCGCGTCGTTGCTCGCCGCGTCGAGCGAGCTGTTGAACTCGGGGAACTTCTTCAAGGCCGCGACCGCCGCCTTGATCAGAAAGGCAAGCATGGTGAGCTTGATGCCGCTCTTGGCGTTCTCGGCGTTCAACTGAACGCGGAAGGCCTCGAGATCGGTGATGTCCGCGTCTTCGTGATTGGTCACGTGCGGGATCAGGATCGCGTTGCGGGTGAGCGCCGGGCCGGAGATCTTCTTGATGCGCGACATGCTCACGCGCTCGATCTCGCCGAACTTGGCGAAGTCGACCTCGGGCCAGGCCGGCAAGGCCAGACCCAGGCCAGCGCCCGCGGGCGCGGCCGCGGCGACCGGAGCGGCGCCACTGGCCATCACGCTCTTGACGAACTGACGAACGTCATCGGGGGTGATGCGGCCCTTCGCGCCCGTGCCCGGCACCCGGGTCAGATCAACGCCCAGCTCGCGCGCGAACTTGCGCACCGAGGGCGAAGCGTGAGCCGCGCTATGCGGCGCGGCGACGATGGTCTCGGCCGGACGCTCGGCCATCTCGGTGGCAAAGGCCTTCGAGGGGGGCGAGGCCGCTGCCACAGGCGCCGGAATTGGTGCGGCCGCGGCGGCCTGGACCGGAACCGCGGCTTGAGCGGCGGCCACCGGCGCGGCCGCGCCAGCGGGCTCGAGGATCAGCAGCAGCGTGCCTTCGGCCACCTTGTCGCCGAGCTTGACCCGCACTTCCTTGACCACGCCGGCGGCGTTCGACGGAATCTCCATCGAGGCCTTGTCGCTCTCGACCGTGACCAGTGACTGCTCAAGCGCGACGGCATCGCCCGGCTTGACCAGCACTTCGATCACTTCCACTTCCTTGAAGTCGCCGATGTCGGGGACTTTCACTTCGATCAGTTGACTCATGGGAACTCCGGGGCCTTACGCCGCAGCCGGGTTGGGACGGTCGGCGTCGATGCCGTATTTCTTGATCGCTTCAGCCACCTTGGCGAGCGGAATCGCGCCTTCCTCGGCGAGCGCCTTCAAGGCCGCGATCACCACGTAGTGGCGGTCGACCTCGAAGAATTCGCGCAAGGCCTCGCGGGTGTCGGAGCGGCCAAAGCCGTCGGTGCCCAGGACCTTGTACTCGCGGCCGCGCGGAATGAAGGCGCGGATCTGGTCGGCAAACGAGCGCATGTAATCGCTTGAAGCGACGATCGGGCCGGCAGTGCGCTCGAGCTCCTGGGTGACGTAGGCCTTCTTCTGCGGCGCGGTCGGGTGGAGCAGATTCCAGCGTTCGATCTCGATGCCGTCGCGGCGCAGCTCGGTAAAGCTGGTGCAGCTCCAGACATCGCCCGCCACGCCCCAGTCGGCCTCGAGCAGTTCGGCCGCGGCCATCACTTCGCGCAGGAGGGTGCCGGAGCCCAGCAGTTGCACGCGCGGGATCGACATGCCGCTGCCGGCGCCGGCCGGGCCTTCGCGCAGGCGGTACATGCCTTTCAGGATGCCCTCTTCCTGACCTTTCTTGAGACCGGGCTGGGGGTAGTTCTCGTTCATCAGCGTGACGTAGTACCAGACGTTTTCCTGGTCCTCGAACATGCGCTTCATGCCGTGCTGCAGGATCACCGCCACTTCGTGAGCGAAAGTCGGGTCGTAGCTCACGCAGTTGGGGATGGTCGCGCTCATCAAGTGCGAGTGACCGTCCTGGTGTTGCAGGCCTTCGCCATTGAGCGTGGTGCGGCCCGCCGTGCCCCCCAGCAGGAAGCCGCGCGACTGCATGTCGCCCGCCGCCCAGGCCAGATCGCCAATGCGCTGGAAGCCGAACATCGAATAGAAGATGTAGAAGGGCAGCATGGTGCGGTTGTTCGAGCTGTAGCTCGTCGCCGCGGCGATCCACGAGCTCATCGCTCCCGCTTCGTTGATGCCCTCTTCGAGGATCTGGCCGGCCTTGTCCTCGCGGTAATACATGACCTGGTCGCGATCGACCGGTTCATACAGCTGGCCGGTCTGGCTGAAGATGCCGAGCTGGCGGAACATGCCTTCCATGCCGAAGGTGCGCGCCTCGTCGGGAACGATCGGCACCACGCGCGGGCCGATCGCCTTGTCGCGCACCAGCTGCGTGAGAAAGCGCACGAAGGCCTGGGTGGTGCTGATCTCGCGCCCTTCGGCGGTGGGCTCGAGCACGGCGGCAAAGGTCTCGAGCGGCGGCACGGTGAGCTTCTCGTCGGCGCGCTTGCGGCGGGTCGGCACATAGCCACCCAGCTCGCGGCGACGCTCGTGCAGATAGACCATCTCGGGCGAGTTCTCGGCCGGTTTGTAAAAGGGCACTTCGTCGAGCTTGTCGTCGGGAATCGGGATCGCAAAGCGGTCGCGGTATTCGCGCACGGCGTCGGTGTCCAACTTCTTCAACTGGTGCGTCGGGTTCTTGCCCTGGCCGATCTTGCCCATGCCGAAACCCTTGACGGTCTTGGCGAGAATGACGGTAGGCTGGCCTTCGTGTTCGACCGCCGCCGCGTAGGCGGCGTAGATCTTGTGCGGGTCATGGCCGCCGCGGTTCAAGTGCCAGATGTCGTCGTCGGTCATGCGCGAGACCATTTCCAGCGTCTGCGGATACTTGCCGAAGAAGTGCTTGCGCACGAAGGCGCCGTCATTGGCCTTGTAGTTCTGGTACTCGCCGTCGATGGTCTCTTCCATCAGGCGCAGCAGGTAGCCGTCCTTGTCCTTGGCAAGCAGCGGGTCCCAGTACGAGCCCCACACCAGCTTGATCACGTTCCAGCCAGCGCCACGGAAGTCGCCCTCGAGCTCCTGGATGATCTTGCCGTTGCCGCGCACCGGACCGTCGAGGCGCTGCAGATTGCAGTTGATCACGAAGATCAGGTTGTCGAGCTTCTCGCGCGCGGCCATGCCGATCGCGCCCAGCGATTCGGGCTCGTCCATCTCGCCGTCGCCGCAGAAGCACCAGACCTTGCGGTTGGACGTATCGGCAATCCCGCGCGCGTGCAGGTACTTCAGAAAGCGCGCCTGGTAGATCGCCTGCAGCGGCCCCAGGCCCATCGAGACCGTGGGGAATTGCCAGAAGTCGGGCATCAGCTTGGGGTGCGGGTAGCTGGTCACGCCCTTGCCGCCGACGTCGCGGCGGAAGTTGATCAGCTGGTCTTCGCTCAAGCGGCCTTCGAGGAAGGCGCGGGCGTAGACGCCAGGCGAGCAATGGCCCTGGAAATAGACCAGGTCGCCGCCGAAATCGGCGGTCGGCGCGCGCCAGAAGTGGGTGAAGCCCACTTCCATCAGGGTGCCGACCGAGGCGTAACTGGCGATGTGGCCGCCCAGGTCGCCATCGGCGCGGTTGGCGCGCACCACGGTCGCCATGGCGTTCCAGCGCATATAGGCGCGCAGACGCTCTTCGATCGCGGGGTCGCCGGGCGACTTGGCTTCGAGGTGCGGCGGAATCGTGTTGACGTAGGCCGTGTTGGGCGAATACGGGATAAACGCGCCGGAATGGCGAGCCTGGTCAATCAGGCGCTCGAGCAGGTAATGAGCCCGTTCGGGGCCTTCGCGCTCGAGCACGGAATTCAATGCGTCGAGCCACTCGGCGGTTTCCAGTGCGTCGGGATCGGTGGCAGCCAGGTTCTGGGGCAGCGCGGACATGGGAGTCTCCTTCCTCTTGGTATCGGACGAGCGCAGCCGAAACCGGTAGTGCGCTAGTGCGCCGGACGATAACAGTCCAGTGCGGTTTTTCAAATCACGACCCAACGTTTCTTATTACGAAAAAATGACACTAAAGCCACGAATCCATTGCTCCAAGCACGGGCCAACCATAGTGTCGTGAACCCCATCGGGGCCCTTATCATCCTTACCTTTGCTTGCGGCCAAGGCCTGACCCGTTCGCTTTACTCAATGAACACTCCTCCCACGTCGATGCAGCAGACCTTCGAGGCACTGGCCGTAGCGCCCGCCAAGCGCGCCGAGCGCTACGGCCTCTACACGACCTGGCTGGCGCTCGGTCTTCTGGTGCTGATTCTGGCGGGCCTGACTTACATCATCGTCGCGGAAGACCGCCAAATGCAGCGCGACCGCCTGCATCAGTCAACCGACGTATTGGCCGAAGCCATCGACGTGCGCCTGCAGGCGACCAACGAAAGCGTCTCGCGCCTGGCCCAGGCGCTGGTCACCAATAAAGACGACGCCAACACCTTGCGCGGCCTGGCGCGGCTGCTGATGACCCGTCGCCCCGACGTTCTGCAGGTGTCCTACATCGACGAAGCGATGCGGGTGCGCTGGGCGATCGCCTCGCCCGGACCGCTGGGCGAGGTGGCCCCTCCGGTGGGGTCGCTCATCACTCAAAGCGCGACGCTGGTTGCGCTGCGGCGCTCGGACCAGTCCGGCTCCTCGATGTACTCCTCGCCGTATGCCGCACCGATCGAAGGCAGCCCGTTTGTCGATCTGATCGTTCCGGTGGAATTCGAAGGCAAGTCGGTCGGCGCAATGTCGGCCCGGATCTCGCTCGGTGTTCTGCTGCGCGAAACGGTTCCGCCCGAAACCGCGCGGCGCTACCGCGTCAGCTTGCTCGACGGCACGGAAATGCTGGCCTCGACCTCGGGCGCACCCGCCCCCAACGACGCGCCCCACTACGAACTCGGCGTGCCGCCGCTGCCCGACAGCATCAGGTTGCAGGCCACGCCCTACCATCTCGGCTCGGTTCTGGCCCGCAATGCCTTGATCTGGGTGATCGGTGGACTGGCGATGGTTCTGCTGGTGACCCTGATCGCGCTGGCACGCCATGACGCGCGCCAAACCCGGGTCGATCGCCAATTGCGCGCCGAAACCGCGGTGCGCCGCGCGATGGAAGATTCGCTGGCAACCGGTTTGCGGGTGGTGGATTTCGAGGGCCGCACCCTCTATGTCAACCGGGCTTTCGCTCGCATGACCGGTTTTTCAGCCGCTGAACTGATCGGTCTGTTGCCGCCCTATCCCTATTGGCCTGACGGCAGCGAGCGCGAACACCTGCTTGAGGTGTTTCGCAAAATGGCCGAAGGCACGGCGATCGGCGGCTACGAGGTCAACATCAAGCGCAAGGACGGATCGTTCTTCGCCGCCCAGATGTACGTCTCGCCCCTGCTGGCCGACGACGGCGAGCAACTGGGATGGATGACCTCGATGTCCGACATCTCTGAATCCAAGCGCAACCGCGAGCAGCTCGCCGCCGCCCACGACCGTTTCACTACGGTGCTGGAATCGATCGAAGCCGCCGTCTCGGTGGTCGCCAAGACCCCCGGTGAAGAAGAATTGCTGTTTGCCAACCGCAGCTATCTCGACCTGTTCGGCGATGCGCCCGGCGGACACGACTTGCTCGCCCGCGGTCTTCTGCCCGCGCTCCCACCGGCCGCGCCCGGCACGCTGACAGGCGAAGTGCAGGACGTCGAGGGCAACCGCTGGTTCGACGTGCGCGTACGCGAAGTGCGCTGGGTTGACGGCCGCCTGGTGCGGCTGCAGATCGCCAGCGACATCACCGACCGCAAGCTGACCGAAGACATCGTGCGCCAGCAGCAGGAAAAGGTTCAGCTCACCTCGCGCCTGATCACCATGGGCGAGATGGCCAGTTCGCTCGCGCACGAACTCAACCAGCCGCTCACGGCGATCAGCAATTACAGCATCGGCGTCATCACCCGCATGAAAGCGGGCCACCTGCCACAGGATGAATTGTTTGCCGCGCTCGACAAGACCAGCGCTCAAGCCCAGCGCGCCGGCAACATCATTCGGCGCATCCGCGAATTCGTGAAGCGCTCCGAGCCGCGCATGCGCCCGACGCCAGTGGCCCGGGTGCTCGAAGAGGCGATTGCCTTTGCCGAGATCGAAGCGCGCAAGCGAGCGGTCAAGATCGTCACCGACGTCGATCCCAGCCTCCCGCCGCTTGAGTGCGACCCGGTCTTGATCGAGCAATTGCTGCTCAACCTGCTGAAGAACGCGGCCGAGGCGATGGAAAACGCCAGCGTCCGCGAGGTCAAACTGACGGTTCGTCGTTCCGGCGACGTAGCTGACTTTGCCGTTGCCGACCACGGCACCGGTATCCCGGCTGAAATGAAGGCCAACCTGTTCCAACCCTTCTTCTCGACCAAGGCCGAGGGCATGGGCATGGGACTCAACATCTGCCGTTCCATTGTGGAATTCCATAATGGACGGCTTACCGCCGAGGACAACGTCGGTGGCGGAACCATCTTCCGCTTCACCCTGCCGCTTGCCGTCGAGGCCACGACTGTCCAGAATTCATCAACTCAATAAGGAGGCCCCATGAACCAGAACCTCTCCGATTTCAATCAAGACACCCCTGAATCCCTTGGCGTCGTCTACGTTGTCGACGACGACGAAGCTGTTCGCGATTCGCTCAAATGGCTGCTCGAAGCTTCGAGCTACCGCGTCGAGCTGTATGACAGCGGCGAAAATTTCCTCTCGAAATACGACCCGAACGCGATCGCCGTGCTGGTTCTCGACGTCCGCATGCCCGGTATGAGCGGGCTGGAAGTCCAGGAACATCTGATCGCCCGCAAGTCGGATCTGCCGATCATCTTCATCACCGGTCACGGCGATGTTCCGATGGCGGTCAACACGCTCAAGAAGGGCGCGGTCGACTTCGTCGAGAAGCCCTTTGACCAGGCCGCCCTCAAGGCCCAGGTCGAGCGCATGTTGATCGAAGCTCGCACCCGTCGCTCCGACAGCGAGCGTCAATCGCTCAACGAAGCCCTGCTCGGCAAGCTCACGCCACGCGAACAGCAGGTCCTGGAACGCATCGTTGCCGGTCGCCTGAACAAGCAGATCGCCGACGATCTCGGCATCTCGATCAAGACGGTTGAGGCGCACCGCGCTTCCATCATGGACAAGACCAATTCCGGTACGGTCGCCGACCTGATGCGCGTGGTGATGGGCACGTCCAACCCGCCGCTCTAAGCGCCGGTTTGATGCACCGCTAGAATCGGGGCTTTCCGTCGGAAAGCCCCTTTTCTTATGAGCGCCAAGATGATTGACGGCAAGGCCCTTGCCGCGTCCGTGCGAGAGAGCCTCAAGCCCCGCATCGAACAACTGGCCGATCTCGGCCACCGCCCCGGTCTCGCCGTCATCCTGGTCGGCGACAACCCTGCCTCGGCGGTCTACGTCCGCAACAAGGTCAAGGCCTGCGAAGACGCCGGCATCCGCTCGGTGCTCGAGCGCCTGCCCGCCTCGACCACCGAAGCCGAACTTCTGGCGCGAATCGAGTCGCTCAACGCCGATCCTGCGATCCACGGCATCCTGGTTCAGTTGCCCCTGCCCCAGCAGATCGACGAGCACAAGGTGATTGAAACCATCGCGCCCGACAAGGACGTCGACGGTTTCCACGTCAGCAACGCCGGGCTGCTCATGACCGGCACCCCGCATTTCCGCCCCTGCACGCCCTACGGCGTGATGAAGATGTTCGAATCGATCGGCTACTCGCTCGCCGGCAAACACGCGGTCGTGATCGGCCGCTCGAACATCGTCGGCAAGCCGATGGCCATGCTGCTGCTCGCCGAAAACGCCACCGTCACGATCGCCCACAGCCGCACCACCGATCTGGCCGCCATGACGCGCCAGGCCGACGTGATCGTCGCGGCCGTCGGCCGCCGCAACCTGCTCACCGCTGACATG
Organism: Burkholderiaceae bacterium; assembly: GCA_036652035.1. Lineage (GTDB taxonomy): Bacteria > Pseudomonadota > Gammaproteobacteria > Burkholderiales > Burkholderiaceae_F > JAEZVV01. The sequence continues at coordinate 44,018 of JAVVWR010000007.1, read as the reverse complement.
GTCAAGCCCGGCGCCGTCGTGATTGACGTCGGCATGAACAAGGACGAGGCCGGCAAGCTGTGCGGCGACGTCGACACCGCTGGCGTAAGTGAAGTGGCAGGCTGGATCACCCCGGTTCCCGGCGGCGTGGGCCCGATGACGATTGCCATGCTGCTCGTCAATACCGTCGAATCGGCCGAGCGCCGCGCCGGCCTGCGCCAGTAAATTCCTGTTCAAACCGGCGCCGCGAGCGCCGGTCTTCCTGTTTCCTTTCCAAGACTGCGAGATCTCCGTGACGCGCGACACTACCAACCCGCTGCTCCAGTTCGATGGTCTGATGAACTTTGCCGCGATCCGCCCCGAGCACGTGGGCCCGGCCATCAACACCCTCCTCGCTGCCGCCCGCGCCGCCGTGACGCGCGCCACCGATCCCGCCACAACGCCCGGCTGGGAGAGCATCGTCGAGCCGCTCGATGACGCGAGCGAGAGCCTTGCTCGCGCCTGGGGTGCGGTCTCTCACCTGAACGCCGTGGTCGACACGCCCGAGCTGCGAGCGGTCTACAACGCGCTCCTGCCCGAGATCACCGAGTTCTGGACCGAGGTCTCACAGAACGAAGTGCTGTTTGCCAAGTACAAGGCGATCGCCGAACAGCCCGACTTTTCGACCTGGCCGGCCGCTCGCCGCAAGATCATCGCCAATGAATTGCGCGATTTCCGCTTAGGCGGCGCCGATCTGCCGCCCGAGCCCAAGGCGCGCCTGGCCCAGCTCAATGAGCGGTCGGCACAGGCCGCGCAGCGCTTCTCCGAGAACGTGCTCGATGCCACCAACGCCTTCTCGCTGACCCTGCCCGACACCTCGCGCCTGGCCGGCCTTCCGGCCGACGTGATCGAGTCCTACCGCGAAGCCGCGGGCACGGCCGGCGGCTACAAGATCACCCTCCACATCCCGAGCTATCTGCCGGCGCTGCAATACGCGAGCGACCGCGCACTGCGCGAAGAGCTCTACCGCGCCTACGTCACCCGCGCCTCCGAGTTCGGCCAGCCCGAGTGGGACAACTCGCCCCTGATGACCGAGCTGCTCGAGCTGCGCGCCGAAGAGGCCCGCTTGCTGGGCTACCAAAACTTCGCCGAAGTCTCGCTGGTGGCCAAAATGGCCGAGTCGCCGGCCGAAGTGTTGAACTTCCTGCGCGACCTCGCCCGTCGCTCACGCCCGCACGCCGAGCGCGACATGGCCGAGCTGCGCCAGTTTGCGCAAACCGAGCTGGATCTGGCCGAGCTGATGCCATGGGACATCGCCTTTGTTTCGGAAAAACTGCGCGAGAAGCGCTACGCGTACTCCGAACAAGACGTGAAGCAGTACTTCACCGAACCGACCGTTCTCACCGGTTTTTTTGCCCTGGTCGAATCGCTGTTCTCGGTCACCATCCGACCGCAGGAAGCACCGGTCTGGCACCCCGAGGTCAAGTTTTTCCGGATCGAGAATCCGGCGGGCGAACTGGTCGCCCAGTTCTACCTCGACCTCTACGCGCGCGACCATAAGCGCGGTGGCGCCTGGATGGATGACGAGCGCGCCCGCCGCGTCAGCCACGGCCGCATCCAGACGCCGATCGCCTTTCTTACCTGCAATTTCGCCCGCCCGGTGGGCGGCAAGCCGGCCTTGCTCACCCACGACGACGTGCTCACGCTGTTCCATGAGTTCGGCCACGGCCTGCACCACATGCTCACCCGCGTGGGCGAGCTCGGTGTGGCCGGGATCCGCGGCGTCGAATGGGACGCGGTCGAGCTGCCCAGCCAGTTCATGGAGAACTTCGCCTGGGAGTGGGGCGTGTTGCAGTCGCTCAGCTCGCACGTCGAGACCGGCAGCCCCCTGCCGCGCGAGCTCTTCGACAAGATGATCGCCGCCAAGAACTTCCAGAGCGGAATGCAAATGGTCCGCCAGCTCGAGTTCGCCCTCTTCGACATGCTGATGCACGCCGACTTCGACCCGCAGTCGGGCACGGTGCAAGACCTGCTGGCTCAAGTGCGGCGCGAAGTCGCGGTGATTTTCCCGCCCGACTACAACCGCTTTGCCAACAGCTTCTCGCACATCTTCGGCGGCGGTTACGCGGCGGGCTATTACAGCTACAAGTGGGCCGAGGTGCTGTCGGCCGACGCCTTCTCGATGTTCGAAGAAAACGGCGTGCTCGACCCGGCCACCGGCCGGCGCTTTCTGGACGAGATTCTCTCGGTCGGTGGCAGCCGCCCGGCGATGGAAAGCTTTATCGCTTTTCGCGGCCGCAAACCCGAGATCGACGCCTTGCTGCGCCACAGCGGGATGGCTGCGTGATGCGCCGCCTCGCCCTGATCGCTCTGCTCGCCGCCGCCGGCGTGGCCAGCGCCCAGTACCGCTGGGTCGATCCGGATGGCGGCGTCAACTACGGCGACGTTCCTCCGGCCAACGCACGTCAGGTGCAGCCGATCAAGGCCGGCGCAGCGCCCATAGCGAGCGGCCCCGAGCTGCCGTTCGAACTGCGCCGCGCCGTCCTGCGCAACCCCGTCACGCTCTACACCGCCGCGAACTGCGGTGAGCCGTGCGCGGCTGCGCGGACCTATCTGCGTGGCCGCGGCGTGCCGTTTGCCGAGCACATCGTTCAGACCCAGGCCGATGTCGATGCTTTCCGCCGCGCCACCCGCGCCGAATCGCTGCCCGCGATCACGGTTGGCTCCGAGGTCGCGGCCGGCTTTGCCAGTGCGAGCTGGGAAAGCTTGCTCGGCGCCGCGGGCTACCCCGACCGCTCGCAGCTGCCGCCAGGCTGGCGCGACACGCCTGCGCAACCGATGAACACCCCCTCGCCCAAGGCGGTCGCAGCGCCAGCCAAGGAAGGCTAAATGGCTATCACCGTCGCCACCTGGAACGTCAATTCCCTCAAGGTGCGCCTGCCACATCTGCTCGACTGGCTCGCTCAGCACCAGACCGACGTGGTCTGCCTGCAAGAAACCAAAACCGTCGATGAATCCTTCCCGGTCGCCGCGCTGCAGGAGGCGGGCTACGCCGCCACGTTTGCTGGCCAGAAAACCTATAACGGCGTAGCGATCATTACCCGTCAGGCCACCATCCGCGCGGTCGATTCGGTTCAGGTCAATCTGCCCAACTACGCCGACGAACAAAAGCGCCTGCTGGCGGCAACGCTCCACTGCGAGCTCGGCGCGCTGCGAGTGATCGACGGCTACTTCCCCAACGGCCAGGCCGTGGGCAGCGACAAATACGCCTACAAGCTGGCGTGGCTCGCCGCCCTGACCGACTGGCTCAAGGACGAACTGGCGGCGCACCCGCAACTCGCCCTGCTGGGTGACTACAACATCGCCCCCGAAGCGCGCGATGTGCATGATCCCGCTGCCTGGGAAGGCCAGGTGCTCGTCTCCGAACCCGAACGAGCCGCCTTCCGCGCGCTCGAAGCTCTCGGCCTCAAGGACAGCTTCCGTCTCTTTGAGCAGCCCGAGCGCAGCTACACCTGGTGGGACTACCGCAACCTGTCGTTCCGCCGCAAGGCCGGTCTGCGGATCGACCACATCCTGGTGAGTGAGCCGCTCGCGGCGCGCGTGAAGAAGGTCGAGATTGATATCGAGCCGCGCCGACGCGAGCAGCCCAGCGACCACGCGCCGGTAGTGGCCACCTTCGCCTGAACGCGGCGCCGCTAGCGGCGCCGCGCGCCCGGCTTACCGCCGGCCGATGTCGCCGCGGTCTTGGCCGCTCTCTTGAGCGGGCGCTTGGCCGCGGGTTTGGCCGTCGCTTGAGCTGAGCTTGGCGCTGGCGGCTCGTAGTCGCCGATCACCGACTTGAGCGGGCAAAGCTTGAAGACGGGGCAGCGGCGGCAACCGACGGCGATGGCAACAGGACAGATCTTCACTGCGGTTTCTCCTCGCGGGCCGCGTGGCCCGCGCCCTGCTGGCGGAGCGGCTGCACCACCTCGGCATCGAGCATGTGCAAGAGTCGCGCAGCACGATCGTTGCCCTGCGCCGACAAGCATTCCTGCGCTTGCGCCCAAGTCAGCAAGCCGCCGGCAAAACCTTCAAGCCGGTGCAAGGATCCGGCTGGCACGCGTGCGGCGGGCGGCAACTCGAACAGCTCGAACAAATCCTCGGCCACCACATAGATCGAATCGCCATCGACGATCACGCGCAGCGGCTCGCCGTCAAACCTCAGGCACTGGCCGCTCCAGTCCGCCACCGGGCCGATCAGACCGCGGCCGCGCAGCCGCTGCGCGATGCGCCACACCGGCCAGGCCAGCCACAGCAGCCAGAACGGCGCGGTGAGAATCAGGTTGAAGCTGGCGCCGCCGATCTTCCAGTCTTCAAACAGCAGAGCGCCACCAATCACGAGCCAGGTAAACCAGGCGAGCCAGGCGGTGCGGACACTCGAGGTGCGGGGAGTTGAATCAAGCCAGTTCATTCGGATGTCAATAAACCTAGTAAAGCGTGAGCCGCGCCCACCGACGAGGCCGGGTTCTGCCCTGTCACCAGCCGCCCGTCAACCACGGTGTGCGCCTTGAACGGCGGCGCTTCTTCATAAATGGCGCGCGCCGCCAGCAATCGGTCCTGCAACAGAAAAGGCACGACTTCGTCGAGCCCGACAGCGCGTTCTTCCGCGTCCGAAAACCCCGTCACATGGCGCCCTTCAAGCAGGCTCTGCCCGTCGGCATCGCGCGCAGCGAGCAGCGCCGCCACGCCATGGCAGACCGCGCCGACCGGCTTGCCCGCGCACCAGAATTGCGAGAGCACGGCGGCGTTGCCCGGATCGCCCGCGAGATCCCACATCGGCCCGTGACCGCCGGGGTAGAACACCGCATCGAAATCACTCGCCGTCACGCTCGAGAGCGGCAGCGTGCGAGTGATCAGACCGCGGTTGAGATCATCGTCGGCCCAGCGCCGGGTCGCCTCGGTCTGGGCCGAGTCAGCCAGGCTGCCAGGATCGACTGGCACCGCGCCGCCGCGGGGCGAGGCCAGCACCACCTCGCAGCCAGCGGCGAGAAACGCGTAGAAGGGCGCGGCGAACTCCTCAAGCCACAGCCCGGTCTTGCGGCCGGTCGAGCCCAGTTCGCCGTGCGAAGTCAGGACCATCAGGATGCGCGCCATGGACGAAGCTCCGTGCAAAGAAAGGACCCGTGCACGGAGCTTAACCCGCCCGTCGGAGCGCTACCGGATGCGGTCGCTTGCCGACTCGCCCAGCGCCGCCGCGCCGTGGGCCGGCGCCGCCTCATCGCCATGCCCGCGCGGTTTGAGGCGCTGCTCCCAAGCGTCGAGCCAGGTGTAGATCACCGGCACCACGATCAGAGTCAGCAGAGTCGAGGTGATGACCCCGCCGATGATGGCGCGGCCCATCGGGGCCTGCTGTTCGGCACCATCGCCCAGGCCCAGCGCGAGCGGCAGCATGCCAAAGATCATCGCAGCGGTGGTCATCAGGATCGGGCGCAGGCGAACCTGACCCGCGGCGAGCAGCGCTTCGACGCGGCTCAAGCCATCGCGCTGCCCCTTGTTGGCAAAGTCGACCAAAAGAATCGCGTTCTTGGTCACCAGGCCCATCAGGAACACGATGCCGATCATCGAGAAGATGTTGAGCGTCGTTCCGGTGATCAGCAGGGCCAGCATCACGCCCACGATCGACAGCGGCAGCGAGGCCATGATCGCCACCGGCTGCAGGAAGCTGCCGAACTGCGAGGCGAGCACCAGGTAGATGAAGATGATCGCCAGCAGCAGAGCGCCGAGCACTGCGGTCATCATTTCCTGCTGGTCGCGGATCTGGCCGCCGATATCGAAGCGCAGTCCCGGCGGCAGCTCGTAGGCCTTGACCAGTTGCTGCACCTCTTCACCCGCGTCGCCCGCCGGTCGGCCTTCGATCCCGGCAAACAAGGCCACCCGCCGCTGCAAATCCTGACGGCGAATGTTCTCCGGATTGAAGGTCTTCTCCACCGTCGCCACCGCGCGCAGCGGGACCACCTCGGGCGTGCCGTCGGCCAGCGTGCGTCCAGTGGCGATATTGAGGTTGACGATGTCATCGACCACGGTGCGATTGGCTTGGGGCAATTGGGTGATCACCTCGTAGTTCTGGCCATCGGGCGCCAACCAATAGCCGGAGTTCTCGCCGCCCACCAAGGCGCGCAGGGTGGTTCCCAGCTGGGCGTGGGTGATGCCGTATTCGGCTGCAAGCTCGGGCTTCAAACGCACCCGCAAGGCGGGCGTGCCTTCTTTCACTGAAGTCTCGATATCGGTCACGCCGCGGATCTGCGCCACCTTGCCCTTGAGGTCCTCGATCACCCGGTTCATCTCGGCGTCGTTGTTGCCAAGCAAGGCGACGTAGATCGGCCGGTTCCAGCCCACCGCCAGGCTCACCCCCGGGATGCTGGCCACACGCGCCCGGATCGCCTGTTCGATCTGCTTCTGGCTGCGCTGGCGTTCGCGCACCGACAGCAACTGCAAACCGATGGTGGCGGTATTGCGTCCGCCATCGTTGCCGAACACATTGTTGCCGACAAAGGTGTCGATGCTGCGGATCTCGGGAAACTCGCGCAAGGCTTGCTCGACGCGCTTGACCCGCTCGTTGGTGTACTCAAGGCTCGAACCCACCGGCATGGTGAGCTTGATCGAGGTCGTTCCCTGATCGGCCTCGGGCATCATCTCGCCGCCCACCACACCGGCCAGCGGAATGCTCACCGCCAGGCTTGCCACCGCAATCGCCAGCGTGGTCTTGCGATGCGCGAGCGCCCAGCGCAGGGCACGGTCGTAGACCCGATGAAGCGCGTCGATCGCGGCGTCGAAACGGCGCAGCACCGGCCCCACGAAACGCAGCCCGCGCGCGCCCTCGGGCGGGTCGCGCCAGATCGACGACAGCATGGGGTCGAGCGTGAACGACACGAAGAGCGAGATCAGCACCGCCGCCGCCACCGTGATGCCAAAGCTGAAGAAGAACTTGCCGACGATGCCTTGCATGAAAGCGATCGGCACGAACACCGCCACGATCGACAGCGTGGTCGCCAGAACAGCCAGGCCGATCTCGTCGGTGCCTTCCAGCGCCGCCCGCCGATGGCTCTTGCCCATGTGAATGTGGCGCACGATGTTCTCGCGCACCACGATCGCGTCGTCGATCAGAAGACCGATGCACAAGGACAGCGCCATCAACGTCATGTAGTTGAGCGTGAAGCCCATCAGGTAGAGCGGCGTGAAGGTGGCAATCACCGCGATCGGCAAGGTCAGCCCGGTGATCACGGTCGAGCGCCACGAGCCCAGGAACAGAAAGACGATCAGCACCGTCAGCAGGCCACCCTCGATGATGGTGCGCTTGACGTTATCGACCGCGGCGGCCACGAAGTCGGAGCTGGCGTTGAGCAGCTTCAGCTCGACGCCAGCCGGAAGCTGCTTGCGAATGTCGGCCGCGGCGAGCTTGAGTTCGTCCCCGACATTGACGATGTTGGCGTCCTGCGCCTTGAAGATGTAGACGCCGATGGCGGACTCACCGTTGACGCGGCTGATCGAGCTGCGTTCGCGCTCGGTGTCATCGACCTGGGCGATCTGCCCGAGCAGGATGGGAATGCCGTTGCGCCGCGCCACCACGATGGTCTCGAACTGCATCGGCGTGGCCAGGCGCCCGTCAACACGAACGATCGCCTCGCTGGTGGCGTTGTGAATCGTGCCCACCGGCACGCTCACGTTGGCGGTGCGCAGAGCGGCCACCACCTGATCGACCGACAGGCCGTAGGCGGTCAGGCGGGCGGGTTCGATCCGCACCTGAATCTCGCGCGTGACGGTGCCGCCAAGATCGACCTTGCCAACCCCGCTCACCCGCTCCAGACCTTTTTGCACCACTTGTTCGGCGATCAGGGTGAGCTGGCGCTGCGGCATGTCCTTGGCGACCAGGGCGAAGGAGGCGACCGGCTGGTCGTTGTCGCCATTGACGCGGTTGACCACCGGGTCCTTCACGTCGCGCGGAAAACCGGCGCGGATCATCGCCAGCTTGTCGCGCACCTCCTGCGTCGCGCGGCTCATGTCGGCGTCATAGCGGAACTCGACCCAGGCGAGCGAGCGCCCCTCTTCGGCGCGCGACAGGATGCGCTTGACCCCGGCCACGGTGTTGACCGCGTTTTCGACCGGCTTGGTGACGTCGATCTCGACCTGTTCGGGCGAGGCGCCCGGGTAGGCGACGTAGACCTGAACGCCGGGCAGAGTCACATCGGGCATTGCCTCGACCCCGAGGCGCGAATAGGAAAACAGTCCCAGCACGGTGAGGCCGACCATGAGCATGGTCGCAAACACCGGGTGCTGAATGGAGACGCGTGTCATCCACATGGCGCGCTCCTCAGCGGACGGTCGAGCGATGAGCCGACGGTTCCGTCGGCGTGGCCGCCGCCGGATCCACCGCCACAGGCGCAAGCGCCGCGGTCACACGGCGCGCGGCCAGCCCTTCCTTGAGGTTGTCGAACTTGCCCGCCAGCACCGGCTCCTTGGCGGCCAGCGCGGAGCGGATCTCGACCCGTTGCGCGCGTTCGTCGCGGCGGCCGGTCTCGACATTGCGGCGGGCAAGCTTGCCGTCGGCGATCACCCACACATAGGACTGCACGCCGTCGCTGCGGACGCTCGCCACCGGAAGGCTGGGCACCGGCGCTGGCGGCGCGATCGCCACCAGCACCCGGGCGAACATGCCGGCCTTGACCAGGCGCTCCTCGTTGGGCAGGGCGACGTAGACACTGAGCATGCGGGTACCGGTCTCGGTGGCGGGGTTGATCCGGTCGAGCCGCGCGGCAAAGTTGCGCCCCGGCAGGCCTTCGATCTGCACCACGGTCGCCATGCCGGGCGCGAGCTGTGGCACATCGGCCACCGGCGCCTGGGCCTGGACCTCAAGCTTGCCAAGATCGACGATCGCCAGCAGCGGCGCGTCGTAACCGACCTTCTCGCCGGGCTGGACATGACGCTTGGCGATGATGCCCGCGATCGGCGCGCGCACGATGGCGTCGCCCACCTGGATCTGGGTCTGCTCGAGCGCCGCGCGCGCCGCCGCCACGGTGGCGAGCTGGGCCTGGTGGTTCGAGTCGGCGGTGTCGAACGCGTTCTGCGAAATGAAATTCTGTTGGACCAGCTGGGCGTTGGCCTGACGGATCCGATCGGTCGAGGCGAGCTGGGCCCGTGCCGAATCGTAGGTGGCCTGCCGTTCGGCCAGCTGGGCGCGCAACGGGCGGGTGTCGAACTCCGCCAGCACCTGGCCGGCGGCCACGCTATCGCCTTCTCGCACCAGAACCCGGCGCACCTCGGCCGAGAGCTTGGCGCGCACCGTAGCCTGGTTGACCGCCTGAACGCTGCCGGGCAGGACCAGTTCGTGAACAAGCTTGGCGGGCTCGACGTAAACCAGTTCGGCCTGGGCAAATTCGAGCGGCGGCACCTCCTCCTTCTTCGGCGCGCCATCGGCCTTCTTGCTCTGGTTGAACGCAACGCCGGTACCGACCAGGGCAAGCAGCAGCACCGCGGCGGCGGCGATCCAGAGTTTTGAACGCTTGGTCATGGGGATCCTGTTGTTCTTGTCTTTCGAGCGGAACACTCGAGTGATCAGGATTATCCCTAACAAGACCGGCTGTGCAGCAAAAGCGCGATGAATCGCAGGTGATCGCGACAAACTGCCGATTGACAAGACCCGGCGGCCTTCACCGGGTCTTGTCCCCGTACCGTCGGTGCGGGTTAACGGGGCACGAACTGCAGCGGCGCAGTGCTGTCGGCGGGTGCCAGTGCGCGCGCGCGCAACTGGCCGCAGCCGCCGTCGATGTCCTGCCCGGCCGAGTTGCGCAGCTTGGTCAGAACTCCGCGCCGATGCAGCTGGCGCGCCATCTCGGCCGCGCGTTCCCAGGACGGCCGTTGAAACTCCAGACCCTCGACCGCGTTGAACGGAATGAAGTTCATCAAGGCGTATTTGCCGGCGAGCAGGCGGGCAATGGCGTCGAGTTCCTCATCGCTGTCATTGAGCCCGTCGATCAAGGTCCACTGATATTGGATCGGATAGCCCGTGGCACGGGCGTAGGCCTCGCCCAGCTCGACCAGTTCGGCCGGATCGATTCGCGGCGCGCGCGGCAACAGACGGCTGCGCAGCTCGGCGCGCGTGGTGTGAAGCGAGAGCGCGAGCGCGGGCTTGACCCGCATCTGCGGCAGGCGCTCGAACACGCGACGGTCACCCACCGTCGAGAAGACCAGGTTCTTGTGACCGATCCCGCCCTCGGTGCCCAGCAGATCGATGGCCTCGAGCACGTTGTCGAGGTTGTGCGCGGGCTCACCCATGCCCATGAACACCACTTTTTTCACCGCGCGGCGCGCGCGTGCAAGCACCACCTGGGCGAGGATCTCGGCGCTGCCCAACTGGCGCAGCAGGCCTTCGCGACCGGTCATGCAGAAGACGCAACCAACGGCGCAGCCGACCTGGGTCGAGACGCAGACCCCGTCGCGCGGCAGCAGCACGCTCTCGACCGCCTGGCCATCACTCAACTCGACCAGCAGCCGCGCCGAACCGTCTTGTCCGCCGTGCTCGGAACGCACGCGAGCGAGCGCGTGCAGATCGGCCGCGAGCGCCGGCAAGTCGTTTCGTACCGCCAGGGGAAGAAAGTTGTCGGGGTGACGCGCGCCGCCCTCGAGCGGCTGGGCTTGCGCCCAGGCGCGCAGCACAGCTTGTTCGTGACAGGGTTTGGCGCCCTTGTCGCGCAGGCGACGGCGAATGTCTTCAATACGCATGAGCTGAGTTTCTCATGCGCGGCGCCGACGCATAACACCCGTTTCCGCTCGCCAGAGACAGCGATTTCAGAGGACTTCCACCGATGGCTGGCAAGAGCGGACTGCTGGATGATTCGACCGCGCGTCGCGGCTGACGGCCACGATGCGTCCTGCTATCGAACACTCCCCATGACCAGAACCCTCGCCCCGCTCACGGACGACGCAAGCTGCTTGCGCCGGAGCGAACGCCTTGCTGCGCGAGACGGGTTCTGCGCCACACAGCCTGCGCTGTGTCCCGATCGCATCCTGGCCAGTCCAGTGCCCGCCAAGCCTGTTGACGACCGTTGCGATCGTCGGCCCAGGTATCGCGCTTGGCCTCTCATCGCGCTCGGCCTCTCTCTTACGAGGGATTGGCTGTGAGCGCGATGGTAATACCCCCTTTGAATCGATCTCTTGCGCGCCAGAGCCGGTCTGCCCATTCACTGATCTGGCTCAAGCCGAACCTCGCCTTACTTTGACGAAAACCCCCACGTCAAGGCACTCTTAACCCAATTTGTTACTAGGAACGGAGTTTCATATGTCGACAAACAGCAACAGTCGTCGCGGCTTCTTCGCGACGCTAGCCGCCGGCGGTGTCGCCGCGGCGGCGGCTGTGGTCACCACGGTGGTGACCCAGAAGTCCCATTCGGCGGCTCCCGCAGCCCTTGCTGACGCGCAGCAGGGCTACCGCGAGACCGCGCACATCCAGAACTACTACCGCTCCACCCAAGTCTAGACGGGAGACTCCCCGATGCTTACGAAAAAGACGGCAACCGCCACGGTTGCCCAGGGTCGTCTGGCTCGCGCCGTTGCCGGCATGCAGGGCAAGACCATCGACCGCCGCACCTTCCTCAAGCGCTCCGGCGTGACCGCTGGCGCCGCCGCGTTCGCCTCGCAGCTGCCCTATGGCGTGATCCAGGAAGCCTCCGCCGCCGACCCGGCTGCCGCCAAGGGTGAAGAAGGGGTGGTGGTTCGCCGCACCGTGTGCTCGCACTGCTCGGTCGGCTGCTCGACTGACGCGGTCGTCAAGAACGGCGTGTGGGTGCGCCAGGAGCCGGTGTTCGAGTCGCCCTTGAACATGGGCGGCCACTGCGCCAAGGGCGCGGCGCTGCGCGAGCACGGCATGACCGAGCACTCGCACCGCCTGAAGTACCCGATGAAGCTGGTCAACGGCAAGTACCAGCGCATCAGCTGGGACGAGGCGCTCGACGCGATCAGCAAAAAGATGCAGAAGCTGCGCGAGGAATCGGGTCCTGACTCGCTCTTCTTCCTGGGCGGCTCCAAGCAAAGCAACGAGCAGAACGTCCTGATCCGCAAGTTCGTCTCCTTCTGGGGCACCAACAACTGCGACCAGAACGCCCGGATTTGTCACTCGACGACCGTTGCCGGTGTGGCCAACACCTGGGGCTACGGGTCGATGACCAACTCGTACAACGACATGATGAACGCCAAGGCCATCATGTACATCGGCTCGAACGCCGCCGAGGCGCATCCGGTGTCGATGGTCTTCACCATGAACGCCAAGGAGCACGGTGCCAAGGTGATCGTGGTCGATCCGCGCTTCACGCGCACCGCCGCCAAGGCCGACCAGTTCGTCCGCCTGCGCGTCGGCAGCGACATTCCGTTCCTGCACGGCGTGATGTGGCACATCTTCAAGAACGGCTGGGAAGACAAGGCCTATCTGAAGGCTCGCGTCTACGGCGTCGATCAGCTGCGCGCCGAGGTCAACAAGTGGACGCCGGAGAAGGTGACCGAGGTCACCGGCGTGCCCGAAGAGCAAGTGCGTCTGGTCGCCGAGACCATGGCGCAGAACCGCCCCTCGACCCTGGTCTGGTGCATGGGCCAGACCCAGCACACCATCGGCAATTCGATCGTGCGCGCCTCCTGCCTGCTGCAGCTGGTGCTGGGCAACGTCGGCGTCTCGGGCGGCGGCACCAACATCTTCCGCGGCCACGACAACGTTCAGGGCGCCACCGACCTCGGCGGCAACCCCGACTCGCTGCCCGGCTACTACGGCATCGCGCCGGGCGCCTGGAAGCACTGGGCTGACGTGTGGAACGTCGACCTCAACTGGGTCAAGAGCCGCTTCGCTTCCGAAGCGCTGATGACCCGTCCTGGCATCACCCTCAGCCGCTGGTTCGACGCGGTGATGGAACCGGCCGAAGTGCAGAACCAGCCGTCGAAGATCCGCGGCGTGTTCTTCCTTGGCATGGCGCCCAACAGCCAGACCCGCGGCGTCGATCAAAAGCCCGCGATGGATGCGCTCGACCTGCTGGTCGTGATGGACCCCTATCCCACCGCCACCGCGATGATGGCGGCGATGCCGGCCAAGGACGGCGCCAAGGTCAATCCGAATCGCGAGGTCTACCTCCTGCCGACCGCGACCCAGTTCGAAACCTACGGTTCGGTCACCGCCTCGAACCGCTCGGTGCAGTGGCGCGAGCAAGTCATTGCCCCGCTGTTTGAATCGCACCCCGACCACGCGATCCTCTATCGCCTGGCTGAAAAGCTGGGCTATGCCGACCAGTTCCTCGGCAAGCGCAACGGCACGCAGACCGTCGGCCTCGTCAAGGGCGCCGGTGGCTGGGACGAGCCCAACCTCGAAGACGTGCTGCGCAACGAGATCAACAAGGGGGTCTGGACCATTGGCTACTCCGGCCACAGCCCCGAGCGCCTGAAGCTGCACATGAAGCACATGGGCACCTTCGATGTGCGCACCTTGAAGGCCAATGGCGGCCCGTGCGATGGCGACTTCTTCGGTCTGCCGTGGCCGTGCTGGGGCACGCCCGAGATGAAGCACCCGGGCACGCCCAACCAGTACGACACCAGCAAGACCGCGATGGAAGGCGGCGGCAACTTCCGCGCCAACTTCGGCGTCGAGCGCGATGGCGTGAGCCTGCTCGCCGAGGACGGTTCGCACTGCAAGGGAGCCGATATCACCACCGGCTACCCCGAATTCGACTCGGTCTTCGTCAAGAAGCTGGGCTGGTGGGGCGAACTCACCGCCGATGAACAAAAAGCGGCCGAAGGCAAGAACTGGAAGACCGACCTCTCGGGCGGCCTCATCCGCGTGGTCATGAAGAACCACGGCTGCCTGCCCTACGGCAACGCCAAGGCGCGTGCCGTGGTCTGGAACTTCCCCGATCCGATCCCGGTTCACCGCGAGCCGCTGTTCTCGAACCGCCCGGACCTGGTCGCCAAGTACCCGACCTATGCCGACCGCAAGGACTTCTGGCGCCTGCCCACGCTCTACAAGACCGTGCAGGACAAGAACGTCGCCGACAAGGTCCACGAGAAATTCCCGCTGGTGATGACCTCCGGCCGCCTGGTCGAGTACGAAGGCGGTGGCGAAGAGACCCGCTCCAACCCGTGGTTGGCCGAACTGCAGCAGCACATGTTCGTCGAAATCAACCCGAAGACGGCCAACGACCGTGGCATCCGCAACGGCGACATGGTGTGGGTCAGTTCGCCCAACAACGCCAAGGCCAAGGTCATGGCGCTGGTGACTGAGCGCGTCGGCACCGACACGGTGTTCCTGCCCTTCCACTTCGCGGGTCACTGGCAAGGTCAGGACATGCTCGGGTACTACCCGGAAGGCGCGGCCCCGCTGGTGCGCGGCGACTCGGTCAACACCATCGCTACCTATGGCTACGACTCGGTCACGATGATGCAGGAAGGCACCAAGGCTTCGCTGTGCCAAATCGCCAAGGCCTGAGCCACAACGGATTCCGGAGATAACACATGGCTCGAATGAAATTTCTGTGTGACGTCAGCCGCTGCATCGAGTGCAACGGCTGCGTCACGGCGTGCAAGAACGCCAACGAAACCCCGTGGGGCGTCAATCGCCGCCGCGTCGTCACCCTGAACGACGGCGTACCTGGCGAGCGCTCGATCTCGGTCGCGTGCATGCATTGCTCGGACGCGCCGTGCCAGGCGGTGTGCCCGGTCGACTGCTTTGTCACCACCGCCGACGGCGTGGTGCTGCACGACAAGGACTTGTGCATCGGTTGCGGCTACTGCTTCTACGCCTGCCCCTTCGGCGCGCCGCAGTTCCCCTCGACCGGCGCCTTCGGTCTGCGCGGCAAGATGGATAAGTGCACCTTCTGCTCGGGCGGTCCGGGCAAGGGCAGCGAGGAAGAGCAGTTCAAGAAGTACGGCCAGAACCGCATCGCCCAGGGCAAGCTGCCGCTGTGCGCCGAGATGTGCTCGACCAAGGCTCTGCTCGCCGGCGACGGCGATGTGGTCGCCGGCATCTACCGCGAGCGCGCCACCGTGCGTGCCAAGGGCGCGGATGTCTGGGGCTGGGGCACCGCCTACGGCACCGACAAGCAGCCCGAGGCCAAGCCCGCCGCGGCCAAACCGGAGGCCAAAAAGTGATCAAGCCCAGCATGGCGATTCGCGCCGCGCTGGGGCTGGCGATCGTCGCGGCGCTAGCCGCGTGCGATCGCACGCCCACGCTCTACCAACCGGGTCAGTACAAAGGCGCGCCGGTCGTGGCGCCGCAAGACAGCCCCCGGTTCGGCGGCGACAAGGCCAAGCTCGACGCGGCGCTCAACACCCGCACCGAGCTCCAGAACGAATACTCGCGGACCGAGAAGAAATAGGAGCAGCCGCATGAGGATCAACACATGGCGGACGCTGCTGGCCGCGGCTGCCCTGGCCCTCGCGGGCCAGGTCGCAGCCCAGACCGCAGCCCCGCAGACGGCGCCCAACGCGGCGCCACCGGCAGCGCAGGAAGTGCTTCAGAACACCGCGCAGCCGTACAACAATGCGCCGGTGTGGCGCGAGGTGCGTTCGGGCGACGCCGGCTTCACCCAACTCGGCGCCCCCGCCGAGCGCGGTGTGCTGGTGCAGTCGTCCGGTCAGACCTGGCGCGAAGCGCGCGACATGCTGACGCTGGCGTTTGGAATCATCCTGCTGGGATCGGTCGCGGCCTTGGGCGCATTCCGTTTCTTGCGCGGGCCGATTCCGGTCGGCGCAAGCGGCTCGGGCAAGCTCGTCAAGCGCTTCGAGCGCTCTGACATCCTGGCCCACTGGGTGATGGCCATTCCCTGGTTCATCCTGGCCGTCACCGGCATCCTGATCACATTTGCGAAGTTCACCCTGGGACCGGTCATCGGCCTCGCGGCAACCTCGTGGATCGTGGTGACCGCGAAGAATCTGCACAACTTCGTCGGGCCGCTGCTGCTGATCGGTGTGCCCTGGATGATCTGGCGTTACTACCGCTTCAACTCGTTCGGCAAGCAGGACGTCATCTGGTTGTCCAAGGTCGTCAAGAACATGACCTCGGACCACGAATACCCGTCACACAAGTTCAACGGTGGCGAGAAGATGGTGTTCTGGATCGTGCTCGTGCTTTGCACCACGATGCTGATCCTGTCGGGCTTCGTCCTGCTGTTCCCGAACTTCGGCCAGCCCCGTTCGGCCATGCAGATCGCGCAACTGCTGCACATGCTGGCCGGTTATGGCGCCATTTCGCTGGCGTGCGTGCACTTCTACCTCGGCACGGTCGGGCTCAACGGCGCGTATCGCGCCATGACCCATGGCTACGTCACGGCGGAGTGGGCTCACCACCACCACGAACTCTGGTACGAGGACGCCAAGGCTGGCAAGCTGTCCGAGAGCCCGATGGTCAATGCCAAGGACGTTCCCGAAGACACTCGCAAGATCGTTCTTGCGGCCTGCAAGTAAGGAGAAACTCATCATGTTGAAGCCTTCTTTTTTCGCCGCCGTACTGATCGGTCTGTCGGCATCGGCCAGCGCCGCCTTGCCGCCGCCGACGCCCGAGCAAGCCGCTGCCGCGGCACTGGCCGCCGCCAAGACCGCGCATGCCAACAAGCAGGCCGCGTTCGATCTGTGCCAGTCGATGGACCGGGTCGCCGCCGACTACGCCAAGGAGCAAAAAGCCAAGGGCAAGACCGTCAAGCCCGAGGCCACCCCGGCCTGCGTGCCGGCCGGCCCCTTCGTGCCGCCGCCAGCGGCGGCCGCACCGGCCGTCCCCGCTGCCAAGAAGTAATCCGGCCAGCGGCGCTGTCGCGCGCACCGCCACGCCAGTGGCCAGCGGTGCGCGTGGCGGCGAATCGGTTCAAACTCCGCCCTCAGAGCGGGCCGCTCCACAACCCTCGGATCGGCCCGCTCGGCGGACACCGCGCGGATCCCCGCCAACGCCCATCGCGGCGCCATGTTTCAGCTTTTGCTCCCATGAAAATTTTCGGCTTTGCCGGCTGGTCCGGTAGTGGCAAGACCACGCTGCTCGAACGCCTCGTTCCGCTACTCAACGCCCGCGGCCTGCGCGTCTCGTTGATCAAGCACGCCCACCACGAGTTCGACGTCGACATTCCCGGCAAGGATTCCCATCGCCATCGCCAGGCGGGTTGCCAGGAGGTTTTGATCGCCTCGGCGCGGCGCTGGGCGCTGATGCACGAGCTGCGCAACGACCCCGAACCCACGCTCGCCGAACTGATCCCGCATGTCTCGCCCTGCGACCTGCTGCTGGTCGAGGGCTTCAAGCGCGAAGCAATTCCGAAACTCGAAATCCACCGTGCCGAAACCGGCAAGCCCACGATCCACACCTTCGATTCGGACGTCGTGGCAATCGCCTCCGACACCCGTTTCCCAACCGCGCTGCCGCAATTCGACCTCGACGACGCCGCAGCGATCGCCGACTTCATCTGCCAGTTCAACGGCCTGACGCCGCCCGCCAGGCCCTGACCCGGGGGTCGGCTGCGCACGAAAAAAGAGCCGCTTCTGCGGCTCTTTTGCTGTCGGCCTGGCGCGGACCGCGCTTTACCCCTCGAGCCCCAGCTCCTGCGCCTTGCGTGTGATGGTGTTGCGACCGACGCCAAGCTTGGTCGCCGCTTCGATCCGGCGCCCGTGGGTGTGCTTCAAAGCCGTCGTCAAGACCGCCGCCTCGAACTGGCGGGTCAAAGCCTCCATCAGCTCGGGCTCACCGGCCGCCAGGCGCCGCGCCACATCGAGAACGAGAGGTCCGATCCAGTCGCCAGCGGCCGCGCTCGGGGCGAGCGGCGCGTGCCCCGCCGCGACCAGCACCGCCCCCGCAGTGGCCGACTCGGCCGGCGCTGGCGATTCCTGCCGCAGCTCGAGCGGCAGATCCTCGACCTTGACCCCTTGAGCGGGCGCCATCACGGTCAACCAGTGGCACAGGTTTTCGAGCTGGCGCACGTTGCCGGGAAAGGCGAAGCGGGCAATGAAAGCGACCGCTTCCTCCGACAGGCGCTTGGCTTCCACGCCCAGCTCGCGCGCGCTCTTGGCGAGGAAATGTTTGGCCAAAAGCGGAATGTCTTCACGCCGCTCGCGCAGGGACGGCAGGCGCAGGCGGATCACGTTCAGGCGGTGGTAGAGGTCCTCGCGGAACAGGCCTTGGCGCACCCGCTCCTCGAGGTTCTGGTGGGTCGCGGCGATCACGCGAACGTCGGCCTTGATCGGCTGGTGACCACCGACGCGGTAGTAGAAGCCGTCGGACAGAACGCGCAGCAGGCGCGTCTGCAGCTCGGCCGGCATGTCGCCAATCTCGTCGAGAAACAGGGTGCCGGCCTCGGCCTGCTCGAAGCGGCCGCGCCGCATCGCCTGCGCGCCGGTAAAGGCGCCGCGCTCATGGCCGAAGAGTTCGCTCTCCATCAGGTCGCGCGGAATCGCCGCCATGTTGAGAGCGATGAAAGGCGCTTGCGCGCGCGGGCTGTGCTTGTGCAGGGCGCGAGCGACCACTTCCTTGCCGCTGCCCGATTCACCGGTCAGCAAGACCGTGACATTGCTCTGCGACAGCCGCCCGATGGCGCGAAACACTTCCTGCATCGAAGGCGCCTGGCCCAGGATCTCGGGCACCTCGAGCGCGCTCTCCTCGGCCTGCGATTCGCGCACGCTTTCATCCACCGCGCGCCGGATCAGCTCGACCGCCTTGTCAACATCGAAAGGCTTGGGCAGGTATTCGAAGGCGCCGCCCTGGAAAGCGCTGACCGCGCTCTCCAGGTCCGAGTACGCCGTCATGATGATCACCGGCAGCGCCGGGTGCTTGCGCTTGACCGCGCGCAGCAACTCGATTCCGCTCATGCCCGGCATGCGGATATCGCTCACCAGCACTTGCGGGCACTCGCGCTCCAGCTCGGCGAGCACCTCCTGCGCCGAGCCAAAAGCCTGGCACGGCAGCTCGGCCCGCGTCAGCGCCTTTTCAAGCACCCAGCGGATGGAGCGGTCATCGTCGACGATCCAGATCGGTTTCATGGCAGCGGAATCACAATCCTGAAGTCGGTGCGGCCAGCACGGCTGTCGACTTCGACAAGGCCATCGTGCTGCCCAATGAAAGTCTGGGCCAAGGGCAGCCCAAGCCCGCTGCCCCCCTCGCGCCCGGACACCAGCGGGTAGAAGATGCGGTCGCGAATCTCGTCCGGAATGCCCGGCCCGTTATCGATCACATGCAAGTCCAGTGCCAGGCGATGGCGGTGGCGCGCGATCGTCACTTGCCGCGCGACCCGCGTGCGCAACGTGATCTCGGCATCACCGGCAGCGATTCGGGCCTCGAGCGCTTCGGCGGCGTTGCGGACGATGTTCAGAAAGGCCTGGATCAGCTGCTCCGTGTCGCCGCGGAAATCGGGCACGCTGGCGTCGTAATCGCGCACGATGTGCAGCCCGCGCGGGAACTCGGCGAGCAGCAGCGCGCGCACCCGCTCGAGCACCTCGTGGATGTTGACGTCACCCACCTCGTGCGCGGTGCGGTAAGGCGTGAGCAGGCGATCGACCAGCGACTGCAGGCGATCGGCCTCGGCAATGATGACCTCGGTGTATTCGCGCTGCTCTTCGGTGGGCAGTTCGGCATCGAGCAACTGCGCCGCGCCGCGAATTCCACCCAGCGGGTTCTTGATCTCGTGCGCCAGATTGCGCAGCAGCTGGCGGCTCGCTTCAGAGAGCCCCAGCTGGCGCTCTTCACGGTCGACCTTCAATTGCCGCTCGATCTCGGTGATCTCGAGCACCAGGGGCGTGACATCGCCGAACTGTGCGGTGGCGATCACCTGTACCAGCAGACTATCGCGCAGCGGCCGACGCAGCTCGG
The DNA here is from genome assembly GCA_036652035.1 of Burkholderiaceae bacterium. Taxonomy (GTDB): domain Bacteria; phylum Pseudomonadota; class Gammaproteobacteria; order Burkholderiales; family Burkholderiaceae_F; genus JAEZVV01. Next base: position 24,223 of record JAVVWR010000007.1, on the reverse strand, counting down.
CGATCTGCTTGCGTTGCCCAAAGGCGTTGGCCTGGGCATCGGTCACCAGTTGTTCGATCTCGCCCGCCGCCCCCACCAGGCGGGCCGCCGGATGAGCGATCAGGTTCTTGCGCGAGACGCCGGTGAGCAGCTCGGCAGCCTGGTTGGCGTAGACGATGCAGGCCTCACCATCGAGAACCAGAACGGCGGTCGAGAGCAGGTCAAGACCGTCGTAGCGGCTGTCGCCCACGGGAGCGCTCATCGCCACCGCCCGCGCGGGAGACTCACTGTCAGCGCGGGCTTACTGGCGCGCGAGCAGCGAGATTTCCCGCCGCAGCGAGGCGACGTTGGCCTGGGCGCGCGCCAGCTCGTCGCGCAGGCGTTGGCTGCGAGCGGCATCAGCACGTTTGTCCGCCTCGGCCAGATCGGACTGGGCGCGCAGCAGACGGTCTTCCTCGATCCGCAACTCGTCCTCGAGGATGCGTTTGCGATCGGTATCGCGCGCCTTCTGCGTGGCGGATTCGACCCGCGGGTAGTTCGCCGGAGCCGCCGACTCGGTCGGGGCCTTGCGCGGCTGAGCGCGCGGCGCGGGGATGTTGGCCACCGGCTGCACATCGACCGGCGAGCAACCCTTGCCCTGAGCAGAATTGGTAAAGGTCTTGCGGCCGGCCTCGTCCACGCACAGCCAGATCGAGTTCTGGGCCTGCGTCACCGTCGCGACCGACGCAAGAGCGAGAGCAAAAACCAGACGGGACAAAAGCGAACTCCGAAACGGCGCGGGGTTTTTGAGTGTACGTCAGCCCGGCGGCGGGTCGAAACCGCAGCAACGCGGGACGCTCTGGCGCCGGGGTCGGGGAGAACATCGGATTCATTCGGAGTGAGTGGCCATGAAAAAGGGGGCGGTTGCCCGCCCCCTCCATCAAGCGGCCTGGGATCCGGAGATCACAGGCTGTAGTACATGTCGAACTCGATCGGGTGCGTGCTCATGCGGAAGCGGGTGACTTCTTCCTGCTTGAGAGCGATGTAGGCATCGATCATGTCGTTGCTGAACACGCCACCGCGGGTCAGGAACTCGCGATCCTTGTCCAGGTACTCGAGCGCCTGGTCGAGCGACGAGCACACGGTCGGGATCTTGGCGTCTTCTTCCGGCGGCAGGTCGTAGAGGTTCTTGTCGGCCGCTTCGCCCGGGTGGATCTTGTTCTGCACGCCGTCCAGGCCCGCCATCATCATGGCCGAGAAGGCGAGGTAGGGGTTGGCCGAGGGATCCGGGAAGCGCACTTCGATGCGGCGCGCCTTGTCACTCGTGACGTAAGGAATGCGGATCGAGGCCGAACGGTTGCGCGCCGAATAGGCGAGCTTGACCGGCGCTTCGAAGTGCGGAACCAGCCGCTTGTACGAGTTGGTGCCGGGGTTGGTGATCGCGTTCAGAGCACGGGCGTGCTTGATGATGCCGCCGATGTAATAGAGCGCGAACTCCGACAGGCCGGCGTAGCCGTTGCCGGCGAACAGGTTCTTGCCGTCCTTCCAGATCGACTGGTGGACGTGCATGCCGGAACCGTTGTCGCCGACGATGGGCTTGGGCATGAAGGTCGCGGTCTTGCCGTAGCTCGCCGCCACGTTCCAGATCGTGTACTTCATGATCTGCAGCCAGTCGGCGCGCTTGACCAGCGTGCTGAACTTGGTGCCGATCTCGCACTGGCCGGGCGCCGCCACTTCGTGATGGTGGACTTCGACCTCGACGCCCTGCTGCTCGAGCAGCAGGCACATTTCCGAACGGATGTCCTGCAGCGAATCGACCGGCGGCACAGGGAAGTAACCACCCTTGGGACCGGGCCGGTGGCCGAGGTTGCCAGCTTCGTATTCCAGACCGGTGGACCACGGCGCTTCTTCGGACTTGATCTTGAAGAAGGCGCCCGAGGGGTCGTTGCCCCAGGTGACCGAATCAAAGATGAAGAATTCGGGTTCCGGACCGAAGTAGGCGGTGTCGCCCAGGCCGGAAGACTTGAGATAAGCCTCGGCGCGCTTGGCGAGCGAACGCGGGTCGCGGTCGTAACCCTTGCCGGTCGAGGGCTCGATCACGTCGCACGACACGATCATCGTGTTCTCTTCGCGGAACGGGTCCATGCGGACGCTGTCGGGGTCCGGCATCAAGAGCATGTCGGACGCCTCGATGCCTTTCCAGCCACCGATCGACGAACCGTCGAAGGCGTGGCCTTCCTCGAACTTGTCGAGGTCGAACATCTTGGCCGGCACGGACACGTGCTGTTCCTTGCCCTTGGTGTCGGTGAAGCGCAGATCAACGAACTGGACTTCGTTGTCCGACATCATCTTCATCACGTCTTGTGCCGACGTCATCGCGAATCTCCTGGTGTCTAAGTTGACGATGCGAGGCTGGCGCCCGGTGCCCGGCCTCTTGCCAAACACTTCTAGCAGGAAGCGTGCCGCCCCGGGACAACCGCCGCACTGAGCTTGTGCATCAAGGGTTTGACCGCGCGCCGCAAGACGCTGCAGCACTCGAGCCCAAGGCCCCGGCGCACCCTAACGAAGCATTTTGCTCCATTTTGGTGCACAACGCTCGATCAAGGTGCATCAAGCCTCGAGCGGAAGAAACAGCGACTGCAAATCCGAAAGGAACCGGCTGCCCAAGGCGGTAGGAGCGATCCGGACGTGGTCGCGCACGATCAGTCCGCGGCGCTCGGCCTCGTTGAGCGGGGATTCGATCACCGACAGCGGCAAGCCGGTGCGCTCGGCAAATAAGCCCGCCGCCACGCCATCGGTCAGGCGCAGCGCGTTCAACATGAACTCGAAGGGCAGATCGGCGCGATCGACCTCGATGCTTTCGGCCACAAACTCGCCGCGCGCCGCGTGCTCGAGGTAGGCCTGCGGATTGCGGAAACGCACCTGGCGCACCACCCGGTGCGGGAACGACAGCTTGCCGTGAGCGCCCGCGCCAATCCCAAGGTAATCGCCAAACGCCCAGTAGTTGAGGTTGTGGCGCGCCGCGCGGCCGGGCTGGGCGTAAGCCGAAATCTCGTAGTGACGAAAACCGGCGGCCGCGGTGCGCGCTTCAAGCCAGTCCTGCATCGCCGCCGCGCTGTCCTCGTCGGGCAGAGCGGGCGGGAACTTGGCAAACCGCGTGTTGGGCTCAAGCGTGAGCTGGTAGAGCGAGAGATGCGGCGGCGCGAGCGCAATCGCCTGCTCGATATCGGCCTGCGCTTCGGCCAGCGTCTGCCCGGGCAGAGCAAACATCAGGTCGAGGTTGAAATTGTCGAAGTAGCGCTGAGCGATCGCCACCGCGGCGAGTGCCTGGGTCCGGTCGTGGATCCGCCCCAGGCTCTTCAACTTGGCCTCGTCGAAGCTCTGGATTCCGATCGACAGCCGATTGACGCCCGAAGCCCGGTAGGCCGCGAACTTGTCTGCCTCGAAGGTGCCGGGATTGGCCTCGAGCGTGATCTCGGCATCGGCCACCAGCGGCAGCAAGGCGCGGATGTCGGAGAGCAAGCGGTCGAGCCCGGCCGCACTCATCAGGCTGGGCGTGCCGCCACCGATGAAGACGCTCACTACCGGCCGCCCCCACACCAGCGGCAGGGCGGCTTCGAGGTCGGCGCGCAAGGCGTCGAGGTAGGCCACTTCGGGAATCGGGCCGACCGACTCATGCGAGTTGAAGTCGCAATACGGACACTTCCTCACGCACCACGGCCAATGAACGTAGAGCGAGAGCGGCGGCAAGGCCGGCAACCTGAGCGTTCCCGGCCGCAGGTAATGCTCGACGCTGGCTTCGGCCGCCGCCGGCGCGGCGGCGCGAATCGGAATCGTGCTCATGCCGCCGCGCTCACCAGCCCCAGACTGCCGCCAAACGGCGATCCAGCTCGGCCATCGCCTGACCGCGGTGACTGATGCGGTTCTTGTGCGCGGCATCGAGTTCGGCCGCGGTCTGGCCAAGCTCGGGCAGCAGGAAATACGGGTCGTAACCAAAGCCGCCCGCGCCCCGCGAGGCCTCGACCACTTCGCCATGCCAGCGGCCTTCGGCGATCAAGGGCTCGGGGTCATCGGCAGCGCGCACCGCCACCAGGACGCAGGTGTAGTGGGCGCGGCGGTCAGCCTGACCGGCCAGTCGCCGCAAGAGCTCGGCGTTGTTGCGAGCGTCGTCCGAAGGCTCGCCGGCAAACCGCGCCGACAGCACGCCCGGCGCGCCACCGAGCGCCGCAACGCAGATGCCCGAGTCATCGGCCAAGGCCGGCAGACCGGTCGCCGCTGCCGCGTGGCGCGCCTTGGTCAGAGCATTTTCGACGAAGGTGAAATACGGCTCCTCGGCCGGCCCGACACCGAGACTGCCCTGAGCGACCACTTCGACCCCGCGCGCGGCCAAGAGTCGATCGAACTCGCGCAACTTGCCGGCGTTATTGGAAGCGAGAACCAGGCGCTTCATCGCTGCTCCTCGAGCGCGGCCTTCTGCAGCGCCACCAGTTCGGCGATGCCGCTGCGAGCCAGCGCCAGCATCGCGCTCATCTCGGCCTCGGAAAACGGCGCCCCTTCGGCCGTGCCCTGGATCTCGACAAAGCCGCCGGCGCCGGTCATCACGACATTCATGTCGGTGTCGCAATCGCTGTCTTCGGCGTAGTCGAGGTCGAGCACCGGCACGCCACGGTAGACGCCGACGCTCACCGCGGCGACGTGATCGCGCACCGGCAGGGTCTCGAACATGCCGCGCGCTTGCATCCAGCGTGCCGCGTCGATCGCCGCCACAAAGGCGCCGGTGATCGCGGCGGTGCGGGTGCCGCCATCGGCCTGGATCACGTCACAGTCGATCTGGATCGTGCGCTCGCCCATCGCCTCAAGGTCGAACACGGCGCGCAGCGAGCGGCCGATCAAGCGCTGAATCTCCTGCGTGCGCCCGCTCTGTTTGCCGCGCGCGGCCTCACGGTCGGAGCGGGTGTTGGTGGCGCGCGGCAACATGCCGTATTCAGCGGTGAGCCAGCCGCGGCCCTGGCCTTTCATGAAGCCCGGCACTTTGTCTTCGACGCTGGCGGTGCAGATCAGCTTGGTGTCGCCAAACTCAACCAGGACCGAGCCTTCGGCGTGGCGGGTGTAGTGGCGCGTGATCTTTACGCTGCGCAATTGGGAAACGGCGCGGCCGCTGGGACGCGCAAAGCTGCTTTCAGTCATGGGTTCCTGCGCGGGCCTTGCGACCCGCGTCCTACTTGTTGACGAGGCGACCGGCGCGCTGGATCGCGCGCTGAATTTCGGCCACAGCATCGTCGATTTGATCGTCGGTGAGTTCTTCGTCGGGCAAATTCTCGCTCGGACGCCCCACCTGAATGGTCGAAGCCATCGCCCCCTCGGGCAACAGCAGGGTGGAGACCGGCTCGTCCGACGGCGGCACCATGTCGAGCGATTCATCGCCCGACCAGGTCAGCGCCACCGCGGTGCAATTGTCGGCATCGGCGCCCGCAGCCAGGAGGGCGCGATCGAGCAGATCCGGTACGGCGCGCATCACGCCGCGCGGGCCAAAACTCTGGGCGATGTGCCCCTCGTCGAGCGCGCCCCACACGCCGTCCGAGCACAGCAGCAAGGTGTCGCCACCGGCCAGGCGCTGCGGTCGAGCCACCTCGACATTGGGCGGCACATCAGCGCCGACGCAGTTGAAGATGCGGTTGCGCTCGGGGTGGTTCTTGGCCTCGTCGGGCCGGATCAAACCCGCCATCACCAGGTGCTGGACGCGCGAGTGATCGACGGTGCGGGCAACGATCTCGCCACCGCGGATCAGGTAGATCCGCGAATCGCCCACGTGCGCCCAGATCACCTGGCCTTGCTGGACGATGGCCGCGACCAAGGTCGTTCGCGGCGCCTCCGGCAAGGAGCGCTCGGCGCGAAAGCGGTGCAGCTCGTGGTGAGCCACCAGCACGGCGTCTTTCAGAAAGCGCGCCGGATCGACGATCAAGGGCCGTGCCTCGCGCTGAAAGAGCGCCGCCAGCGTTTGCACCATGATCTCGGCCGCCACTTCGCCCCGGGCGTGCCCGCCCATGCCATCGGCCACCATCAGCAGCGCCGATTCGCGCGTGTAGAGATAGCCCATCCGGTCCTGATTGACGCGGCGGCCACCCTTGCGGCTTTCCTGGTAGACCGAGAAGCGCATGGCTTAGAACCAGGTGATGTTGTGGTCCTTCATGAAGCGCGCGACCTTGTCCTGCGTCTTGCGCACGCGGGCACCGGTGCGCTCCATGAAGCTGAAATCCGGATTCTCCGGCACCACGTTGAGCAATTCCTTCTGCACCGCATAAACGGTCTGCGGCCGCTCGAGCGAATTGAGCCGCAGGCAGCGCTCGACCATTGATAGCAGCTCGTTGGAATACAGCCCGCGGAAAGCGCGCAGCGCGGCCGGCATCTTGTCATCTTTCAGGCGCAGATCGGATTCCTGCGGCGGCATGCCCGACATGCAGGCGTAAATGCAGGCGCCGATCGAATAGACATCGGTCCAGGGGCCGAGTTCGGCGTCGCGCTTGTAGAGCTCGGGGGGGGCAAAACCCGGCGTGTACATCGGGTAGGTCTTGGTGAGGTCTCGCTGCAGCGTCTGCCGCGCTGCGCCGAAGTCGAGCAGGATCGGCATGCCGTCCATGCGTAGATAAATATTGGCGGGCTTGACGTCGAGGTGAAGCAAGCGGTTGCTGTGGACTTCGCGCAAACCGTTCATGACCTGGGCAAACACGCGGCGGATGAATCGCTCGGACAGAACGTCTTTCTGCTCCTTGTTGCGATTGCGCAGCACGTGTTCCTGCAGCGAGCGCCCCGACTCGTACTGCATGACCATGTACACGGTCTCGTTGGCGCGGAAGAAATTCACCACGCGCACGATATTGGGGTGGAAGATCGACGCGAGCGCCCGCCCCTCCTCGAAGAAACACTTAAGGCCAATGCGGTAGGTGTTGAGGTTCTCCGGCGCCACATAGGGCAGGAGTTCGCCCGGGTTGCGACTGGCGAGCGACGCCGGCAGATATTCCTTGATCGCGACCGACTGGCCCGCCTCGTCAGTCGCGAGATAGACGATCGAGAAGCCGCCGCTGGATATCTTCTTTACAATTCGGTAACCGCCGACTTCCAGTCCTTCCGGAAGCGGCGTATTGGTCTGCGCCGGCATGGTTTCTTGTGTGTCTCGAGGCGCGGCGATTGTAGCCACAACCGCGGCCGACCGAAGCGTCTTGCGCCAACAGTCCGTCTCGTTTTCCCCCTCAAAGCCCATGAAACCCGTCGCCAGCATGACCGGCTTCGCCACCGCGAGCCGCTCCACCGCACTTGGGCCCTTGATGGTCGAACTGCGTGCCGTCAACTCCCGCTTTCTCGATCTGACCCTGCGAATTCCCGATGACTTGCGCGCGGCCGAACCCGCCGTTCGCGAACTGATCACCGCCCGCGTCGCCCGCGGCAAGATGGAGTGCCGCCTGTCTGTCCAGCGGCAATCCGCCGGCAGCTTGCCGCGCCTCTCCAACGACGTGCTGCACCAGCTGCAGACGCTTGAGCGCCAAGTCGCCGCCGCGTTGCACGATGCGCGCCCCTTGTCGGTGGCCGAAGTTCTGGCTTTCCCGGGCGTGGTCGAATCCTCGGCGCCCGACACCGAAGCGCTGCGCGCCGACGTTCTTGGCGCCCTGGCCGAGGCGCTCGATGGCTTTGCCGCCAGCCGTCAGCGCGAAGGCGCCGCTCTGGCCAAGGTCTTGGCCGCCGCCTGCGACCAGATCGAAGTCGTGGTCGCCCAGGTCTCCGCACGCCTGCCCGAGATCGTCGCCGGAGTCGAGCGCAAGCTTGCCGAGCGCCTCGAAACCGCGCTCGGCAAGGCAATTTCCGACAACTCGACGCTCTCACGCGAGGAAGTCAACGAACGCATCCGTCAGGAAGTCACCCTCTACGCCATGAAGATGGACGTCGAGGAAGAGATCAAGCGCCTGCTCACCCACGTCACCGAAGTGCGCCGCGTGCTGGCCGCCGGCGGCGCCGTGGGGCGGCGACTCGATTTCCTGATGCAGGAATTGAACCGCGAGGCCAATACGCTCGGCTCCAAAGCTGCCGCGATCGAAATGACCCATGCCTCGGTGGAATTGAAACTCGTGATCGAACAGATGCGCGAGCAAATCCAGAACCTGGAGTAGCCATGCCGAACAAACCCCTGCCGCCTCTCTCGGGCGACCACGCGGGCAGCCTCTTTCTCGTGACCGCGCCCTCGGGCGCGGGCAAATCGACCCTGGTCAACGCCTTGCTCGCGCGCGAGAACTCGATCGACCTCTCGATCTCGCACACCACGCGCGACCCGCGCCCGGGCGAAAACCACGGCCGCGAATACCACTTCGTTGGCGTCGATGAGTTTCTCGAGCGCCGCGCTCAGGGCGAGTTCATCGAAAGCGCCGAAGTCCATGGCAACTACTACGGCACCTCGCGGATCTGGATCGAGGAGCGCGTGCGTTCCGGCCGCGACGTTCTGCTCGAGATCGACTGGCAAGGCGCGCGCCAAGTGCGCAAGCAGTTCCCGCAAGCGGTTGGTATTTTCATTTTGCCGCCCTCGATCGACGCTCTCGAAGCCCGCCTCAAGAAACGCGGCCAGGATTCGCCGCAGGTCATCACCCGGCGCCTGCTGGGTGCCGGCGCCGAGATCGCCCATGCTCCCGAGTTCGAGTTCGTTATAATCAATGACAACTTTGAACTGGCGCTCAAGCAACTGTGCTCCGTGGTAACCGCCGCCAGATTGCGTTTTGCATCCCAGGCTGTGCGTCACCACGAAATCTTCGGCCAGCTCGGCATTCCCTGAACGCACCACATTTCCCCGCAGAGGACACATGGCTCGCATTACTGTTGAAGACTGCCTGAAGCAGATCCCCAACCGCTTCCAGATGGTTCTGGTGGCTGCTTACCGCGCGCGCCAACTGGCCCAGGGCCACACGCCCAAGGTTGAGACCAAGGACAAGGCGCCCGTGGCCGCCCTGCGCGAGATCGCCGCCTGCAAGGTCGGCATCGAGATGCTGCGCAAGGTTCCGACCTGAGCCGCTAACACCCTGGGACGCACCGACGAGTCGCGCGAAAACCACCCGGCGCCCGTCGTATGTCGTCCCAGGATCCGACCCCACCCGCTCCGCCGCCCGGCTTCGCACGCCGCGCCGCCGAGGCTTTCAAACGCGCCGTCTGGCGCAGTCACCCCGAACCGCTTGTCGCCCGCGGCGTTGCTACCGCCGGGGACCTCAACGAACACGTCCGCCGCTATCTGCCGGCCGCCGACGTGGCCCGCATCAAAGAGGCGTATCGCTTTTCGGACGCAGCCCACCTGGGCCAGTTCCGGAGCTCGGGCGAGCCCTACATCACCCATCCGATTGCGGTCGCCGAGATCCTCACCGAGTGGAAGCTCGATGCCGCAGCGATCCAGGCCGCGCTGCTCCACGATGTGCTGGAGGACACCGGTGCGGCCAAGCAGGAACTGATCGAGCACTTCGGCCTAACCGTGGCCGAGCTGGTCGATGGGGTATCCAAACTCGACAAGCTGCAGTTCTCATCAAGCGAGGAAGCGCAGGCCGAGAACTTCCGCAAGATGCTGCTGGCCATGGCGCGCGACGTGCGTGTCATCCTGATCAAGCTCGCCGACCGGCTGCACAACATGCGCACGCTCGACGCGGTTCCGCCCGAGAAGCGCCGCCGCATCGCGCGCGAAACGATCGAGATCTACGCGCCGATCGCACACCGGCTGGGCTTGAACAACATCTTCCGCGAACTGCAGGATCTGTCGTTTGCCAACCTGCATCCGCTGCGCTATCGGGTGCTCTCAAAAGCCATTCTCGCCGCTCGCGGCAATCGGCGCGAGGCACTTGGCAAAATTCTTGACGCGGTCAACCGCGCCTTGCCGGCCGCTGGCCTCAAGGCCGAAGTCCAGGGCCGCGAGAAGACCCTGTTTGGCATCTACCGCAAGATGGTCGACAAACACCTCTCGTTTTCCGAGGTGCTCGATATCTACGGCTTTCGCGTGATCGTCGATTCGCGCGCCGATTGCTACCTGGCGCTGGGCGCCTTGCATGCACTCTATAAACCGGTGCCGGGGCGCTTCAAGGACTACATCGCGATTCCCAAGCTCAACGGTTATCAAAGCCTTCACACCACCTTGATCGGACCGTACGGCACGCCGGTCGAGTTTCAGATCCGCTCGGCCGAGATGCACCGCGTGGCCGAATCCGGTGTGGCGGCGCACTGGCTCTATAAAGACGACGCGGCGCTTTCCGAACTGCAATCCCGCACGCATCAATGGCTGCAGTCGCTGCTGGAAATTCAACGCCAGAGCGGCTCGTCAACCGAGTTCCTCGAGAACATCAAGGTCGACCTGTTCCCCGACAAGGTCTACGTCTTCACCCCCAAGGGCAAGATCGTCTCGATGCCGCGCGGCGCGACCACGGTCGATTTCGCCTACGGCATCCACACCGACGTCGGCAACAAATGCGTCGCCGCCCGCATCAACAGCGAAGTCCAGCCGCTGCGCACCGAGCTGCGCAACGGCGATATGGTCGAGATCATCATCGGCCCGGTGGCCCGCCCCAACCCCGGCTGGCTCGCCTTTGTTCGCACCGGCAAGGCGCGCGCCGAGATCCGCCATTACCTGCGGACCATGAAGTTCGACGAATCGGTCGAGTTTGGCCGCCGTCTGCTCGAACAGGCCGCACAACACCTCGACTATTCCCTCGCCGACATCGATGCGACGGCCTGGGAGAAAGTGGCCAAGCAGGCCGAAGCCGATTCGCGCGAAGAGATCCTGGCCGATATTGGTCTAGGCAAGAAACTCGCCGCAGTGGTGGCACGCCAGCTCTCGCCCCGCCGCAACGGCGCCGAGCCTGCCAACAACGTCGGTCCGGTCCTGATTCGAGGCACCGAAGGCATGGCGGTGCAAATGGCCGCATGCTGTCACCCGATTCCAGGCGACGCGATCGTCGGCCACATGAGAAAAGGCCAGGGCTTGTCGATCCATCAGGCCGATTGCCCGCATGCGCGCCGAGCCCGGCGCGCCGACCCCGACCGCTGGATCGACGTTCAATGGGCCGAGGAGCGCGCGGCGAGCTTTGCCGTGCCCATCGACATCACGGTCAGCGATGAGCGCGGCGCCCTGGCGATGGTGGCCGCGGCCATTGCCGAAGCAGGCTCAAATATCGTGGGCGTCAACGTCAATGACGACAACGCAGCTGCGCCCGTCATCCACTTCATGATCCAGGTGCGCGACCGGGTTCATCTGGCGCGCGTAATGCGCACCCTGCGGCGACTCAAGCCGGTCGAACACATTGTGCGCGGGCGCAACGGCCAGCGCCCGCAAGACGCTCAGGCCGGCGGCGCGGCCGAATAAATCACTTCCAGAATTTCGAGCGTTTCGACGCCACCGGGCGTTGGCAGCTTGACCACATCACCCTCGCGCGCCTTGAGAAGCACTCGTGCGATCGGCGAGATCCAGCTCACATCGCCACGGCAAGCGTTCGCCTCGTCGATACCGACAATGCGGATGCGGTGTTCATCACCCCTCTCGTTGGCATACAGCACCGTGGCGCCAAAGAAGATCTGATCGGTCGCCTCGCGCGTGCCAGGGTCAACCACCTCAGCGTTGTCAAGTCGCTTGGTGAGAAAGCGGATGCGGCGGTCAATCTCGCGCAAGCGTTTCTTGCCGTAGAGGTAGTCGCCGTTTTCGGACCGATCACCATTGGAGGCGGCCCACGATACGATCTGCACCACCGCCGGCCGCTCGGTCTTGACCAGGTGCGCACGCTCGTCGATCAAGCGGCGATAACACGGCGGCGTCATGTAGTTGCGGGTACCGGCGGGGAGCTGCGGCAGGGCGAGCTCGTCGTCCTCGTCGCCATCGCTTTCCTTGATGAAAGCCTGGTTCATGATGCGATTCCTGGAATCAAGCGCCGTAACCGGCGTGACAAACGAAGCTGAAAGAATAACTTGGCTCCGTTGCGATTGACGCCCCCGGAAACGACAACGCCCGCTATGGAAGCGGGCGTTTGGCGAACAACAAGTTTTGGTGGGGTGGCTGATGGGACTCGAACCCACGACAACTGGAATCACAATCCAGGACTCTACCAACTGAGCTACAGCCACCACTAAAACTGGCCTGCCCGACAGGATTCGAACCTGTGACCCTCGGCTTAGAAGGCCGATGCTCTATCCAACTGAGCTACGGGCAGAGGGACACAACCTGAGCGGGCAAAAATCTATTCTTGGTCGGGGTGGAGAGATTCGAACTCCCGACATCCTGCTCCCAAAGCAGGCGCGCTACCGGGCTGCGCTACACCCCGAGAGAGAAAGCAATTATATCGGTTTGCGCGCTGCCACGCAATTTGAGCTGGCATTTCTTTTATTCACGTAAACGCCCCATCCCACCAACTGCCGGCATCAAGTCACCTGACCGATCGGCGCGGCCAAGATGCGCGAGGACGGGAACACCATGCTGAAAGTCGAGCCGCACCCCGGCTCCGACGTGATATCGAGACGCGCTCCGTGACGCAAGCTCACGTGTTTGACGATGGCCAAGCCCAGCCCCGTGCCGCCGGTTTCTCGCGATCGGCTCTTGTCGACCCGATAGAAGCGCTCGGTCAGGCGCGGCAAATGTTCGGGTGCAACGCCAATGCCGGTATCGGCCACATCGATCCGCCCGCCGTCAGCGCTGTCCTTCCACACCAGTCGAATCACGCCGCCTTCCGGCGTGTAGCGCACTGCATTGCTCACCAGATTGCCGATGGCGCTGTGCAATTCGTCGCGCGAACCGAACACTCGTGCGTGGCGCGCATCGACCTCGATCAGATGACGGCCGCGCGACATCACCCTCGCTTCGCCCGCCACCTCGCCCAGCAGAGCCGCGACATCGACACTCTCTTCGCTCAAAGTGTTCTGTTCCGACTCCAGGCGCGAGAGCATCAACAAGTCTTCGACCAGACGGTGCATGCGCGCGGCCTGCTCCTGCATCAAACCCAGGTGGCGGCGACGCACTTCGTCGGGCGCCTCATGGCCGTCGATCAGCATCTCGAGAAAACCGTTAACCACGGTCAGTGGCGTGCGCAGCTCGTGCGAGACGTCAGCGACGAAGTCGCGCCGCATCGAGTCGAGTCGCTCGCGCTCGGTGATGTCGCGCGAGATCACGATCGAACGATTGAGCTCGAACTCGACCACCCGCACCTCCAGGGTGCGCGGCGTTCCCCCGAGCGGGCTGAAGGTGAGCGGAACCTCAAAGCGGCCCGAGGTCATGTAGGCCAGGAAGTCCGGCTCACGCACCAGGTTGGTCAGCCGCAGCCCCGCGTCGTTGACCATGCGAATGCCGAGATCGCGCTCGGCCGTCGGGTTGCACCACTCGATCTGCAACACGGCATCGACCAGAACGATGCCTTCGGGCAAGGCGCTGATGGTGCGGCGAAATCGCTCTTCGTTGTCGAGCAGACGACGTTCGTTCTGATCGGTGGCACGACGAGAACGATAGATACGGGCAAAGACCTCACCCCAAGCACCCACGCCATCGGGCACGGTATCGAGCGCCGGCGCTTCGAGCCAGGCGGCGAGCAGGCTCAGGTAGCGCAAGTGAATTGCCAGCAGCATCAAGAGCCCCGCCACCGCAACCACCAAGCCCCACACGGGCTTGGCCACCAAACCGACCGCAACAGCCAGCCCCAGTACCGCGGCAATTCGCAAGGCCGCCGGCACGATCACAGCCAAGCGTGCGCGCCGATGTCTAGCCATGATCAATCCTCGACACGGCTCGAGAGCCGGTAACCCAGGCCGCGTACGGTCTGGACCAGATTGGCGGCATCGGCCAAGGCGAGCGCCTTGCGCAACCGCAGCACATGGACGTCAACCGTGCGCTCTTCGATAAAAACATGATCGCCCCAGACCTTGTCGAGCAATTGGGCGCGCGAAAAGACCCGCTCCGGATTGCCGGCGAGGAAACTCAAAAGCTTGAATTCAGCCAGACCCAGCTTGACCGGCTTGCCGTTGACCGACACTTCGTGACGAGCCGGATCGATCGTCAGGCTGCCAACACTCAACACCTCGCCCGCCAATTGCGGAGCGCGCCGCCGGAAGACCGCCTTGACGCGCGACATCAACTCCTTGGGCGAGAAGGGCTTGACCACATAATCGTCCGCACCGGCATCCAGCCCGGTCACCCGGTCGGCCTCGGTGCCGCGAGCGGTCAACATGATCACCGGCAGCTCGCGAGTGCGTTCGGCACCCCGCAGTTCGCGCAGCAGTTCAATGCCGGACTGGTCAGGCAGCATCCAGTCGAGGATCAGCAGGTCGGGCAAGGCGCGGTCGATCGCCGCCCGCGCCACCAGCACCGACTCCGCACGGCGCACCTCGAAGCCCTGGCTGGTGCAGGCGTACGAGACGAGTTCCTGGATCGCAGGTTCGTCTTCAACCACCAGAATGGAAGCACTCATGGCTGTGAGTTCGGCGTGTGGATCAGCCCCGCGCCAGCGTGCGGTCGACTTCGTCGGGCGTGGTGTGACGAACGTCTTCGCCGTGCGAGATGAAAATCACGTATTCGGCAATGTTCTTGGCGTGGTCGCCAATGCGCTCGATTGCCTTGGCCACCCACACCGTATCGATCGACGGCGTGATCGCGCGCGGGTCTTCCATCATGTAGGTGATGAGCTGGCGCAGGATCGCGCGGAAGCGGTCGTCGACCGCCTGGTCCTCGCGGATCGTGCCAGCCGCGGCCGCCGCGTCCATGCGCGCGAAAGCGTCGAGCGAATGGCGAAACATGACCAGCGCCGCGTCGCCCGAGGCCTTGATGTCGGGGATGCGCGCCAGGCGCGCGCCATGGTCTTTTTCTCGCAGCCACTTCACGGCGCGGGCGATCTTGCTCGCCTCGTCGCCGGCACGCTCGATGTCGGTGATGGTCTTGGCCACGCCCATGATCATGCGCAGGTCGCCGGCAGTGGGCTGGCGGCGCGCAATCACATGGTTGACCAGACGATCGAGCTCAAGTTCGAGTTCGTTGACGCGCTTGTCGGCGGCGATCGCCTGTTCGGCCAGATGCACGTCGGCGGTTTCGAAAGCCTCAAGCGCCATCCTGATCTGCGACTCGACAAGGCCGCCCATCTGGAGCACGCGCGCACGCATGTTCTCCAGTTCCTGGTCATAGATCTTGGACGAGTGGTCACCGGTAGGCATCTGCATCTCCTTGTTCGCGCGCGACTCAGACGGCCGCGCCCTGTCTTTTCAACGGGCGGCGCAGCAGCCCGGTCACGCGGGCCAAGCGCCGCCGGGAACGATCATCCTCAGCCGAAGCGGCCGGTGATGTAGTCCTCGGTTTCCTTTTTCTTGGGCTTGATGAAGATCTGGTCGGTCTCGCCGAATTCGATCATCTCCCCCAGGTACATGTAGGCGGTGTAGTCGGAGACTCGCGCCGCCTGCTGCATGTTGTGGGTGACGATCGCCACCGTGTAATCGGTCTTCAACTCTTCGATCAGCTCCTCGATCTTCGAGGTCGAGATCGGGTCGAGCGCCGAACACGGTTCGTCGAACAGAATCACCTCGGGCTTGACCGCAATGCCGCGCGCGATGCACAGGCGCTGCTGCTGACCACCCGAGAGCGAGGTTCCGCCCTGCCCCAGCTTGTCTTTCACTTCGTTCCACAACGCCGCCTTGCGCAGCGCCCACTCGACCCGGTCGTCCATCGCCGAGCGCGAGAGCCTCTCGAACAGACGCACGCCGAAGGCGATGTTGTCGTAGATCGACATCGGAAACGGGGTCGGTTTCTGGAACACCATGCCCACGCGGGCGCGCAGCAGGGCCACGTCTTCCTTCGAGGTCAGCAGGTTGTCGCCGTCCATCTCGATTGTGCCTTCGGCGCGCTGCTCGGGGTAGAGCTCGAACATGCGGTTGAAGGTACGCAAGAGGGTTGACTTGCCGCAGCCCGACGGACCGATGAAGGCCGTGACCTGCTTCTCGGGAATGTCGAGGTTGATGTTCTTGAGCGCGTGAAACTTGCCGTAAAAAAAGTTCAGGTCACGCACGCTCATCTTCGGGCGCGCCGGCGTCAGCTTGGATTCGGAATTCATGCCTTAGTCCTTCTTGCGGAACAACACGCGGGCGAGGATGTTGAGGAAGAGCACACCGAGCGTGATCAGCAGCACACCCGCCCAGGCGAGCTTCTGCCAGTTCTCGAACGGGCTCATCGCAAACTTGAAGATCGTCACCGGCAGATTGGCCATCGGCTTGGACAGGTCGGCGGTGAAAAATTGGTTCGACAGCGCGGTAAAGAGCAGCGGCGCGGTTTCACCCGCGATGCGTGCCAGCGCCAGCAAGACCCCGGTCACCACGCCCGCGCGAGCGGACTTGAGAGTGACGGTCTTGATCATCACGTATTTGGGCGCGCCCAGCGCGTAAGCGGCTTCGCGCAGCGAGTCCGGAATCAGCGTGAGCATGTTCTCGGTCGTGCGCAGCACCACCGGCACCACGATTACCGCCAGGGCGAACACCCCGGCCCAACCGGAAAAACCGCCCGTGGTGGCGACCACCGCCGCGTACACGAACAGGCCGATCACGATCGACGGCGCTGCCAGCAGAATGTCGTTGATGAAACGAGTGGTCTGGCCAAACCAGCCGCTGCGGCCGTATTCGGCCAGATAGATGCCGGCGAGAATGCCGATCGGCGTGCCGATCAGGGTCGCGAGCGAGACCATCAGCAGCGAGCCGACGATCGCATTGAGCAAGCCGCCAATCTCCGCGTTGGGCGGCGGCGTGTTCTCGGTGAAGGTCATCAGACTCAGACCGCCGATGCCGAGCCAGAAGGTCTCGAACAGAATCCACAGCAGCCAGAAGATGCCAAAGGCCATCGCCGCGAGCGACAGGCACAGCGCGACCGCGTTGATCGCCTTGCGGCGGCGGTGCATCGGCAGGCGATAGTCCCCCGCACGAGGAGTCGAAGTCACGGTGCTCATTGGGGTGCTCATGTGCGCGAGCCCTCGCGTTTCTGCAGCCGCGCCAGCAACAGCTTGGAGCAGGCCAGCACGACGAAGGTAATGAAAAAGAGCACCAGGCCCAGGTAGAGCAGTGACGCGGCATGCAACCCGGGCGCGGCTTCGGCGAATTCGTTGGCGAGCGCCGAGGTGATCGAGTTGCCCGGTTCAAACAGCGAGGGGCCGTTCAACTGGTTCATGTTGCCGATGACGAAAGTCACCGCCATGGTTTCGCCCAGCGCACGGCCCAGGCCCAGCATCACGCCGCCGATCACGCCGGCCTTGGTGTAGGGCAGCACCACCTTCCACACGACTTCCCAGGTGGTGGAACCGACGCCGTAGGCCGATTCCTTGAGCAGTGCCGGCGTGACTTCGAACACGTCGCGCATCACCGCCGCAATGAACGGGATGATCATGATCGCCAGGATGATGCCGGCCGACAGCAGGCCAATGCCCACCGGCGGCCCTTGTACCAGGGCGCCAAGCACGGGCACATCGCCGAACCACTCCTGCAGCGGCGCCTGCACGTACTCAGCCAGCAGCGGCGAGAACACCAGCAGACCCCACATGCCGTAGACGATCGAAGGGATCGCCGCCAGCAGTTCGATCGCGGTGCCAAGCGGGCGCTTCAACCACTTGGGCGAGAGCTCGGTCAGAAAGAGCGCGATGCCGAAACTCACCGGAACGGCGATCACCAGCGCGATGATCGAGGTGACGATCGTGCCGTAGATCATGGCCAGGCCGCCGTAGACATCGCGCGCCGGGTCCCACTCGGAGTTGACCAGGAAGCCCAGGCCAAAGGTCTGGATCGAGGGCCAGGCGCCGACCAGCAGCGAGCCGATGATGCCGACCAGCACCAGGAGCGTGATCGCGGCGGCGGCGCGCACGACCCAGCCGAAGATCATGTCGGCGATCTGCCCGGACGAACGGGAAAAAGGCCTATCGGCAGTCTGCATGGCGAGCCACAGAAAAGGGGGAAAGCGAGGCGCGGCGCACGATGAGGTGTGCCGCACTGACGGGAAGATGGGAGCAAGCCGCGTTGCGCATCGCGGTCGGGTCAAGGAGCAGCATGGGCAGCGGGCTCACTTGGTCTTGTAGACGGGCTTGCCGTCGGCCTGGATCGCACCCCAGCTCTTGCGCACCAAGGCCTGCACCTTGGCGGGCAAGGGCACGAAGTCGATCGACTTGGCCATCTCGCCACCGTTGGCGTAAGCCCAGTCGAAGAACTTGAGCGCCGCTTCGGCCTGAGCCGGCTTGCTCGCATCCTTGTGCATCAGGATGAAAGTCGCGCCGGAGATCGGCCACGCATCCTTGCCGGCCTGATTGGTCAAGACCTGGTTGAAGCTCTTGGCCCAGTCGGCGCTGGCCGCGGCGGCGGCGAAGTTATGGTCGTCAGGCCGCACGAATTCGCCCGCGGCGTTCTGCAGCGAGACATAGCGCATGCGGCTCTGCTTGGCATAACCGTATTCGACATACCCGATCGAGTTCGGCAGGCGCTGCACGAAAGCACTCACCCCTTCATTGCCCTTGCCACCCGCCCCCGACACCCACTTGACCGAGGAACCGGCACCGACGCGCTCGCGCCACTCGGGACTGACTTTGGACAGGTAGTTGGTGAAGATGAAGGTGGTGCCCGAACCATCAGCACGGCGGATCACAGCGATCTGCTTGTCGGGCAAGGGCAGGCCGGGGTTGAGCGCGACCAGGGCGGGATCGTTCCAGCGCTTGATCTTGCCGAGGTAGATGTCGGCCAACAGGGCGCCAGTGAGCTTGAGTTGGCCCGGCTCGACCCCTTTGAGGTTGACCACCGGCACCACACCCCCGATGACGGTGGGGAACTGGACCAGACCGTCCTTGGCGAGCACATCGTCGGCGAGCGGCATGTCGGAGGCACCAAAGTCCACCGTCTTGCCGCGTATCTGACGCAGGCCAGCCCCCGACCCCACGGACTGGTAGTTCACCTTGATCTGGGTGAGCTTGTGATAGGCATCCGCCCACTTGGCGTAGAGCGGTGCCGGGAACGAAGCCCCGGCGCCGGTCACGTCCTGGGCGTTGGCCGAAACCAGCGCGCCGAAACCCAGGAGCGCCAACAACATCTTGGCCAGCAAGTTCATGCGCACACCTCGCGCGATAAAGAGTTGGGACAGCATGGTCGGCAGTCTAGAAAGCTCGTATGACCGACTCATGACACGCCGCCGCCGGGTCTCCCCGAGTACGGCCGCGACATCACGGGCTTGTCATGAATTCAGGCGGTCGCTCACTCCCTTGTCATAAAGCCGAGTCGGGCCTCAGTGTGCGGCCGGTGCGGCCAGCGTATCGGCCAGACGCTGCGCCAAGGCCTGCGCCATGTCCTCGTCGGCCGCTTCGACCATTACCCGCAGCAGGGGTTCGGTGCCCGAAGGCCGGATCAGGACCCGGCCGACGCCGGCGAGCACGTCCTCAACCTCGGCCAAGGTTTCCACCAGCGGCGCGTGGTTCTTCCAGTCGAAGCCACGCTGGATGCGGGAATTGAGCAGCACTTGCGGCATCAGTTGAAGGTCGGCGGTGAGTTCGCCCAGGCTGGCACCGCTGCGGCGCATCGCCGCGAGAACTTGCAAGCTGCTCACAATGCCGTCGCCCGTGGTGTGACGGTCGAGCGCGAGCAAATGGCCAGAACCCTCGCCGCCGTAGAGCCAACCTCTTTCTTCAAGCACCTCAAGCACGTAGCGATCGCCCACTTTCGCACGGACAAACGGAATGCCGAGTTCAGCAAACCGCTTCTCGAGCGCGTAATTGGTCATCAGCGTGCCGACCGCACCAGCGACTTCCCCCGCCACCATGCGATCGCGCACCAACACATACAAGAGTTCGTCGCCGTTGTAGATGCGGCCATCGGCGTCGGCCATCAGCAGGCGATCAGCATCGCCATCGAGCGCGATGCCGAGGTCGGCGCCAGCCAATCGCACTTCGTTGGCGAGGTGTTCGGCGTGGGTCGCGCCAACGCCGTCATTGATATTGAAGCCGTTGGGCTGGTTGCCGATGGCGACGACTTCGGCGCCCAACTCATGAAAGACGTGTGGCGCGACGTGGTAGGCAGCGCCGTTGGCGCTATCGACCAGAAGACGCAAGCCTTTCAAATCAAGATCGGCGGGGAAAGTGCTCTTGCAGAATTCGATGTAACGGCCGGCGGCGTCGTCGAGCCGGCGCACCTTGCCCAGCTCACGGCTTTCGACGCAGGTAAACCCCTTGTCGAGCTCGGCCTCGATCCGCGCTTCCATCTCGTCGGGCAACTTGGTGCCACGGCGGGAGAAAAACTTGATGCCGTTGTCCGGGTAGGGATTGTGGGAAGCGCTGATCACCACGCCGGCATCGAGCCGCTGAGCGCGGGTCAGATACGCCACCGCCGGCGTGGGCAAGGGACCGCAAAGGACAACATCGACCCCAGCACTCGAGAATCCCGCTTCCAGCGCGGCTTCAAGCATGTAGCCCGAGATCCGGGTGTCCTTGCCAATCAGCACCGCCGGGCGTTTGCCGCCGGCATCTTGCATCAGGACCCGGCCCGCGGCCTGGCCGAGCTTGAGAACAAAGTCGGGAGTGATGGGCGACTGGCCCACGGTGCCACGCACGCCATCGGTGCCGAAATACTTGCGACTCATGCTTGATTTCCTTTTTGTTCTTCGATCGCGCGCCAGACCTTGAGCGCATCGACGGTAGCGGCAACATCGTGCACTCGCACGACTCGGGCGCCGTGTTGAACCGCCATCAGGGCGCCGGCGAGCGACGCCGCCAGACGATCCTGCACGTCACGCCCCGTCGCCGCCCCTAGCGACGACTTGCGCGACAAACCAATCAGTAACGGGCAGCCCAGCGCAGCAAAATCGGCCGCTCGCGCCACCAGTCTGAAATTTTGTTCGGAGGTCTTGCCAAAGCCAAAACCCGGGTCGAGCGCAATTCGATCGCGCCCCACGCCGACGGCTTCCAGCGCCTCACACCGTTCTCCCAGGTAAGCCACGACCTCGGCCATCATGTCGGCGTAATGCGGCGCAAGCTGCATCGTCCGCGGCCCGCCTTGCATGTGCATCAAAACCACGCCGCAATCGCTCTGCGCCACCGCCTCGACCGCACCGGGCTCGGTCAGCGCCCGCACATCGTTGATGATGGCCGCACCCGCGGCCAAGGCCGCTTTCATGAGCGCCGGCTTGCTGGTGTCGATCGAGATCGGCACGCCGGTGGCGACCAGCGCCTCGAGCACGGGCAGCACGCGATCGGCCTCGTCAGCCGCGCTGACTTCCGGCGCTCCGGGCCGGGTCGATTCACCGCCGAGGTCGAGAATATCGGCGCCTTCATCCAACAGGCGATGCGCGTGAGCGATCGCCAACTCACGCGAATTGTGACGGCCGCCGTCGGAAAACGAATCCGGCGTCACATTGACAATGCCCATCACCCAGGGACGCGCCAGCGACAACGCATAGCTGCCGCAGCGCCAGACTGGAGTTTCCTTGCCTGAACTCACTCTCATACCTCCGGGCGCGATTGTAGGCGCGGACCGCTGACGCGCTGCGCGGCACAATGCTTTGTGCAACATGACCATCATGAAAACACCACTGAAATCTCTGTTCCGCGGGTTGGTTCGAACTCGCACCGTGCCGACGCTCATCGAGCCCGAGCGGCCCGCGCCAATGCCATCGCCGCCCCCCGCCACGCCCTGGGGCCTGCTCGCGCGCCGGCCGCTGTTTGATTCCCGCGGCGCGCTGGCCGGCTGGGACATTGAACTCTCAGCGGCTGCGCGAGCGCGTGCCACGGTCACCCGCGTGAGCGCCGTACGGCTCAGTTACGGCGCGGCACTCAGCGCCGCTGCCACCGAAGTTATCGCCGATGGCCGCCACGCCCTGCTCGCTCCGCCCGCCGAACTCCTGGTCGAGGCCGAGTTCATCGCCAGCCTGCCCGCCAGCAGTTGGCTGCGCCTGGGTCCGGTTGAGCTAGCGGCGCTCGGCACCCAGGCGATCCCACAGATCGCTGCGTGGCGCACGCGCGGCCTGAGAGTGGCTACTCCGCCAGGACTCGTACCGGGCGATCTGAACCTGCTCGATGCTCGTGGCGGTGCCGCTCGCTTGCCCGCCACGAGTGGCCGCGGCTGGGTGGCGATCAACCTCGGCTCGCTCGACGCGCTCGCGGCCAGCATCGCGAGCGGTTGTGCACTGTGTTGCGGCCGTTTCGATGCTATCCCCCGTCCGCCGCGTACGGCGCGACTCGCCGACCACGCCGCCGGAGCCGCTCGCATGCTGTCGGCCCTCCTCGCGGGGGGCTCGGCACGCCAGCTCGCCGAGATCGCGCACACCGACGTCGCGCTGTCCTGGCGCTTGCTCCGATTGGCGCGCTCGGCGCGCTTTGGCCGTGCCGCCGCCTCGCTTTCAGCGCAGCAGGCGATCCAGCTCCTGGGAACCCGCGAGCTCTACCGCTGGCTGAGTGCGCTCATGATCTCGGCACGACCCGATGCGCCACTGGCCGCCGGGCTGCAGGAGCAGGCTCTCGCCCGCGGCCGGCTGCTGGAATTGCTCGCTGCCCGAGTCGGCCATGCGCCGCCCGAGCTGCTCTTTATCGTCGGCAGCTTCTCGTTGCTGGAGGCCTTGCTCGCCGTGCCACTCGAGGTCGCCCTGGTCGCGGTTCCGCTGCCCGCCGCCGCGAACGACGCGCTGATCGCGCACGAAGGACCGTGGTGGCCGTACCTGGCCGCGGCCTTAGCCGTTGAGCGCAACGAGGCCGGGGGAATCGAGGCCGCCTGCCTCGCGCTGGGGATTACGCCCGAGACACTCGCCGACACTGCAGCCGAGGCTGCGCGCTGGGCCGCCTCGGCCGCAGCCGCCCTGCCGCTCACCCAAGCACCATAGAAAAGGGCCGGCGATGCCGGCCCTGGGTGAGCGGGTTTACAACCGCCTAGGCGGCGGCGGCGCTCGTGTCGGCTACGCCGCCGGCTGTGCCCGACGACGAATTGGACGAGGCCGGCGTGCTGACCTTGGGCGGACGCGGCGGGCGCCCTTCCATGATGTCGTCGATCTGA
>JAVVWR010000007.1:0-1152 GCA_036652035.1 Burkholderiaceae bacterium | reverse complement strand
CGTGCTGACCTTGGGCGGACGCGGCGGGCGCCCTTCCATGATGTCGTCGATCTGATCGGCGTCGATGGTTTCCCAGTCGAGCAGAGCCTTGGTCATCGCTTCGATCTTGTCGCGGTTTTCCTCGATCAGCTTGCGCGCCATTCCGTATTGCTCGTCGATGATGCGGCGGATCTCGGTGTCAACCTTGCGCATCGTCTCTTCGGACATGTGCGTGGTCTTGGTGATCGAGCGGCCGAGGAAGACCTCGCCTTCGTTCTCCGCATAGACCATGGGGCCCAACACATCGCTCATGCCATAGCGGGTGACCATGTCGCGCGCCATTTGCGTGGCGCGCTCGAAGTCGTTCGAAGCGCCGGTGGTCATCTGGTTCATGAACACTTCTTCGGCGATCCGGCCACCAAACAGCACGGCGATGCGCGACAGCAGATAGGTGCGGTCGTAGGCATAGCGGTCTTCGGTCGGCAGCTGCATGGTCAGGCCCAGCGCGCGGCCGCGCGGAATGATCGTGACCTTGTGCACCGGATCGCTCTTGGGCACCAGGCGCGCGACCAGAGCATGACCCGACTCATGGTAGGCCGTGTTGCGGCGCTCTTCCTCGGACATGACCATGGTCTTGCGCTCGGCGCCCATCATGATCTTGTCCTTGGCCTTTTCGAAATCCATCATTTCGACCACGCGGCCATTGCGGCGGGCGGCAAAAAGTGCGGCTTCGTTGACCAGGTTGGCAAGATCGGCGCCCGAGAAACCCGGGCAGCCGCGCGCCAGCACGTCGGCCTTGACGTCGCCACCAATCGGCACCTTGCGCATGTGCACGTTGAGGATCTGCTCACGGCCGCGAATATCCGGCAGCGGCACCACCACCTGGCGGTCGAAACGGCCCGGACGCAGCAGCGCGGGGTCAAGCACGTCGGGACGGTTGGTCGCGGCAATCACGATCACTCCGGCGCCCGTCTCGAAACCGTCCATCTCGACCAGCATCTGGTTCAAGGTCTGTTCACGCTCGTCGTTGCCGCCGCCCAGGCCTGCGCCGCGCTGGCGACCGACCGCATCGATTTCATCGATGAAAATGATGCAGGGTGCGTGCTTCTTGGCGTTCTCGAACATGTCGCGCACGCGGGCCGCGCCCACGCCGACGAACATTTCAACGAAGTC
>JAVVWR010000006.1:0-66441 GCA_036652035.1 Burkholderiaceae bacterium | reverse complement strand
CGCTGGCGCGGATTTCGAGGCGGCTTGAGACTTCTTGGAACTAAAAAATGGTGCCCACTATCTGACTCGAACAGATGACCTACCGCTTACAAGGCGGTTGCTCTACCAACTGAGCTAAGCGGGCTTTTTGCCAGAACCGAGATTCTAGGCGACTACTTGATTCGGGTCAGGCGCGGACGGTCCGTGCGTGGCGGCGGCTCGTCGGGCGGAGTCGGCTCGTCCGCCGGAGCCGCCGGTGGTGGCGCGAGCGAGAGCGCAGGCGGGCCGACCGGACGCAGCGGCTCACCCGTGTCGTCAGCCTCGGCCACCCTGTCGGCGTCGTTGGCCTCTTCCGGCGAGCTCAGCTCGAACGCCATGCCCTGGCCGTTCTCGCGCGCGTAGATCGCCATCACATTGGCGATCGGCACCCAGATCTCGCGCGGCACACCGCCGAAGCGGGCGCGAAAGGAAATCCCCTCGTTGTCGATCTGGAGCGTTTGCGTGGCGAGCCCCGAGACGTTGAGAACGATCTCGCCGTTCTTGACGAACTCGGGCGGCACCCGCACGGTCTCGTCCACATGGACGGCCACGTACGGCGTGTAACCGGAATCGGTGCACCACTCATGGATGGCGCGCACCAGGTAAGGCTTGGTCGACAACTCGCTCACGCTACTGCTCACAAATCAACTTCAAGGGGAGTGCTGCGCCTTACTTGCGCATCACCTTTTCCGACGGGGTCAGTGCCTCGATGTAGGCCGGGCGCGAGAAAATGCGTTCGGCGTACTTCTGCAGCGGCGCGGCGCTCTTGGGCAGCTCGATACCGTAGTGATCCAGGCGCCACAGCAGGGGCGCGAGCGCCACGTCGAGCATCGAGAACTCTTCGCCCAGCATGTATTTGTTCTTCAACATGATGGGGGCGAGCTGGGTCAAACGGTCGCGGATGGTAGCGCGGGCCGCCGACATGGCCTTCGGGTTGGCGGCGCTGGTCTCGAGCACCTGCACCTGCGAGAACAGTTCACGCTCGAAGTTGAACAGGAACAGGCGGGTACGGGCGCGCATGACGGGGTCGGCCGGCATCAGCTGCGGATGCGGGAAACGCTCGTCGATGTACTCGTTGATGATGTTCGACTCATACAGGATGAGGTCGCGCTCGACCAGGATCGGCACCTGACCGTAGGGGTTCATCACGCCGATGTCTTCGGGCTTGTTGAACAGATCAACGTCGCGGATCTCGAAATCCATGCCCTTTTCAAAGAGCACAAAGCGGCAACGTTGCGAAAAAGGGCAGGTGGTACCGGAGTACAGGACCATCATGACGGGGGTTCCTTTACAAACGACGAAGGGTGAGCAGCCTCACCCTTGTGGTCCGCGCGGGTTACCCCGCGCGGCACTTTTGGTTCCGGACTCCACTGCCAAGGGCGGGCGGAGTCGCGCTCGAGGGGCACTTGACCCCGGTTTTACTTAACGTCTTTCCAGTATTGCTGGTTCAAACGCCAGGCGATGACGGTGAACACGCCCAGGAACAGCAGAACCCACACACCGATCTGTGTGCGGCTCGAGCGCGAGGGATCTGTCATAAATACCAGATATCCCACCAGGTCCGCCACCTCGGAGTCATACCGACGTGCCAGCTCGGGGTCGGCGGGCTTGAAAGAATAGGTCACGCCTTCCTTGGCCGGGCCGGCGAGCGGCTCTTCCTTGACAGAGACAAAGCCTTCGGCGTCGTAGCGCTTGATCGTCTTGACGAAAGCGGCGTGGCCGGTCTTTTCATCGACGTGCCGGTGGACGGTCTCGATGGTCGCTTCGCGCGGCCCCTGACGCTCCCACATCGCATGCGGCATGGCGATGTTGTTGAGCGCCACGTTGTTCCAGCCGGTCGCGCTCGACGCATCGCGGTAATAGCCGCGCCACAAGGTGTAGAGGTAGTCCGGCCCGGAGTAGTCGAAGGTGGTGCGCGCGCGCGCAATCACCGACAGGTCGGGCGGCGCCTTGCCGAACCAGGCCTTGCCTTCGGCCGGCGTCATGGCGATCTTCATCGTGTCGCCAACCTTCTGGTTGCCGAAGATCAGGTAGTCCTTGATCTCTTTGTCGGTCAGGCCGATCGCCGTCAAGCGGTTCCAGCGCATCAGGTTCGCGCTGTGGCAGGTCAGGCAGTAGTTGACGAACAAGCGTGCGCCGCTTTGCAGCGATGCGACGTCCTTGGAGCGGTCAGGCCAGGCATCCATCGGCACGGCGGCGCCAGCGGCCCATGCCGAGCCGGAAATCAGCATCGCGGCGAATGCCCCGGCGATGCGAACGTAAAGGGTCTTCATGGTTGGCTCTCGGGTTCGGTTCCGGGCTCAGTGAGCGGCGAAGGTGATGCGCGCCGGGGGCTGCTTGAACGTGCCCATGCGGCTCCACCAGGGCATCAGCGCGAAGAAACCGAAATACAGCAGACCCAGGCCCTGCGCCAGCAAGGTCAGCGCCGGCGCCGGTGGCTGCGTGCCCAGGTAGCCCAGCACCACCATCACGGCGGCAAAGGCATAGAGCAGCCAGCTGTGCCAGATCGGGCGATAGCGCATTGAGCGCACCGGCGATTGGTCCAGCCAGGGCAGGCCAAAGAAGATCACGACCGAGGCGCCCATCAGCACCACGCCCCAGAACTTCGGGTCGAGCGACAGCGGGCCGACCATCAAGGGCAGGATGGCGAGCAGAGCGACGATCACGCCGGTGCGCACCTTTTTGTCGCGCTGGGAGACGAAGATCAGCCCGCCCAGCGCCACCAGACCGAGGGCCAGCACCATCATGAAGTCGGCGGTAGTGGCACGCAGGATCGAATAGAAGGGCGTGAAGTACCAGACCGGCGCAATGTGCGGCGGCGTCACCAGCGGGTCGGCCGGCTGGAAGTTGGTCCACTCCAGGAAGTAGCCGCCCATCTCCGGCGCAAAGAACACGATGGCGAAGAAGACCAGCAGGAACACCCCCAGCCCGAACATGTCGTGCACCGTGTAGTACGGGTGGAAGGGAATGCCGTCGAGCGGCTTGCCGGTCTTGGGATCGAGCGTGTCCTTGATCTCGACGCCGTCCGGATTGTTCGAGCCGACATCGTGCAAAGCCAGGATATGCGCCACCACCAGCGCCAGCAGCACGAGCGGAATCGCAATCACGTGGAAGGCGAAGAAGCGGTTCAAGGTGGCGTCGCCGACGACGTAGTCGCCGCGGATCATCACCGCCAGGTCAGGACCGACCAGCGGCACCGCACCGAACAGGTTGACGATCACCTGCGCGCCCCAGTAACTCATCTGGCCCCACGGCAGCAGATAGCCGAAGAAAGCCTCGCCCATCAGCAGCAGGAAGATCAGGCAGCCGAAGATCCAGACAATCTCGCGCGGCTTGCGGTAACTGCCGTAGAGCAGACCGCGGAACATGTGCAGATAGACCACCACGAAGAACATCGAGGCGCCGGTGCTGTGCAGGTAGCGGATGAACCAGCCGCCGGGCACGTCGCGCATGATGTATTCAACCGAAGCGAAGGCCAGTGCCGCATCGGGCTTGTAGTGCATCACCAGGAAGATCCCGGTGACGATCTGAAGCACCAGCACCACCAGCGCCAGCGAACCGAAGAAATACCAGGCGTTGAAATTCTTGGGCGCGTAATACTCGGACAGGTGGTCTTTGTAGGCCGACATCAGTGTCGGCATGCGCTGGTCCACCCAGCCCAGCAGGCCGGAGTACTCGCTCTTGTGCAGTGCCATGAGGAATCCTGGATAAATGCGCGGGATCAGGCCTTGTCGTCGCCGATCATCACGACCGTGTCCGACAGGTATTTGTAGGGCGGGATCGCCAGGTTGTCGGGCGCGGGCTTGTTCTTGAACACGCGGCCGGCGAGGTCGAAGGTCGAGCCATGGCAGGGGCAGACAAAGCCTTCGTCACCCGCGAGCTGCGGGCTGGTGCCGGCCTTGTACGGGCCGGTGGGCGAGCAGCCGAGATGGGTGCAAATGCCCACGCACACCAGATACTCCGGCTTGATCGAGCGGAATTCGTTCTTCGCGTAGGCCGGCGTCGGGTAAGCGGTGCGATCGGAATTGGGGTCGACCACCGCGCCGTTGACCTTCTTGATCGACTCGAGCTGTTCGGCGGTGCGGCGCATCACCCACACCGGCAGGCCGCGCCACTCGACCACCCTCATCTCGCCCGGATTCAGGCCGGACAGGTCGAACTCGACCGGTGCGCCAGCGGCCTTGGCTCGCTCGGACGGAGCGAACGACGACAAAAACGGCGCCGCCACGGCGGCCACCCCGGCGCCGCCCACCACGGCAGCGGCAATCAGGGTGTTGCGACGCTCGCGGTCGACGGGCTCCTTGGCGGCATCCTGATTGACGCTGGCGCGCTCAGGCGCCTCGTGGCTGGCAGGGCTGGACATGTTGTTCCCAGATCAAAGATGAAAACTGCTGCGCCGCACAGGCGCAATGGCATTCATGATTCTACGCGATTCACCGGAAAAACCCGGAATGGGATGGTGCCTGTACGACACTTTTGCTGCGTCAAACCCGTTCTCGCGACGACTACGCCCATAGAATGTCCCCTCCACTCAAGGGAGGGTTTACATGAGCGTCCTCAAGGAATTCCGCGACTTTGCTATGAAAGGCAATGTGATCGACCTGGCCGTTGCGGTCATCGTCGGCGCCGCTTTTTCCAAGATTGTCGACTCGCTGGTCAAGGATCTGGTCAATCCGATTCTCGGCGCCATCATCGGCAAACCCGACTTCACCAATCTGTTCTGGGTGATCAAGCTGCCCGAGGGCTATGCCGGCGCCATGACCTATGACGCGCTGACCAAGGCCGGCGCCACCGTGCTGGGCTACGGCGCCTTTCTCACCGCGGTAATCAACTTTGTCCTGCTGGCTTTTGTCATCTTCTGGATGGTCAAGATGGTGAGCGGCGTCAAAAGCAAGCTCGATGCCGCTGCCCCTCCCCCCGACGATGTGCTGTTGCTGCGCGAAATTCGCGATCTGCTACAGAAACAGACCGGTAAATAGAGGAGCTACGCCGGGTTGTCGATCTCGACCGCCCGGTGCTCCAGGCCATGGTCGCGCGCAAGCCAGTCGCCCAGCGCGACCACGCCATAACGTTCGGTCGCGTGGTGCCCTGCTGCGAGATAGGCCACGCCGGCTTCTCGTGCCAGATGAGCGGTCGGCTCGGAGATCTCGCCACTGAGGTAGAGATCAGCACCCGCGGCAATCGCATCGTCGAACATGCCTTGCGCGCCGCCCGTGCACCAGGCGACTCGCCGCACCTCGCGCCGGCCATCTCCGACCAGGGTCGGAGTGCGTGCCAGCTGCTGGGCAACCCGCTCAGCGAAAGCACTCGCGATGGTCGAGCCGCCATCGGCGAACCCACCAACGGCCCCCAGATCCTGCTCACCGAAGCTCGCATCCTTGACCAACCCAAGGCGAAGCGCGAGCTGCGCGTTGTTGCCCAACACCGGGTGAGCGTCGAGCGGCAGGTGGTAAGCGAACAGATTGATGTCGTGAGCCAAGAGGAGGGCCAGCCGCTGCTTGCGGGTGGCGACCACGCGCGGATCCTCGCCGCGCCAGAACCAGCCGTGGTGGACCAGGATCGCGTCGGCCTTGAGCTCGACCGCGCTCTCGATCAGCGCCAGGCTGGCCGTCACGCCGGTCACGACACGCGAAATCTCGTCACGCCCCTCGACTTGAAGCCCGTTCGGGCAGTAGTCGCGGAATCGCCCGGGTTCGAGCAGTCCATCTAGAATCGCTGTCAGTTCCCTTCTTCTCATCGTGTGTCCATGTTGCGACGTCTATGGTTGATTTTCGCTCAAGCGACCACGATCGGGCTCGCCGCCCTGTTTGTGGTCGCCAGCCTGCGTCCCGACTGGCTTGACCGCCGCCCGCGCCCTACCGCAACGCCGATCATTCATCTGGCCGCGGCGGCAGCCGGCGCTGGTGGCGAATCGCCCAACTCGTATTCCCAGGCGGTCCAGGCCGCTGCGCCCGCCGTCGTCAACGTCTACACCACCCAGGCGGTGCGGCGCGAAGCCCATCCCGACGACCCTCTGCTCCGCCGTTTCTTCGGCGACGCCCCCAGCGAGCGCACGCTAAGCCTGGGCTCCGGCGTGATCGCCACCAGCGACGGTTACGTGCTCACCAACAACCACGTCGTCCAGGCCGCCGACGAGATCGCGGTGGCCCTGACCGATGGCCGTCGCTTGCCCGCGCGCCTGATCGGCGCCGATCCCGAGACCGATCTCGCCCTGCTGCGAATCGACGCCCGCGACCTTCCTGCCGTGAGCTTTGGCCACTCCGAAGAACTGCGTGTGGGCGACGTGGTTCTCGCCATTGGCAATCCCTTCGATGTTGGCCAGACCGTGACCATGGGCATTGTCTCGGCGCTCGGACGCAACAATCTCGGCATCAACCGCTTCGAGAACTTCATCCAGACCGACGCCGCCATCAACCGCGGCAATTCCGGCGGCGCCTTGATCGATGCCCACGGCAATCTGGTCGGGATCAACTCGGCCATCTTCTCGCCCAACACCCGCACCCCCGCGTCGGTGGGGATCGGCTTTGCCATTCCCACCACCATCATCAATGAGGTGCTGCAGCAACTCATCGCCCAGGGCCGGGTCACCCGCGGCTACTTCGGCATCGAGCCTGAGGACATCACGCCCGAGCTGGCCGACGCTCTGGGCCTGGGTCGCAAGTCCGGCGTGGTGATCCGCGGCGTTGCGCGCAGCGCACCGGCCGGCCGCGCCGGGATCGAGCCCGGCGATGTTCTGGTGTCGATCAACGGCGCGGCGGTGCTCAACAGCACGGCGATGCTGAGCCAGATCGCCGCTCTGGCGCCAGGGTCCACCGCCCAGGTCCAGGTGCTGCGGCGTGGCCGCGGGCTCGAGCTGGCGGTGGTGGTGGCCGAGCGCCCGATTCCGCTGCCGCGCCAATGAAAAAGCCGGCGGCACCCAGGGTGCGGCCGGCTCGGCAGAACTCAGATGTCGGTCAGGACTCGACGTCGCTGGCTGTGGCCTTATCGCCGTCGGCGGCATCGGCCTTGCGGCCGAACATCGCCACCAGCCAGATCCCGAGCTGATAGAGCACCACCAGGGGCACGGCCAGCAGGAGCTGCGATAGCACGTCAGGCGGCGTCACCACCGCCGCGACAATGAAGGCACCGACGATCACGTAGGGGCGGGCCTGGCGCAGCTTTTCGAGATCGGCGATGCCCATGCGGTTGAGCACCACCACCACAATCGGCACTTCAAAGGTCATGCCAAACGCAAGAAAGAGGCTGATGACAAAGCCGAAATACGAATCAATGTCGGGCGCGAAGTTCACCGAATCCGGCGAGAAGCCGGCGATGAACTGGAACACCATGCGAAAAACAATGAAGTAGCAATACGCCATGCCCAGCGCAAACATCGCCACGCTCGAGACAATGATCGGCACGGCGAGCTTCTTCTCGGATTTGTAGAGCCCGGGCGCAATGAAGGCCCAGAGTTGATACAGCACGTAGGGCAGCGCGATCAGGAACGCCGCGAACATGGTCACCTTGAGCGGCACCATGAAGGGAGCGATCACGCCGGTGGCGAGCAGCTTGGTCCCCTGGGGGAGCGCCACCATCAGCGGTGCCGACAGAATGTCGAAGATCGGCTTCATGAAGGGGCTCAGGGCCACGAACACGATCAGGATCGCAATCGCGGCTCGTACCACGCGCGTGCGCAGTTCGACCAAGTGAGAGACGAAGCTTTGTTCTGCTTCCGGCTGGGGGGACTCGTCGGCCATCGTTTCAGGTCAGCGCCGGATGCGCGGACGGTTCATGCGCGCCCGCGGCGCGTATTTGTGGCGGTTGCCGCTGGCGCCAGCCTCGGGCATGGCGAGTTGGCGCTTGATACGAGCGAGTTCCTCCGCCAGCTCATCAACCGAAGGGCCCGACTTGTAGCGACGAGCGAAGGTCTTGCGCTCCCAACTCGGCTCGGAATCCCATGAATAGGCTGACGCCGCCGAGTTGAGATCGGAGCTCGGCAAGGCTGCCGCGCCGGTGTCGGCGGTAGCGCCAAGCTCGCTGCCCGCCTGCTCGAGGCTCGCGGCCGCTTGATTGAAGTCTTTCTCCAGCGAGCCAACCGTACCGGAAACCTGCGACTCCACCGATGCAGCCATGTTGCGCGCCTGTTCTTGAAGCCGCTTCAACTCCGAGAGTTCCATCTCGCGGTTGATGTCGGTCTTGACCTGGCTGACATAGCGTTGCGCGCGCCCCGCCCATTCGCCCGCCGTGCGGGCAACCTTGGGCAGCCGTTCGGGGCCGAGAACCACCAGCGCCACAGCGCCAATCAGCGCGAGTTCACCAAAACTGAGATCAAGCATGGGGGAGGACGCGCCCGTGCCGCGACGGGGGCATCAAGCCCCCCGGCCGACGCGACCGCAACCGATCAGGAGTTGGTCTTTTCCTTGGCCTGGACGTCGATCGTCTGGCCCGAGGCAACTTGCTTGACCGGCTCGGCCGGCTTGGCATCGGCAGCAGGCTCGGTCGTGCCGTCCTTCATGCCTTCTTTGAAACCCTTGATCGCGCCGCCGAGATCCTTACCGACGTTCTTGAGCTTGCCGGTGCCGAAGATCAGCACGATGACCACCAGGACGATCGCCCAGTGCCAGATCGAAAACGAACCCATTTGAGACTCCTACAGACGTTTCCACGGTCGGGGACCGCCCAACACATGAATGTGCAAGTGGTTCACCTCTTGTCCGCCGTCGGGGCCGTTGTTGATCACAACGCGAAAGCCGTTGGTACAGCCTTGTTCCCGGGCGAGCTGCGGGGCGAGAACGAGCATTCTACCCAGAAGGGCCACATCGGCAGCATGCGTAGTGACGAGCGAATCGGTATGAGCCTTGGGGATCATCAAGAAGTGCACCGGCGCTGCGGGATTGATGTCATGGAAAACCAGAATCTCATCGTCCTCATAGACCTTGCGCGACGGAATTTCACCGCGCGCGATGCGGCAGAACAGGCAATTGGGATCGTTCGACTGCGCGTTAACGCTCATGACAAATAACTCCGGTGAACGGGAGAGCCGCCGTTTCGCGGCCCGATGGTCGGCGGCTTCAGTCGCCCTGGGCTTCGCGTTGAGCGGCCTTGCGCGCCGCCTTTTCCTCGATACCCGAGGTGCCGGCGCGGCGATCGAGTTCCGCCAGCACCTGCTCGGGTCGCAGGTTGTAGTGCGACAGCATGACCATGCAGTGGAACCAGAGATCGGCGCACTCAGCGACGATGTGATCGGGCGCGCCGTCCTTGGCCGCCATCACGGTTTCGGTTGCCTCTTCGCCGATCTTTTTGAGAATGCCGTCGGGCGCTTTTGAAAAGAGACGCGAGACATAAGAGACTTCCGGGTCGCCGCCGCGGCGCGAGTCGATCACATCGGCCAGGCGTGCGAGCACGCTGTCGTTCAATTCAGTCATCGGTAGATCAGTTCCGGGTCTTTGAGCACCGGGTCGCGCGTGCGCCACGCCTCACCCTCGAGCACTCGATAAAAACAGCTCGCGCGGCCGGTGTGGCAGGCAATCCCGCCCGCCTGCTCGACCACGTAGATCAGCGCGTCACCGTCGCAGTCGAGCAGCATGTCGCGCACCGCCTGGCGGTGCCCCGACTCCTCGCCCTTGCGCCAGAGCTTGCCGCGAGAGCGCGAGAAGTAGACCGCAAAGCCGCTCGCGGCGGTTTCGGCCACTGCAGCGCGATCGGCCCAGGCCAGCATCAGAATCTGGCCGCTGGCGGCGTCCTGCGCCACCACGGTGACAAGGCCGCGCTCGTCGAACTTCACGTCATCGAGCCAGTTCATGTCAGTCCAAGCGCATCGGAATGCCAAGCGCCGCCATGAAGCGCTTGGCTTCGCCCACGGTGTGTTGGCCGAAGTGAAAGATCGACGCCGCCAGGACCGCGTCGGCGCGGCCGGCGGTCACGCCGTCGGCCAGATGCTGGAGATTGCCCACACCGCCCGAGGCGATGACGGGAATGCTCACCGCGTCAGACACCGCCCGCGTGAGCTCGAGATCGAAACCGGCCTTGGTGCCGTCGCGATCCATGCTGGTGAGCAGGATCTCGCCCGCGCCCAGGCGCTCGATCTCGCGCGCCCATTCGACCGCGTCGAGCCCGGTGGCGGTGCGACCGCCGTGCGTGAACACTTCCCAGCCAGGAGCGTCGCGTCGCGCGCGGGCATCAACCGCAACCACGATGCACTGCGAACCGTAGAGCGCTGCCGACTCACCGATCAGCGCCGGGTTGTTCACCCCGGCGGTATTGATCGAGATCTTGTCGGCGCCCGCGTTCAACAAGCGCCGGATGTCAGCCACCTGGCGCACCCCACCACCAACAGTGAGCGGAATGAAGACCTGATCGGCGACGGCTTCGATCACGTGCAGGATGATGTCGCGCTGATCTGAAGACGCGGTGATGTCGAGAAAGGTGAGTTCGTCGGCGCCTTGCTCGTCGTAGCGACGGGCGATCTCGACCGGATCGCCCGCATCGCGCAACTCAACGAAGTTGACACCCTTGACCACCCGGCCAGCCGTGACGTCAAGACAGGGAATGATGCGTTTGGCGAGCATCAGACTTCCGAGCTTTGAACCAGGGCTTGCGCCGCCTTAAAGTCGAGCGTGCCTTCGTAGAGTGAGCGACCGAGGATCGCGGCATTGATGCCTTCGCTCTCAACCGCGAGCAGGTTCTCGATGTCGCGGATATCGGCAATGCCGCCGCTGGCGATCACCGGAATCTTGACCGCGCGCGCCAGTTCAACCGTAGCCTCGATGTTCACTCCGGTCAGCATGCCGTCGCGGCCGATGTCGGTGTAGAGAATCGAATCGACGCCGTAGCTCTCGAATTTCTGCGCCAGGTCGATCACGTCGTGTCCGGTGAGCTTGCTCCAGCCGTCGGTGGCAACCTTGCCGCCCTTGGCGTCGAGCGCAACGATCACATGGCCGCCGAAGGCGCTGCAGGCGTCGTGCAGAAAGCCCGGACTCTTGACTGCCGCGGTGCCGATCACCACATAGCGCACGCCAGCGTCGATGTAGCGCTCGATCAGATCGAGGTCGCGCATGCCGCCCCCCAACTGAATCTCGATGTCGTCGCCGAACTCGGTGAGGATCTTGCGAATCAGCGGTTCGTTGACCGGCTTGCCCGAGCGGGCGCCGTTCAAGTCAACAATGTGCAGGCGACTTGCGCCCAACTCCACCCAGTGACGGGCCATCCCCACCGGGTCATCGGAAAAAACGGTGACGTTGTTATCCATGTCACCTTGGCGCAGGCGCACGCAGCGCCCATCTTTGATATCGATCGCCGGGATCAGCAGCATCGCGTCGGACCTGTTGGGTTGAATCTTCGGGTTGAGAGAAGTGAAAGACTGGCGCGACCGTGGGGTCAGGGCTTCCAGCGGATGAAGTTCTCGAAGAGCCGCAGGCCAGCGGCAGCGCTCTTCTCCGGGTGGAACTGGGTCGCAAAAATGTTGTTCATCGCCACTGCGCTAGTAAACGGCAGACCGTAGACCGACTCGCCGGCCACCAGTCGCGCATCGCTTGGCGCGACGAAGTAACTGTGCACGAAATAGAACCAGCTCTCGTCGGCGATCCCTTCCCACAATGGGTGAGGATTCCTCTGCCGCACACGATTCCAGCCCATGTGCGGAACCTTGAGACGGGCGCCGTCGGGCTGTCGCATGGCAGCAGCCGGGAAACGAACCACCTCGCCACGGAACAGCCCCAGGCCGGCAATGCCGCCTTCTTCGCTGCGGTCGAACAGCATCTGCTCGCCGATGCAGATCGCCAACACCGGCTTGTTCGCCAGAGCGCCGCGCACCGCGTCTTCCAAGCCCGACGCGCCGAGGTTGCGCATGCAGTCGGGCATCGCGCCCTGGCCCGGAAATACGACGCGGCTGGCCGCTTCGATCTCGCGCGGATCAGAACTGATCTTGACTGCAACACCCTTGGGCGCAACGTGCTCGATCGCCTTGGCGACCGAGCGCAAGTTGCCCGAACCGTAATCGACGACTGCGATGCTCATGCTCATTGCTTCGCTCATTGCTTCGCTCAGAGCGAGCCCTTGGTCGAGGGAATCACGCCGGCGGCGCGCGGGTCGGCTTCGCAGGCCATGCGCAGCGCGCGGCCAAAAGCCTTGAACACGGTTTCGGCCTGGTGGTGAGCGTTCTGTCCACGCAGGTTATCGACGTGCAGCGTTACCAGGGCGTGGTTGACGAAGCCCTGGAAAAACTCGTGAGCGAGATCGACATCGAACTCGCCCACCATGGCGCGGGTAAAGGGCACGTCCCACACCAGACCAGGACGACCGGAAAGATCGATCACCACGCGCGACAGCGCTTCGTCGAGCGGCACATAGGCGTGGCCGTAACGACGAATCCCGCGCTTGTCGGCGAGTGCCTTGGCAAAGGCCTGACCGATCGTGATGCCGACGTCTTCGACCGTGTGATGGCCGTCGATGTGCAGATCGCCCTGGGCCTCGACCGTCAGATCGATACCGCCATGGCGGGCGATCTGGTCGAGCATGTGATCGAAAAATCCGATCCCGGTGGCGAGCTTGGCAACGCCCGAGCCATCGAGATTGATTTCGACCCGGATCTGGGTTTCGGCGGTGTGGCGGACAACTTCCGCGGTGCGGGCGTTCATGGCGTGGTGACAGAGAGAATTTCGGTCAGGGCGGAAAGGAAGGCCGCGTTCTCGGCCGGCGCTCCCACCGTGGTTCGCAGGCAACCCGCCAGCAGCGGGTGAGCGTGCGAGACGTTCTTGATCAGAATAGCGCGCGCCTTCAACTGGGCGAACACGAGGTCGGGGTCGGCGACCCGAAACAACAGAAAATTGCCGGCGCCGGGAAACACCGTCACCCCGGGCAAGGCGGCCAGCGCTGGCGCGAGCCGCTCGCGCTCGGCGCGGATCGTGGCCGCTTGCGACTCGAGCACAGCGAGATGGTCGAGCATGAAATCGGCCGTCGCCAGGGTGAGCACGTTGATGTTGTAGGGCGGCCGCACCTTGTCGAGTTCGGCGATCAAGTCCGTCGACGCGCACAGATAACCCAGGCGAATGCCGGCCAGCCCCAGCTTGGAGAGCGTGCGCAAGACCATCAGCCGCGGGTTCGAGCCCAGCTGCGGCAGCCAGGTGTCCTGAGCAAAAGGCAGGTAGGCCTCGTCCGAGATCACCAGGCCGGGCGCGGCGGCCAGCACCGCCTCGACGTCGGCGCGGTCGAACAGGTTGCCGGTCGGGTTATTGGGCCAGGCGAGAAAGATCACCGCCGGCTGGTGTTCCTCGATCGCTGCCAGCATCGCCGCGCGGTCGAGCGAGAAATCGGCCTGCAAGGGCACGCCGACAAAGCGGCAGCCGTTAAAGCGGGCGCTCATCTCGTACATCACAAAACTCGGCCACGGCGCCATCACCACCGCACCCGGCTTGGCGCAGGCCTGGATCACAAGGTGAATCAGCTCGTCCGAACCGTTGCCCAGCATCAGCGCCTGCCCTGCGGGCAGGTCGATCGAATCGGCGAGCTTGCGTTTGAACTCCACCGGGTTGGCCGACGGATAACGGTTGATCGCCACCTGCGCCAAGTGCTCGCCGAGTGCCCGCGCGAGCGGCTCGGGCAAGCGGTAGGGATTCTCCATCGAGTCGAGCTTGATCATTCCCGTCGCGGATGGCGCAGGGTAGGCAGCGATCGCGCGCACCTCGTCGCGGATGACAGACAGGGGATTCACTTGAGCAGGGTCCAGACTAGAAAACACAACAGGCCGCCCACCAGCACGCACACCGGCGCCAGCGGGCTGCGGTGAACG
This sequence comes from Burkholderiaceae bacterium, assembly GCA_036652035.1. GTDB lineage: Bacteria > Pseudomonadota > Gammaproteobacteria > Burkholderiales > Burkholderiaceae_F > JAEZVV01. The sequence continues at coordinate 52,658 of JAVVWR010000006.1, read as the reverse complement.
GCGGGCATGCGGGACATGGCGATGCGGCGACGCGAATCGCGCCCCCCATCGGCCTCGCGGCGCGGCTTCAAATTCACGCCTCGTTCATGCGGTAACGCGCGCTTTGCGCGTGCGCCGGCAGGTGTTCGCCGGTGGCCAGCCGCGAGGCGATGGCGCCCAGCGTCTGCGCGCCCGCGCTCGAGACCTTGATCAGGCTGGTGCGCTTCTGGAAGTCGTAGACCCCCAGCGGCGAGGAAAAGCGCGCCGTGCGCGAGGTCGGCAACACGTGGTTGGGACCGGCGCAGTAATCGCCCAGCGATTCGCTGGTGTGGCGCCCCAGAAAGATCGCGCCGGCGTGGCGGATCTTGTCGGCCCAGCGCTCGGGTTCGTCGGTCGAGATTTCCAAGTGCTCGGGGGCGATTCGGTCGGCCACCGCACAGGCCTCGTCAAGGTCGCGGGTGAGGATCAGTGCGCCGCGATGGGCGAGGCTTTTGGCGATGATCTCGCGTCGCGGCATGGTCGGCAGCAGCTTGTCGATCGAAGCCTGCACCCGGGCGATGAACCCGGCGTCCGGCGTGAGCAGAATCGCCTGCGCCAGCTCGTCATGTTCGGCCTGCGAGAAGAGGTCCATCGCGATCCAGTCGGGATCGGTCTTGCCATCGCAGATCACCAGGATCTCGCTTGGGCCCGCGATCATGTCGATGCCAACCACGCCGAACACATGGCGCTTGGCCGCCGCCACGTAGGCGTTGCCGGGGCCGACGATCTTATCGACCGCGGCAATCGTGTCGGTGCCGTAGGCCAGCGCCGCCACCGCCTGCGCGCCGCCGATGGCAAACGCGCGCGACACGCCCGCCAGGCAGGCCGCGGCGAGCACCAGCGGGTTTTTCTCGCCGTCGGGCGTGGGTACGACCATGACAATGTTCTTGACGCCCGCGACCTGCGCCGGCATCGCGTTCATCAACACCGACGAGGGATAGGCCGCCTTGCCGCCTGGCACATACAGGCCGGCCGAATCGACCGCACTCACGCGCTGGCCCAGCTCGGTGCCGTCGGCCTCCGTCAGCGTCCAGCTGTGCGCGATCTGGCGTTCGTGAAAAGCGCGAATGCGCTGCGCGGCCGCTTCCAGAGCAGCGCGGTCGGCCGCCGGCAAGGCGTCGAGCGCGGCTTGCATCTCGGCACGCGGGATCTCAAGCGCGCCGACCGAGGCGGCGTTCATGCGGTCGAAGCGGTTGGTGTACTCGAGCACGGCCGCGTCGCCGCGAGCGCGCACGTCTTCGACAATCGCCACGGCGCGGTCGGCGAGCTCACGATCAACCGCGGTATCGACCGCGACCAGCTGGGCGAAAGCGGCGTCGAAATCGGCGTCACGCGTGGAGAGCTTTGGGATGTTCATGCGGGCAGGCTCAGGGTTGGACCGCGGCTTCGATTTTCTCGATCAGCGGCATCAGTTCGGCGCGCTTTAACTTCAGCGCCGACTGGTTGACGATCAGGCGCGACGAGATCTGTGCAATCTCCTCGACTTCCACCAGGTGGTTGGCGCGCAGCGTGCTGCCCGAGCTCACCAGGTCGACGATCGCATCGGCCAGGCCGGCGAGCGGCGCCAGCTCCATCGAGCCGTAGAGCTTGATCAGATCGACGTGGACGCCCTTGTCGGCAAAGTGTTCGCGCGCGTACTTGAGGTACTTGGTCGCCACCCGCAGGCGGGCTCCACGCCGCACGCTGCTCTCATAGTCGAATCCCACCGGCACCGCCACGCACATGCGGCAGCGCGCGATCTTCAGATCGACCGGAACGTAGAGCCCGTCGCCGCCGTGTTCGAACAACACATCCTTGCCCACCACGCCCATGTCGGCGGCGCCGTATTGGACATAGGTCGGAACGTCGGAGGCGCGCACCACCACGATCCGCAGATCAGGACGGTTGGTGGCGAGGATGAGCTTGCGCGAGGTCTCGGGATTCTCGAGCGGCTCGACGCCGGCGGCAGCAAGAAAAGGCAGCGTCTCTTCGAAGATGCGGCCCTTGGACAGTGCGAGCGTGATCAAGCGACCCTCGTGATTCGTGCGCCGAGCTGAGCCAGCTTGGCTTCCATTTTCTCGTAGCCGCGATCGAGGTGATAAATCCGATCGACCAGGCTTTCGCCCTCGGCGGCGATCGCCGCGATCACGAGCGAAGCCGAAGCGCGCAGGTCGGTCGCCATTACGGTCGCTCCCGACAGGCGCGGCATACCCTGGACGATCGCGGTGTGACCGTCGATGTCGATTTTCGCCCCCAGCCGCTGCAGCTCGGGAACGTGCATGAAGCGGTTCTCGAAAATGGTCTCGCTGATGCGAGCCGTACCTTCGGCCACGCAGTTGAGCGCCATGAACTGCGCCTGCATATCGGTCGGGAAGGCCGGGTAAGGCGCGGTGCGCAGACTCACCGCCTTGGGCCGGCCGGCAATGCGGGCGCGGATCCAGTCGGGTCCGCACTCGACCGTGGCTCCGGCTTCGCGCAGCTTGTCGAGCACCGCGTCGAGCGTGCCGGGCGCAGCGCCCGTGACGGTGACATCGCCCGCGGTGGCGACCGCGGCCACCAGAAAGCTGCCGGTCTCGATGCGATCAGGCATCACGCTGTGGCGCGCGCCATGCAGGCGTTCGACACCCTCGATCACGATCCGGTCGGTGCCGGCACCACTGACCTTGGCGCCCATCGCGTTCAAGCCATTGGCCAGATCGACCACCTCGGGCTCGCGCGCGGCGTTGTCGATCACCGTCTGCCCTTCGGCCAGGGTGGCGGCCATCATCAGATTCTCGGTGCCAGTCACGGTCACCATGTCGGTAACGATGCGCGCGCCCTTCAAGCGCGTCGCCTTGGCCACCACGTAGCCATGCTCGATCGCGATCTCGGCGCCCAGCGCCTGCAAGCCCTTGATGTGCTGATCGACCGGGCGCGCACCGATGGCGCACCCCCCCGGCAGCGACACGCGCGCCTGACCGAAGCGTGCCACCAGGGGCCCCAGCACCAGGATCGAGGCGCGCATCGTCTTGACCAGCTCGTACGGCGCTTCGGTCGAGGTGATGGTGGCGGCGTTGAGGCGCACCACGTCCCCCTCGCGCTCCCAGCTCACGCCCATGCCGCGCAACAGCTTGGCCATGGTGGTGATGTCGGCGAGCTGCGGCACGTTGGCGAGCACCACCTCGTCACCGGCGAGCAGGGCGCTGGCAAGGATCGGCAGCGCCGCGTTCTTGGCACCCGAGGCGCGGACTTCACCGGCCAGGCGGGTACCCCCAGAAATCTTCAGTTTTTCCATGCGTGTTATGTCCCCAGTGAGGGGCGGCCAAGCCGCGCAGTATCAGGGTTAAACAGGTTATCGGAGCCGACCGAAGTCAAGCCCTGCGCGTTTATCCGCGCGCCGCGTATTCGGCGGGCGTGAGCGTTCCGGTAAAGGAGAGGGCGTGAATCTCGTTGCTGTCGATCCGCGCCCGCAAGGGATCGAGGATCAGGCGCTGACGAGCCAGCCGGCTCTTGCCTTCGAATTCCTGGCTCACGATCAGAGCGTAGAAGTGGTGGCCGTCGCCGCTCACGTCGATCCGCTCCGCCGCGGGCAGGGCGGCCGCAATCCAGCCGCGAATGTCTTCAGTGCTAGCGCTCATGACTGTCCTTATTGCTTGAGCTTGTAGCCGCGCGTGAGCATCACGAGCGCCACGGTGGTGGCGATCGCGCAGCTGGCTGCCACGACCCCAAGCGAGATCCACGGGTTCACGTCGGACTGGCCAAAAAAGCCATAACGAAAGCCGTCGATCATGTAGAAGAAGGGGTTCGCGTGCGAGACCTGCTGCCAAAAGAGGGGCAGGCCGCGCACCGAATAAAACACGCCGGCGAGAAAGGTGGCCGGCATGATGATGAAGTTCTGGAACGCGGCGAGCTGGTCGAACTTGTCAGCCCACATCCCGGCGATCAGGCCGAGTGAACCCATCAGCGCGGCCCCCAGCAGCGCAAAGACGATGATCCACAGCGGCGCCTTGAACGCCGGCACCGCCCACCACAACGTGATCAGGAACACGCCCAGCCCGACCACCAGGCCGCGCACCACGGCCGCGCCAATGTAGGCCGCGCCCAACTGCCAGCGCGAAAACGGCGGCAAGAGAACAAAGATCAGGTTGCCCATCACCTTCGACTGGATCAGCGACGAGGACGAATTGGCAAACGCGTTCTGCAGCACCGACATCATCACCAGCCCGGGGATGAGGAAGGCGGCATAACTCACGCCGGCAAACACCTCGACGTGCGCCTCGAGCACCTGGCCGAACACCAGCAGATAGAGCACGGCCGTGAGCACCGGCGCCGCAACGGTCTGGAAAGCCACCTTCCAGAAACGCAGGGTCTCTTTGCGAAAGAGCGTGAGAAAGGCCACCCGGCCGTCGTAACGGGCATTCTGCAATGGCATCACGCGGCCTTCTTGTCGGAAGTCAGTTGCAGGAAAACGTCTTCCAGGTCGGCCGGTCCGACCTCGACATCGTCGATCGCCACCCCGCTGTCGCGACATGCGCCGAGCACGGCCGCGATGTCATCGGGCGAAGCCAGGCGCAAGGTGTAGAGATCCAGATCGCGCCCCATCAAACGCGGCGCGAGCACTGCCGGCAGCTCGGCGCCCAGCACCCGTAGCCGCATCTGCAGACCGGAGAAGCGCTTGAGCAGAGCGCGGGTGTCTTCGAGCGCGATCACGCGACCGGCCTTCAGCATCGCCAGCCGGGTGCACAAGGCCTGGGCTTCTTCCAGGTAGTGCGTGGTCAGGACGATGGTGTGGCCTTCACGGTTCAAGCGCCGGATGAAGTCCCACAAGGTGCGCCGCAGTTCAACGTCGACGCCGGCCGTGGGCTCGTCAAGGACGATCACGGGCGGCTTGTGAACCAGGGCTTGAGCGACCAGAACCCGCCGCTTCATGCCCCCTGAAAGCGAGCGCATATTGGCGTCGGCCTTGGCGGTAAGCCCCAGGTTGGCGAGCACCTCGTCGATCCAGTCGTCGTTGCGCGCGATGCCGTAGTAGCCGCTCTGAAAGCGCAACGTTTCGCGCACCGAGAAGAAGGGGTCGAAAGCCAGCTCCTGCGGCACCACGCCCAGCGACAGGCGGGCCGAGCGGAAGTCGCTCACCACGTCGTGCCCCATCACCTTGACCGTGCCACGGGTGGCGCGAGTGAGGCCGGCGATGATCGAGATCAGCGTGGTCTTGCCCGCGCCATTGGGGCCGAGCAGGCCGAAAAACTCGCCCGGCTCGACGCGCAGACTCACCTCATCGAGCGCGGCCAGCGAACCGTAGCGCTTTGAAACTCGGGAGATCTCGATCGCAGGACTGGGCATGGGAGTGTTGGCGCCTTGGCTGGCGGCATGACTCCCGGATTGTAAGGAAGACGCCGCCCTCGCCGTTTACGCGTGATGGTGGTGAGGGGCGATCAGTTCAGCCAGGCCGTAGAGCTCGGCCAGCTCGAGCAGACTCGGCGGCAACCCCTTGAGCGTCAAGTCGAGCTGGGCGGCCTGAGCAGTGCGCAGCCAGTCGAGGATGAGCGCGAGCGCGGCCGAGTCGACCCGCTCGACACCGCTGAAGTCGAACTCGGCATCGCCCGCTCGCAGGCACGCCAGCCCCGCCGCCGAGACTTCAGCCGCATTGGCCAGCGTGAGCGAGCTCGCCGCAATGCGCACGATCAGCCCTTCTTGGCCGCGGCTTCGAGCGCGCGATTGCGATCGGCCAGCTGCTTGATCAAGCCGTCGATTCCGCCAGCGTTGATCGCCTGAGCGAACTGGGTGCGGTAGTTCTCGACCAGCCAGACACCCGCAACATTGACGTCGTAGATCTTCCAGCCGGCGTCGGTCTTGGTCAGGCGGTAATCGAGCGGAATCGGCTCGCCGCGCGAGGCCACCAGAGCCGAGCGCACGATCACGTCGGTATCGGTGGGCTGGGCGCGGAAAGGCTTCAATTCGACCTTGTGGTCGCGCACCTGGGACAGAGCGCCCGAATAAACCCGCATCAACAGGATGCGGAATTCGGTGATCAGTTGCTGGCGCTGCTCGGGCGTGGCCTGACGCCAGCCACGGCCGGCGGCCAGCTGGGTCATGCGAACGAAGTCGGTGTACGGCAGGATCTTGTCGTCGACCAGCTTTTGCACGCGAGCGGGGTCGCCCGCGGCAAGCTGTTTGTCAGCGCGGATCGCCTCGAGCACTTCGTTGGAGACATCACGCACGAAGATGTCGGGCGTGGCCGCCATATTGGCCGCCGCCGCGCCCTGGGCCGCGCCAGCGAGAACAAAGCTGGCCGCGACGACGCTCAGGAGACGTTGGAGAAATCGATTCATGATTCTTCTCGGGAGAAAGGCGGGGTGCGCGCCTCGACTATTCGGACTAGGGCGCTTGGGGAGCGACTGCGGGCGCGTCGGGCGCCTCGTCGGGATCGAGCTCAAGCGGAGCATAACCGTCGTAGACCAGGCTGCGACGGCGCTGAAAATAGGCCTCTCGCACGGCGAGATACGGGTCGAGAGCGGTTTCTAACAGTTTGTCGGCGGGCAGCAACTCGGCTCGCAAATTGATCACTCGCGCGCCCGCCAGACCCCAGGCGGCGACCGGCTCGTTCAAGTAAAAGTTGGGATCAAGAAAGGTCTCGACCCCCAGCCCGGTGGTGTCGCGCACGCTTGACGGCCCAAACACCGGCCAGACAAGGTAGACGCCGGGCTTGAGACCCCAGACGCCAAGCGTCTGACCAAAGTCTTCCGGATAGCGCTCGATGCCCGAACTGCCAGCCACGTCAAAGCAGCCAACGATGCCAAACGTGCTGTTGAGCACCAATCGAACGCCGGACCACACGGCCGCCTCGGCCTTGCCCTGGAGCAGGTTGTTGACCGCGTTCGAGGGCTCACGCAGATTCGAAAAGGCGTTGCTAAAACACGAGCGCACGCCTTCGGGCAGGTAGTCGACATAGGCGCGGGCCACCGGACGGATCGCGACGCGGTCGACCGTGTCATTAAACGCGAAGACTTGCCGATTGACCGACTCAAGCGGGTCGCGCCGGTCCTGCCCGGCATTCGGCGGAACACTCGCGCAGGCCGCCAGCGCCAGCGTGATGCACGCCAGACCGATCCGCTGCGCCAGTCTTCCCCATGAACAACTCATCATGCTTTTTTCCTTACGCTGGCAAGTCCAGGTCGTCCCACGACGATCACTTGCCCGCAGCGGGCGCTTGTCCCGGCTGCGATTCCGCCTTGCTAAAGAGAAACTGACTGATCAGGTTCTCGAGCACCACGGCGGACTGGGTGACGCGGATCGCGTCACCCGATTTCAGATTCTTCTCATCGCCACCCGCTTCGAGCCCGACGTACTGCTCGCCAAGAAGACCCGAGGTGAGGATCTTGGCCGAAGTATCAAGAGGGAACTCGTAGCGACGGTCGAGATCGAGGTTGACCACCGCCTGGAAGCTGACATTGTCAAAACCGATCGAACTCACGCGCCCCACCACCACGCCCGCGCTCTTGACCGGCGCGCGCGGCTTCAGGCCGCCGATGTTGTCGAACTTGGCGCTCACCGCGTACGAGGGCCCGCTCGAGAAGCTGCCAAGATTGGCCGCGCGCAGCGCCAGAAACAGCAGCGCCACGGCACCAGCCAGCACAAACAAGCCCACCAACAGCTCTACGCCTTTGCGTCCCATCGTTTACCTCGTCTGTCTCACGGCGTTGAGAACATCAGCGCGGTGAGTATGAAATCCAGCCCCAGCACCATGAGCGACGAAATCACCACGGTGCGCGTGGTCGCGTGCGCCACGCCTTCGGGCGTGGGCCGCGCTTCATAACCCTGGTAGAGCGAAATGGCGGTCACCGCCAGCCCGAACACGGCACTCTTGATCACGCCGTTGCCAACATCGGCCCAGACATCGACGCCCGACTGCATCTGCGACCAGAAACTGCCGGCGTCGATTCCGATCATCGGCACCCCGACCACCCAACCGCCGATGATGCCGACCGCCGAGAACATCGCCGCCAGCAGCGGCATGGCCAGCACGCCGGCAACAAGCCGTGGCGCGAGCACCCGGCTGACGGGGTCGACACCCATCATTTCCATCGCGGCGAGCTGTTCACCCGCCCGCATCAGACCAATTTCGGCCGTCAGCGAGGTTCCCGCCCGGCCGGCAAACAGCAGGGCCGTCACCACCGGACCAAGTTCGCGCACCAAGGAGAGTGCCACCAGAACGCCCAGCGCCTCTTCGGAGCCGTAGCGCGACAGCGTGTAATACCCCTGCAGGCCCAGAACAAAACCAACAAAGAGGCCCGAGACCACGATGATCACCAGCGAGAAATTGCCAATGAAGTGGATCTGCAGGACCACCAGCCAGAATCGGCGCAGCGCCACCGGCACCGCCTTGATCAGCGCCAGGAAGAACAGCGCCGCGCGCCCCAAGGACTGCACAAACGACAGGCTGGCAGCGCCCAGCCCGCGGATCGCGGCCAGCGCGCTCATTGCGCTCATTGCGCCACCCCCAGATCCTGGGCCAACGGCGGAGCCGGGTAGTGAAAGGCCACCGGACCGTCGGGCGCGCCATCGATGAACTGACGCACAAAGGGGTCAGTCGAATCGCGCAACTGCGCTGGCGTGCCTTCGGCGGCCACCCGCCCGGAAGAAATGACGTAGATGTAGTCGGCGATCAGGAAGGTCTCGGTCACGTCGTGGGTGACGATGATCGAGGTGGCATGCAGCGCGTCGTTCAGGCGCCGGATCAGGTTGGCGGTGACACCGAGCGAGATCGGGTCCAGCCCGGCAAAGGGCTCGTCGTACATGATGAGCTCGGGGTCGAGCGCGATCGCGCGTGCCAGCGCCACACGCCGCGCCATGCCGCCCGAGATTTCGGCCGGTTTCAATGGCGCCGCACCGCGCAGGCCGACGGCATTCAACTTCATCAGCACCAGATCACGAATCATCGGCTCGGGCAGACGGCTGTGCTCGCGCAGCGGGAAAGCCACGTTATCGAAGACCGACAGATCGGTGAACAGGGCACCGAACTGGAACAGCATGCCGATGCGCCGGCGCAGAGCAAACAAGGCTTCGCGCTGACGGGTGTCGACCCACTCGCCACCGATGCAGATCGTGCCGGCGCGCGGCGCCAGCAGGCCTCCGATCAGCTTCAACAAAGTGGTCTTGCCCATGCCCGAACCACCCATGATCGCAATCACCCGCCCGCGCGGAAAGCGCAGCGAAACTTCGTTCAGGATGGTGCGTCCGCCATAGCCAAAGCTCAGACGGTCGATTTCAACAAAGGCTTCGGAGGGCATCAAAGGCGGCGCAGCCAAGGCGCAAACGGCGCCGATGGCGCCGTGACTGGAGGCTTGATTGTCGCACAGGGCGGCGCGTTTTCATTCGGCAACGCGAGGCAATCCATTCAATTTCACTGCACTGACGGCGCAGCACGCAGCAGCTCGCGGCGGTGGCGCGCGATCCCACGCTCGATCAACTCCGCATCACCGTTGCTGACCGACTCAAAAGCCGCCGCGATCTCGGGCGGAACGTCGATCGCCCGGCCGGTTGCCAGATTGACGAAAGTCCAGCGCGTTTCGCCGCGGACCAGCAGCTTGCGCTCGCGCATGACAGCGTAGCGGCGCGTCGAGTGGGCACCGGTTACCGATTCGACCCAGGTATGCAGAACCAGCTTATCGCCAGAAAAAGCCGGCCGCAGGTACTCGATGACATGCGAACTCGCGACCCATGCCTTGCCCGAGGCCAGGTGACGCGCGGTTGGCCAGCCCTGCGCCGCGCTGTGCGCGAGGGCCGCTTCTTCCATCCAGCGCAGGTATTCGCGGTTGTTGACGTGGCCAAGCATGTCGATCGACTCGGCACCTACCGTGATGGACTTGTCATAAATGCGGGGCATGGCTGAACTTTACCCTGCACTCGCTCTCGCGCCGGCGGCCGAAAGTCCAAGACCCGCAGGCCGCGGGCGCCTGAAATCAAGCCTTGACCCGATCAAAGTGGCGCGGGCGCGTTGCCGGCCTTCGCACAGCGCGCGGCACCGCCGCGCGCTTCCCTCCCGCCGTCGCCCGGCAGAGCCGGGTGGAGCGGGCCGAGACGGTCAGCGAGGGAGCACCGAACTTCCCATCAGGTACTCATCGACCGCGCGGGCACATTGCCGACCCTCTCGGATCGCCCACACCACCAGGCTCTGGCCGCGCCGCATATCGCCTGCGGCAAAGACCTTGGGCACGTTGGTCGCGTAAGGCTGCGGGCCGGTGGCCGATTCTTCGGTGGCCGCGCGGGCGTTGCCGCGGCCGTCCTTGTCGACGCCAAAGACTTCGAGCACTGAGCCCACTGGAGCGACAAAACCCATTGCAAAGAAGACCAGGTCGGCCGGGATCTCGAATTCCGAACCCTCGACCTCGAGCATCAACATTCGCTCCGTGAGCGGATCCTTCTTCCACTCCACACGCGCGGCGACGATGGCTTTTAGGTTGCCCTTGGCGTCGCCCTTGAAGCTCTTGGTGGTGATAGCCCAGTCACGCTCGCAGCCTTCTTCGTGGCTGCTCGAGGTGCGCAGCTTGATCGGCCAATACGGCCAGGTGAGCGCCTTGTTCTCGAGCACGGGCGGCTGCGGCAACAGTTCGAACTGGGTGACGCTCTTGGCGCCCTGGCGGTTGCTGGTGCCCACGCAATCGCTGCCGGTGTCGCCTCCGCCGATCACGACCACGTGCTTGTCGCGCGCGTTGATCTGGGCCTTGACCTTGTCACCCGCCACCACCTTGTTCTGTTGTGGCAGGAACTCCATCGCGAAGTGAACGCCCTTCAATTCGCGGCCGGGAACCGGCAGGTCGCGCGGCGACTCGGCGCCACCGGCCAGCACCACCGCGTCGAACTCGGCCGCCAAGACATCGGCCGGAATGGTCTCCTTGGCCCAGTTGGTGATGCCAGCGTCGAGGCTCGCCGGGCCGACCAGAACGCCGGTGCGAAAGTTCACGCCTTCAGCCCGCATCTGCTCGATGCGCAGGTCGATGTGCGACTTCTCCATCTTGAAGTCGGGAATGCCGTAGCGCAGCAGGCCGCCCGCACGATCGTTCTTCTCGAACACCGTGACGTCGTGCCCGGCGCGCGCCAACTGCTGCGCGCAGGCCAGACCCGCCGGGCCGGATCCCACCACCGCGACCTTCTTGCCGGTCGGGTTCGCTGCCGGCTGCGGCGCGACCCAGCCCTCGGCCCAGCCGCGATCGATGATCGCGTGCTCGATCGACTTGATACCGACCGGTGCGTTGTCGAGGTTCAAGGTGCAAGCGGCCTCGCAGGGGGCCGGACAGACGCGCCCGGTGAACTCGGGGAAGTTGTTGGTCGAATGCAGAACCTCGAGCGCGCGCTGCCAGTCGCCGCGATAGACCAGGTCGTTGAAGTCGGGAATGACGTTGTTGACGGGGCAGCCGTTGTTGCAGAACGGGATGCCACAGTCCATGCAACGCGCCGCCTGCACCGCCGCCTGCTCGGAGCTCAGATGAGCGACAAACTCGCGGTAGTGGGTCTTGCGCGCTGCGGGCGCTTCGGCAGCTTCTTCCAGCCGCTGGTATTCCATGAATCCGGTGATCTTGCCCATGATGTTCCTTAAGCGGCCAGCTTCTCGGGGGTGGTCTTGGCCTGCGCGAGCTGCTTCAACGCGCGCTTGTATTCAGCGGGGAAGACCTTGACGAAGCGGGCGCGCATCGCCGCCCAGTTGTCGAGAATCATCCGTGCCCGCAGGCTGCCGGTATGGCGGAAGTGCTTTTCGATCAGATCGCGCAGCAGCGCCTCGTCGGTCTCGCCCAGGTGCCACAGGTCGCGATCGAGCTTGTCCTGCTGCTCGCTCGCCGCCAGCACCGGTTCAAGCGCCACCATCGCGGTGTTGCAGCGGCCGGCGAAGTCGGCTGCCTCGTCAAACACGTAGGCAATTCCGCCCGACATGCCGGCGGCAAAGTTGCGGCCGGTCGCGCCCAACACCACCACCGTGCCGCCCGTCATGTATTCGCAGCCGTGATCACCCGTGCCTTCGACCACCGTGGTCGCGCCCGACAGGCGAACCGCAAAGCGCTCGCCGGCGACGCCGTTGAAATACGCCTCGCCCGAGGTCGCGCCGTACATCGCGGTATTGCCGACGATGATGTTCTCGACCCCGTTGCCGCGAAAATCATTCGGGCAGCGCACGATGATCCGGCCACCCGAGAGGCCCTTGCCGCTGTAGTCGTTGGCGTCGCCCACCAGGTCGAGGGTGATGCCGTGCGACAGGAAGGCGCCAAAGCTCTGGCCGGCCGTGCCGTTCAGCTGAATGTGAATGGTGTCGTCGGGCAGGCCGGCGTGACCGTAGCGGCGCGCCACCTCGGCCGAAAGCAGGGTGCCGACGGTGCGGTTGACGTTGCGGATCGGGGTGATGAAGCTCACGCGATCGCCGCGCTCCAGCGCCGCCTTGCTCTGCTCGATCAGCTTGTGGTCGAGCGCGCGAGCCAGGCCGTGGTCTTGCACATCGACGTGGCGGCGCGCCACTTCTTCCGCCATCGGCGGCTGGTAGAAGATGCGCGAAAAATCGAGCCCCTTGGCCTTCCAGTGTTCGATCCCCTTCTTGGTATCGAGCAGATCGACCCGGCCCACCAGATCCTCGAAGCGACGGATGCCCAGGCTTGCCATCAGCTCGCGCACTTCCTCGGCGACGAAGAAGAAGTAATTGACGAGATGCTCGGGCTGGCCCTTGAACTTGGCGCGCAGGGCGGGATCTTGCGTGGCCACACCCACCGGGCAAGTGTTCAAGTGGCACTTGCGCATCATGATGCAGCCCTCGACCACCAGCGGCGCGGTGGCAAAGCCCACTTCATCGGCGCCCAGCAGAGCGCCGATCACGACGTCGCGGCCGGTCTTCATCTGGCCGTCAACCTGCACCGCGATGCGGCCGCGCAGCTGGTTGATGACGAGCGTCTGCTGGGTTTCGGCCAGGCCCAGCTCCCAGGGCGTGCCGGCATGCTTGATCGATGACACCGGGCTTGCGCCCGTGCCGCCGTCATAGCCGCTGATGGTGACGTGATCGGCCTTGGCCTTGGCCACGCCCGCGGCAATCGTCCCCACACCCACTTCGCTCACCAGCTTGACGCTGATGCTGGCGCGATCGTTGGCGTTCTTCAGGTCGTGAATCAGCTGCGCCAGGTCTTCGATCGAGTAGATGTCATGGTGCGGCGGGGGCGAGATCAGTCCCACCCCCGGCACCGAGTAGCGCAGCTTGGCGATGTATTCGCTCACCTTGTGGCCGGGCAGCTGACCGCCTTCGCCGGGCTTGGCGCCCTGCGCCATCTTGATCTGGATCTGGTCGGCGCTCGCCAGGTATTCGGCGGTCACGCCAAAGCGGCCCGAGGCCACCTGCTTGATGCGGCTGCGCAGCGAGTCGCCGTCGGCGAGCTTGATGTCGGCCACCACGCGGTCAGCGCCGATCACCGAGGCGAGCGTGTCGCCCGCCTTGATGCCGCTCGCGCCGGTGCGCATCTCGGCCTCGTAGCGGCGCTCGTCTTCGCCGCCTTCACCGGTATTGCTCTTGCCGCCGATGCGGTTCATCGCCACCGCGAGCGTGGCGTGCGCCTCGGTCGAGATCGAACCGAGCGACATCGCGCCGGTGGCAAATCGCTTGACGATGTCCTTGGCGGGCTCGACCTCGTCGAGCGGGATCGCGCGCCCGGGATCGACCTTGAACTCGAACAGACCGCGCAGCGTCATGTGACGCTTGCTCTGATCGTTGATGATCTGCGCGTACTCCTTGTAGCTCTGATAGGAGTTGCTGCGGGTCGAGTGCTGGAGCTTGGCAATCGCGTCGGGAGTCCACATGTGCTCCTCGCCACGCGCCCGCCACTGGTATTCGCCGCCCGCGTCGAGCAGGGTCGCGAGCACCGGGTCATGGCTGAAAGCCGCCACGTGCAGGCGAATCGCTTCGTCCATGACATCGAACAGGCCGATGCCTCCAACCTTGCTCGCCGTCCCGCGGAAATACTTGGCGACCAGATCGTCGGCCAGACCCACGGCCTCGAAGATCTGCGCACCGCAGTAGCTCATGTAGGTGCTGATGCCCATCTTCGACATGACCTTGTTGAGGCCTTTGCCAACCGCCTTGATGTAGTTCTTGATCGCGTGTTCGGCGTCGATCCCGCCGGGCGCGTTCTGGTAGAGATCGCGCAGCGTGTCCATCGCCAGATAGGGGTGGACCGCCTCGGCGCCGTAACCGGCGAGCAGGGCGAAGTGATGCGTTTCGCGCGCGCTGCCAGTCTCGACCACCAGGCCGGTCGAGGTGCGCAGGCCGGCGGCGATCAGATGCTGGTGCAGGCTGCTGGTGGCGAGCAGGGCGGGGATCGCGACACGCTCGGCGCTCAGCTCGCGGTCGGTGATGATCAGGATGTTGTGGCCGGCGCGAACCGCGTCCACCGCTTGCGCGCACAGCGAAGCGAGGCGCGCTTCGACGCCTTCCTTGCCCCAGGCGAGCGGGTAGGTGATGTCGAGTTCGAGCGAGCGGAACTTGCCCGAGGTGTAATCGCCGATCGAGCGGATCTTGGCGATGTCCTTGGCGTCGAGCACCGGCTGGGCCACTTCGAGCCGGATCGGCGGGTTGATGTTGTTGATGTCGAGCAGGTTGGGCTTGGGGCCGACAAAGCTCACCAGCGACATCACCATCTGCTCGCGGATCGGGTCGATCGGCGGATTGGTGACCTGGGCAAAGAGCTGCTTGAAGTAGTGGTAGAGCGGCTTGTTCTTGTTGGATAGCACCGGCAGCGAGCTGTCGTTGCCCATCGAGCCGATCGCCTCTTCGCCGGTCTCGGCCATTGGCGCCATCAGGACCTTGAGGTCTTCCTGCGTGTAGCCGAAAGCCTGCTGGCGATCGAGCAGGCTGGCTGCCGGCACCGTGACGGCCGCCGCGGGCTTTTCGCCGGCGAGGTCGTCGAGCTTGATGCGGATGCGGCGGATCCATTCCTTGTAGGGTTTGGCGGCTGCGAGCTGAGTTTTCAACTCGGCGTCGTCGATGATGCGGCCCTGCTCGGTGTCGATCAGGAACATCTTGCCCGGCTGCAGGCGCCACTTCTTCTTGATGCGGCTCTCGGGGATGGGCAGCACGCCCACCTCGGAGGCCATCACCACCATGTCGTCGTCGGTCAACACGTAGCGTGCCGGACGCAGACCGTTGCGGTCGAGCGTGGCGCCGATGCGAACGCCGTCGGTAAAGGCAATCGCGGCCGGGCCGTCCCACGGCTCCATCATGGCGGCGTGGTATTCGTAGAAAGCACGGCGCGACGCATCCATCAGCGTGTGCTGCTCCCACGCCTCGGGAATCATCATCATCACCGCCTGCGCGAGCGGGTAGCCGCTCATGATCAGCAGCTCGAGCGCGTTGTCGAAGCAGGCGGTATCGGATTGGCCGTCGTAGATCAGGGGGAAAAGCTTGTCGAGGTCGGCGCCCAGCACGGGCGAAGCCATCACGCCTTCACGCGCCCGCATCCAATTGAAGTTGCCCTTGACGGTGTTGATCTCGCCGTTGTGAGCGACCAGGCGGTAGGGGTGGGCCAGCTCCCAGCTCGGAAAGGTATTGGTCGAGAAACGCTGGTGCACCAGCGCAATTGCGGTCGCCACCCGCGCGTCGCGCAGGTCGGCGTAGTAGCGGCCCACCTGGTCGGCCAGCAGCAAGCCCTTGTAGACCACGGTGCGGGTCGACATCGAGGGCACGAAGTATTCCTTGCCGTGCTGGAGACTGAGTTTCTGGATCTTGTGGCTGGCGGTCTTGCGAATGACGTAGAGCTTGCGCTCGAGCGCGTCGGGGACCATCACGTCGGCGCCGCGGCCAATGAAGATCTGACGGATCACCGGCTCGCGCTCCTGCACCAGCGGCGACATCGGCATCGCGCGGTCGACCGGAACGTCGCGCCAGCCCAGCACGACCTGGCCCTCGGCGCGCACGGTGCGCTCGAGTTCCTGCTCGCACGCCAGACGCGAAGCGTGTTCGCGCGGCAAAAAGATCATGCCCACGCCGTATTCGCCCGGCGGGGGCAGGGCGATGCCCTGGCTGGCCATCTCCTCGCGATAGAACAGGTCTGGCACCTGGATCAGGATGCCGGCGCCGTCGCCGCACAGCGGATCGGCACCTACCGCGCCGCGGTGATCCAGGTTTTGCAGGATCAGTAGCGCCTGCTGCACCAGAGCATGGCTGGCACGCCCCTTGATGTTGGCAACGAAGCCCACGCCGCAGGCGTCGTGCTCGTTGGAGGGCGCGTAAAGGCCGTGCGCGGTGGCGTGTTCGATGAGAGCGTGGCGGCTGTCCATGGCGACTCCGAAGTGCAAATCCCGGCGATGACTAAGGCCATCAGGGTTACTTCGAATGTACTGCGCTGCAACAGACGCCTCAAGTGAAATTAAATGGGGTCAGACTCCATTTAATTTCTTTTCTATCATGCAAATAAATTAATTGGGGACAGACTTTATGTCACTGATTCAACTGACTTTTTGGGCCGACCACGGGGCTTGGGAGTCATCGGACGCGAGGAATTAACGCGCAAAGACCCAAGAAAATCATCACTCCCTAGAGCCCATCCTCGATTGGTGCCATCGCGCAAACGATCCATAAACCCGGCATCCGAAGAATCGAGCTCGAACATCGAGCGGTACTGCGCCTGGCGATCGAAAGGTGTGTTGCCCAGACCCCAGTACACCGAGTGATCCGTCACCAAAAGGTCGATCCGCCTGCCGATGTGATGCGCATGGCTTGACCACGGATAGCTCGCAGGCTCCGCCGCCAACCCGGCGCGCACCGGGTTCATTTCGATATAGCGGGAACAGGCGAGCAGATAGCGCTCGGCCTCGATCGGAGCCGAGCGAAAACGCCCTTCCCACAGCGTGCCGGTACGGCCGTGCCGGTCGTTGAACCACCGCACATAGCGCCGGCCGAGCGACTGCATCACCCGCGCCAGGGCATCGTCGGTCGCCGGCGTGACCAGCAGGTGAACGTGGTTGGGCATCAGAACGTAGGCGTGGATGGCCAAGCCTTGCTCACTGGCGGTGTCTCTCAAACATTGGAGATACCGAACGTGATCTTCGGCATCGCGAAAGATCAGCTGGCGGTCATTGCCGCGCTGGACCACGTGGTGCGGCAGCCCAGCCAAAGACAGACGGGGAAGACGAGCCATGAGAGGCCTCGGAAAATGGAGTCTGACCCCATTTTTACACGCGGACGCGGGCCTCAGGTTTCGCCGATGGCAAAGAGGCGGCGATGTTCCTTGATGGCGTAACGGTCGGTCATGCCGGCGACGTAATCGGCGATGGCGCGAGCGCGGTCGGCTGTGGCGCGCTGCTGATGGTCGGGCGGCAACAGGCGGGGCTCGGCCATGAAGGCGTCGAACAGGCCGGTGACGATGGTGCGCGCCTTGCCGGTCATGCGCATGACCTGGTAATGGCGGTAGAGCTGGTCGAACAGAAAGCGCTTGAGCTCGTCGGCTTCAGCACGGATCTCGGCCGAAAACGCCACCAGCGGCGGCGCGGCGCGAATGTCGTCAAGACTGCCCGGCGCAACACTTCGGATCCGCGCCCGGGTCTCGGCCAGCACATCGACCACCAGGGTGTTGATCATGCGGCGGATGGTCTCGTGGATCAGCCGGCGCTCGGACAAATCAGGCCAGGCCTGACGCACGTGGCCGACGTGGCGAGCGAACAAGGGTACGGTTTCGATCTGCGCCAGCGTGATCAGACCCGAGCGCAGACCGTCGTCGACATCGTGATTGTTGTAGGCGATCTCGTCTGCCAGGTTGGCGATCTGCGCCTCGAGCGAAGGTTGGCGCCGCTCGAGAAACCGCAGCCCCAGCTCGCCCAGCCGGCGCGCATTGTCGGCCGAGCAATGCTTGAGGATGCCTTCCCGCGTCTCGTAGCAAAGGTTGAGGCCGTTGAACGCGGCATAGCGTTCTTCCAGTTCGTCGACCACCCGCAGCGACTGCAGGTTGTGCTCGAAGCCGCCGTAAGACCGCATGCACTCGTTCAAGGCATCCTGGCCGGCGTGGCCAAACGGCGTGTGGCCAAGATCGTGAGCCAGGGCGATCGCTTCGGCCAGATCCTCGTTGAGATTGAGATTGGCCGCGATCGCGCGGGCGATCTGCGCCACCTCCAGCGAATGCGTGAGGCGGGTGCGGAACAGGTCGCCTTCGT
This sequence comes from Burkholderiaceae bacterium, assembly GCA_036652035.1. Classification (GTDB taxonomy): domain Bacteria; phylum Pseudomonadota; class Gammaproteobacteria; order Burkholderiales; family Burkholderiaceae_F; genus JAEZVV01. Next base: position 34,514 of record JAVVWR010000006.1, on the reverse strand, counting down.
GATTGACGAAAACCTGGGTCTTGTATTCAAGCCGCCGAAACGCGGTCGAGTGAACGATGCGGTCGCGGTCACGCTGAAATGCCGTGCGGGTGGTGGCCTCGGGCTCGGCGTGAGCACGACCGCGCGACTGCGTGGGCCCGGCCGCATAGGGAGCGAGCGCCACCGCGCTCATCACACATACCCCCCGGCACGCAGCGTCTGCACCAGCCGGTCTTCGGGAACCGTGCGCTGGATCGCCCGACCCAGCGACTCGAGCACGATGAAGCGGATTGCGCCGCCTTCGCTCTTCTTGTCGCCGCGCATCGATTCGATCGCCGCCAGCATCGACAGCCCCTCGATTCGCACCGGCAAGCCCGCCGCGGCCACGATCCGCTCGACCCGGGAGACATCCGCCGCCGACAGATAGCCCAGGCGCCGCGACAGATCGGCCGCCAGGCACAGACCGCAACCCACTGCTTCGCCGTGCAGCCAGGTGCCATAGCCGGCGAGCGATTCGATCGCGTGGCCGAAGGTGTGGCCAAGGTTGAGCAGGGCGCGTTCACCGGTCTCGTGTTCGTCGCGCGCCACAACGCCCGCCTTGATCTCGCACGAGCGGGCAATCACACGCGTCAGCGCGGCTGCGTCACATGCGCGCAGCTGCGGCAGGTCGCGCTCGATCTGGTCGAGGTAGGCGGCATCGGCAAGCAGACCGTGCTTGATGATCTCGCCCAGACCGGCGGAAAGCTCACGTGCGGGCAAGGTGTTGAGCGTGTCGGTATCGGCCACCACCGCGATCGGCTGGTGGAACGCACCCACCAGATTCTTCCCCGCTGGCAGATTGATCCCGGTCTTGCCCCCCACCGACGAGTCGACCTGGGCCAGCAGCGTGGTGGGCACCTGCACAAAACGCAGACCGCGCATGTAGATCGCCGCGGCAAAACCCGCCATGTCGCCAACCACGCCACCGCCCACGGCCACCACCAGGCTCTTGCGATCGGCGCGATGAGCGACCAGCGCAGCGAGGATCTGGGCAACGCCATCCCAGCCCTTGTATTGCTCGCCATCAGGCAGAGCCACCAGCGCGGTCGGCGCCACCGCTGCACAAGCGGCCTGGACCCGCTCGCCATAGAGCGGCGCGACGGTGGTGTTGGTGACCACCAGAATTCGGGTCGGCGCGTGCGGCGCGAGCCCTTCGCCGATACGGTCGATCAGCGCCGGGCCAATCAGAATGGAATAGCTGCGCCCGGCCAGCGCCACGTCGATTTGTTTCATGCGTCCTGCTTTAGGCCGGCCGCTTGCACGATGGCCGCCATCTCGGGGGCGGCCAGAATGCGTTCGACCAGCCGTTTGGGGTTGGTGGCAACGGATTGAAAACTGATGTGCGCTGCTGCCGCATAAAGCGGCCCGCGCAACGCCAACAGTTCTTCAATGCGGGCGCGCGGATCGGCCGTGCGCAGAAGCGGGCGATGCGAATCGCGCCGGGTACGGCGGTGAACTTCGTCCGCGCTCACGCGCAGATGGATCACCAGGCCGCGGCTGCGCAGCCGCTCGCAAGTCTCGGCCTGCGTGACCGCGCCACCACCGGTGGCCAGCACGACGTTGGGCAGGGCGCTCAACTCGTCGATGACAGCGGCTTCGCGGCGGCGGAATCCGGCTTCGCCCTCGAGCTCGAAAATCGTCGCCACGGGCACGCCGTTGCGCGCCTCGAGTTCACGATCGGCATCCAGAAAATCCCAGCCCAACGCTTGCGCCAGCAGGCGGCCAATGGTGGTCTTGCCGGCACCCATCATGCCGATGAGAAAAACGGAGTGTTTGGTATCGCTCATTGGTATCGAGCGTAATGCAGGTGGCGAAAAATAAAAAAAGGCCGCTGGCGGCGGCCTTGATTCTGGAACTCGATCCCGCTCAGCGCATCGCTGTCACGCGCTCCGAGACCACCCGCGGGGTGATGAAGATCAGCAGTTCACTGCGATTGCGAATGGTCGAGTTGTTCTTGAACAGATAGCCCAGCACCGGAATGTCGCCCAGCACCGGCACCTGGGTCACGGTCTTCTGTTCGGTCTGCTCGTAGATACCGCCCAGAGCCACCGTGCCACCGTTTTCGACCAGAACCTGGGTCTGAACCGCCTTGGTGTTGATCGCCGGACCATTGATGGTCATCACCCCCGGACTGTCCTTGTTGACCTTGACGTCGAGGAAGATCGCGCCTTCGGGCGTGATCTGCGGCGTGACCTCAAGCTTGAGCACGGCCTTGCGGAACGAGACCGAAGTCGCGCCCGACGAGGTCGCCTCCTGGTACGGGATTTCGGTGCCTTGCTCGATCGTGGCCTTGACCTTGTCGGCCGTCACCACGCGCGGGCTCGAGACGATCTTGCCCTTGCCGTCGGCTTCGAGCGCCGAGAGTTCAAGGTTGAGGATCGTGCCCAGGCTGGCCGAGAACAGCGTGAGGTTCAGTGCCGCGGCATCAAAACCGTTGAGCGCCGCCGCCGGCAGGTTGACGAAGTTGGGGTTGCTGGTGATCGCTGGCTGAGTCGAGGCCCCCGGGCCGAACTCCATGCCGTCGATCTTGTTGCCGCCACTGACGATTCCGTTTTTCCCCGATCGGGTCACGCCAAACTTCACGCCCAGGTTGCGGCTGAAGTCGTCGGTCGCCTCGACGATGCGGGCCTCGATCAGCACTTGTGGCACCGGAACGTCGATGCGCGCGATCAGGCGTCGCACCTCTTCAAGCCGCGTAACGGTGTCCTTGACGAAGAGCTGGTTGGTGCGGACATCGACCGTGGCCGAGCCGCGCTTGGACAGCATGCGCTGCTTGTCGTCGGCCAGAAGCTTGCGAACGTCTTCGGCTTTCTGATAGTTGATGACAAAGACTTCCGACTGGGTCGGCTCGAGGTCGGCGATCTGGTTGCGACTCTCCAGATCGAGCTTTTCCTTGGCGGCGATCTCGTCACGCGGAGCCACCAGCATCACGTTGCCGTTCTTGCGCATGTCCAGGCCCTTGGCCTGCAAGATGATGTCAAGCGCCTGATCCCACGGCACGTCTTTCAGACGCAGCGTGATGTTGCCGCCCACCGAGTCGCTGGTGATGATGTTGGTGTTGGTGAAGTCGCCGATCACCTGCAGCAGCGAGCGCACGTCAACGTTCTGGAAATTGAGCGACAGACGCTCGCCCTGGTAACCCTGGCGGGTGCCCTGGAACAGCTTGGTCGGATCTTCCTTGACCGGCTTGACGTCCAGAACGAACTTGTTGTCGGTCTGGTAGGCGTTGTATTCGAACGGTCCGCGCGGCTGGACCAGCAGGCGAGTGTTGTCGCCCTGCTGGCTGGCGGCAACCTGCGCCACTGGCGTGGCGAAGTCGGACACGTCAAGCCGCTTCTTCAGATGCGCCGGCAGCTGGGTGCCAACAAAGTCAACAACGATGTCCTTGCCCTGTTGCTTGATGTCAACGCTGGTATTGGGGTCGGTCAGATCGATCAGCACCCGGCCCTCGCCCTCGGCGCCGCGCCGGAAGTCAAGCGACTTGAGCGCGCGCACACCGACCGCCGCTACCGGGCTGGCTGCGGCCGCTGGCGCCTGGGCCGTATCGGCACGGAAGCTGGAGGTCTCGCCCACGCCTCCCAGCGCCACCAGGACGGTGTTGCCCTCGATGCTGATGTTATGGGTGACCGGGCGCCGCAGATTGAGGACGACGCGCGAGCGGCCCTGCGCCTGCACCACGTTGACCGAACGCAGATCGCCCTGGTTCAGTTCGTACAGGTTGCGGCCGCTGCCATTGGTCGTAGCACTCAGGTCGAGCGCGATGCGCGCCGGATTGACAATCGAGAACGAGGGCGGCACAGCCTTGACCGGCGCCTTGAGGCGAATCTGCAACACCACACCGGTCGCGGTCTGGGTGGCGTCGACCTGTTCGATCGCGTTGTCGGTCTCAACGACCTGGGCGTAGACCGGCGCGATGGCAGCGACCAGCGCGAACCCAGCGGCACCCTGCACGGCGAAAAACGCCGCGGTCATCAGGCTACGGAAAGACTTGTTCATCGCTTGCTCCCTTGGCCGCTCGCCGCGGCTTCCTGCAGTTCCAGCTTGGCGGGGCGCTCGACCCATTCGCCCGCAGCGTCCTGCACGATCTCGTTAAGACTGGTCTCGGTTTCGGTGATCTGCTTGATGCGGCCGAAGTTCTGACCGAGGTAATGGCCCATCCGCACCATGTAGGTCTGGCCCGCCGCGTCAATCAGCGCCACGTTGGCGCCCCCCTGCCGCAACATGCCGACCATCTTCAACTGGTCGAGCGGAAAGCTCTCGAGCGGCTCGCGCCGACGGTCAAGATCGGGCCGCAGCGCGCTGGCGCTGGCTCGCGCCTGCGCCTGCCGCGCCACCGCGACCACCATCTTCTGCGCGTCAAACGGATCCACCGCGTTCTTGCCTTCGTATTCCTGTGGCGAGAACTGCTTGGGTTCGGCCACAGGCTGGGTGGTCGGCTTCATGCCAGCCCGGGTCTCGTCCATCCACTGGCGAATCTCGGTTTCGTCGGACGAGGAACACGCCGTCAGCACGACGGCGAGCGGCAGTGCCGCGAAAAATCTGGTGCGCTGGCTCATTGACGACCCTTACCTTGCTGGGCTTTGCGCTGGTCCGCGATCTCTTCGGGATCCAGGTAGCGGAAAGTCTTGGCGGTCGCGTCCATGGTCAGCGACCCGGTCTTGCCCGGCTGGATATTGAGATTGTTGAGCGTCACGATCCGCGGCAGATGCGCAATGTCAGACGCAAACGAACCGAGGTCGTGATACTTGCCTGCCACCTTGATCGTGATCGGCAGCTCGGCGTAGTGCTGTTTGACCGCGGTCTGTCCCGGGCGGAAGAGTTCGAAGTCAAGCCCGCGCCCCACCCCCGACTGGTTGATGTCAGAGAGCAGTGCGTCCATCTCGGCCTTCGAGGGCAGCTGCTTTTCAAGCGTCAACACGTATTGGTTGACCTGCTCGCGCTGACGCTTCAATTCATCGAGGTTGATCGCCTGCTGCAGCTTGTTGCGGTATTCCTCGCGCAGCCGGCCTTCGTCGGCGGTGAGCTGATCGACCCGCTCGATCTGCCCGCTCCACACCAGGAACCAGCCGGCCACCAGAGCGACCACGATCACTCCCAGCCACACCGCCACGCGCGGTGCCATCGGCCACGAACCGACCTGCTCGAGGTTGAGGTTTTGAAATTGCGCGAGGATGTCGCGTACGTCCTTCTTCGCCATCTTTTCCTCGCCTCAGTTCTTCGCCGCGGCCGGTGCCGGCGCACGCCGCGGCCCCTGGCTGGCGGCCTGCTGGAGTTCGGTGCGCTCGGGCGTGAGCTTGAGCGTGAAGCTCAGGCTGAACTCGAAGACGCGCCGGCTCACGCCGGTGGGACTCTGGCCGGCGACCTTGATTTCGATCAGCTCGGGTTTTTCGACGTAAGTCCCGTTGCTCGAGAGGTTGCGCAGGAACTCGGAGACCCGCTCGTTGGACGCCGCATAACCGGTCAGCGTGACCTTGCGTTCTTCCTGTTTGACGGTGCGCAGGAACACGCCCTCGGGAGTCTGTCGAACCAGTTCATCGAGCAGGTAGACCTGCTGGTTGCGATCGGCCTGGAGGTCTTCGACCGCCTTTTGACGCGAGCGCAGCGCTTCGATCTCCTGGCGGAGATTGGCAATTTCCTTGATCTCGGCGTCGAGTTTGCGGTTCTCGCCCGCGATGAACTCGTTACGCGACTCCTGACGCGAAATCTGGCCTTGCAGGATCGACCAACCCAGAAAGACAGCCCCAGCACCGGCGAGCAGCGACAGAAAGGTCAAGCCATAGAAAGTCTGCTTGGCCCGCTCGCGCCGCGCCTCGCGGTGCGGCAACAGATTGACGCGGATGCTCATGGTTCGAACCTCCGCATCGCCAGACCGCAGGGAGCGAGCAAGGCCGGCGCATCGATCCGCAATTGCTTCTCGCGCACGTCGGTCGAGATCTCCATCCCCTTGAAGGGCGAGACCACCGAGGTCGGCACCTGGGCCCGCTCCATCAAGGCCTCAGAGAGCCCCGGCAGCACGGCCGAGCCGCCTGCCAGCATGATCTGGTCGACCCGGGTGTAAGGGGTCGAAGTGAAGAAAAACTGCAGGGCGCGCGTCACTTCGATCACGGCAGCGTCGATAAAGGGCTTCAACACGGTGATCTCGAAGTCGGCCGGCAGTTCACCCGCGCGCTTTTTGGCTTCGGCCTCTTCGGCCGGAATGCCATAGGTTCGGGCAATGTCGTTGGTGAGCTGTTGACCGCCAAAAGGCTGCTCACGTTCGTAGATCGCGTCGCCCTCGTGCATCACGGTCACGCTGGTGGTATTGGCGCCGATGTAAAAGACCGCAATCACCAAGCCGTCGCCGCCATTGGGCAACTGCTCGATCAGGCGCTCGATCGCCGCGCGCGAGGCGTAGGACTCGACATCGACCACCACCGGCTTCAAGCCCGCCGCCTGGGCCACGGCCACGCGGTCCTCGACTTTTTCCTTGCGCGAGGCCGCAATCAGCACCTCGACGTCGTCGGGCGAATTGGGAATCGGACCCAACACCTGGAAATCCAGGCTCACCTCGTCGAGCGCAAATGGGATGTACTGGTTGGCCTCGCTCTCGACCTGCATCTCGAGCTCTTCCTCGCGCAGACTGGCCGGCAGGGCGATCCGCTTGGTGATCACGGCCGAAGCCGGCAGCGCCATCGCCACGTTCTTGATCTTGGCTCCCGACTTGCGCCAGGCCCGACGCACGGCGTCGGCCACCACGTCGATCTTGTCGATATTGCCGTCGACCACCGCACCGCGCGGCAGTGGTTCGATCGCATAACGCTCGAGTCGAAGAATTCCCTTACCGGCATCGACCAATTCGACCAGCTTGACGCTGGACGATCCGATATCGAGGCCGATCATCGGCGGCGTCTTGGCTGAAAATGGCAGTTCAATTGCCAAGGTTGCACTCCTTGTCTCGCACGGCCGGCAAAACCCGATGGCAGCCGTGTGCGACAACGTTCAGTAGAAAAAAAGGAGGTCCGAGCAGCGCCAAGACCAGCGTCCGATCCATTTTTCCTTTTATTTCGAGCGTTTACCGCGCTTTTATTGGAAGCTACTTGAGATCCTAGCAACATCCAGAAACCCACTTCAAGCCCAATACGCGTCAATTCACTGACTCCTTTGCGGTATGTGAAGAGCCCCTCGATCAGCTGCCACCGACAGCCTGGCCAGACAAGCACGAGCCATCCGGGGCAAGGCTTCGCACGAAATCTATAATTCCGATCCCTGAGGGTGGGATTGAAGCCCGACTCGACCCTCTCTCCGATTCCTCGCCATTCGTTGTTTTCGCGTGACAGCTCCCAAATCCTCCGACGCCCCTGCTTCCGCGCCCGGCCCGCGCTCCTCTCACCACCCGGTGTTGCGCGTGATTGGCAAGCTCGGCCTGATCGCCGCCGGCGGATTGATCGCTGGACTGCTGATGGTGGTGTTCGTGTTCGCGATCGTTTACGCGCAACTGCCTCCGATCGACGCCATCACCGACTACCGCCCCAAGATTCCGCTGCGGGTGTGGACCGCCGACGGCGCCCTGATCGGCGAGTTCGGTGAAGAACGGCGCGACTTCGTACCGATTGCGGCAATCCCCGACACGGTCAAGAAGGCCATCCTCGCCGCCGAGGACGACAGCTTCTATCAGCACCACGGCGTCGATTACGCCGGCATCGCCCGCGCGGCGGTGGCCAACCTGGTAACCGGCAAGCGTGGCCAGGGCGGCAGCACCATCACGATGCAGGTCGCGCGCAACTTCTTTCTCAGTTCCGAGCGCAGCTACATCCGCAAGGTCTATGAGATCGCGATGGCCTACAAGATCGAGTCGACACTGTCGAAAGACCGCATCTTCGAGATCTACGCCAACCAGATCTTCCTCGGCAGCCGCGCTTACGGCTTTTCCAGCGCAGCGCAGGTCTACTTCGGCAAAAAACTCAAGGACCTGACAGTGGCCGAAGCCGCCGTGCTGGCCGGCCTGCCGGTCGCCCCCAGCGCCTACAACCCCTTCGTCAATCCGCGCCGCGCCAAGATGCGCCAGAACTACGTGCTGGCACGGATGCACACGCTCGGCTATATCGACAAGGCCACGCTCGAGACCGCCACCGCGCAGCCGCTCAAACCCCGCAGCGGCCCGCTCACCGACCCCAGCTTCAAGGGCCGGCTGCACGCCGAATTCGCCGCCGAACTGGCACGGATGCTGGTGTTCGATGTCTTCCGCGATGAGACCTACACCCGTGGCCTCAACGTCTACACCACGCTACTCAAGGCCGACCAGGAAACCGCTTACAACGCGGTGCGCACGCAAATCCTGGCGTACGACCGCAAATACGGCTACCGCGGCCCCGAGTCGTTTGTTGACATCGCCGACGCCACCACCCGCGACCAGCGGATCGAAGACGCGCTGGTCGAGGCCATCGACAGCCCCAACCTGATTCCGGGCGTGGTGCTCGAAGTCAACGCCGGCACGGTCAAGCTCGCGCTGGGCGGGGGCGAGAACATCGAGCTCAAGGGCGACGCGATCAAGTTCGCCGCGCCATCGCTCAACCCGAAGGCCCAGCCCGCCAAACGCATCATCCCGGGCGCGGTGGTCCGGGTGACGCGCAACGACAAAGGCGGGTGGGAAATCGCGCAAATTCCGCAGGTCGAGTCAGCGTTCATGGCGGCCGACTTCACCACCGGTGCGATCCGCGCCCTGGTCGGCGGTTTCGACTTCAACCTCAACAAGTTCAACCACGTGACTCAGGCGTGGCGGCAACCGGGCTCGAGCTTCAAGCCCTTTATCTACTCGGCCGCGCTCGACAAAGGCTTTTCGCCCGCCACCCTCATCAACGACGCGCCGATCTCGATCGACCCGCGACTGACCGGCGGTCAGGCCTGGGAACCCAAGAACTACGATGGCAAGTTCGAAGGCCCGATGCGTTTGCGCCAGGCCTTGGCCAAGTCGAAGAACCTGGTCTCGATCCGCGTGCTGCAAGCCATCGGCGCGCGTTACGGTCAGGAATACATCACCCGCTTCGGCTTCGACGCCGACAAACACCCGCCCTTCCTGACCACGGCCCTGGGCGCGGGCTCGGTCACACCGTGGCAAATGCTGGGCGGCTACGCCGTGCTCGCCAACGGCGGCTACCGCGTCAATCCGCATCTGATTGCCAAGGTCACCGACAACAACGGCAAAGTGCTGATGGAAGCCCAGCCAGTGCTGGCCGGCGACGAATCGATCCGCGCGCTTGACCCGCGCAACGCGTACATGATGCACAGCCTGCTCAATGAAGTGACCCGCAGCGGTACCGGCGCCCGCGCAGGTGCGGCCTTGAAGCGCGGTGACCTCGGCGGCAAGACCGGCACCACCAACGACGCCTACGACGCCTGGTTCGCCGGCTACGGCGGCAAGGTGGTGGCGGTGGGCTGGATGGGTTACGACCAGCCGCGCGCGCTCGGCGCGCGGGAAACCGGCGGTGGGCTAGTGATGCCGATCTGGATCGACTACATGAGCAAGGCCATTGCTGGCACGCCCGAGTTTGTCCGCCCGATGCCGGAAGGCATTGTTCAAGTGGGCGACGAGATCTACTACGCCGACCAGCAGCCCGGCCATGGCGTGGCGAGCGTCGGCATGGACGAGACCTTGGCGCCTGAAGAGAAAAAGAAGCGCGACGTGGTGCGCGACCAGATCTTCTAAAACCTGAGCGGGATCTGACAAGAACAAGGGGCGCTGCGGCGCCCCTTGTTCTTGCTCCCGGCCACTCGGCCGATTGACCTCTGGCCTAACGCGGCCGCAGGATCACCGCCTCGCCGCCCTGGGCCGAGATGATCCGCGACAGCGCCGAGTAGAGCTCGCCGCCTTCGCGGGTGTCGATCCAGCGACCCTCGCGCGGCGCGTAGTGAAAGCCGCCGCTCTTGGCCGCCACCCACAGTTGCTGCATCGGCGCCTGGCTGTTGACGATCACCTTGGAGCCATCGCTCATCTCGAAGCTCAGCACATTGCCGCTGCGTTCGATTTCGATATCGGCGCCGGTGGCTTCCACCGCGGCTTCGATGGCATCAAGCGTGGCTTCGGCCAGCTCGAGAAACTCGGATTCGGTCATGCTAGATTTGCCTGCATGTTGCGTTCAATGATGGCGATTCTAGCGTTGGTATTAACCCTTTCCGGCTGCGGCCTAAAAGGGCCGTTGTATCTGCCGCCACCGCCGCCGGCAGCGATGACTCCCGCGCCGGCTGACACCCCTGTCATGACACCCGCCGCTCCCGCTGCGGAGCCTGCGCCACCTCCTGTCGAGAAAAAATGATTCCCGAACTTCCGACTCGCGACGGCTTTGCCTGGCGCGACGGTGAGCTTTGCTGCGAGCAGGTCTCGCTCGCCAGCCTGGCGGCCCGCTTTGGCACGCCGACCTATGTCTATTCGCGCGCCGCGATCGAGTCGGCGTTCGGCGCTTACGCCAATGCCCTGAAGGGTCGCCCATCGCTGATCTGCTACGCGATGAAGGCCAACTCCAACCTCGCCGTGCTCGACCTTCTGGCGCGCCTGGGCGCGGGCTTTGACATCGTCTCGGGCGGCGAACTCGCGCGCGTGATGGCCGCCGGCGGCGATCCGGCCAAGGTGGTCTTCTCGGGCGTGGGCAAGAGCGAGCGCGAGATCGAGCAGGCGCTCGCCGCCGGCATCCTGTGCTTCAACATCGAGTCGGTGCCCGAGCTTGACCGCATCGCCGTCGTGGCAGCTCGCCTGCAGCGCCGCGCCCGCATTTCGGTCCGCGTCAATCCCGACGTCGACGCCAAGACCCATCCCTATATCTCGACCGGACTGCGCGACAACAAGTTCGGCGTCGCCTATGACGACACGCTCGCGCTCTATCGCGCGGCGCACGCCATGCCGGCAATCGAGGTGGTCGGGATCGATTGCCACATCGGCTCGCAGATCACCGAAGTCCAGCCCTATGTGGACGCGGCCGACAAGATCCTCGACCTGGTCGAGCAGCTGGCCAGCGAAGGCATTGCCCTGCGCCATATTGACTTCGGCGGCGGATTGGGGATCCGTTACCGCGACGAGGAGCCGCCCGCCACTGGCGAGCTGGTTCGCGCTCTGCTGGCGCGCCTCGACGCGCGCGGCCTGAGCCAGCTTTCGATCATGTTCGAACCCGGCCGCTCGATCGTTGGCAATGCCGGCGTCTTGCTGACGCGGGTCGAGTACCTCAAGCCGGGCGAAACCAAGAATTTCGCCATCGTCGACGCCGCCATGAACGACATGGCCCGCCCGGCGATGTACGAGGCCTGGATGAACGTGATCCCGGTGGTGCCACGCGCGGCCGCCGCCTCGACCTACGACGTGGTCGGCCCGGTCTGCGAATCCGGCGACTGGCTGGCGCGCGAGCGCGACCTCGCGCTGGAACCCGGCGACCTGCTGGCGGTGATGAGCGCGGGGGCCTACGGCATGAGCATGGCCTCGAACTACAACAGCCGCGGCCGCGCGGCCGAGGTGCTGGTCGATGGCGCAACGGCGTATTGCGTGCGGCAACGCGAGACGCCCGCCCAGCTCTTTGCCGGCGAATCGCGCCTGCCCTAGAAGCTGGAGCCCCAAAAGAAAAGGCCGGGAAGATTCCCGGCCTTTTTTGTCAACGCTGGCGCGAGTTGCGCCAGTGAACCAGCCGCGCCCCCAACAGCAGACCAAGGATCACGGCGTAGATCGCGGGGTCTTCGATATTGTTCTTGGCGAGCTTGTGATACCAGTAGTGCAGGACCGCCAAAGCCGCGATCAGGTAGACCCAGCGATGCAGGCGCTGCCAGTTGCGGCCGCCGAGCCGCCGCACCCAGGCATGGGTTGAAGTCACCGCCAGCGGAATCATCAGCACAAACGCTGCCGCACCGAACGAGAGATAGGGACGTTTGACGATGTCGAGCCAGACCGCCTGCCAGTCAAACCAATGATCAAGCCAAACGTAGGCGGTGACATGCAGAACGGCATAAAAGAAGGCGTAGAGACCGAGCATGCGGCGCAGCCGCAGCAACCAGGCCCAGCCGGTCAGCCAGCGCAGCGGCGAGATGGCGAGCGTGAGCAGCAGCATGACCAGGGCCGCCGTCCCCAGGCCACGCTCAATCAGCTCGACCGGATTGGCGCCCAGATCGTTGGCAAAGGCCAGGCACGCCAGTCGCACCAACTCGTAAAGTGAGCCGACAAACACCGCGCCCTTGACCGCCTTCATCGTTCGGGCCGACAGCGCCGCTGGCACCCACGACAACACTCGCTTCAAGCCGGGTTGAGCCGCCACATCAGTCTCAGTAGAGCCGGTTCAGGTCAAGACCGCTATAGAGCTTGGCCACCTGCTCGGCGTAGCCATTGAACGGCAAGGTCGCGATGCGGCGCGAGAACACGCCTTCGCCCAGACGCCGCTCGTTGGCCTGCGACCAGCGCGGGTGGTCCTTGGTCGGGTTCACGTTCGAATAGAAACCGTATTCGCGCGGATTGGACTTCTCCCAGGAGCCCAATGGCTGCTTTTCAAGAAAGCGGATCTTGACAATCGATTTCGGTCCCTTGAAGCCGTACTTCCAGGGAATCACGATCCGCAGCGGCGCGCCGTTCTGGTTCGGCAGCACCTCGCCGTACATGCCGAAGGCGAGCAGGGTGAGTTCGTTGGCGGCTTCATCGATCCGCAGACCATCTCGATACGGCCAATCCAGAATCGACGATCGCAGACCCGGCATCTGCTGGGGGTCATCCAGCGTAACGAACTCGACGAACTTGGCATTGGCCGTCGGCTCGACCGCTTTCATCAGTTCGGCAAACGGGTAACCGACCCACGGCACCACTGCCGACCAGGCCTCGACACAGCGGAAACGGTAGACCCGGTCCTGCATCGGCGCGAGCTTGAGCAGATCCTCGATGCCGAAGCTGCGTGGCCTTTTCACCGCCCCTTCAACCGTCACCGTCCACGGCCGGGTCTTGAGCAGCTTGGGCGCGTATTTGGACGGATCGCCCTTGTCGGTACCGAATTCGTAGAAATTGCAGTACTCGGTGACGAACTTGGCCGGCGTGGGCTTTTCCATGCTCGAGAACGGCCCGGGCGTTGCCGCCAGCGCCACCCCTGTCAGCTGCGCGTGAGCCGCCGGCAGCGTTGACAAGAGCGCCGCCCCGCCCGCCGCGACGATCAATTCACGGCGACGCCGAAAGACGTCTGGCGAAGTGATTTCCGAAGGAGCAATGTCAGGCGGAGAATCAAATCGCTGGCGACGCAGAAACATGGCGTTCTCCCAAAAATGGCTCAAGACCGGTCACGATGATGCATCAATCTCGCGGGCCGACACGGGCCGCACCGCGGGGGTAGAATCTTTCAACGCCGGACTCTCTGTGGGAGTTCCGGCGTTTTTTGTGCCCGTCACTTATTGCCCGCGCGCCGGGCCGGAGGCCCACGATGCATATCGAACACGAGCTCAAGCTCGACTTCAAGGACGTGCTGATCCGTCCCAAGCGCTCCACCCTGACCTCGCGTTCGGACGTGGATATCTCGCGCGAGTTCATCTTCCGCCACGCCCAGGTCGACTACGCGGGCATCCCGATCGTCGCGGCCAATATGGATTCGACTGGCACCTTCGAGATGGCGCTCGCGCTCGAGAAGGCCGGCCTCTCGACCGCCCTGCACAAGCATTATTCGGTCGAGCAATACGTTGCCTTCTTCCGCTCGCTCCAACGCAAGTCCTCGGCGTTCTACTCGATGGGCATCAGCAAGAGCGACGAAGCCAAGTTCACCCAGGTGATGGAGCAGGCCGGTGACGCGATCCACTACGTGTGCATCGACGTCGCCAACGGCTACCACGAGGCCTTCGTCCAGTTCGTCGAGCGCATCCGCGCCAAGTACCCCAAGATCGTGATCATGGCGGGCAACGTGGTGACGGGTGAAATGACCGAGGAGCTGATCCTCTCTGGCGCCGACATCGTCAAGGTCGGCATCGGCCCGGGCTCGGTCTGCACCACCCGCAAGATGACGGGCGTGGGCTACCCGCAACTGTCGGCCGTGATCGAATGCGCCGACGCCGCGCACGGCCTGGGCGGTCTGATCTGCGCCGACGGCGGCTGCACCACCGCGGGCGACATTGCCAAGGCCTTCGGCGGCGGCTCCGACTTCGTAATGCTGGGCGGCATGCTCGCCGGCCACGATGAGAGTGGCGGCGAAACCGTCGAGCGCGACGGCCAGAGCTTCAAGCGCTTCTACGGCATGAGCTCGAAAGCGGCGATGGACAAGTATTCGGGCGGCGTGGCCGACTACCGCGCGGCCGAGGGCAAGGAAGTGCTGTTGCCCTACCGCGGCGACGTAGGAAGCACCGTGCAAGAGATCCTGGGTGGCGTGCGTTCGGCTTGCACTTACGTCGGCGCGCACCGTTTGAAGGAACTCTCGAAGCGCACCACCTTCATCCGCGTGACCCAGCAGTTGAACGAGGTCTTCGGCAAGTCCTGAGCCCGCGGCCCGGCGCGGTCCGCCGCGCCTTAGCCCCAAAAAACAGGGGCGCCCGAAGGCGCCCTGGTTAACCGACGGCGACGCTCGATTATTTGCGCAGGCCTTGCATGTAGTTCACCACGGCCTTCATTTCGGCCTCGCTCATCTTGGCCGCGATCTGCTGCATCGGCAGGCTATTGCGGCGGGTGCCATCGCGGAAGGCGTGCAACTGAGCCAGGCTGTATTCGGCGTATTGGCCGCCCAGACGCGGGTACTGGCTCGGCAGACCCGCACCATCAGGGCTGTGGCAGCCGGCGCAGGCCGGGAGTTGTTTTTCGGGAACACCGGCACGCCAGATGCGCTGGCCGATCTCCAAGGTTTCCTTGTCGGTCGCAAATCCCGGTTTCTGCGTTTGAGCGGCAAAGTAGTAGGCCAGATTGACCCGGTCTGCGGCCGACAACTGACCCGCAAAGCCCGCCATCACAGCGTTTTCACGGCTCGGCACTTTCTGTCCGGGTTGGACGACAAAGCTTTCGAGCTGTTTGATCAGATACGTCGGGTGCTGCTGGGCCAGCTTAGGGTTGGCCGGGATCGCCGAATTGCCGTCAGCGCCATGGCAGGCAGCGCATACTTCGCTTGCCAGTTGCTGGCCCCGGGTCAGATCGATCTTGGGATTTTTGGGCGCCTCTTGGGCGCCTGCGGCAGTGCCCAAGGTAGCCGTTACGGCCAAAATCAGGAGTCGCTGCCAGCTATTGCGGATCATCGCTTGCCCTTAAGTGATCAATTGGCGCGGCCCGAACGCCGCAAACTTCGGTATTTTACCTAATTCGACCACCCTAACCGCTGCGGCCAAACCGCGGCCGGCCGCCGTGAGCCTCTTCGACTCTGCCCGCTTCACCATGTCCGTTGCCGAACTCTCAGGTTTACCGCCCGAGACTCTGCCGGAAATCGCCTTCGCCGGACGCTCCAACTCCGGCAAGTCCACCACCATCAACGTGCTGACGCGCCAGACGCGGCTCGCATTTTCGTCGAAGACGCCGGGTCGCACCCAGCTGCTCAACTTCTTCGAGCTGACCAAGAAGAACGAGGAAGGCGTGCGCGCTCCGGTGGGCGTCCTGGTTGACCTGCCAGGCTACGGTTTTGCACGCGCCGCGCCCAATGCTCGCGCCACCTGGGACGCCCTGGTGGGTGGTTATGTGGCCGAACGCAACGCGCTCGAAGGGATCGTGATCGTGATGGACGCGCGCCGCCCCTTCATGCCGGGTGACGAAGGGCTGATCGAGTTCCTCTCGCACCGCGACATCCGCCTGCACCTGCTGCTCAACAAAGCGGACCAGTTGAAGACGATGGAAAAACGCGCCGCGCTCAAGCTCGCCCAGACGCGCTGCGAGCAGCTCGGCCCGAAGGCAAGCACCCAGCTGTTCTCGGGGCTCAAGCGGGAAGGCGTCGATGAGTTGCGGGGCGTGCTGCTGAGCTGGCTCAAGATTGAAGAGACGGCGCCGCCCGTATCATCCAAAAAATAAGCCCCGGAACAGAAAGCCCGGGGCCCAAAGCCTTGCAAAAGGCGCCCGCTCAGGGAGGTGAAGCGGGAGACGATGAATCGTCTGAAGCTTATGACTTCCCTCCCTCGCCTTTAGTTTCGACCCGACACACTGGGAGTTTCCCGTAATGCAGATTCTCGGCCAGTTTCCTGGCGCCCGCATGCGCCGCATGCGCCGCGACGATTTTTCCCGCCGCCTGATGCGCGAACACCGCCTCGCCGCTGACGACCTGATTTATCCGGTCTTCCTGCTCGAAGGCAGCGGCCGACGCGAAGCCGTGGCCTCGATGCCCGGCGTCGAGCGGGTCTCGCTCGACCTGCTGTTCGAGGTAGCGCAAGAGTGCGTGGCGCTGGGCATTCCGGTGATGGCACTGTTTCCGGTGATCGGCCAGGACAAGAAGCACGAAGACGGGCGCGAAGCCTTCAACCCGGCGGGACTGGTGCCGCACGCCGTGCGCGAGTTGAAGAAGCGCTTCCCGACGCTCGGGATCATGACCGACGTTGCGCTGGACCCTTACACCACGCATGGCCAGGACGGTCTGATCGACGCCACCGGCTACGTGCTCAACGATGAAACCGTGGCCGTGCTGCGCCAGCAAGCGCTATGCCACGCCCAGGCGGGCGCTGACATCGTCGCTCCGAGCGACATGATGGATGGCCGCATTGGCGCAATCCGCACCACGCTCGAGGAAGCGGGCCAGATCCACACGCGGATCATGGCGTACTCGGCCAAGTACGCGAGCGCCTTCTACGGTCCCTTCCGCGATGCGGTGGGCTCGTCGGGCAACCTGGGCAAGAGCAACAAATCGGTCTACCAGATGGACCCGGGCAATTCGGACGAGGCCTTGTGGGAAGTCGGCATCGATCTCGCCGAAGGCGCCGACATGGTGATGGTCAAGCCCGGCATGCCGTATCTCGACATCGTCCGCCGCGTCAAAGACGAGTTCAAGGCGCCGACCTTCGTCTATCAGGTCAGCGGCGAGTACGCGATGCTCAAGGCCGCGAGCCTCAACGGCTGGCTCGACGAGAAGAAGGTGGTGATGGAATCGCTGCTCGCATTCAAGCGCGCCGGCGCCGACGGCATCCTCACCTACTTCGCGCTCGACGCCGCTCGCTGGCTCAAGGAAAGCGCCTAAAGCCTGATGCGCTGGATCACACTCACCCCTACCGGCGTCAGCCAGTCCGATCGTCCGGTCGCTCTGCCCGCCGAAGGTTGGGTGTGGTTCGACGCCTTGCATGAAGAAGTGGCCGCCGACCGCATCGGCTTTGCCGATGCGGTCGAACAGTTGACCGGGCGCCGACTCTTCGAGTTGCACGTCTCGGACGCGGTCAATCTTCAGCACCCCTCGTATTTCGACTCGACCGAGCATTACGACATGCTCGTGTTTCGCAAGCTCGCCACCGCCGAGGGCCCGCCACTCGCCGAGCAGGAAAACCTCGATTCAACCCGAGCGCTGCACGAGATCGAGACCCGGCCAATCACCTTCTTTGTCTTCGATCGCGTACTGGTGACAGTGCGCAACCGCGCCAGCAAGACCATCGAGCAGGCGCAGGCGCGGCTGTTTGAAGCGCGTGCCCGCGCCAACGAGGAGCGGATTCGCCAACCGACCCAGCCGCTCGAATTCATGTTGCGGCTCTTGAACGGCATGGTCGATCGCTACCTCGAGCTGCGCCAGCCACTGACCGAGCGGCTCGACCGCTGGCAACGCGCCCTGCTCGACCCGCGCCGCTCGTTTGGCGACTGGTCTGCCCTGCTCGAAGCGCGGATCGAGATTCGCAAACTCGAAAACCTGTGCGAAGGCCAGTACGACGCTCTGCAAGAGATGCGCGACGAGTACCTGCAGTCGACGCCGGAAAATCGTCAGAGCGACGCCTTCCTGGTGCGGCTCAATGATGTGATGGAACACGTGCAGCGGGTGTTGTCGCACACGCGGCGGCTCGAGGTTTCGGCCGAGTCGGCGGTGCAACTGCATTTCTCGGCCACCGCTCACCGCACCAACCAGGTGATCCGTACGCTGACGGTCATCACCGCGATCTTCGCTCCGCTCACCCTGATCACCGGCATCTTCGGCATGAACTTCCAATACATGCCGATGGTCGAGAAGCACGACGGCGTTTATTACGTGCTCGGTGGAATGCTGGCCTTGTCGATCCTGCTGCTGGCTTTCTTTTGGACCCGGCGCGTGATCAGCGATCGGCCGGCCCGTCTGCGGCTGCGGGTACTGCGCTGGCTGCGGCAGCGGCCGCGCTCGCCTTAGGACTCGCGCCAGCGGCGCAGGTCGCGCCCTTCCCGCTTGGTTGGCCGGCCCTTGATATCGGACGCCGGTTCGGCGAGCAGGCGGCGCTGCTCGGCCTGTACCGCGCGCGCGATGCGGCTGGCCTCGGTTTCCAGGTACAGCGCTTGCGCCACCGACGCCGGACCGCGCTGTGCCGACAAGCCTTGAACCACCACCTCGAAGCGCTCCTCGGCGCGCAGGATCTCGAGCCGGTCGTTCACCCGCACCTCACGCGAGGCCTTGATCCGCTCGCCACTCAGTCTCACGCGGCCAAGTTCGATCGCGTCCTGGGCCAGGGCTCGCGTCTTGAAAAAGCGTGCGGCCCACAGCCATTTGTCGATTCGTAATCCATTCATGACCCAATGATAGGACCGGTGCCGGCTCAGGCCCTCAGCGGCGGCATGACGGCCGCGGCGACCCACCGCAGATAGGGTCCGTAGCCGACGGCGACCGGAAGCGCCACGATCTCCGGCACCTCGTAGGGGTGCAAGGCGCGCAGAGCCGCCTCGAGCTCGGGGTAGCGACTGCGGGTGGTCTTGATCTGCAACGGCACCTCAGTGGCGCACTCGATTTCATCCTGCCAGCGGTAACACGAGACCACCGGAGCGAACTGGTTGACGCAGGCCGCCAGGCCCTGCTCGACCAGACTGCGGCCAATGCGCTCGGCGCACGCCGCGTCGGGGCAGCTAGTGAGAACGATCAACACCTCGTCCATCTTGACCTCACTTGAGTAACGCCGGCGCGCCAGCAGCACCGCGATGTAATACGACATGAGCCCATTGGTGACGAGCAGCAGCCCGTCGCGTACCCCGTGCTCGGGCCAGCGGCCCAGCACCAGCGGCCGCATGATCTCGACCGCCGCGGTCGGCGGCAGGCCATGGACCAGAGTTTGCAGCCAGGCTGGCATCTGCGACAGCGGGAAGAAGACCCCCGATAGGAACACCATCGTCGAGATTGGCGGACCGACGCAAGTAGCGCAGGCTGCGTTCATCACACATGCCGCGCCTGCGGCCGGTGGTGGGCTCGGCCATGAAGGTCAGCTCGGGATCGTTGACGAGCGCCCGCGCCAAGCTCAGGCAGCGCTTCATGCCGCCCGAGAGCTCGAGAATCCGGGCGTGCTGCTTGTGCGAGAGGCTGGCGAACTTAAGTAGCTCAGAAATGCGAGACTGAATCACACGGTCGTCGAGCCCGAAGTAACGGCCGTAGACCAGCAGGTTTTCGCTGACGCTGAAGTCCGGATCGAGATTGTCGATCTGCGGCACGACACCAACGCGAATGCGCGCTTCGCGTGCGCGCTGCGAAACGACGGACTCTTCCAGCAGACGGATCGTGCTGCCATCGGGGGCACTGCATGGCCGAGACACGGGCGCAAGGTCGTGGTCTTGCCAGCGCCATTGAGACCGAGCAAGGCACAGCACTCGCCGCAACGCAGTTCAAAACCAAGCCCGTCGACCACCAGGCTGCTGCCGCAGTGCTTGGAGAGGCGCTCCACGCTAAGCATGATCCGGACGCTCACGGCAGCGGAGCTAGCATCGGAAAATGTGCGCATGCCGCCCATGAAAAAGGCCCGCACGAGGCGGGCCTTTCAGCATAACTGAAGCGCAGCAGGCTTACGCCGCTTCGACTTCGCTCGCTTCGGCGTCGGCAGGCGCGGCGCGGTCAACGAGTTCCATGTAGGCCATCGGCGCGTTGTCGCCAACGCGGAAGCCCATCTTCAGGATGCGGGTGTAGCCGCCGTTGCGAGCCTTGAAGCGCGGGCCGATTTCGTCAAACAGCTTGACGACCATTTCGCGGTCGCGCAGGCGGTTGAAAGCGAGGCGCTTGTTGGCGAGCGTGGGCTCCTTGCCGAGCGTGATCATGGGCTCGATGACGCGACGCAGTTCCTTGGCCTTGGGGACCGTGGTCTTGATGGCCTCGTGGCGAAGCAGCGAGTTCATCATGTTGCGAAGCATCGCAAGGCGATGCGAAGAAGTGCGGTTGAGCTTGCGCAGACCGTGACCGTGACGCATGGTGATTCCTTTCTCTTATCAACGATGCCCGTTTGGGCGTTGTCCCGTCTCTTCTATCCCTTGCAGGCGGGCGGGTTGCAGTGCAGGGCGGCAACAGCGCCGCCCCACGATTCTCTCTTATTTGTCGAGACCGGCAGGCGGCCAGTTCTCAAGCTTCATGCCGAGCGTCAGGCCGTGCGCAGCGAGCACTTCCTTGATCTCGTTGAGCGACTTGCGACCCAGGTTCGGGGTCTTGAGCAGTTCGTTCTCGGTGCGCTGGATCAGGTCACCGATGTAATAGATGTTCTCAGCCTTGAGGCAGTTGGCCGAGCGCACGGTGAGCTCGAGATCATCGACCGGACGACGCAGGATCGGATCGACCTGGGTGGCCTGGGCACCGCGGGCGCCGCCAACGCTAACAACGCCGCCGGGGACTTCGGTGTCTTCCAGGCCGCCAAACACGGTCAGCTGGTCCATCAGGATGCGGGCGGCTTGACGCACGGCTTCCTCGGGCTGGATGGCGCCGTTGGTGTCGATCGTCATGACCAGCTTGTCGAGGTCGGTGCGCTGCTCGACGCGCGCGGCTTCCACGGCGTACGAGACACGGCGGATCGGCGAGAACGAAGCGTCCATCACGATGCGGCCGATGGTCTTGCTATGGTCGTCGCGGAAGGCACGCAGGTTACCCGGCTGATAACCGCGGCCCTTTTCAACCTTGATCTGCATCTCGAGGCGACCGCCGCCCGACAGGTGCGCAATGACCTGCTCGGGGTTGACGATCTCGACGTCGTGCGGCAGCTCGATGTCAGCGGCGGTGACGATGCCTTCGCCTTCCTTGCGGAGATTGAGCGTCACTTCGTCGCGGCCATGAAGCTTGAACACCACGCCCTTGAGGTTCAGCAGCACATCGACCACGTCTTCGCGGACACCGTCGATGGTGGAATATTCGTGCACCACACCGGCGATCTGAGCTTCGGTGGGCGCATAGCCCATCATCGAGCCGAGCAGAATGCGGCGCAGAGCGTTGCCGAGCGTGTGGCCGTAGCCGCGCTCGAACGGTTCCATCGTGACGATGGCGGAATTCGCGCCGGTAGCTTCGACTTCAATGCTGCGCGGCTTGAGGAGTGCCGTATTGGCCATTCGACTTTCCCTTTCAATACCCTCGGCTCGTTACGCCGATAAGGCTGTGGGTGGTCCGGGGGCGGATGCGAAAAACGCGACCGGTGCCCCACTAAAGGCCGGTCGCGTGATTGGTTCGGTGCGATCCCGTCGGCGCGCACTACACGCCAACGGGACCGGCGGACCGGATTAGCGCGAGTAGAGCTCGACGACCAACGATTCGTTGATCTCGGCAGCGATCTCGTTGCGCTCGGGCAGGCTCTTGAACGTGCCCTCGAGCTTCTTCGAGTCAACCGAGACCCACGACGGGAAACCGCCCTGCTCGGCCAGCGACAGCGCTTCGGCGATGCGAGCCTGCTTCTTGGCCTTTTCGCGCACAGCGATCACGTCACCCGGCTTGACCTGGTAGGAGGCGATGTTCACCTTCTGGCCATTGACGGTCAGCGCGCAGTGCGACACCAGCTGACGCGCTTCAGCGCGGGTCGAGCCGAAGCCCATGCGGTAGACGACGTTGTCGAGGCGCGACTCAAGCAGACCCAGCAGGTTTTCACCCGTGTTGCCCTTGATGCGCTCGGCTTCCGCAAAGTAACGGCGGAACTGGCGCTCGAGAACGCCGTACATGCGCTTGACCTTCTGCTTTTCACGCAGTTGGGTGCCGTAGTCCGACTGGCGCATACCCGAGGTACGGCCGTGCTGGCCAGGCTTGGTATCAGCCTTGCACTTGCTGTCGAACGAGCGACGGGCGCTCTTGAGATTCAGGTCAGTGCCTTCGCGGCGCGAAAGCTTGAGCTTGGGACCGGTATAACGTGCCACTTTATGCCTCACTCATCCTGTGGCGCTAGCGCCACATTCAGTCTGCTCGCCAACGCGAGCAGACACGGGGTGTTCAAAGATTGTCGAGTCCGAGCATTGCCGCTTAGACGCGACGACGCTTCGACGGACGGACGCCGTTGTGCGGGACCGGGGTCACGTCCTGAATCGAGGTCACACGGATGCCGAGCGCGTTGAGCGCACGAACCGAGGACTCACGACCAGGACCGGGGCCCGTGATACGCACTTCAACGTTCTTCAGACCGTACTCAAGGGCGATACGACCAGCCTGCTCGGACGCGACCTGCGCGGCGAACGGGGTGGACTTACGCGAGCCCTTGAAGCCCTGCGCGCCAGAACTCGACGCGGAGAGAGCGTTGCCCTGACGGTCGGTGATCGTGATGATCGTGTTGTTGAAGGAAGCGTGAACGTGCACGATGCCTTCGGACACGACCTTCTTGACCTTCTTGCGCGCGCGCTGCTGAGCGGCGATTTGCTGCGCGCTAGGATTCTTGCCAGCCATGGTTGTCCTTTCCGGTTACTTCTTCAGCGCGACGCCGGCCTTCTTCGGGCCCTTGCGAGTGCGCGCATTGGTGCGCGTACGCTGGCCGCGAACGGGCAGACCGCGACGGTGACGCATGCCGCGATAGGTGCCCAGGTCGATCAAACGCTTGATGGAGAGCTGCACCTCGCGGCGCAGATCGCCTTCAACCGTGAGGCTACCAAGAGCCTCGCGGATGCGCTCGAGCTCGGCGTCGTTGAGCTCTTTGATCTTCTTAGTGTGTGCCACCCCGACTGCGTCGAGGATTTCACGCGAACGAGCGCGGCCGATGCCGTAAATGGCGGTCAGACCGATCTCGGCGTGCTGGTTCGGCGGGATATTGATACCGGCGATACGAGCCATCGTTATACCTCTTTAGCCTTGACGCTGCTTGTGACGCGGTTCGGAGCAAATCACCCGCACCACACCCTTGCGCTTGATGATCTTGCACTTGCGGCACATTTTCTTGACCGAAGCGTTAACTTTCATTCTCTTCTCCAGCCCGTGCTACTCGGCACGGAAAACGATGCGTGCGCGCGAGAGGTAGTGTGGCAAGAATCCACCGTTACCCAATCGCCCGAGAACGTTACGGACGTAGTGCATCCGCCGATTTCCCGAGATATGCCCTAGAACGATGCTGCTGTTCTAGGGCTTCACGCGGAAGGTTGCTTTCGGGAGGCTTTTCAGGACCTCCCCTTGCATCTGTACTACATCGTCCTTTGCCATCGTCACTCAACGAGTGATCTGGCCAGGTCCGAAGCCCTTGAAGTTGGTCTTCTTGAGCAGTGATTCGTACTGGTGCGTCATCATGTAAGCCTGGACCTGCGACATGAAGTCCATCGTCACAACCACCACGATCAGCAGCGAAGTGCCACCGAAGTAGAAGGGAACGTTGAATCTCAAGTTCAGGAATTCCGGCACCAGGCACACAAACGTCAGGTAGAACGCGCCGCCCAGCGTCAGGCGCAGAAGCACCTTGTCGATGTAGCGTGCGGTCTGCTCACCCGGACGGATGCCCGGAATGAACGCCCCACTCTTCTTCAGGTTGTCGGCGGTTTCCTTCGGATTGAAGACCAGCGCCGTGTAGAAAAACGCGAAGAAGATGATCAACGCGGCATAAAGCAGCGTGTAAAGCGGTTGTCCCGGCGACAGCGCAGCAGCGAGATCGCGAATCCAGCGCGTCGCATCACCCGTCGTGAACCAGCCCGCCAACGTGGCCGGAAACAGGATCAGTGACGAGGCGAAGATCGGCGGGATCACGCCAGACATGTTGATCTTGAGCGGCAGATACGAGCTCTGACCACCGTAGATCTTGTTGCCGACCTGGCGCTTGGCGTAATTGACCGTGATGCGGCGTTGACCGCGCTCGACGAAGACCACGAAGGCCGTCACGAGCATGATGATAGCGATCACGAAGATCGCCGACAGCGGCCCGATTGCACCCGTGCTAACGAGCTGGAACAGCCCGCTGATTGCCGACGGGAGACCCGCGACAATGCCAGCAAAGATGATGATCGAAATACCGTTGCCCAGACCACGCTCGGTGATCTGCTCACCCAACCACATCAAGAACATCGTGCCCGTGACCAGCGACACCACGCAGACGGCCCGGAACATGACGCCCGGATCGATCACGAGGTTGGGCTGCGACTCGAGCGCGACCGCAATGCCAATCGCCTGGAAAATCGCCAATGCCAACGTGCCGTAGCGCGTGTACTGGGTGATCTTCCGGCGGCCGGATTCGCCCTCCTTGCGCAGTGCCTCGAGCTGCGGCATGACGTACGTAAGCATCTGCATGATGATCGATGCAGAGATGTACGGCATGATGCCAAGCGCGAACACCGAAAAGCGCGACAACGCGCCGCCGGAGAACATGTTAAACAGGCCGAGAATGCCGCCCTTCTGTTGCTGGAAGAGCTGTCGCAACGTCTCGGGGTCGATGCCCGGAACCGGCACGTGCGTGCCAACCCGGTACACAACGAGCGCCAACAACAGGAAGATCAGGCGACGTTTAAGGTCGCCATACTTCCCGGTGTTGCCGAGAGTGGAGCTAGGGCTGGTCGCCACGCGGTGCTTCCCTGATGAACGCTTACTGCGTCACCACGGCGCCGCCGGCGGCTTCGATCGCTGCCTTGGCACCCTTGGTAACGGCCACGCCACGAACGCTCACCTTGCGGGTCAATTCACCCGAAAGGATCACGCGAGCGTCGATCGCGAGGATCGAAACCACGCCGGCTTGCTTAAGCACGGCCAGGTCGATCTCATCGACAGCAATGCGTTCGAGGTCGGACAGACGAACGACTTCGACGTACTTGCGGGTCAGCGAGGTGAAACCACGCTTGGGCAGGCGACGATGCAGCGGCATTTGGCCGCCTTCGAAACCAACCTTGTGGAAGCCACCCGAGCGGGACTTCTGACCCTTGTGACCACGACCCGCGGTCTTGCCCCAGCCGCTGCCAACGCCGCGACCGACGCGATGGCGGTTGCTCGTTGCGCCCGCGGCGGGCTTGAGGTTGTTGAGACGCATGATGACTCTTCCTTACTCAGGCAGCGTGCACGAGGTACGCGACCTTGGTGATCATCCCGCGCACAGCCGGAGTATCTTCCAGCTCGCGCGTCTGGCGGAGCTTCTTCAGCCCAAGGCCCAGCACCGTCGCGCGGTGAGAAGCCTTGCAGCCGATCGGGCTCTTGACCAGGGTGACTTTGACGGTCTTCTTGGACATGTTTGCTCTCCTCCCCGGCCTTAGCCGAGGATTTCCTCGACCGACTTACCACGCTTGGCAGCGATCTCACCCGGCGTACGCAGGTTCGAAAGCGCATTCAAGGTGGCGCGGACCATGTTGTAGGGGTTGCTCGAGCCGTGCGACTTGGCCACGACGTTGCGAACGCCCATCACATCGAAGATCGCGCGCATCGGGCCACCGGCGATAACACCAGTACCTTCAACAGCCGGCATCAGCATGACCTTGGCAGCGCCATGGCGGCCGTGCACTGCGTGGTGAATCGTGCCGCTCTTGAGCGGAACTTTTTCCATCACGCGACGAGCACGTTCCATCGCCTTCTGCACCGAGACCGGCACTTCACGCGACTTGCCCTTGCCCATGCCGACGCGGCCATCGCCGTCGCCAACCACGGTCAACGCGGCAAAGCCGAGGATGCGACCACCCTTAACGACCTTGGTAACGCGGTTGATCGCGATCATTTTTTCGCGGATGCCGTCGTCACGCTCTTCGGACATCACGCCTTTCGGTTGAACCTTAGCCATGAGCTCTACCCTCAGAACTTGAGACCGGCTTCACGCGCGGCCTCAGCCAGCGCCGCGACGCGGCCATGGAAACGGTAGCCTGCACGGTCGAACGCCACGGACTCAATGCCGGCGGCCTTCGCCTTTTCTGCAACGCGAGTGCCAATCAACTTGGCAGCGTTCACGTTGCCGCCACGCCCCGTCTCGGCGGCGAGCTTGGCGCGCACTTCCGGCTCGGCCGTCGAGGCCGAAACGAGAACGCGACCGCCATCGGCCGAGATGATGCTGGCGTAGATGTGCAGGTTCGAACGATGAACCGTCAGGCGGCTCACCTTCTGCAGCGCAATGCGGGCACGCGTGGCACGCGCACGACGCAGACGGCTTTCCTTCTTGTCGATCACTGTGACCTCCTGCCCGCTTACTTCTTCTTCGTTTCCTTGATGATCACGACTTCGTCCGCATAACGAACACCCTTGCCCTTGTAGGGCTCGGGGGAACGGTACGCGCGGACTTCTGCCGCAACCTGGCCGACCTTCTGCTTGTCGGCGCCTTTGATCAAGATCTCGGTCTGCGTCGGAGTCTCGACCTTCACTCCCTCGGGCATCTTGTGCGCGATGGGGTGCGAGAAACCAAGCGACAGGTTAAGCGTGTCGCCGGCGGCCTGGGCACGATAGCCCACGCCAACCAGATTCAGCTTCTTGACGAAGCCGGTGCTCACGCCGGTATTCATGGCCGCAACCAGGGCACGCAAAGTGCCGCTCATCGCGCCCGCCTCGCGGGATTCGTCGGCCGCGACAAAAGAGATGTCGCTGCCTTCGATCGTCACCTTGACTAGCGGCGTAATGCGCTGCTTCAAAGTGCCGAGCGGGCCCTTGACCGTGATGTCGGTCGACGTCAACTGAGCTTCAACGCCCTTCGCCAACGTGACCGGAATTTTTGCAACTCGAGACATCTTTTCCTCCGGCCTTAGGCGACGTAGCAGAGGACTTCGCCGCCGACGCCAACCGCGCGCGCCTTGCGATCGGTCATCACACCTTGGGGCGTGGACACGATGGCGACGCCGAGGCCGTTCATCACTTGCGGGATCGCCTCGCGACCCTTGTAGATACGCAGACCGGGACGCGACACACGCTCGAGGCGCTCAATCACGGGACGGCCGGCGTAGTACTTAAGGCCCACGCGCAGTTCAGGTTTGCCATCGTTGGCGGAGACGGAAAAACCGTCGATATAGCCTTCGTCCTTGAGGACTTGGGCGATCGCCACTTTGACTTTGGACGACGGCATCGCAACTTCCGTCTTGTCGACACTCTGACCGTTACGGATGCGGGTCAACATATCGGCGATCGGATCACTCATACTCATTCGTAATCTCCTCGCTTACCAGCTGGCCTTGATGAGGCCCGGAATATCGCCCCGCATGCCGGCTTCGCGGATCTTGCTGCGAGCCAGACCAAACTTGCGGAACGTGCCGCGCGGACGGCCGGTCAGACTGCAGCGGTTGCGCTGGCGCGAGGGGCTCGCGTCACGCGGCAACGCCTGCAGCTTCTGGCGCGCTTCCATGCGCTCTTCCATCGAGCGGGTAGCGTCATCGATGACCGCCTTAAGGGCGGTCCGCTTAGCCGCGAACTTCTTAACAGTCGCGGCACGCTTGTTTTCGCGGTTGATCAGTGCGAGTTTCGCCAATTCACACCTCGCTCAGTTGCGGAACGGGAACCGAAAAGCGGAGAGCAGCGCCTTGGCTTCCTCGTCCGACTTGGCGGTCGTCGTAATGCTGATGTTCATGCCGCGGATCTTGTCGATCTTGTCGTACTCGATCTCGGGGAAAATGATCTGTTCCTTCAGGCCAACGTTGTAGTTGCCCCGACCATCAAACGCGCGACCCGACACGCCGCGGAAGTCGCGAACGCGGGGCAGAGCGATGGTGACCAAACGGTCCAGGAATTCATACATGCGTTCGCCACGCAGCGTGACCATGCAACCAATCGGAAGATCTTCACGAATCTTGAAGTTCGCGATCGCCTTGCGGGTCTTGGTCACGACCGGCTTCTGACCAGCAATCTTGGTCATGTCGCCGACAGCGTTGTCGATCAGCTTCTTGTCATTGACCGCTTCGCCAACACCCATATTCAGGGTGATCTTGGTGATGCGCGGCACTTCCATGTTCGACTTGTAGCCAAACTGTTCGGTAAGCGCAGGCACCACTTTCTCGCGGTACTGGGTTTGAAAACGAGACATTAGTGGCCCCTCTTACGACTTTGCGCCGACAACGGCGCCGTCGCTTTTGAACACGCGCACCTTCTTGCCATCGACTTCTTTGAAGCCGACGCGGTCGCCCTTGCTCGTGGCCGGGTTAAAGAGCATGACATTCGACTCATCAATCGGCATGGTCTTGTCGATGATGCCGCCGACCACACCCTTCATCGGGTTCGGACGAACGTGCTTCTTGACAACGTTGATGCCTTCGATGGTCACGTGACGCTCGTCGATACGAGCCAGCACGGTGCCACGCTTACCTTTGTCTCGGCCGGTGATGATGATGACCTCATCACCCTTGCGGATGCGTTCCATCGCGCCCCCTTAGAGAACTTCGGGCGCCAACGACACGATCTTCATGAAGCGCTCGGTACGCAGTTCACGCGTAACCGGGCCGAAGATGCGGGTGCCGATGGGCTCCAGCTTATTGTTGAGCAAAACAGCGGCATTGCCGTCGAAAGTGATCGCCGAGCCGTCAGGACGACGCAGGCCCTTAGCGGTACGAACAACCACCGCGCTATAGACCTCGCCCTTCTTGACACGCCCACGCGGAGCGGCCTCTTTGACCGTCACTTTGATGACGTCACCGATGTTTGCATAGCGGCGCTTAGAGCCGCCCAACACCTTGATACACATCACTGACCGTGCGCCCGTGTTATCGGCGACGTCCAGCTTCGTCTGCATCTGAATCATGGCTTCTAGTCCCAACTTATTCCGCACCGGCCGAGCCGAGCAGACAGTCTTGGTCCCGTCCGGGATGGAGAGCTGGCCCGACTGGTGCCGTGATGCCCGCGCTGCGGGGTGACACTCAACCAAACCAACCCTTGAATATTTGCGCCCAACGTAAAGTTAAACTTCACGTTGGGCGTCAAGCCTAAAAGTATAGCTCTACTTCAGGCTTCAGTGCAAGCCGTTTCGTTCAGATGGCCACAACCGCTTCGACAACGCGAGTCACGGTCCAGGACTTGGTCCGGGACAGCGGGCGCGTCTCAGCGATTTCAACCACATCACCCTCGTTAACGGCATTGGTTTCGTCGTGCGCGTGATACTTCTTAGAGCGCACGATGATCTTGCCGTAGAGCGGATGCTTCACCTTACGCTCGATGAGCACGGTGACGGTCTTGTCCATCTTGTTGCTGACGACCTTGCCGACCAGCGTACGGGTCAGCGACTTCTTTTCAGCGTTCTCTTGCGTCATTTCGTCGCCGCCTTCTGACCGAGAACCGTGCGAACACGCGCGATATCGCGACGCGTGATCTGCAGTTGGTTCGTGTTCTGAAGCTGCTGGGTTGCCTTCTGCATGCGCAGCGAGAAGTGCGCCCTCAGCAGATCCTGCAGCTCCTTGTTGAGCGCGGCCACATCCATGGCGCGCAGTTCCTTGGCGTCCATAGCCTTCTCCTTACATGCCGAGTTGGCGGACGACGAACGTCGTCTTGACCGGCAACTTGGCCGCGGCAAGCGCGAACGCCTCGCGAGCCAGCGCTTCGTCAACGCCGTCCATCTCGTAAATCACGCGGCCCGGCTGGATCTGAGCGACCCAGTACTCGGGGTTGCCCTTGCCGTTACCCATACGCACTTCAGCAGGCTTCTGCGAAATGGGTTTGTCCGGGAACACGCGGATCCACACACGGCCGCCACGCTTGATGTGGCGGGTGATTGCGCGGCGAGCCGCCTCGATCTGACGGGCGGTCAGACGGCCACGCTCCGTGGCCTTCAGACCAAACTCGCCGAAAGAGACGTTCGTGCCGCGCGTGGCCAGACCGTAGTTGCGGCCCTTCTGGTCCTTGCGGTACTTGCGTCGTGCGGGTTGCAGCATCGCTTATTCTCCGTCTTTGGCCGGCGCGGCCTTGCGGACACGCTTGGCAGCAGCCGGATTACCGGCCTCTCCCGTGACACCTTCCGCCGGAGCGGCAGCACCTTCGGGCTTGCTATCGGTACGACGCGGCGCCGGACGACGACCACCCGGCTTGTTGCCCGGACGGTCACCAGCAGGACGGCGCGGACGACGCTCTTCACGCTCGGGCGCGGGAGCCTCAACCGTGGCGTCGTTACGGCCAACCGTGTCACCCTTGTAAACCCACACCTTGACGCCGATCTGGCCGTACGTGGTGCTGGCCTCGGAGAAGCCGTAGTCGATGTTGGCGCGCAGCGTGTGAAGCGGAACGCGACCTTCGCGATACCACTCGACGCGAGCAATTTCAGCGCCGTTCAGACGACCAGCCGACATGATCTTGATGCCCTGAGCACCGAGACGCATCGCGTTTTGCATCGCACGCTTCATCGCGCGACGGAACATGATCCGCTTCTCGAGCTGCTGGGTGATCGAGTCAGCAATCAGCTGAGCGTCGGTCTCGGGCTTGCGAATCTCTTCGATGTTGACGTGCACGGGCACGCCCATCATCTTCTGGAGCTCGACCTTCAACGACTCGATGTCTTCGCCCTTCTTGCCGATCACGACGCCCGGACGAGCCGAGAAAATCGTGATGCGGGCATTCTTGGCGGGACGCTCGATCAGAATGCGACCAACCGAAGCACTACGCAGCTTCTTCTTCAGAAACTCACGCACCTTGAGGTCTTCACCCAGGATGCGAGAAAAGTCACGGCCCGATGCATACCAGCGCGAAGTCCAGTTGCGCGAGACAGGCAGGCGGAAGCCGGTGGGATGGATTTTCTGTCCCATGGGTCACCTATTTCTTGGGTTTCGCGTCGCCGACCGACACGTAGATGTGGCAGGTCTGCTTGCCGATACGCGTACCGCGGCCCTTGGCCCGCGCCGAGAAACGACGCAGCGTGGCGGCCTTCTCAACGTGGATCTTGGTGATACGCAGTTCGTCGATGTCGGCACCATCATTGTGCTCGGCATTGGCGATCGCGGATTCCAGCGCCTTCTTGATGATTCCGGCGGCCTTCTTCTGCGTGAACGCGAGAATGTTCAGCGCCTTGTCAACGGGCTTGCCGCGGACCAGGTCGGCGACCAGACGGCCCTTCTGGGCCGACAGTCGCACACCGCGAACGATTGCAGTGGTTTCCATCGTGCTTACCTCTTGCCCGGGCCGGACTTCTTGTCAGCCGCGTGCCCCTTGAAGGTGCGGGTGAGCGCAAACTCACCGAGCTTGTGGCCGACCATGTTTTCGTTGATGTACACCGGCACATGTTGACGACCGTTGTGCACAGCGATCGTCAGGCCGATGAACTCCGGCAGGATGGTCGAACGACGCGACCAGGTCTTCACCGGACGCTTGTCACGGGTAGCCTGCGCGGTTTCGACTTTCTTCAGCAGATGCCCGTCAACAAACGGGCCCTTCTTCAGCGAACGAGACATTCAGGCCCCCTTACTTACGGTGACGGCGCTGCACGATCATCGAATCGGTGCGCTTGTTCTTGCGGGTACGGTAACCCTTGGTCAACTGACCCCACGGGCTGACCGGAGCACGGCCAGTACCGGTACGGCCTTCGCCACCACCGTGCGGGTGATCCACCGGGTTCATGGCAACGCCACGAACAGTCGGACGAACACCACGCCAACGCTTCGCACCGGCTTTGCCGAGCTCACGCAGGCTGTTCTCTTCGTTGCCCACGGCACCAATGGTGGCGCGGCACTCGATCAGAACGCGGCGAACTTCACCCGAGCGCAGACGGATCTGGGCGTAGGTACCTTCACGCGCCAGCAGCTGAGCAAAGGTACCCGCCGAACGCACCATCTGCGCGCCCTTACCGGGCTGCATCTCGATGCAATGGATGGTCGAGCCCACCGGAATATTGCGCAACGGAAGGGTATTGCCAATCTTGATCGGCGCTTCCGGGCCGTTCATGAGTTCGGCGCCAGCCACCAAGCCCTTCGAGGCGATGATGTAGCGACGCTCACCGTCCGCGTACAGAACCAGGGCGATGTTCGCCGAGCGGTTCGGATCGTATTCAATGCGCTCAACCTTGGCCGGAATACCGTCCTTGTTGCGCTTGAAGTCGATCACGCGATAGGCCTGCTTGTGGCCACCGCCCTTGTGACGGACCGTGATACGACCGTTGTTGTTGCGACCGGAACCACGAATCTTCTTCTCGGTCAGCGCCGCGAACGGCTTGCCCTTGTGCAGGCCAGCGTTGACGACCTTGACGACGTGACGGCGGCCGGCGGACGTCGGTTTAACCTTGACGAGCGCCATTACTTCACCTCTTGCGCGAAGTTAATTTCCTGACCAGGCTTCAGGCTGACGTACGCCTTGCGGACGTCGTTGCGCTTGCCCTCAAAGCGGCCA
Organism: Burkholderiaceae bacterium; assembly: GCA_036652035.1. Lineage (GTDB taxonomy): Bacteria > Pseudomonadota > Gammaproteobacteria > Burkholderiales > Burkholderiaceae_F > JAEZVV01. Next base: position 2,049 of record JAVVWR010000006.1, on the reverse strand, counting down.
AAGCGCTTCTGCTTGCCCTTCTGGTTCAGGATCTGCACGGATTCGACTTGCACCTTGAAGAGCAGTTCGACCGCGGCCTTGACTTCCGGCTTCGTCGCGTCAGGAATGACGCGGAACGCCACTTGCTCGTTCTTGTCAGCCATCATCGTGCTCTTTTCGGAGACGATCGGCGCGACGAGCACCTTGTAAAGACGATCCTGGCTCATCCCCACATCTCCTCGAGCTTGGCGATCGCCGACTTCGTCACCACCACAGACTTGTAGTGAATGAGCGAGAGCGGATCCGCGTAACGCGGCTCGACGATCAGCACGTTCTTCAGGTTGCGCGAAGCGAGGTACAGGTTCTCATCCACGTTGTCGGTGATGATGAGGACCGACTCCAAGCCCATGGCCTTGAGCTTCTGCGCGAGCGGCTTGGTCTTGGGCGAATCGACACCCAGGCCATCAACCACCACCAGACGCTCGTCACGAGCCAGCTTCGAGAGGATCGACGCCATACCCGCGCGCCACATCTTCTTGTTCACCTTGTGGGTGAAGTTCTCGTCAGGCGAGCTCGGGAAAGCGCGGCCACCACCACGCCACACGGGCGAGGAGCTCATACCAGCGCGAGCGCGACCGGTACCCTTTTGGCGCCACGGCTTGCGGGTCGAGTGATGAACCGCTTCACGGTTCAACTGGGCGCGCGTGCCCTGGCGGGCGTTGGCTTGGTAGGCAACCACGATCTGGTGCACCAAAGCCTCGTTGAATTCACGACCGAACACGGTGTCAGGGGCTGCCATGGTGGCGGTCGCCTGGCCCTGTTCGTTCAGGACTTTCAGTTCCATTGACCGCTCCTTATGCCTTAACCGCTGGGCGGACGATAACCTTGCCGCCTGCAGAGCCGGGAACAGCGCCGCGCACGAGCAGAAGCTGACGCTCCGGGTCGATGCGAGCCACCACCAGATTCTGCGTCGTACGCTGATCGTCACCGAGATGACCGGCCATCCGCTTACCCGGGAACACGCGACCCGGATCCTGGCGGTTACCGATCGAGCCCGGCGCGTTCGTCGACACGGAGTTACCGTGCGAAGCGCGGTTCGACGAGAAGTGGTGACGCTTGATGGCGCCAGCGAAGCCCTTGCCGATCGTCACGCCAGTGACGTCGACCTTTTGGCCCACGGCAAACATGTCAACGCTCATGACCGTACCGGGCTTGAGCTCGGCAGCCTTGTCAGCATCAACATGGAATTCTTTCAGGACTTCGCCCGCTTCGACGCCAGCTTTGGCGTATTGGCCGGCGAGGGGCTTGGTCACGCGCGACGGCTTTTTGCTGCCGAAGGCGATCTGCACTGCATTGTAGCCGTCGGACGCAACCGTCTTCACCACGGTGACACGGTTGTTCGACACGTCGAGCACTGTCACCGGAACGGATTCACCGTCATCGGTGAAGATGCGCGTCATGCCGATCTTGCGACCGACAAGGCCGAGCTTCTCACTCATTGTTTTCTCCACCCCGGCTGCGATTGGCCGGGCCCGTTAAAAAATCGTCGGCGCCATCAAAGGACGCCGATCGAGGAAAGCCGCGGATTGTAGCCGGCCGCAGTACAAAACTGCAAGCCGGCGGTATTCCACTACTGAACTTTGATCTCGACTTCAACGCCAGCTGGCAAATCGAGCTTCATCAACGCGTCGACGGTCTTGTCGGTCGGATCGATGATGTCCATCAGCCGCTGGTGAGTGCGAATCTCGAACTGGTCGCGCGAAGTCTTGTTGACGTGCGGCGAACGCAGAATGTCGAAACGCTGAATGCGGGTCGGCAGCGGCACCGGACCACGAACCACGGCGCCAGTGCGCTTGGCGGTGTCGACGATCTCGAGCGCAGATTGGTCGATCAGCTTGTAATCGAACGCCTTGAGGCGAATGCGGATGCGTTGGCTTTGCATGTCGATTCCTTGAAAGAGCGAGGGGCCGGACGTTGGGTCCGGCCCGCGAGTTCAACCGTTGAATTGGTTGGAATTAGGCGAGGATCTTGGCAACGACGCCGGCGCCGACGGTACGACCGCCTTCACGG
>JAVVWR010000005.1:2175-71343 GCA_036652035.1 Burkholderiaceae bacterium | reverse complement strand
AGCCCGTGTCTCGTTGCGGGCGGCCTTCCTTCATCGCCGCCCGCGCCAACCCCGAGAATCCGCCCAGAGGCTGCCGCATCCGTCGGCGGCCCGGATCCAAGGAGCTCCCGATGAAGACCCGCGCCTTCGTTCTGTTGCGCAGCGCACTCACCGCTGCCGCGTGCACCCTATCCGCGCTGCCCGCCTGGTCCCAGTCGCCCGGTGGCGAGCTCGACGCCGTGGTCCGCATGGGCAAGGAAATCTTCGACCACACCGCGGTCCATCCGCTCAGCCAGCCCTATGTCGGCGCGCAGAACGCGCTCAACTGCACCTCCTGCCACCTGGCGAGCGGCACCAGTCTGCATGGGCCGTCGCTGGTTGGCAGCGCCACCGCCTATCCCGCGTATTCGCCGCGCGACCAGGCCGTGCTGACTCTGGAGAGCCGGATCGCCGACTGTTTCATGCGCAGCCAGAACGGCATTCACCCGCCGCTGGGCAGCGCGGTTCTGACCGCGCTCACCGCCTACATCAGCTCGCTCTCGGCGGGCCTGCCAATGAAGATGAACCCGGCCGCGCCGCTGGGGCCGCTCTCAATGAAATGGATTCTTCGCGGCGACGAGGCGTTCTGGAAGCAATCCAATCCGCAGCGCGGCCAGGCCTTGTATTCGCAGCGCTGCGCCGGCTGCCACGGCGCTGACGGCCAAGGCATGGGCGGCGGCATGATGGGTGGGGGAATGATGGGAGGGGGAATGATGGGCGGCGGGATGATGACCTTCCCGCCGATCTGGGGGCCGCGCAGCTTCAATGCCGGCGCGGGGCTGGCCGACTGGCAAAAGCTTGCCACCTTCATTTCCACGGCCATGGCGCAGTACGCAGGGCCGGTCACCGACGCCGATGCGCGCGACATCGCCGCCTTTGTCGATAGCCAGCCGCGCCCCGCCTTCGTTCTCAAAGACCACCTGCCGCCGGCCAATCAAATGGGGGTTTATGACTCCGGCGTGGTCGAGCAGACCCAGCGCATCGTGCCGGGCAGCTACCGGATCCAGACCCGGCCTTGATCGACTTGCCCGATGCAAATAAAGGGCGGCCCGCGGGCCGCCCTTTTCCTATCGCCTCACACGCAGATCAGGCGGTGAGCTTATTGACCATCGCAACCAGAATCTTCGTGCCATCGGCCAGCGCCGCGCGGTCGAAGCTCATCTTCGGGTCGTGCAGGCCGGGGGTGAGGTTGGCGCCCAGGCCGACAAAGCCGGCCTTGAGACTGGGCTTGGCAATCTTGTAGCGGTGAAAGTCATCCGCGCCGGGAGTAACGATGGGGGCGAGCAGGCCGGCCTCGCCCAGCACTTCACGGATCGCTTCGCGCGCCACCTCGGTGATCTCGTCGCTGTAATCCGCGCCCGGCACATCGCCAAGCATTTCGAACTCGACCGTCGCGCCGACCGTGCCGGCGCCGCAGCGGATCGCGTTTTCGACCTGCTTGAGGATCGAAGCCATGGTCTCGTTGCGGGCGGCGCGGATGTCGAGCGCCATCTCGGCCGTCTCGGGAATCATGTTGATCACCTCGCCGCCGGCGCGCAGCTGGGTGACCTTGCAGCTCCAGGGCTCGGCGGGGTTGGCGACCACGGCGTTGACCGCCTGCACCGCAGCCGCCGCGGCGTTGATCGCGTTGATGCCCAGGTGCGGGCGGGCGCCGTGGGCGACCTTGCCGCTGATCCTGGCCTTCATCATGGCGCTGCCGCCGTGGCACAGCGCGGGCGTGGCCTGGCCGAGGCGGGCTTCCTGCTCGGGACGCAGGTGGATGCCGAGCAGAACATCAACGTCGTCGATCACGCCGGCTTCGATCATCTTCATCGAGCCAAACAGCGTTTCCTCGGCCGGCTGGAAGATCACCTTGAGCGTGCCGCGCGCCAGCCCCGCCTTGGCAATCTCCTGCGCCATGGTCAGCACCATGGTGCAGTTGGCGTCGTGGCCGCAGGAGTGGACCTTGATCTTTTCGCCGTCAACCGTGTGCGGCAGAGCGTCCATGTCGGCGCGAACCGCGACCACCGGGCCGGGCGCAGCGCCCCTCAGGGTGGCGACGATGCCGGTACCGGCGATTCCGCTCGTCACATCGAAGCCCGCCGCCTGGATTCTTTCGGCGAGCCAGGCCGAAGTTTTGAACTCGGCAAAGCCCAGCTCAGGCGTCGCGTGCAAGGTTTCGAAAGTGGATTGAATTCTGGTGTCCATGGATATGTATTCCTGACGTTCAAGCTAAAGCCGGTGTTCTGTTGCTGCTAACCGGAAAGCATTCCGGCGATTCGGCGTTCAGAGGCAGGGCTGAGCTTACGCAGCGCAAGGCCGGTCTCGGCTGCGATGCGTCAGGCCGCTAGCGCAGCCGAGCCCATCGATTTCCCTCGGAATCAGGGCAATCACCCGTCCCATGCCTGGAGCCGACCGCGGCATGAGCCGCCGCGGTTTGGCCTACCATCGGTCATGCCCCACGGAAACCCCGATCCGGCGGCTGGATCGAAACCTGTTCAGCCCGGCACCTCTGCCAACCCCTGCCCAATGCGAATCCTGCTGCTTGCTCATTCCTTCAACAGCCTGACGCAACGCCTGTGGGTCGAGCTCGAAGCCGGCGGCCACGAGGTTTCGCTCGAGCTCGACATCAACGACGCGACCACCACGCAGGCCGTCGCGCTCTTTGCACCCGACCTGCTGATCGCCCCCTTTCTCAAGCGAGCGATTCCCGAGTCCGTGTGGCGTGCCCTGCCCTGCTGGGTCGTTCACCCCGGCATCGTCGGCGACCGTGGCCCCTCGGCGCTCGACTGGGCGGTGCTCGAAGCTGAGAGCCGCTGGGGCGTCACCGTCTTGCAGGCCGATGCCGAGTTTGACGCGGGCGACGTGGCCGCCACCCGCGAATTCACGATGCGCAGCGCCGCCAAGGGCAGCCTGTACCGACTGGAAGTGACTCAGGCCGCGGTGGCGGCGGTGTGGGAGGCGATTGGCCAGTTCGAGCGTGGCGAGCGCCCCACGCCGCTGGCCGCCTGGCCAGGCGCCGCGCCGGGCCGCGAGCGGCCCGTGCTGCGCCAGACCGCTCGCGCCATCGACTGGCAGCGCGATACCACCGCCACCGTGCTGAGAAAAATCCGCTCGGCCGACGGCACACCGGGCCTGGCGGACTTCATTGGCGAAGGTGCGAGCCGGATCGCCGTCCACCTGTTCGACGCTCACGCCGAAGGCCACTTAAACGGCGCGCCCGGCGCCTTGATCGCGCGGCGCGACGAAGCGGTGTGCCGCGCCACGATCGACGGCGCGGTCTGGATCACCAGCCTCAAGCGCGACGACGACCCCGACCACCCTTTCAAAGTGCCCGCCACCCTCGCCCTGGGCCACCTGGCCGCGGCCCTGCCCGAAGCGCCGATCGCGCTCGACGCCCAGCCCACGCTGCCCACCTGGCGCGAGCTGCGCTACGAGGAAGACGGCGAGGTGGGCATCCTTCACTTTGCCTTCTACAACGGCGCGATGAGCACGGCGCAATGCCGGCGGCTCGCCGCCGCCCTGCGCTGGGCCAAGCGCCGCCCGACCCGGGTGCTGCTCTTGGCGGGCGGCCCCGACTTCTGGAGCAACGGCCTGCATTTGAACGTGATCGAGGCCGCCGCCGACCCGGCCGAGGAATCGATGGCCAACATCGAAGCGATCAACGATGGGGTGCTCGAGCTTCTCACCACCACCGACAAGATCACGATCGCCGCGATCCAGGGCAACGCGGGCGCGGGCGGGGTATTCCTCGCGCTCGCCGCCGATGTCGTGTGGGCGCGCGAGGGCGTGGTGCTCAACCCGCATTACAAGGGCATGGGCAATCTCTACGGCTCGGAGTACTGGACTTACGTCCTGCCACGCCGCGTGGGCGCCCAAGCCGCGCGCCAGATCACCGAGCTGAGATTGCCGATGGGCACCGGGCAGGCGATGGCGCTCGGTCTGCTCGATGACCGCTTTGGCCACAGCCCGGCCGAATTTCTCGCTCACGCCAAGCGCCGCGCGCAGGCCATTGCCGCCGCCTCGGAGCTGGGCGAGCGGATCGGCAACAAGGCCCGCCAACGCGCCGCCGATGAGGCGGTCAAGCCGCTCGCGGCGTATCGCGCCGAGGAGCTCAATCGCATGCGGCTCAACTTCTTCGGCTTTGATGCGAGCTACCACGTCGCGCGCAGCCACTTCGTTCGCAAGTTCGGCAAGGCGCGCACCCCAGCGTATCTGGCGCGTCACCGCCAGCGCCGCACCGGCTGATCGCCGCTGCCAGCGCCGCAACACGGGGCCTGCGCCCACCCAATGGGTCGCGGGCGATTTGTCCTAGGGCAAACCCTGATCTCGGCTCGCGTTTATAAGAAATTGGGAACGCCGCTGAAGCGGGCGCGCGTTTGCAGTTATCTCTTTAGGGAGGGCAAGGCGTGGCGCATCCCGACACTCACACGACAGCGCAGGTCGATGCGGCGATCGCGCGCGTGCTTGCCTCCGAACAAGAGGCACAAACCGCCATCATCACCGCGGGCGAGCGGGCGGCGGCGCAGCTGGAAGCCGCTCGCCACCAGGCGCGCGCGATTGCCGCTGGCGCCGAGGCGCGTGTCGCGCGTTGCCGGCTGGCGATCGAACGTGAAGTCGCCACGCGCAGCGCCGAGGTTGACCGCCAGGTGGCCCGTCTGCGCGAGTCGCCAGCGCAGCACCCGGCGCAGCTCGCCCGCCTGCAGCAAGCGATCGATCGCTTGGCCCGTGAACTCACCGGGGGCCGCGAATGATTCCGGTCGGCAGCCTCGAGTACGCCCAGGCGCGGATGCAGGCGCGCATCGGCCGCCGCCCCGGCGAGGCGGTCTGGACCGCGATCGAGCACGCCCGCGAAGCCGAGGCCTTGATCGATCTGGCGCGCGACACCAGCCTGCAGGCGCCGCTCGCCCAGTTGGGCAGCCGCCGCTCGATCCACGCGGTCGAAGCCGTCCTGCGTGCCTATTGGCGTGGCGTAGTCGCCGAGGTCGCTCTATGGATGCCGCAGGCGTGGCGCCCCGCCCTGCAGTGGTGCGGCGTCCTGCCCGAGCTGCCCTGGCTGCGTCACTGGGCCGAAGGCCGGCGCCCCGCCGACTGGATGCGTGCCGAACCGCGTTACCGCGAATTGCTCGATGCCGATCGCCGCAGCATTCCGTCAGGGCACGAATTCGCGCCGCTCGCCGCCGCTCTGGCGCAGCCTGCGCTGTTGGCTCAGGCCTGGGGCGACGAATGGCTGCGCCGCTTGCCGCCCGCCGCGCGCCAAGCCGTCGCGCGGCAAGCGGTCACGCGCTTGATCGGCGATTACATGAGCCGCTCGGTGGTGGTCGCCGGCCCCGACGGCCTGCGGCTGCGCCGCGTCTTCGACGCGCGCCTGCTCGCGAGTTTCCGTCGCCATGCGATCGAGCCGATGGCCGCTTTTGCCTACCTGGGTCTGATGGCGCTCGACCTCGACCGCTTGCGCGGCGAGCTGGTCCTGCGCCTGGCCCTGCCGGCGCGGAGCTTTGCCTCATGATGCGACCGCGCCCGGCCCGCTGGTTCGAAGTGCTGGTCGCTCGCGACGACTGCGCCCTGCTGCTCGAAGCGCTCGCCGCCACCGGCAGGGTCGAGCTCGAATCCCGCGTTCCGAGCGCGCTGCCCAGCTCGCTGGCCGAACTCCAGCCCTGGCTGGCGCGCGGCGCCGAGCTCGCCTTGCGTTATTCGGCCTACTGGCCGAGCGACGGGCTGGCCCCCGGCGCAGTTCCCGCGCCGCCAGCGATCACCCTGACCCGGGCGATCGAGCAGCTGCAGCAGTGGGGGGCGCAAGCCGAACCGCTGATCGTGGCCAGTCAGCAGGCGCAGGCCGAGCGCGAAGAGCTCGAGCGCTGGTCCAAGGTACTGGCCGCGCTGGGCGATTCGCCGCTCGATCTGGCCGCCTTCGGTGCGGCCGGCCCGCTCGCCCGGGTCTTGTTGATCGAATACCCGCCCGAGCTCGCGCCCGAATCAACGCAGGCGATCGTGCGTCAGGTGCCCACCGCTCACGCCAGCTTCGCGTTCGCGGTGGGCACCGCCAGCGAGCTCGATTCGCTCGCCCGCGAAGCGACCGCCATGAAGGGCCGGGTCCACCCGATTCCGGCCTGGCTCACGCCCACCGCGGCGCTCAACCGCGACACCATCGCCCGCCGCCGGGCCGAACTCGCGCACGAGGCCAAGATCCGTGCCGCCGAGTTCGAGGCGATCAACCAGCGGCTTGGAATTCGCGCGGCGCTGGGCGATCTCTATCGCCTGCAATGGCTGATGCGCAACGTTCACGGGCTGGAGTCGGGCGAACATTTCAACTGGGTCACGGGCTGGACCAGCGACTTCGACGGCCGCGCCTTGCAGCCGGCGATCGAGCGCTGCCAGGCGCGCGCCCTGCTTCATTTCCCGCGCGCGCCGCGCGGGCTGCGCGCCCCGCTGCTGCTCGCCAACCCTGCCTGGGCGCGGCCCTTCGAGATCTTCCCGCGCGCGCTCGGCATGCCCGCCACCGACGAGGCCGACCCCAGCGTTCTGCTCGCCCTGGTGGTGCCGCTGATCTTTGGTTTCATGTTCGGCGACCTGGGCCACGGCCTGACGATCGCCGCCCTGGCCTTCGTTTATCGCAAGCGCTTCTCGATCGCGCCGCTCCTGATCGCGGGCGGTTTGAGCTCGGCGGTTTTCGGCCTGCTCTTTGGCTCGGTCTTCTGCCGCGAGGATTGGATTGCCGCACTGTGGATGCACCCGCTCTCTCATCCGCTCGAACTGCTCACCGTCCCGGTGCTGGGCGGCGCGGTCCTGCTCGCCGCCGGCCTCTTGCTCGGCGCCCTGGCTTCGTATTGGCGCGGCGAATGGGCGCGCTTCATGGGCGAAGACATGGGGCTGATGGCGGTCTACGGCGGCCTGCTTGGCAGCTTTTTCAACCTCAGCTGGATCGGCTTGGCCGCCGTGGGGACGGTCGCCTTTGTGATCGGTCACGTGCTTCACGCCGGGCGCGCCGCGGCCGCGGGTGCCGCGGTCGGCGAGCTGATCGAAAAAACCTTGCAGCTTCTGATCAATACCTTGTCCTTTGCCCGGGTCGGCGCCTTTGCCCTGGCTCACGCGGGGCTGTCGTCGGCCATCGTCGCTCTGGCCGACTCGACTCCCAACGTCTTTGCCTGGTGGCTGGTGATGCTGATCGGCAACCTGGCGGTGATCGTGATCGAAGCCATGGTGGTGAGCATCCAGACCACCCGTCTCGTGCTGTTCGAGTTCTTCACCCGCTTTCTGCACGGCGGCGGCCGGGTGTTCCATCCGCTGCCGGCGCCCCCTTCGTTTTCCTTTCCCGATCCCGACTGACGACCCAGGAGAACTCGATGAAGACTCTCGCCTCGCGTCCGGCGTCTCGCGCGCTGGTGGCCCTGCTGGCGCTGACCGCGGTGCTCGCCGCCGCCGGCACCGCCGTGTTGCTCACCGTGCAGACGGCACTGGCAGCCGGTCCCGCCGCCGCGCTACCCGAAGGAGCCGGTTGGGCGTTCGCGGCGGCGGCCGCCGCCACCGCCCTGTCATCGCTCGCGGCCGGCTATGCCGTGGCCAAGGTCGGCACCGCCGCGATCGGCGCTCTGGCCGAAAAGCCCGAGCTCTTTGGCCGCCTGCTGATCTTCGTTGGCCTGGCCGAGGGGATTGCGATCTACGGGCTGATCGTCTCGATCCTGATCCTCAACCGCCTGGCCTGACGTTCATGCCGCTCCCCGTCTACATCGGCGATGAGGTGGCCGCGGCGGGCTTTGGGCTCGCCGGGCTCGAGCTCATGACCCCGGCGATCGGTGAAGAAGCCGCCGCTCTTGTCCAGGCGCGCGCGCACGCCAGTCTGGTGCTGGTGTCGGCCGAGATCGCCACCCGCATCCCGGCCGTTCTGCTCGAACCCGCGCTGGCAGCCGCCAGCCCCATCACGGTGCTGGTGCCCGACCTTCTGGCGCGAGTCGAGCTGCCCGACCCGGCCACGCATCTGCGACGCCAACTGGGAATCGAGGCATGAGTGTCGAGCGCCCGATGAAAGCCCTGATCGATCTGGTGCGCGCCGACCGCGACGCCCAGTGCAGCGCGCTCGCACAAGAAGCCGCCGCGCGTTCGGCCGAGATCCTCGCCCAAGCTCGCCACGCGGCACGCCAGAGAACCCAGGCCACGCTCGCCGACGAGCGCCGCCGCCGCAGTCAGTTGCTCGCAGCGGCCGCGGCGCGCCTGGCCAACGAGGAGCGCCAGCACCAGCAGCAGACTCACACCCGCCTGCTCGCCCTGGCCTGGCAGCGCCTGCCCGACGTGTTGGCCCAGCGCTGGTCGCAGCCCGCCGCCCGCGCCGACTGGTTGCGGCATGTGTTTGCAGCCGCGCGGGCGGGGCTCGCCCCCGGCGCCTGGACCGTGGTTCACGGCACGGCCTTGGGCGCCGACGACCGCCGTCTGCTGGCCGATCGGGCTGCCGCGGCCGGCGTGGCCCTGGATTTCAGCGCCGATCCGGCGATGGGCGCCGGCATCAAGCTGCGCGCCGGCGGCAATGTGGTCGACGGCACGGCGGACGGGCTCTTGGCCGACCGCGCCGCGATCGGCAGCCGTCTGCTCGAGCTCTTGCAGGAGACCTCATGAAGACCGCCACGGTGCGCCGGATCAGCGGGCCGGTGTTGCGCGCCCACACCAGCGACGCCTTTTCGATGCGAGAAGCGGTGCGGGTCGGGCCGCGCGAATTGCTGGGCGAGGTGGTTCGCCTCGACGGCGACGAGATCCTGGTCCAGGTCTACGAAGACACCGCCGGCCTGCGCCCCGGAACCCAGGTGGTCGGCGACGGATTGCCACTGGCGATTCCGCTCGGGCCGGGGCTTTTGGGCGGGATCTTCGACGGCCTGCTGCGACCGCTGCAAGACACGGGCAGCAACACGATCCAGCCCGGCCTGCGGCCCTTGCCGCCGCGCGAGTTCGAATTCGTTCCAGCCGTGAGCATCGGAGCGCAGCTGGCCGGCGGGGCGGTCTTCGGCCATGCGCACGACCCGGTGCTGCGCGCCCAAGCCTGTTTGGTGCCGCCGCACAGAGATGGCACGGTGATCGACATTGCCGCACGCGGGCCGGCACGCGACGACGTGATGGTCTGCCGCCTGCGCGACGCCGGTGGCGCCGAGCACGACTTGGCGATGAGCACCCGCTGGCCGGTGCGCGAGCCACGGCCGGTGCGGCGGCGAATCGCGAGCAACACGCCGCTGGTGACCGGGCAGCGGATTCTGGATTCGCTCTTTCCCGTGGCGCTGGGCGGCAAGGCGGCAATCCCGGGCGGCTTTGGCACCGGCAAGACCGTGTTGCTTGAGACGCTTGCCAAGGGCTGCAATGCCGACGTGATCGTGTATCTGGGCTGCGGCGAGCGCGGCAACGAGATGGCGGGCCTGCTCTCCGAGTTCCCGCAACTGGAAGACCCGCGCACCGGGCGCTCGCTGATGGAGCGCACGGTGATCATCGCCAACACCTCGAACATGCCGGTGGCCGCGCGCGAGGCGAGCATCTACAGCGCAATCACGGTGGCCGAGTACTTCCGCGACCAGGGGCTGCACGTAGCGCTGATGGCCGACTCGACCAGCCGCTGGGCCGAGGCGCTGCGCGAGGTTTCGGGCCGCTTTGGCGAGCTGCCCGGCGAGGGCGGCTACCCGGCGTATCTGTCGAGCCGGCTGGCCGATTTCTACGAGCGCGCGGCGGTGGTCGAGACACTCGCTGGCGCCACCGGCAGCGTGACCGTGATAGGGGCGATCAGCCCGCCTTCGGGTGATTTCTCGGAGCCGGTGACCAGCCACACCAAGCGCTTTGTGCGCAGTTTCTGGGCGCTCGACGTCAAACGCGCGCAGGCGCGCTTCTACCCGGCGATCCACCCGCTCTCTTCCTATTCGGAAGACGCACGGCTTTTTTCGGCCTGGTGGAGCGAACAAGGCAATGCCCACTGGGCCGAGCTGAGAACCCGCTTTCTGGCGCTGCTCGACGAGCAGGCCCGCTTGGAACGCATGGCGCGCATCATCGGCCGCGACGCTCTGCCACCGCGCCAGCAGTTGACGCTGCTGGTGGCCGAGATCGTCAACGACGCCTTTCTGCGGCAGTCGGCCTTCTCGGAGAAGGACCGGGTGGCCGCCCCGGCCAAGCAGGCGGCGATGATGAAGCTGCTCGCGCGCTTTTCCGATCTGGCGCTGGCCGCGCTCGAGCTCGAGGCCAAGCCCGAGAAGATCGCTCAACTGCCCTGCGTGCGCGCGCTGCGCCGCATGGGCGACGACATCGGCAACCAAGAGCTCGACGCCTTTGCCGCGCTCGATGCGCGGATCGACGCCGAGCTCCATGCCCTTACTCACGCGAAGGACAGTCATGCAACCGCGCCTGCTGGTTGAAGGAGCGGCAGCCCGGCTCGACGGGCCCCTGCTCTTTTTGCGCCGGACTCTCGATGTGGGTCTGGGCGACGCGGTCGAGGTGCGCGGCGCCGACGGCCGCGCGCGTTTAGGCCGCGTGGCGGCGATCGATGAAGCGCTGCTCACGATCGAGGTGCTCGAGTCGACCGCGGGCCTGGCGCTGCCCGACACCGTGGTGCGCTTTCGCGGCGAGCCGCTCTCGTTTGGCATCGGCCCCGGCGTGCTCGGGCGTGTCTTCAACGGCGTGGGCCAGGTCATCGACGGCGGCCCGCCCGTGCCCACGCGCGCCCAGTACCCGATCGACGGCCTGCCCGTGAACCCGGTGGCACGCGCCATGCCGCGCGACTTCATCGAGACCGGCGTGACCGCGATCGACCTGATGAACAGCCTGGTGCGCGGGCAGAAGCTGCCGATCTTCTCGGGCGGCGGTCTTCCCCACGACCGGATTGCGGCCGAGATCGCGCGCAACGCGCGGCTGTTGTCTGACACCGCGGGCGAGTTCGCGCTGGTGTTTGCCGGCATTGGCCTGCCACACGACTCGGCCGAGTTCTTCCGCCAGGCGCTCGAATCCGGTGGCGCGCTGGCGCGCACCGCGCTGTTCCTTAACCTGGCGAGCGACTCATCGACCCAGCGGCTGCTCACGCCACGCTACGCGCTCACCGCCGCCGAGTACCTGGCGTTTGTTGAAGGCAAGCATGTGCTGGTGATCCTCACCGACATGACCAATTACTGCGAGGCGCTGCGCGAGGTCTCGGCCGCCAAGGGCGAAATCCCGAGCCGCAAGGGCTACCCGGGCTATATGTATTCGGACCTCGCGACGCTGTTTGAGCGCGCCGGCTGCCTCCACGGCAGCGCGGGAACGCTCACGCAGTTGTCGATCCTCTCGATGCCCTCGGACGACATCACCCATCCGATTCCCGACCTCACCGGCTACATCACCGAAGGCCAGATCGTGCTGGGCCGCGACCTCGACCGGCGCGGCGTCTACCCGCCGGTCAATGTGCTGCCCAGCCTGTCGCGCCTGATGAAGGACGGCACCGGTGGCCACTACACCCACCCCGATCACCCGGGCCTGGCAAGCCAGCTCTACGCGGCCTATGCGCGCTCGGTTCAGACCCGGGTGCTCGCCAGCGTGGTGGGCGAGGACGGGCTGTCGGAGACCGACCGGCTCTACCTGGGCTTTGGTCAGCGCTTCGAGACCGAACTCGTCTCACAGGCCGCGCCGCGCACACTGGCCGAGAGCATGGCCTGCGGCTGGAAGCTGCTCGCGCCACTGCCGCGCGGCGAGCTCACCCGGCTGTCGGACGCGCAGATCGACCAGCACCTGGGAGCCGCCACATGAGCGAGGCGGCACCGAGCCGGAGCCAGATCCTCGAGTTTCGCGAGGAGCGCCGGGCGATGGCCGACGGCTATTCGTTTCTCGACGAAAAATGTCTATTGCTCGCCGGTGAGATCCTGCGCGAGTTGGCTCGCCACGCTGAATTGAGAAAGCAACTGCTCGAGCAAAACCAGACCGCCACCGCAACGCTGGCCGCCGCGATCCATCAGCACGGGCTCGAAGGCCTTGAGCTGCATCCACCAGCCGATCTGAGCGAAGTGCCGCTCACGAGCAAACTCCGTATCCTCATGGGCGTGAAACTCATTGCCGCCCACTACCCTGCCCATGCGCCGCTGCCGCCCGGGCTGATCCGCTCGCACCAGGCCGAGCTCTGCGCCGCCGCCTTTGCCGCGCTCACCGCCACCGCCGCCGCGCTCGGCGCGGTGGCCGCCAACCTCGAACGTCTGGCGGCCGAATACCGGCGCGCGATCCGCCGCGCCCGCGCCTTGCACGACGTGCTGCTGCCCGAACTCGACGGCACGCTGCTGGAACTCGAAACCCGTCTCGAAGACCTGGAGCGGGAAGACGCGATCGCCATGCGCCTGGGAGTTCGCGCCTCATGAGCCGTCAAGTTCACCGCAGTGCCCTGGTCGGCGTATCGGCCGAACGCATGTTCGAGACCATCGACCGGGTCGAGGACTATCCGCAGTTCCTGCCCTGGTGCGTGGCGACCTCGCAATTCGAACGCGGCGAAGATTTTGTCGCCGCCACCGTCGAGGTGGGCTGGAAACACCTGCACTTCAAGGTTCGCACGCGCAACCCCAAAACCCGGCCCAGCCGGATGGAGATCCATCTCGAGGACGGCAGCTTCCGTCACTTCCATGGCCTGTGGGAATTGAAGCCCCTGGGCGAACGGGGCTGCCGCGTCGATTTTTCACTTTCCTACGAACTGTCGCTTCCCGGCGCCGAGCGGGTCGCGGGTTCGATCATCGACCATGCCGCCGACCGCATGGTCGACGCCTTTATCGAGCGCGCCGAAGCGGCACCGTCCCCGGTTTCGTCGGACGCGCCGCCGTGCCATGATCCCGCCGCCTTGCCTTAAATCAATAAAAACCCCAAGCGGGCAATGCCGGAGTCAACCGCCGCGTTGACCGAGCGTTTTAGAAGCCGGCGCGGATCACGAGCACACGGTGCGACGCGTCAAGATCCAGCGGGCCTGGCCCGAACTCAACATCAGGGAATCCAACATGAAGAAGATCGCCATCATCGCTGTTGCCATCGCCGCCATCGCATCCGCTGCCTCGGTCAGCGCGCAGGAAGCGACCCAAAAGCCGGGCTGCAACACCTGCCACGCGCTGGACAAGAAGAAGATGGGCCCGTCCTACCAGGACATCGCCAAGAAGTTCAAGGGCCAAGCCAACGCCGAAAAGGATTTGCTGGCCAAGCTGACCGCTGGCAAGGGTCACCCCGCCGTCAAGGCGCCGGTTCCCGAGGTCGAGTCGGCCCTCAAGTGGATCCTGGCTCAGTAATTTCACGGATCTCAGGGTTGGCGCCTTCGGCGCCGACCCTGCAGCCTTTTTGATCCAGGTCCGATATCCGGCATTTTCTGGACTCCGGACGCCGCCCTGATCGGCATTGACAGAGCTAGACTCGCGCCACTTCGCGGCCCGGCTGTCGTGAAGACAGTAATCAGTTCCTTTTCTCCGGAGACGAGATGAAGAAGATCGTTTTTGCGGCGGTTGCTACCGCCATGCTCGGCGCCACCGGTGCCGCTCTTGCCCAAGACGCGACCGCCAAGCTTGGCTGCAACACCTGCCACGCTCTGGACGCCAAGAAGATGGGCCCGTCGTACAAGACGATCGCCCAGAAGTTCAAGGGCAAGGCCGACGCCGAGAAGGAACTCGTCGCCAAGCTGATGGCCGGCAAGGGTCACCCCGCCGCCAAGGGCTCCGAAGCTGACGTCGCCGCTGCCGTCAAGTGGACGCTGGCGCAATAAGCTTCGCCACGCCCATCGAAGCCGGCCCTGGGCCGGCTTTTTCGTTTCAAGACCCGTTTCACTCTTGCCACCAAGGATGACCATGTCGACCCCGATCTCCCGCCCGCTGCTGGGCACCCCTCTGTCTTCCGCCGCGATTCGCGTGCTGCTCCTGGGCTCGGGCGAACTGGGCAAGGAAGTCGCGATCGCTCTGCAACGCCTGGGCTGCGAGGTGATCGCCGCCGACCGCTACGCCAACGCGCCGGCGCAGCAGGTCGCGCACCGCTCGCATGTGTTGCCGATGACCGATGGCGCCGCGCTACGCGCGCTGATCGAAGCCGAGCGCCCCGACATCGTGGTTCCCGAGATTGAAGCGATCGCCACCGACACGCTGGTGCAGATCGAGCGCGAAGGCCTGACCCGCGTGGTGCCCACCGCCCGCGCCGCGCAACTGACCATGAATCGCGAAGGCATCCGCCGCCTGGCCGCCGAGGACCTCGGCCTGGCGACCTCGCCTTATCGCTTTGCCGATTCGCTCGACGAGGTGCGCGCCGCGGTCGCCGCCGTCGGTCTGCCGTGCGTGATCAAGCCGGTGATGTCGTCCTCGGGCAAGGGCCAGAGCAAGATCGATTCGGCCGACCAGATCGAAGCCGCCTGGGCCTACGCCAACGCCGGCGGGCGGGTGGCGCTTGGCCGCGTGATCGTCGAAGGCTTCATCGATTTCGATTACGAGATCACCTTGCTCACCGTTCGCGCCCTCAATGCGGCGGGCGCGGTCGAGACTCATTTCTGCGCACCGATCGGCCATGTCCAGGTTGCCGGCGATTACGTCGAAAGCTGGCAGCCGGCACCGATGCCGAGCGCGGCCCTGGCGCTGGCCGAGGACTACGCGGCCCGCGTGACCGAAGCGCTGGGCGGACTGGGCCTGTTTGGCGTCGAACTCTTCGTCAAGGGCGATCAGGTGTGGTTCTCGGAAGTCAGCCCGCGCCCGCACGACACCGGCATGGTCACGATGATCACCCAGTGGGCCAACGAGTTCGAACTTCACGCCCGCGCCCTGCTCGGCCTGCCGGTTGACACCAGCCTGCGCAACCCGGGGGCGAGCGCCGTGATCTACGGCGGCGCCGATGCCCAAGCCATGACTTTCGCCGGTGTGGAACAGGCCTTGGCGATTCCTGGCACCGAGCTGCGTCTCTTTGGCAAGCCCGAATCCTTCGTCAAGCGCCGCATGGGTGTCGCTCTGGCCCAGGCCGAGACGGTCGATGAAGCCCGCCGTCGCGCCAAGGCGGCGGCCGCCCTGGTGCAGCCGCGCCCTCACGCCTAAGCGCGACGACAGGTTCGGGCGTTCGCGCCGTCACGCACTAAAATGACTTTTCAACCGGGACCCTTGCCCATGAAGGTTTTGATCGTCGACGATCACGCGCTGATCACCACCGCCTTGTCGGCATTGCTGCTCGATCTGGATCCCGCGGCCGAGGTCCACACGGCCGCCAGCGCCACGGCCGCGGCCGATCTGGTCGCGCGCCACGGCGAGGACGCCGATCTGCTTTTGCTCGACCTCGGGCTGCCGGGCGTGGAAGGCACCAGCCTGCTCGAGAGCTTTGTCGAGCACTACCCGGATCTGAAAATCCTGGTGCTCTCGGGGCTGCAGGACCAGCGCAGCGTGATGCGCGTCCTGCAACTCGGCGCCGCCGGTTTCGTCCCCAAGAGCATGGATTCCGACATGCTGGCCACCGCCATCCGCTTCGTTCTTGGCGGCGGTGTCTACATCCCGTCCAATCTGCTCGAGGAAGCGCAGCGCTCAGGGCTGCTCGCAACCCCCGCGCCGGCCGTGAGCACACTGGCCGGCCGCGCGGTCGATCTGACCGAGCGCCAGCGGGAAGTGCTGAATCTCTTGGCGCGCGGCGCCCCGATCAAGCAGATCTGTCGCGAACTCCATCTCTCGGAAGGCACGGTCAAGACTCACGTGACCGCGATCTACCGCGCCTTTGGCGCGAGCAACCGCACCGAAGCCCTGCTCGCCGCTCGCCGCCACGGCTACGACGCGATCTGACTCTCGCCGGCGGCGCTGGTGGCGCCAACACCGCCGAGTTGCACCACGATCGCATTGTTGAGCACGGCCGGCGTGGTCGGTTTTTGCAACACGATGGGCTCCTCGACCCGGCTGCGGACAATCGCCTCAGCCAGCGTCGGGTTGAGGGCCAGCCGATCGCGCATGACGCGGGCGAATTCGGCCAGCACTTCGCTCGCTGGCACGGCGGTAAGAATGATCGCCGGCACCGGAAAACCCAGGACCTCGCGCATCCGGAAGACGGTCTCGACCCCGCTGGGCGAATGCGGCCCGAGATTCTGGTCAGCCAGAATCACGTCGATCCGATCGTGCATCGACAGCCCCCGAATCAGTGCCGCGTTATAGCCACTGGCGGAGATCTCCAGCGCCCCCCACGAACGCAGCAGACGAGCCAGGCTGTTGCGGATCTCGAGGTTGTCTTCGATCAGGGCGACTCTCACCCCTTGGAGCGGGCGCAACAGCCAGTGAGGCGCGTCAGGCGCACTGCGACCCAGGCGACGCGGGCCCAGGCTCGCCGGCAATTCGATCCGGAACACCGTGCCGCGCCCCGGGCGGGACGACATCGACAAGGGCAAACGCAGCAGTCCGCAGATCCGGCGCACGATCGACAAGCCCAAGCCAAAGCCGGCACCGCTGCTCTCGACCTTGGAACTTTCGCCGCGATAGAACTCCTCGAAGATTCGCTCGCCTTCCACCGCGGCAATGCCCGCACCCGTGTCCCACACTTCGATCATCACGGTGCCGCTGGACCGCACGCGCGCGGCCAGCAGAACGCCACCGCGGTTGGTGTAACGGATCGCATTGGCCAGCAGGTTTCGCAGCACGCGCTGGAGCAGCAGCACATCGGTCTGCAGCGCGCGCGGCACCTGGCGCACCCGCAGCGACAAGCCGCGGGCGCCGGCAATCGGCGCGAACTCCTGCTCGAGCGTGTTGAAGAGATCCTCGACCCCGACCTGTTCGATGCGGGGCTGGATCGCACCCGAATCCAGGCGCGAGATCTCAAGCAATTCCTCGACCAGTTTCGAGAGCGATTCGACCGATGACGACAGGTTGTTGACCAGGGGCAGCGCACCCGCCTCGGCGCGTTTGCGCAGGAGCGAGACGTAGATCCCGATCGCCTGCAGCGGCTGGCGCAGATCGTGGCTGGCAGCGGCAAAGAACTGGGAGCGCGCACGGGTGGCGGATTCGATCGCGCGCCGCGCTTCTTCGGCAAGCTGCTTCTCGGCGAGCAACTGCTCGACCAGAAGCTCGTTTTCAAAATCGTTCTTGACCGATTCGCGCACCGTGGCGCCAAACCGTCGCCCAAAGAGCAGCGCGAAAGCGAACACCACCAAGACCACCGCCGCGGCCGTGTAATACGCGGGGTCTTGTTCGGCCGCCATGCGGAGCACCAGCGGCAGCAGAGCCAGGCTCATGAAAAGGTCGAACGCGCGGCGCCAGCCGGCATACAGCGGCAAAGAGCCAAAGCTCACCCCCAGCACCAGGACGACCACCAGCAACTCCTGCAGTGGCGAGCCGGAGATGAAAAATCCGTATCCGGCCAGCCCCCAGACGAATCCGGCTCCCGCGGCCAAGGCCACCCAGCGCGAGAGCCAGACACCGATTCGCTCGACTCGATCAGGATCGACCGTGAACGCGCGCGCGGCGCGCAGGCGCAGCCAGGATTCAAGCGCCGCCAGACCGAACCAGCCGACCAGCCAAGCCTGGGGAATCGCCCCCCACAGCACCACCACCAGCAAGGCAGCACCGGCCAGGTTGCCAAGCAAGGACGCCGGAACCTGGCGAAAGACGGCTGCCAGCACCCCCGCCTGTACAGCAGCTGCGCGCTGCGCGCGTGATTCGAGTCCGAGGCCGAAACGAGTCAGCGGGCCGCGGGCGTCTTGCGGTTCGGTGTGGGGAGAAAGCGGATCCATCATCGACAGCGAGTGTTCAGGCGAGAGCCCGACCCCGCGAATTTTTCCTGGCAAGGCCGTGGGTTACTCAGTCTAGCTGCGGCCAGGAGCATGACCGACGCCCATGCCGCCGGTCTCGTCTTTCAAGGTCAGTCCGGTCGCGACCGGCTCCGGCGTACGCCCCTGCCCCCAAGAATCGCGCCGCAGACGCGAGGCCCGCGACCTGTCGGCGGGCGCCCCTCGAGGAGCGCTCTGCCAGGGCTTGCCGCTCGTTTCACGCGAGATTCGGGTAGCCCGAGAAAGACAGGCGCGCGAGTCCGCCCTTGATGCTCAGACGAGCGTCCGCCCCAACCGCGAGCATCGCTTTCTTGGGCACATGGCCAAACGGCAAGCCGGTGACGATGGGTGTGGCCGTCGCTGCCATCAAGCGCGCCAGCACCTCGGTCATTTCAAAGCCGTAGTCGCTCGCCATCACCGCCATTGGCTCGAACGCGCCGAGGACGATCGCCCGCTGCGCCTCGAGAATGCCGGCCTGATGCAGTTGCAGCAGCATGCGTTCGACCTTGTAAGCCGGCTCGTTGACGTCTTCAAGAAAGAGAATTCCGCCTTTGACGTGCGGGAAATACGGCGTGCCCAAGAGCGAATTGACCATTGCCAGATTGCCGCCCCACAGCGTTCCCCGCACCGTCAGCGGCGGCGCTTCGGTGGCGAATGACACCTCGTGTTCCGCATTCTCGATCGCGGCAAAAAACTGCTCGACCGTTTCGCTCTGCGGCGCCTCGCGGGCAAAATCGACCGCCGACGGGCCCTGAAAGCTCACCCCGCCGGCCTGCGCCAGATAGGCGAGGTTGAAAGCCGTGAAGTCGCTATAGCCGACCAGGATCGGGGCACGCTCGGCGATCGCGCGGTAATCGAAGCGGTGAAGCAGACGGGTGATGCCGTAGCCACCGCGCGCGCTCAGCACCACGTCGATCCGCGGGTCGGTGGCAAAACTCTGGAGTTCGCTCGCTCGCAAATCGTCGGGGCCGGCAAAACGGGTGTCGTGTTCGAACACACTCTCGCCCGCCAGGACCTGCCAGCCGCGGCGAGTGAAAAAACGCGCGGCGCGGTCCGCCTCGGCTTCGTTTGGCAGGCGGCCAGAGGGCGCCACCATGCCAATGCGTCTAGTTTTCTTCATCACCCATCTCGGCATCGGGCGGCAAGGCACCCTGGTTCTTGAGTTCACGCCGCTCGGCAAAGAAACGCGTGAGCAGCCCGCCACACTCCGCAGCCAGAACCCCGCCGTGAACGCTCGCGTGGTGGTTGAGCCTGGCCTGCGCAAACAGATCGACCACGCTGCCCGCCGCACCGGTCTTGGGGTCGGGAGCGCCGTAGACGACCCGTGCGATGCGCGCGTGCTGCATCGCGCCCGAACACATCGCGCACGGTTCGAGCGTGACGTAGAGCGTGCAATGCGAGAGGCGGTAATTGCCCATCAGCTCGGCCGCAGCACGCATCGCCGTGATCTCGGCATGAGCCGTGGGATCGCAATGGCCGATCGGCTGGTTGAAGCCGGTAGCGACGACTTGGCCGTCTTTGACCAGCACCGCGCCGACCGGCACCTCGCCCAGCGCCCAGGCGTTGTGCGCCTGGTCGATCGCCATCCGCATATACATCTCGTCGTCGGGGTGCGCCTCGCTCTCGGTCACCTCGATCCCGGCCGATAACTGTGCCAGCCAGGCGCGGCGCCGTTCGGCGCGCGCCGCGCTTCTCGCCTCTCGCGCCGCCTCGACCGCGGCAGTGAGCTGGGCGGGATCGAGCGCAGCGGCCGCGCTCACCAGCCAGACCGGGAACTCACCGCGCCGGTAGGTGCCGCAGTCGCTGCGGTGGACCATGCCGCAATCGGCGAGCGCGCGGCGCAGTTCAGCCGGCTCGAGTTCGAGCCAGCTGCCGGCGCTGGCGAGAAAAGCCTGCAGTGATTCGTTGGCCAGGCGTTCATCGAGCCACTGGCCGGGTGGGAAAAACAGCGCGGCGCTGGCGAGCACCAGTTCGAAGTCGCTCGGATCGCGGCTGCGCAGGCTCTCGAGATGGCTGCCGCGCCGGATCGATAGTTCGCCCAAGCGGCTCAGCCAACCCGATACGGCGATTTCTGGGGTATAGCTCATGCCCCCATGTTATCGAAGCCGGTGCCCGAAACATCGATCGAGCGCTCCGGGATTGCGCGACTCCAGCGACAGCGCTGCCCCGGGAATCGGGCTGACGACGATCGGACAGCTTTGTTGCACAAGTCGGAAAGGAGACGAGAACCCCCAGCCCCGGACGTAGCTACGCCATGGCGGCCACGGCCACGGGCACGGCAGTCGGTCGCCCGAGTTGCGAGAAACGGTTGAGCAGGGCTACGCGCATGTGCAGCTCGACCACCTGACGCTCAAAGGTGCGTGCTATCACCCATTCACTCGTTCACCCGTTCACCCGCTCACCCAGGCGCTTGAAACCATGCCTCTTGGTCTTCACCAAGCTTCGACGGTGGTAGCCGCTCCCCTTTTTCCAGAGGCTGCGCCCCAGCCTGTGACACGCCCTGAGCGCCTCGTTGCGTGCCAGCGCGCCCGCAAGCGTGATCTGCCACGGTTGGGCATTCTTGCGCGGAAGAGATCACCGCCTGCGCGCCGCGCTGAACGATCGCCGCATGGCAGGCCTTGGTGTCGTAGGCGCCGTCGCCGCTGACGCTGGCAAGTGCTTGATCGGACGCTATCGGATTGAGCCATTCAGGCCGCATCGGCGCATTGCCGACGCGCTTGTCGGTGACTTCAATCGCGCGAATCTCCAGCGTGTCCGCATCGGCTCCCAAGTGCACCTTGCGCCATGGCCGCCGGTACTCGGCCCCGTGCTTCTTGCGCTTTCATTAGGACACCAGTGCCTTGTAGCGCTGCTCGAGCTCGCGCCGCATCTCTTTGCGCACCAATGCCGCGGCGTGGCGCCGCTTCTGATCCGGGGTGACAGGCTCAAGCCGCGGCACCGCCACCGGCGCGCCATCATCGTCGATCGCGACCATGGTGAAGAAGCAGCTCACGACGTGGCGGACTTCCTGGATGCGAATGTTCTCGGCGATCACCTTGATGCCGATCTCCATCGAACTCGTACCGGTGGTGTTGACGCTGGCCAGAAAGGTCACTAGCTGGCCAACATCGACCGGTTGACGAAACACCACCTGGTCGACGCTCAGGGTGACAACGTAGCGACCGGCGTAGCGACTGGCACAGGCGTAGGCAACTTGATCCAGCAGCTTGAGAATGGTGCCGCCATGGACGTGGCCTGCGAAGTTGGCGGTGTCGGGAGTCATGAGCACCGTCATGCTCAGTTCATGCGAGGACAAGTTCATGGCACTGCTCCAGTCCCGACAGCGCGGCCGTCAGAACTTTTTTTCATACACGAGGAATTGAGTCCGGCTCGCAGCCCTTGCGACGACGAAGAACCGGTACCCGGCGCGGAGTCGGCCGAGCTTTGCAACGAATTCCGCGCACCACCGGGGTGCGCGGAATTCGGTCGAACTCTCAGAGAAAAAGCGTCGAGCGGCCCATCGCAGCCGCGACCCTCACTCCCACTCGATCGTCGCGGGCGGCTTGCCCGAGATGTCGTAGACCACACGGTTGATGCCGCGCACTTCATTGATGATGCGGTTCGACACCCGACCCAAGAGGTCGTAGGGCAGGTGCGCCCAATGCGCCGTCATGAAGTCCGAGGTCTGCACCGCGCGCAGGCTGACCACCCACTCGTAGGTGCGGCCGTCGCCCATCACGCCCACGCTTTTGACTGGCAGAAACACGACAAAGGCCTGGCTGGTCTTCTCGTACCAACCCGAGGCGCGCAGCTCTTCGATGAAGATCGCGTCGGCGCGGCGCAGCAGGTCGGCGAAATCCTTGCGCACTTCGCCCAGGATGCGAACGCCCAGGCCCGGGCCGGGGAAGGGATGGCGATGCACCATCTCGGCCGGCAGGCCAAGCGCAATGCCGAGCTCGCGCACTTCGTCCTTGAAGAGCTCGCGCAGCGGCTCGAGGAGCTTGAGGTGCAGGGTCTCGGGCAGGCCACCGACGTTGTGGTGGCTCTTGATCGTGGTCGCCTTCTTGGTCTTGGCGCCAGCCGATTCGATCACGTCGGGGTAGATCGTGCCCTGCGCCAACCACTTGGCGCTGGTGAGTTTCTCGGCCTCTTCCTGGAAGATGTGGACGAACTCGCGCCCGATGATCTTGCGCTTGGCTTCCGGATCGGTGACGCCCGCCAGTGCGGTCATGAAGCGATCAACCGCGTCGACCACGATCAGCTTCAGACCCATGTGGCGTTCGAAAGTCTCAACCACCTGCTCGCGCTCGTTCAAGCGCAAGAGGCCGTTATCGACGAAAACACAGGTGAGCTGCTTGCCGATCGCACGATGGATCAGAGCGGCGCAGACCGAGGAATCGACCCCGCCTGAGAGGCCAAGAATGACTTCCTCGTCACCCACCTGGGTGCGGATTTTTTCCACCGCCTCCGAGGCGTAGTCGCCCATCACCCAGTCGGGCTTGCAGCCACAGATCTCGCGCACGAAGCGCGTCAGCATCGCCGCACCCTGAACGGTGTGCGTGACCTCGGGGTGAAATTGGACGGCGTAATAGCCGCGCGATTCGTCGGCCATGCCGGCGATCGGGCAGCTCGGGGTCGAGGCCATCAGCTTGAAGCCCGGCGGCAGCTCGGTGACCTTGTCGCCGTGGCTCATCCAGACCTTCAGCATGCCATGGCGTTCGGCGGTCTCGAAGTCTTGCAGACCGCTCAGAAGCTGGGTGTGACTGTGCGCGCGGACTTCGGCGTAGCCGAACTCACGCGTGTGGCCGCCTTCGACCTTGCCGCCCAATTGCTGCGCCATGGTCTGCATGCCGTAGCAGATGCCGAACACCGGCACGCCAAGATCGAACACGGCGGCGGGCGCCTGATCGTTCGATTCCTCGTACGCGCTCATGTGCGAGCCCGAGAGAATCACGCCACGCGGCGCGAATTCGCGGATGAACTCGGCCGACACGTCAGCCGGATGGACTTCGCAGTAGACATGCGCTTCGCGCACGCGACGCGCGATCAGCTGCGTGACCTGCGAGCCGAAATCAAGAATGAGGATGCGGTCGTGATTCATAGCTTCCATGCGCCGGCCAGCCACAAGGCCACTCCGACGACTGTGAGTATCAAGGCGTTGATCGTCGGCCAGTTCGCTCGAACCGCCTGCAGGATCATGTTCACGCACAACAGGGCGAGGCCGGCGTCCCTCATCAGCACGCTGGCATCGCCCTGCTCCACATGGCCCGGCAAGCGCCAGGCCAGCACTACCAAAAACGCTGCGCCCAACAGGGCCCAAAACCGCGTCCATGCGCGTCGCACGCGATCCTTGCGAGTGACGGGGGACGGAGATGGGCGCAAGCCGGGCTCAGCGACAAGCTCAGTTGTCGAGACGGTAGTTGGGGGCTTCCTTCGTGATCTTCACGTCGTGCACATGCGACTCGCGCATGCCGGCACTCGTGATCTCGACGAATTCGGCCTTGCTGCGCATCTCTTCGATGCTCGCGCAACCGCAATAGCCCATCGACGAACGCAGACCACCCGCCATCTGGTAGATGATCGCCAGCACCGAGCCCTTGTACGGGACCATGCCTTCGATGCCTTCCGGAACCAGCTTGTCGACGTTGCCGTCGTTGTTGTCCTGGAAGTAGCGGTCGGCCGAGCCCTTGTGCATTGCGCCCAACGAACCCATGCCACGGTAGCTCTTGTACGAGCGGCCCTGGTAGAGGATCACCTCACCCGGCGCCTCTTCGGTGCCGGCGAACATGCCGCCCATCATCACCGTGTTGGCGCCGGCTGCGATCGCCTTGGCGAGGTCGCCCGAGAAGCGCACGCCGCCGTCGGCCACCAGCGGCACGCCGGTGCCCGCCAGGGCTTCGGCCACGTTCGAGATCGCGGAAATCTGCGGCACGCCCACACCCGCGACGACGCGAGTGGTGCAGATCGAACCCGGGCCGATGCCGACCTTGACGCCATCGGCGCCGTGTTCAACCAGAGCCAGAGCCGCCGCCGCGGTGGCGATGTTGCCGCCAATCACGTCAACTTGCGGGTAGTTCTGCTTGACCCAGCGCACACGGTCGAGCACGCCCTTGGAGTGACCGTGAGCGGTATCGACCACCAGCACGTCAACGCCAGCCTTGACCAGCAGCTCAACGCGCTCTTCGGTGCCTTCGCCCACGCCCACGGCAGCGCCCACGCGCAGCTTGCCTTGCGCGTCCTTGGCCGCGAGCGGGTGCTCGGTCGCCTTGGTGATGTCCTTGACGGTCATCAGGCCGCGCAGATTGAAATCGTCATCGACCACCAGCACGCGCTCGAGCTTGTGGCGGTGCATCAGGTCCTTGGCTTCGTCGAGGCTCGCGCCTTCCTTGACCGTGACCAGGCGCTCGCGCGGGGTCATGATCTCGGAGACCTTGGCGTCCATCCGCGATTCAAAGCGCAGGTCACGGTTGGTGACGATGCCCAGCACGCGCTTGCCCTGGACCACCGGCAAGCCGGAGATCTTGTGCTCGCGGGTGATCTGGATCACGTCGCGCACCGTCATGTCGGGGCCGATCGTGATGGGATCGCTCACCACGCCAGACTCGTAACGCTTGACCTTGGCAACCTCGGCCGCTTGTTCGCGCGGCGTCAGGTTCTTGTGGACGATCCCGATTCCGCCCTCTTGTGCGAGGGCGATCGCAAGATTGGCCTCGGTCACCGTATCCATGGCAGCGGACACCAACGGCAGGTTGAGACGGATGTTGCGGGTGAACTGGGTGGACAGTTGCGTGTCCCGTGGCAGAACCGCCGAGTAGGCGGGCACGAGCAGCACGTCATCGAAGGTTAGTGCCTTCTGGAGAAGTCGCATGGGGGCCTCATGACGCAAAAGTCAATTGTACTGGACGGCCCCAGGCTTGGACGCCTACGGGTTTCCCGCGCATGAAGCTCGCACCTGCCCATCCCGTGAGGCAGTGATCCGGCTTGCGATGCCGGCGGCCGCCCCGGACAATCCCACTATCACCCGGAGATCCCATGCCTGCCGCAGCCCGCCCTCGCCTCGCTCCCTTGTTGGCCTTGATCCTGGCCGCCGTCCTCGCTCAACCTTTGGCCGCCCAGGCGCAGTGGGCGTGGCGCGACACCAACGGCACGGTGGTGTTCTCCGATCAAGCCCCACCCGCCTCGGTCAAGGCCAATCAGATCGTGCGCCAACCCCGGGCCGCTGCCGTCAACGTGACGCCCGATCAAGCCCCGGCCGCCGCCCCCACCCAATCCAGCGCAGCGGCCAAGCCCGCCGGCCTCAAGTCACTGGCCGAGCGTGAACTCGATTTCCAGAAGCGCCAAAAGGAGAGCGCGGAAGCGGCCAACAAGGCCGCCGACGACGAACGCAAACAAAGCCGCCAAGCGGCCGAATGCGAGCGCGCGCGCGGCTATCTCAAGGCACTCGAGTCCGGCCAGCGCGTGGCTCAAGTCTCGCCCTCAGGCCAGCGCAGCTTTCTTGACGACGGCCAAAGAGCCAGCGAAATCGAACGCTCGCGCCAGTCGGTTCAAACCTTCTGCCACTGAAAATCAGCCGCGCCGCGTTTTACTCGGCGCGGCGGCGCTTGACCTCGGCGCGAATCCGGCGCGCCGCCATCGGGTCGACGGTCAGAGCCCGATAGATCTCGACCCGGTCGCCTTCGCGCAAGGCCGTCACCGGCGCGCGCCGGTGGCCCCACACACCAAGATCGAGCGGCGCACCCGGAGGCAGCAGGCCGCTGGCGAGAGCCGCCTCGGCAAGCGTCGCTCCCGCGTCGAGTTCGACCTCGACCACGCCACTCTCGATCGGACCGGCCATCGCCACGCTCACGCGGATTCGTTGCGTGCTTTCAGTGCGGGCCATAGACCTGCTCCGCACGGCTCTCAAACGATTCAATCATCGAATGCGCCACGTGTTCAAAGACGGGCGCGAGCGCCCGGCCCAGCAGGCTGCTAGCAAATTCGTAGTGCAGGGTGAGCTGCACCTTGCAGGCGCCCGGGCGCAGAGCGATGAACGACCAGTGCCCGGTCAGGCTGCGAAACGGGCCATCGAGCAGACTCATACGGATCTGCTCGGGAAAACGTAAGTCATTGCGGGTCGTGAAGTGGCTCTTGATGCCGCGGTAATCCAGCTCGACCGTGGCGTCGGCCCCGCCCTCGCGGTCGCGCACCACCCGGCTGCCGCTGCACCAGGGAAGAAATTGTGGGTAATGCTCGACATCGGCAACGAGTTCGAACATCTGTTCCGCGCTGTAGTGAACAAGCAGGGAGCGGTCTACATGAGGCATCGGAGTCGCTTCGGGCGAGGGCATTGGTACACTGCGAGATTGTAGTCAACCGGTAAGCGCAGCCCCGTGGCGATCGTTCAGAACAAAAAGGCCCACTACGATTACTCGATCGAAGAACGCTTCGAGGCGGGTCTCGTATTGAAGGGCTGGGAAGTCAAATCCATCCGCGCCGGCCGCTCGCAGATCAAGGAAAGCCACATCATCATCCGTGGCGCCGAACTCTTTCTGCTCAACGCCCACGTCACCCCTCTGCCCACTGCCAGCACGCACGAGAAAGCCGAGCCCACTCGCACCCGCAAGCTGCTGCTGCACGCGAAGGAAATCTCCAAGCTGATCGGCAAGGTCGAACGCGCGGGCTACACCCTGGTGCCGCTCGATCTGCACTTCACCAAGGGCCGGGTCAAGCTGGCGATGGGCCTGGCCAAGGGCAAGAAGCAATTCGAAAAGCGCGCCGACGAATCCGACAAGCAGTGGAAGCGCGAGCAGGAGCGTCTGCTCAAAAATCGCTCACGCTAAGCGCTGCTCGCCGCATTAAGCGGGCTCATTGAACCCACTTGCCAGCCCGGGCCAGCGCCTGTAGCTCAGCGAAGCTTTTAGCCCCCTGCCGCCGCGCCTCGGGAATCAGCCGAGCGGCCAGCAAAGCCGTGGCAAAGGCGTCACCCGCTGCGTTGTGGCGCGACGCCGCCGGAATCGAATAAAACGCCAGCCAATCATCGAGCGAGCACAACCTCGCCTTGGGCTCCAGAACCGGCGCCAGTTCAGCCAGGTCGAGCCAGGGGTTGTCGAGCCGGCGCTTGAGATGAGCTTTGACCGCGCGCGCCAAGAAGCTTCGGTCAAACGGCGCATGAAACGCCAGGAGCGGCGCCCGGCCAATGAAGTCGACCAAGGCCAGCGCGGCAGCGGCGGGCTCGGTTCCCCCCAGCTGGGCAGCGCGACCGACGCGATGAACAAGAATATTCTCGCGCGAGCTCGCCTCGGTCTGCCTGATCACCAGCTCCAGGCTGTCGCCGGGAATCACCCGCCCCCCGCGCATGGCCACCGCACCGATGGCAATGAGCGCATCGCGGCTCGCGTCCAGGCCGCTCGTTTCGACGTCGAGCACAACCCAGCGCTGAGCGGCCAAGGCTGCGGGCGGACGACGCCAAAATCGGGCGAACCCGTTTTTCATCAGCCCTGAAAATCGAGCCGCAAGCGGGTCTGAGCCTTGCGTGCCTGCCGCAGGCCCTCCTTGACGATCCGCCGCTCCAGCGCCGAGAGCTGCTTGAGCTCGACCAGGTTCGGGTTCTCGTCGTTGGCCGCGCCACGCTCGGCGCGCCGGTGCTGAGCACGCAATCGCATCAGCTGGAAAAACTCGAAGGCGTCGTGCCAGCCATCGACTTCACTCTCGGGCAACTGGCCGCCTTCGACCAGGCGGCGCAGCCGCTCGCTGGTATGGGTCTGCGGCAGCCCCGCCGCCAGCGCCCAGATTCGCGCCGCGTCGACAAACAGCATGGTGCCGCTGAGCTTGAGATCGACCGCCTGCTTGCCCGGATCGCCAAACAGCGACTCGAACATGCCACCAAACTCCGGCGCGCGGTTGCGCAGAGCGCAATCGGCGAGCTGCTTGAGAAAACGCCGGTTGGCCTGCGCGCGCGCGATCACGTCCTCGCGCAAGGCATTGGCGAGCGCCGCCTCGCCAAATACCGGCCGGAAATCGAAGAAGATGCTGGCGTTGAGCAAGGCCTGCGGCCCGCCGCGCTCGATCCAGCCCGCGAACTGAGCGTGCCAGCGGGCCGCCGGCAGACACCACGCCGGCTTGCCCGCCATGATGCCGCCCTTGCACAAGGGAAAGCCGGCCTGCGCCAGCGCGGCGTTGACCCATTCGGCCATGATCCGCAGACGCTCGCCGTCTTCACCTTCGACATAGATGATGCCGTTGTCCTGGTCGGTCGCGATGGTCTGTTCGCGCCGGCCTTCGCTGCCAAACGCAAGCCAGCAGAATCGGCTCGGGTCGAGATCGAAGCGCTCGCAGGCGAGTTGCAGCACCCGACCGGTGAGCTGGTCATTGAGATGGCTGATCAAGCGCGTCAACTGCGCCGCCGCCACCCCTTGCGCCACCAGGTGGTGCGAAAGCCGCCGGATGTCGGCCGCCACCCGCACCAAGGCGTCAAGATCGCCCGCGCGCCGCACCGCCACCGCCAGTTGCCGCACGGTCAGGCGCTGCATCGCAAAGAGGTCGCGCTCGGACACCACGCCGGCGAGCCGCTGCGCGCCCAAGGGGCCCCGCAGCACAGGAATGTGGCGGATCGAGTGCTCGGCCATCAGCAGCGTCGCATCGGCCGCGCTGGCCTCGGCTTCGAGCGTGAGAACCTGCCGTGTCATCACCTGCGATACCGGTGAATCGAGCGAAAGCTCGGGCAGGATCACCCGGCCGATCAAATCGGTGCGGGTGAGAATGCCGGCGACCCGCTCGCCCTGCCCCACCGGCTCGGTGACGATGATTGAGCCGACATGCGCGGCGTGCATGCGCGAGAACACCTCGCGCAGCGGCGTATCAGGCCCGCAGGCAAGCGGCGCTTGCCGCAGCAACTCGCCCACCGGCGTGGCGAGCGTGCGCTGAGCGTTGGCGTCGGCCGCGTAAGCCGCCTGCATCTGCTGGTGCGAGAGATCGAGCAAGGAGCCCAGACGGCGCTTGCAGAAATCGAGAAAGCCCAGGCTGCGACGGGTGAGTTCCTCAAAGTCCGTGCGCGGCAGCAGCAGGACAAAGGTGTCGCCCACCGAGCGGTAAAGCAGCGAGACCGGGCGCTGCGCCAGCAGCGCGCCCACCGGGAAACAGTCGCCCACGCCGCCTTCAAACGCGGTGGCGTTGTCATCGCCCGGATTCTCGCCACGCACCCGCCCCTGCTTGATCAGGATGAAGTGCGCCGGCACCGCCCCCGAGGGCGCGAGCACGACCTCGCCCGGGCCGAAGTAAGCCAGCTCGACGCGCTCGACCAGAAAGTCGAGATCGTCGGCCGCCATCTCGGAAAACGGCGTGTGAGCGGCCAGTACCTGCTTGAGACCGGCCACGATGGTCGGTGCGCTCATCCCTGTGCCCCGACCCTGCCGCTCATGATCCAGCGCAATCCCGACTCCCTCAGACTTGCGACTTGGCGGGACCCGCGGGCGAGGCTGCGTTGTTCTGCGACTTCACAACCGTCATCGCAGTGGCGATCAGGCTGCCCACGTCCGACAGATTGGCCGGGATCACAAGCGAGTTGCCGGCCTTGGCCAGACCCGCAAACGCATCGACGTATTTCTCGGCAACCTTGAGGTTGACCGCTTCCATCCCGCCCGGCGCCTGCGTGGCCGAGGCCACCTTGCGCACCGCCTCGGCCGTGGCCTCGGCAATCGCCAACACCGCGGCCGCCTCGCCTTGTGCGTTGTTGATCGCGGCCTGCTTGTCGCCTTCGGAGCGGGCAATCGCCGCTTCGCGCTGACCGGTGGCGATATTGATCTGCTCCTGCTTGCGGCCTTCCGAGGCAGCAATCAGCGCACGCTTTTCGCGCTCGGCCGTGATCTGCTGCTGCATCGCGTGCAGGATCACCGCGGGCGGGGTGAGGTCCTTGATCTCGTAACGCAGGACCTTGACGCCCCAGTTGAGAGCGGCCTCGTCAATCGCCGAGACCACCGCGTGGTTGATGTAGTCGCGCTCCTCGAAGGTCTTGTCGAGTTCGAGCTTGCCCACCACCGAGCGCAGCGTGGTCTGCGCCAACTGAGTGATCGCCAGGATGTAGTTGCTGGTGCCGTAACTGGCCCGCTGCGGATCGGTGACCTGGAAGAAGAGCACGCCGTCGACCGACAGCTGGGTGTTGTCCTTGGTGATGCAGACCTGGCTCGGGGTGTCGAGCGGGACTTCCTTGAGGCTGTGCTTGTAGGCCACGCGGTCGATGAAGGGCACCACAATGTTGAGGCCGGGCCCCAGCACGGCGTGGAACTTGCCCAGGCGCTCGACCACCCAGGCGTTCTGCTGTGGCACGACCTTGAAGGCTTGAACGATGAAAACCACCGCCACGCCCAGCAGGACGAGCGCCAGGAAAGTTCCGGCTTCGGGGAAGAGGGACATTCGTAACTCCTAGTTCACCGCGCGGCGAGCAACGATGAGTCGGTTGGAAGAAATGGCTCGGATCACGTAATCACCGGGCGCTGCGGTCTCGCCCGCGGCAAGTTCGACATCCCACACCGCACCGCGGTACTGGGTGCGCGCGGTACCGCTCGAACTCCAGCCATCGATGCGGACACTCTGGCCGATGTCGGGGTGCTGCACTTGATCGCTCACGTCGCCCGCGCGGCCGCGGCGCTGACGCAGCCACAGCGAACCGCCCACGCCGATCACCGCCGCCACCACCAATTGCCAAGCCAGAGCGCCGCTGGCGGCCGCCACCACCCCACCGGCGGCGGCCGCCAGCGCGATCACCAGCAGATAGAAAGTGCCGGTCAGAAGCTCGGCCCCCGCCAGAACGAAAGCCAGAACGAACCACCAGACATACGCTTGCATCAGCTCTCCCGACAAAAACAAGAAAAACGGCCGCCCGAAGGCGGCCGTTGAAGTCAGCCCGGGCTCAGCCTCATTCAAACAGATCGAGCCAGCCGGTGCCAGGTATCGACCACGGTATCGGGGTTCAGCGAGATCGATTCGATCCCCTGATCCATCAACCATTGAGCGAAGTCAGCATGGTCCGACGGGCCCTGGCCGCAGATGCCGATGTACTTGCCCTGCTTGCGGCAGGCCGAGATCGCCATCGACAGCAGCGCCTTGACCGCCGGGTCGCGCTCGTCGAAGGACGAAGCCACCAGGCCCGAGTCACGGTCGAGGCCGAGCGTGAGCTGGGTCAGGTCGTTCGAGCCGATCGAGAAGCCGTCGAAGTACTCGAGGAACTGCTCGGCGAGCACGGCGTTGCTCGGGATCTCGCACATCATGATCAGGCGCAAACCGTTGTCGCCGCGCGACAGGCCTTGGCCGGCCAGCAGTTCGGTGACGCGGCGCGCTTCACCCAGGGTGCGCACGAACGGAATCATCACTTCGACATTGGTCAGACCCATGTCGTTGCGCACACGTTTGAGGGCTGCGCATTCCATTGCGAAGCACTCCGCGAAGCTCTCGGCGATGTAGCGGCTGGCGCCACGGAAGCCGAGCATCGGATTTTCTTCGTCGGGCTCGTAGCGCGAACCGCCGATCAGCTTCTTGTACTCGTTGCTCTTGAAGTCCGACATGCGCACGATCACCTTCTTCGGCCAGAAGGCCGCGGCGATGGTGGCGATGCCTT
This sequence comes from Burkholderiaceae bacterium, assembly GCA_036652035.1. Taxonomy (GTDB): domain Bacteria; phylum Pseudomonadota; class Gammaproteobacteria; order Burkholderiales; family Burkholderiaceae_F; genus JAEZVV01. The sequence goes on along the minus strand of JAVVWR010000005.1, from coordinate 40,075 downwards.
CGGCCAGCTTGGCTTCGAAGAAGGCGCGCGGGCTGGCGTAGCCAAAGGACAGACGCTCGACCGCACGCTTGAGATCGTCGTCGATCAGCGGATAGTCGAGCACCGCCTTGGGGTGCACGCCGATGTTGTTGTTGATGATGAACTCGAGACGGGCCAGGCCCACACCGGCGTTGGGCAACGACTGGAAGTCGAAGGCCAGTTGCGGGTTGCCAACGTTCATCATGATCTTGACGTCGATCGGGGGCAGAACGCCCTGCTTGACCGTCTCGATCTCCATCTCGAGCACGCCGGAATAGATATTGCCGGTATCGCCCTCGGCGCAGCTCACCGTCACCTGGGCGCCGTCGACCAGCACCTCGGTCGCGTCGCCGCAGCCGACCACCGCCGGAATGCCGAGTTCACGCGCGATGATCGCCGCATGACAGGTGCGCCCGCCGCGGTTGGTGACGATTGCCGCCGCTCGCTTCATCACCGGCTCCCAGTTGGGATCGGTCATGTCGGTGACGAGCACATCGCCCGGCTTGACCTGGTCCATGTCGTCGGCGTCGCCGACGATGCGCACCGTGCCGATGCCGATCTTCTGACCGATCGCGCGGCCGGTGGCAAGGATCTGGCCCTTGCCCTTCAACTTGAAGCGCTGCTGGGTGTCGCCCGGCGCTTGCTGCGACTTCACGGTCTCGGGACGCGCTTGCAGGATGTAGATCTTGCCGTCGATGCCGTCCTTGCCCCACTCGATGTCCATCGGGCGCTGATAGTGCTGCTCGATGATCACGGCGTAACGGGCGAGCTCGAGCACGTCTTCATCCGTGAGCGAGAACTGGTGACGCTGGGCGTCGGGCACATCGACCGTGCGCACGGTGCGGCTGCCGGCGGCCTCGGGGTCGAACTCCATCTTGATCTGCTTGGAGCCGAGCGAGCGCCGAATGATCGGGAACTTGCCCGCGGCCAGCATCGGCTTGTGAACGTAGAACTCGTCCGGGTTCACGGCGCCCTGCACCACGGTCTCGCCCAGGCCGTAGCTCGAGGTGATGAAGACCACCTGATCAAAGCCGCTCTCGGTGTCGAGCGTGAACATCACGCCCGAGGCGCCGCGGTCCGAGCGCACCATGCGCTGCACACCCGCCGACAACGCGACTTCGGCGTGAGTGAAGCCCTTGTGCACGCGGTAGCTGATCGCGCGATCGTTGTAGAGCGAGGCGAACACTTCCTTCATGCGATCGAGCACGTCGTCGACGCCGACCACGTTGAGGAAGGTCTCCTGCTGGCCTGCAAACGAGGCATCGGGCAGGTCCTCGGCCGTGGCCGAGGAGCGCACCGCTACGGAGATGTCAGCGGTCGCGTCGGCCTTGAGCCATTGGTAGAACTTGCGGATTTCCTGATCGAGTTCGACCGGGAACGGCGCGTCCATGATCCATTGACGGATCTCGGCGCCGGCCGCGGCCAGTGCGCGAACGTCGTCAACGTTGAGATGTTCGAGCTTCTCGGCGATCCGTTGTTCGAGCTGGCCTTCGCGGAGAAACACGCGGAAAGCTTCAGCCGTGGTAGCGAAGCCGTCCGGCACGCGAATGCCCGCTTCCGAGAGTTGGCTGAGCAACTCGCCCAGTGAAGCATTCTTGCCGCCAACCGATTCAACATCGGTCATGCGGAGCTGGCTGAAAGGAACGACGTAGCGTCCAGGTTGCATGCCCAGTCCTCGAGCTTAGGTGTGTGAGAATCGAGGCAGATTCTAGCCGTTCGCCACTTTCGCCGTTGCGTCGCACCATCGGAGACTTCATGCCCGACCACTCCCCCCTTGTTCAACCCGCTCTCGAACGCACCGTTTTCTTTGTTTCAGACGGCACCGGCATCACGGCCGAGACCCTTGGCCACTCGGTGCTGACCCAATTCGAAGGGCTGCGCTACCGCCAGCAGCGCCTGCCCTTTATCGATACCCCCGAGAAAGCTCGCATCGCCGCGCAGCGGATCAATGAGGCTGGCCTCCGTGACGGCAAGCGGGCGGTGGTTTTCTCAACCCTGGTCGATCCGGCTGTGGCGGGCGCCTTGCGCCAGCACAGCAATGCGTTTGTGGTCGAGATGTTCAAGGCTTTTGTCGAGCCGCTCGAGATCGAACTGGACTTGAAGAGCGCACACACGATCGGCCGCTCGCACCAGATCCAGGACTCGGAGCAATACAAGAACCGGATCGAGGCGATCAACTTCACCCTCGCCCATGACGACGGCCAAAGCTCGAAGGGACTCAAGGAAGCCGATGTGATCCTGGTCGGGGTGTCGCGCTGCGGCAAGACGCCGACCAGCCTGTACCTGGCGATGCAATTCGGGATCAAGGCCGCCAACTACCCGCTGATTCCCGAGGACTTCGAACGCAACGTCTTGCCGAGCGCCTTGCCGCAGCACAAGAACAAGATCTTCGGCTTGTCGATCTCGCCCGACCGCTTGAGCGAAGTGCGCAACGAACGCCGCCCGAACAGCCGTTATGCCTCGATCGAAAACTGCCGCTACGAGATCGACGCGGCCGAGCGCATGATGCGGCGCGAAGGCATCCGCTGGCTATCTTCGACCACCAAGTCGATCGAAGAGATCGCCGCGACCATCATGCAAGACATCCGGCTCGGCTGTAACGGCGACTGAGTTAGCGCGTTCGTCGGCGGCGCTGCTCGAACAGGCAGATCGCCGCCGCTGCGCCGACGTTGAGCGATTCGACGGCGCTGTCGATCGGAATGAAAAGCCGGCGCTGCGCCACGGCCAGCGCCGCAGGTGAAAGCCCCGCGCCTTCCGATCCCAGCATCCAGACCGTCGGCCCCTGGCCCCAGTCCTCGGCGTAGAGATCGCGCCCGCCGGTGGCGTCGGCCGCCAGGCGCTCGGCGGCAAAGGCGTGGCCGATGCTCTCGGGCGCCACCCCTTCGTGGATCTGGACCGCAAAGTGCGCGCCCATGCCGGCGCGCAAGACCTTGGGCGACCAGACATAGGCCGTCTCGGCGCTCGCCAGCACATGCCGCACCCCAGCGGCGGCGGCGGTGCGAATGAGGGTGCCGACGTTGCCGGGCTCTTGCAATCCGGCCAGGTAGACCGCATCCACCGCAGCGCGCTGCGGCCATTCGCTCGCCGGGATCTCGAACTCGACAATCGGCCCGGTGCCATTGTCGACCGGCGCGATGGCCTGATACAGCGGCGCCGCCAGCTCAACCAGCACCGCACCCTTGGCAATCGCCAGCGTCTGCGCCATGGCCAGCGCCTCACCGTGGCCCAGACCGGCGCGGACAATCACGGCATCGACGGCCACCGGCGCGGTGAGCAAGACCTCGGCCAAGTGAATGCCCTCGGCCAGGCTGCGGCGCGCCAAGCGGCAGGCACGGCTGCTCTCGGCGAGCTTGCGCCAGTGCTTGAACTGCGAGTTATCGCTGGAACTGATGGCGAGCTGTTTCATGCGTTCTCCAGCACCCGCTTGACCGGCGCAAACGAGCGGCGGTGGATCGGGCTTGCGCCCAAGGCCTGCAGCGCCGCCATGTGTTGCGCCGTGCCGTAACCGGCGTGTTGGGCAAAGCCGTAACCGGGGAACTCGGTGTCGGCGGCGACCATCATGCTGTCGCGCACGGTCTTGGCGAGGATGGACGCAGCCGAAATCGCGGGCTCGATCGCATCACCGCCGATGATGGCGCGCGCCGCCACCGGCAGCCGTGGCAGCTGATTGCCATCGACCAGAACCCGTTCAGGAACCGTTGCCAGGCCCGCCACCGCGCGCTGCATGGCGAGCAACGTGGCTTGCAGAATATTGAGCTGATCGATTTCTTCAACGCTCGCCTCGGCCACGCACCAGGCGAGCGCCTTGGCACGGATTTCCTCGGCCAGCCGCTCGCGCTTGCGCGCGGAGAGCTTCTTCGAGTCGGCCAGCCCGTTGATCGGCCGCGCCGGGTCGAGAATCACCGCCGCCGCCACCACCGGCCCGGCGAGCGGACCGCGGCCGGCTTCGTCAACGCCGGCGGTCAAGCCGACCTCGATCGCATCGAACAAGTCGCTCATCGCGCCGTCGCCAGGATGGCTTCAGCGGCAAGTGCCGGTGTGTCGCGGGTGAGCGACTCGTGCATGGCGCTGAAGCGCTCGACGAGTTGCGCGCGCCGGCCCGCGTCGAGTTGGTCGAGCATGGCGCGCGCGATTCGTTCGGGCGTGGCGTCTTGCTGCAGCAGTTCGGGAACCAGAAATTCGCCCGCCAGAATGTTGGGCAAGCCAACCCAGGGAATCAGTCCCTTGCGCCGCATGATCCAGGCCGAAAACCGCGGCATCAGGTAGGAAATCACCATCGGCTTCTTGTAGAGAGCGGCTTCAAGCGTGGCGGTGCCGCTCGCCACCAGCACCGCGTCAGCCGCTTCGAGCACGTCGTGCGAGCGGCCGTCGGTGAGGGTGCTGGCGGCAGCAAGCTTGGGATGGATAGCAAGCAAGGCGTCGATCTGCGCGCGCCGCTCGGCATCGGCCGCCGGCACGAGGAACTTGAGCGAGGCGTCGGTCGCGAGCATCTGCTCGGCCGCCGCGAAGAAGGCCGGGCCGCACCAACGCACTTCATCGGCGCGGCTGCCCGGCAGAATCGCCACCAACGACCCGTGCGGCGCAATACCCAGGCGAGCCCGCGCCGCGGACTCGTCGGGCACCATCGGGATCACTCGCGCAAGCGGATGGCCGATGTAGGTCGAACGCAGACCGGCATCGTCGTAGATCTTCTGCTCGAAGGGGAAGATCAGCAGCATGTGATCGACCGCCCGCCGCACGGTGTCGATCCGCTCCGGGCGCCAGGCCCAGATCGACGGACTGACAAAGTGCACCGTTGGAATACCGGCAGCGCGCAGCTTGAGTTCGAGACCGAGGTTGAAATCGGGCGCATCTACCCCGACAAAGGCGCGCGGCGGCTGTGCCGTGAGCCGCTGCGCGAGCGAGCGCCGCAGAGCAAACAGCCGCGGCAGATGGCGCAGGACTTCAACATAGCCGCGCACCGCCAGTTCGCGCGAGTGATGCCAGGGCACAAGGCCGGCAGCCATCATGCGGTCGCCGCCAATGCCAACCAGTTCATCGGCGGGCGAGCGGCGGGCCAGCTCGGGCAGAACCAGCGAAGCGAGCAGATCGCCCGAGGCTTCGCCGGCGAGAAAGGCGATCTGCGAACGTGCTGGCAGCCCGGTCGCCCCGGCCTCGGACGCCGCCATAGCGGGGAGCGGACTCGACATCAGCGAATGATGCCGCGCTGCGACTCCGCCAGGAAACGGCGCAGCTTTTGTACTTCGCCTGCCGCCCCCGCATGGGCTTGCGCCAGAGCGTCGAGCGCGGCGATCGCTTCGGCCACCGTCAGGGCTTCGCGGTAGATCGCCTTGTAGGCGCGCTTCATGACGTTGACGGTGTCGGCTTCAAAACCACGCCGCCGCAGGCCTTCGCTGTTCAAACCATGGGGCTCGGCCGGATTGCCCGAGCACATCACGTAGGGCGGAACGTCGCGCAGGATGATGGCGCCGCCGCCGGCCATGGCGTGGGCGCCGATTCGAACAAACTGGTGGACTGCGCTCATGCCGCCGAGGATCACGGTGTCTTCAATCGTGACGTGACCGGCGAGCGTGACGTTGTTGGCGAGAATGGTGTGGCTGCCCACGGTGCAGTCATGAGCGACGTGCACATTGGCCATGATCCAGTTGCCGTTGCCGATGCGGGTGATGCCGCGATCCTGCACCGTGCCGAGCGAGAAGGTGCAGTGTTCGCGCACCACATTGCCGTCACCGATCACGAGTTCGGTGTCTTCGCCCGCGTACTTCTTGTCCTGCGGTTCGCCACCGATGGCGCTGTGCGCGAAGAAGCGGTTGTTGGCGCCGATCGTGGTGCGGCCACCAATGCTGACATGGGAATCGAGCACGGTGCCGGCACCGATCTTGACCTTGGGTCCGACCAGACAGAACGGGCCGATGCTGACATCAGCGGCCAGCTCGGCCGCCGGATCGACCACTGCCAGCGGATGGATCGTGGCCATCAGACCTCCGCCGCGCCCTTGGCCACCTTGCGGTAGGCGCACATCATTTCGCACTCGCACGCCAATACGCCATCGACCGTCGCGCGCGCCTTGAACTTGCCAATTCCAGCTTTCTCACGCAGGAACTCGATTTCCATGCGCAGCTGATCGCCAGGCACCACCGGCTTTTTGAAGCGGGCGCCGTCGATGCCAGCAAAATAAAAGAGCGAATCCTTGTCGGCCTTCACACCCAGCGAGACAAACGACAAAACCGCCGCAGCCTGCGCCATCGCCTCGATGATCATCACGCCCGGCATCACCGGATAGTGCGGGAAATGGCCAGTGAAATGCGGTTCGTTGACCGTCACGTTCTTGATCGCGACGATGCGCTTGCCCGCCTCCACTTCCAGCACGCGGTCGACCAGCAGGATGGGGTAGCGGTGCGGCAACAGCCGCATGATTTCGTTGATATCCATCGGAGTCGTCATATCGGTTTACCTTGTGCCTCGAGTGCACGCACGCGCCGGCGCATGTCATCGAGGTGTCGGATGATGGCCGCCGAGCGTTCCCACTCGCGGTTCTTCATCATCGGGAAAAAGCCTGTGTAATGCCCGGCCTCGGTGATCGAACTGGCCACCAGGGTGCCGGGCCCGATCGCGCAGCCATCGGCGATCGTGAGATGGCCTGCAATCATCGCCGCACCACCAATCTGGCAGCCGCGGCCGATCGTGGCACTGCCGGCAATGCCAACGCAGCCGGCAATCACCGTGCGGGCGCCGATGCGGCAGTTATGCGCCACTTGAATCTGGTTATCGAGCTTGGCCCCCTCTTCGATCACGGTGTCGCCCAGGGCGCCACGATCGATCGAACAGTTGGCGCCGATCTCGACGTCGTCGCCGATCAGCACGCCGCCGACTTGGGGGATCTTGATCCAACGTCCCTCGAAGGGCGCAAAACCAAAGCCATCCGCACCGATCACGGTGCCGCTGTGGATGATGCCGTCGCGCCCGATGCGGCAGCCATGAGCCACGCTCACGTTCGGGTGCAGGCGGGTGGCGGCACCGATCTCGCTGCCGTGCCCGACCACGCAATTGGCGCCAATCCAGGCCCCGGCTCCCACCACGGCGTCGCGTTCGACCACGGCACCCGCATCGATGCGGGCGCTGGCGTGAATCTGGGCGCTGGAATCAACGGTGGCGGCGGGATGAATTCCGCCCATGGCCCGCTCGGCCGGATGCAGGCACTGCAGGGCAAAGGCGAACCAGGCGTAGGGGTTGCGGGTGATGACCAGTGCCCGCGTGGGCTCGGCATCACCATAGAGCGCGGCACGATCGGCCACCGACATCACGACCGCGCCCGCGGCGGTGGCCGCGGCGTCAGTGCGGTACTTGGGATTGGCGAGAAAGCTGAGATCGCTGGCGCCGGCGCTGGAGAGCGGCGCGGCGCCCGTGATGCGGAAGTCTTGCGCGAGGCCGACGACCTCGGCGGTGAGGCGTCCTGCGCTGGCTGTGGCAACCGCCTGCGCCAGTTCAGCCAGCGTCAGGCTGTTGCCGGCCATGAACTACTTGGCTCCGTTGTTCAGGACGCGCAACACCTTCTCGGTGACATCGACGCGCGGGCTGAAATAGACCGCTTCCTGAATGATCAGATCGTATTTTTCCTGCTCGGCGATCTGGCGAATGATGCGGTTGGCGCGCTCAAGCAGACCTTGCAGCTCTTCGTTGCGACGCTGATTGAAGTCTTCGCGGAACTCGCGCTGCTTGCGCTGAAACTCGCGATCCATGTCGGCGAGTTCGCGCTGGCGGCGCGTGCGGTCGGCTTCGGACATCACCGGAGCGTCTTTTTCAAAGCGCTCGGCCGAGGTCTTGAGACGTGCGCCGGTCTCTTGAAGCTCCTTGTCGCGCTTGGCGAACTCGCCTTCGAGCTTCTGCATCGCTGCCTTGGCCGGAGTCGAATCGCGCAGGATTCGTTCGGAGTTGACGACACCAATCTTCGTGTCCTGCGCCGCCGCGGCAGTGCCACCGAGTGAGAGCGCGGAAACCAGAGCCAGCGCAATCCACTTCTTTTGCATAGTCCTACCTCCTTGAGTCTGAGAATTCTGCCACATCAGAACCCAGTACCAATCTGGAACTGGAAGCGCTGCAGGCGGTCAGTTGGCTGGTCCTTGATCGGCGTGGCAAAGCTGAGCTTGAGTGGGCCGAGCGGCGAAATCCACGCGATACCGATACCGGCCGAGTAACGCAGATCTTGCAGCGAGACATTGTCCTTTCGATAGTGAATCGTGCCGCCATCCATGTACGGCGTCTCGCCCCACACCCAGCCACCGTCAAGGAAGCCGAACATGCGCAAAGTCCGGTCCGCGCCCGGCAGCGGCGTGAGCAGCTCGAGCGAGAAATTCGCGCGCTGGTTGCCACCCAGCGGATCGCCGTTCAAATCGCGCGGGCCGAGCGAGGCCGACTCATAGCCGCGCACCGAGCCGATGCCGCCGACGTAAAAATTCTTGAAGAACGGATAGGGCTTATTGCCATAACCGTCGCCATAACCGAGTTCGCCGTTGAAGGCGAGCGTCAGGCGGTTGGTGACCGGCCAGAACTGCTGATATTGGTAGGAGAGGCGGTAGTACTGCAGGTCGAGCGCCGGCAGCGCCAATTCGCCCGTAATGCGCTGGTAATTACCGCGCGTTGGCACCAGGATGTTGTCGCGGTTGTCGCGCGCCCAGCCGATCGTGGTACTGATCGTCTGCGGGCTGTCGCCGAATTCGCGCACGAACTGCTTGTAGCGTTCCGGGCTGTGTTCGGTCAGATCGACCGTGGTGTTTTCCCAGCGCAGGCCGAAGAAGACCCGATCGAACTCGGTGAACGGCACACCGTAAGTCACGCCCGCGCCACGCGTCGAATACGACACATCCGAGAGATCGAGCTCGGCCAGATTCGAGGTCCGGTCGTAGACCTCCATCGTGCGGCTCACCCCCTCGGGAGTGATGTAGGGATCGGTATAGGTCACCGCGAGCACGCGGTTGACCTTCGAGGTATTGACCTCGAGCGAGAGCGCGTTGCCGGAGCCAAACAGATTGTTCTGCGTCAGGCCGGCGTTGAGCACGATGCCTTCGGAGCTGGAGTAGCCCGCGCCCAGCTGAATGTTGCCGGTGGGGCGCTCCTTGACCATGACGTTGAGGTCAACCTGGTCGGGCGCATTGGGAACGGCTGGCGTATCGACCTTGACCTCTTCGAAAAAGCCGAGGCGATCGACCCGGTCGCGCGAGAGCTTGACCTTGTCCGAGTCGAACCACGCGGTCTCGTACTGCCGCACTTCACGCCGGATCACTTCGTCGCGGGTGCGGGTGTTGCCGGTGACGTTGACCTTGCGCACATACACACGGCGGCCCGGATCGACCACGATCGTGATCGAGACTTCGTCCTTCTCGCGATCGGGGATCGGCGACGGCGTCGCGGTGGCAAAGGCGTAGCCCAGCGTCGACATTTTGTCGGTGATGCGCTTGGCAACGGTGTTGATCGCTTCGGCGCTATAGACCGAGCCCGGCTTGACGTCGATCAGGGCTTCGAGCTCTTTCTCGAGCCCGAGCATCTCGCCGGTGAGCTTGATGCCGGTGACCTTGTACTTGTCGCCCTCGGTCATGTTGACCGTGACGTAGACGTCCTGCTTGTTGGGACTGATCGAGACCTGAACCGAGTCGATCTTGAAATCAAGGTAGCCGCGGTTGAGGTAGTACGAGCGGATCGACTCAAGGTCACCCGCCAGCTTCTGGCGCGAATACTGATCACGTTTGGTGTACCACGACATCCAGTTGGGCGTGCCCAACTCCATCTGGTCGCGCAGATCGCCCTCGGAGAAGACCTTGTTGCCGACGAAGCGGATCGAACGGATCTTCGAGACATCGCCCTCCTCGACATTGATCGCCACGTTGACGCGGTTGCGTTCGATCGGCGTGACGGTGGTCTTGACCTGGACGCTGTAGAGGCCTTTGGACAGGTACTGGCGGCGCAGTTCCTGGTCGGCGCGGTCAAGCACCGAACGATCGAAGATCCGGCCCTCGGCCAGGCCCACATCGCGCAGCGATTTCTTGACCTGGTCCTTGTCGAACTCGGTCACGCCCGACATTTCCACCGCGGCCACCGCGGGGCGCTCATCGACGATGACGACCAGCGTATCGCTGTCGGCCTCGAGTCGAACGTCCTTGAAAAGACCCGAGGCATAGAGCGCGCGGATCGCCTGCGTTCCTTTTTCAGGATCGAAGCGATCGCCGACCCGCAGCGGCAAGTACGAGAACACCGTACCGGCTTCGGTGCGAGCCACTCCTTCGACTCGGATGTCTTTGATCGTGAATTCTTGCGCGGCAGCGCACGTGGCATAGGCAGCGAGCACGGCGGCAGCAAGCTGCCGCATCAGCGTGCGCGGCCCGGAGGGCAGACGGCGCTTCAATTGGAATTTCCAGTCAAGACGAACAGCGGGATCAGGTGAGCAACCGGGCCATGTCATTAAACAAAGCCAGGAGGGTGAGTCCGACCAGCAACGCAACACCGACGCGCTGGCCCCATTCGACAACCCAGTCCGCAGGCGGGCTGCCCTTGATTATCTCGATCAGATAATACAGGAGGTGCCCGCCATCGAGCATGGGGATGGGAAGCAGGTTCAAGACGCCAAGACTGATCGACACCAGAGCCAGAAAGCCGAGATAGGACGCGAGCCCCACCCGCGCGGTCTGGCCGGCGTAATCGGCAATCGTTACCGGGCCCGAGAGGTTTTTCCACGACACCTCGCCGGTCACCATCTTGACTAGCATTTTGAAAGAGAAGCTCACCGTGTTGGCGGTCCGCTGCACGGCCATGCCGATGCTCTCGATCGGACCGTATTGCACCTTTTCCATCGGCGCTCGATCGCTCAGTTCGGCTCCGATCCGGCCCATCGTTTGGCCGGCTTCGTCAACGACGACCAGGGGCGTCACCCGCAGGCTGCGCACCGCGCCACTGCGTTCGATCCTGAGCTCAAGCGCTTGCCCGGCTGACTCCCGGATTTGTTCAATCAATTCGCGCGCCGAAGCGATCTGGGTCGAACCCGCGGCGACAATCACGTCACCCTCGCGCAAGCCCGCCGCCGCCGCCGCGCCCCCCGGCACCACCGCCATCACGCGCGGCGAACTCACGTAAGGGGTCAGACCGATCTTGCGCAGAATGTCGCCCTCGACCTCGTCGGGAGAAAATCCCGCCAGATCCAAACCCACCTCACGCCGCGAACCACCCGGATTTTCCAACTCCAAGGCGACATCGGCCTGCCCCACTCGCTGCAGCAGCAACCAGCGCAATTCGTTGAGCGATCGGACCGACTCGCCATCGACTGCGGTGACCAGTTCACCGGCGACAACGCCCGCTCGCTCCGCGCTGGTCGCCGCGGGTGGCGTGCCCAGCAGAGCGCGCGGCTCGAATACGCCGACCACGTTAAGAAACCAGTAGACCAGGACTGCCAGTAGAAGATTGGCCAGCGGCCCGGCCAGCACGATCGCGATGCGCTTGGCAACGGGCTGGCGGTTGAAGGCGCGCGGCAGATCGGCAGCGGCGATCGGCTGGCACTCGGGATCGCGCTCGTCGAGCATGCGAACGTAGCCACCCAAGGGCAGAGCGCTGAGAGTCCATTCGGTTCGGTCCGCGCCACGCACCCAGCGCAGAATCGGCTTGCCAAAGCCGACCGAAAAACGCAGCACCTTGACGCCACACTTCTTCGCCACCCAGTAGTGGCCGAACTCGTGAATGACGATCAGGACCCCAAGGGTGAAGGCAAAAGCGGCAAGCGTGCTGAGCAAAGTCATGCAGAAGGGAACTGGGCAAGGTTGAGGCGAGCCAGACGACGCGCCTCGGCGTCAATCGCGACCACGTCGGAGACGGCGCGCGGAGCCGGTGCCGCATAGTGCCCCAGAACCTCGGCGCACAGGCGGGCGATCGAGGTAAAGCCGAGCCGACGATCGAGAAACGCCTCGACCGCGATTTCGTTGGCGGCGTTGAGAACGGTCGGCGCCGATCCGCCCGCACGCAGGGCGTCGTAGGCGTAAGCGAGCAGCGGGAAACGCGCGGTATCGGGCGCTTCAAAACTGAGCGCGCCAAGTTCCATGAAGTTCAAGCGGCGCGTGCCGCTCTCGATCCGCTCGGGCCAGGCGAGCGAATACGCGATCGGTGTGCGCATGTCGGGTGAACCGAGCTGGGCGAGCACCGAGCCGTCGGCGTACTCGACCATCGAATGGATCACGCTTTGCGGATGGACCACCACGTCGATTCGCTCGGCCGGGAAATCGAACAACCAGCTGGCCTCGATCACTTCCAGGCCCTTGTTCATGAGCGTGGCGGAATCGACCGAGATCTTGCGCCCCATCACCCAGTTGGGATGGGCGCACGCCTGCTCGGGCGTGACGCCCGACAAATCCATGCGTGTGCGGAACGGGCCCCCGGAAGCGGTCAGGATCAAGCGCGCCTGCGAACGCTGAGCCATGCTGGCCGCCGCCAGGCACTGGTGAATCGCGTTGTGTTCGGAATCGACTGGCAGCAAGGCACCGCCACCCTGCGCCACCGCGTCCATCAGCAGCACACCGCCACAGACGACCGATTCCTTGTTGGCGAGCAGCAATTGCTTGCCGGCGCGAGCCGCGGCGATCGTGGGCATCAAACCCGCCGCGCCGACAATCGCCGCCACCACGATGTCGGTCTCAGTGGCCTTGGCCACCTCGACCAGCGCTGCAGCGCCAGCGGCAGCCACGGTGTTGAGGCCGCGCTCGCGCAAGGCCGCGGCCAGTTCATCGAGACGGGTCTCGTCGGCAATCACCGCCACCTGTGGCCGGTGCCGCGCGCACAGATCGGCCAGTTCCTGAACCCGCGAGGCTGCGGTCAAGGCGTGGACTTCGTAGCGATCGGGATGGCGGGTCAGAACGTCAAGCGTGCTGGCGCCGATCGAGCCGGTGGCTCCCAGCAGGGTAATGCGGCGCTTCATCGAAACAGTGACTCCAGCAGGACGCAGGCCGGCAGTACCGGCAGCAAGGCGTCGATGCGGTCATAAACGCCGCCATGACCGGGCAACAAGTGACTGCTGTCCTTCATGCCGGCATTGCGTTTGAGCTGGCTCTCGAACAGGTCGCCGGCGACCGACACCAGTACCACGAGCGCGAGCAGGGCGAGCGCCAGCGGAGCGCCGGCGGCAGCGATCAAGCGACTGGAAAACAGATCCAGTCCAGGAGTCCAATGGGCCAGAGCCAGCGCCGCCGCCACGACTGCGATCACCGCGCCCCACACACCGGCCCAGGTCTTGCCCGGGCTGATCGCGGGCGCGAGCTTGGACTTGCCGAAAGCGCGGCCGGCGAAATACGCGGCGACATCGGCAATCCAGGCAATGGCCAGTACCGACACCATCAGCAGCGCGCCACCGGCATCGTAGAAATGACGCACGGCAAGCCAGGCGGCGGGCAACAAGGTCACGCCCAAGCCGCTCGCCATGGCACGCGACACCGGAAAACCGGTCAGGCGCGAGCGCACCACCACGGCTGCAATCAGCACCCAGACGGCGGTCGCCAGCGCACACATCACGGTCAGCGCGGTGCTCGATAGCGCCAGGCCACTCCCATCCAATGCGAGCAGGCCACCGGTCACTCCGGCACCCGTGAAACCGGCAACGACGGAGCTCCAGCCCGCCAGTCGCAGCCACTCCCACATCGCCAGGCCGATCGCCACCGCCGCAATCAGGTCGAAGGCGGCGGGCGACCAGAGCATGGCGCCGCCGATGACGGCGAGCAAAACGAGCGCCGTGATGATTCGTTGGTAGAGCATCAGACGAGACCTGTCGGTGCGGCCGCGCGCACCTGGTCGCTGGTCATGCCAAAGCGCCGTTCGCGCGCCGCATACCAGGCCAGGGCCGCATCGAGTTGCACGGCGTCGAAGTCGGGCCAGAGCACATCGGTGAAATAGAGTTCGCTGTAAGCCGCTTGCCACAGCAGGAAGTTGCTGATGCGCTGCTCACCACCGGTGCGGATGACGAGGTCGGCGTCAGGCGCAAAGGCCAGGGCCAGGTAGCGCGCCAGGCGCTCCTCGGTGATCCGGCTGGGATCGGCCGCGCACTCGGGCTCGGCCGCGAGCAGGCGGCGTGTGGCCTGGGTCATGTCCCAACGGCCGCCATAGTTGGCGCAGATGGTGACTGTCAGTTTGGCGTTGTCGGCCGTACGAGACTCCGACTCGGTAATCAGCTTTTGCAGCTCGCTCTGAAACGCGCCGAGCTCTCCCACCACGCGCAGGCGCACGCCGGCTTCGTGCAGACGGCCCACTTCTTTTTGCAGGGCGGAAATAAAGAGGCGCATCAGCACCGAAACCTCGTCGGCAGGCCGACGCCAGTTCTCGGAACTGAAAGCAAACAGGGTGAGATATTCGATCCCGCTTTGGCCGGCGACCTTCAAGATGGCGCGAACCGCTTCGACGCCGCGCTTGTGCCCGGCGACTCGGGGAAGATGGCGCTGGGTGGCCCAGCGCCCGTTGCCATCCATGATGATGGCGACGTGGCGCGGGCGCGCCACGTCGGCTTTGGAAGTGAAACCGTCCACAGCGCGATCTGACGGTACTAGACCGTCATCACTTCCTTTTCCTTCTCGGCGACCATCTTGTCGATTTCGACAATGTAGCGATCGGTCAGCTTCTGCACGTCGGTCTCGGCACGACGCTCATCGTCTTCCGAGATTTCCTTGGCCTTGACCAGGTCTTTGGCCTGATTATTGGCATCGCGGCGCAGGTTGCGAATCGCCACCTTGGCGTTTTCACCTTCGTGCTTGACGACCTTGGTCAGCTCCTTGCGGCGCTGCTCGGTCAGGGCGGGCATCGGCACGCGAATCAGGTCGCCGTTGGTGGCCGGGTTCAGACCCAGGTCGCAATCGCGAATGGCCTTCTCGACCACCTGGACCATCTTCTTTTCCCACGGCTGCACGGTGATGGTGCGAGCGTCCGACAGGCCGACCTGCGCCACCTGCGACAAGGCCACCATCGAGCCGTAGTAGTCGACCTGGATGTGATCGAGCAGGCCGGTGTGCGCACGGCCGGTGCGAATCTTGGCAAAGTCGGCGCGCAGAGCTTCCAACGACTTCTGCATCTTGGATTCGGTCTGTTTTTGAATATCTGCAATGCTCATAGCTATCTCCGGTTTTGCTCAGACGTGGACCAGGGTGCCCTCGTCCTCGCCCATCACCACTCGCTTGAACGCGCCCGGCTTCGTGATGTTGAAGACCTTGATCGGCAGCTTCTGGTCGCGGCACAGGGCAAAAGCCGTGGCGTCCATGATCTGCAGATTGCGGGCAAGCGCCTCGTCAAAGGTGATCGAGGCATAACGCGTCGCGCTCGGGTCCTTCTTGGGGTCGGCAGTGTAGACGCCGTCGACCTTGGTTGCCTTGAGCACCATCTGCACCCCCATCTCGGCGCCGCGCAGCGCTGCCGCCGTGTCGGTCGTGAAGAAGGGATTGCCGGTGCCGGCGGCAAAGATCACCACGCGGCCTTCTTCCAGATAGCGGATCGCCTTGGGGCGGATGTAGGGCTCGACCACCTGCTCGATGTTGAGCGCACTCTGCACGCGCGCCTCGACACCGCCGCGGCGCAGCGCATCCTGCAACGCCATCGAGTTCATGACGGTCGCCATCATGCCCATGTAATCGCCGGTGGCGCGGTCCATCCCCGCGGCGCCCAGAGCGACGCCACGGAAGATGTTGCCGCCACCGATGACGATGGCGAGTTCCACACCGAGCGAAGTGACCTCGGCAATATCAGCCACCATCGACTGGAGCGTCGCGCGGTTGATGCCAAAGGCGTCGTCGCCCATCAGCGACTCGCCCGAAAGCTTGAGAAGCACGCGCTTGAAAGCAGGCGCGGTCACCGAGGCTTGTGATGTGGAACTCGTCATGCGTCGTCTCCCGGTTTAGCCGCGCGCAGCAGCTTGCTGCGCCGCCACTTCGGCCGCGAAATCATTGACCTTCTTCTCGATGCCTTCGCCGACAACGAACAGGGTGAAGCCGGTGATCTTGGCGCCCTTGCTCTTCAACAGCTGCTCGATGGTCTGCTTGTCGTCCTTGACGAAGGGCTGCGACAGTAGCGTGACTTCCTTCAGGAACTTCTGCACGGTGCCTTCGGCGATCTTCTCGAGCATCGCTTCGGGTTTACCGGCTTCCTTGGCCTTTTCGATCGCCACGCGACGCTCGGCGTCGAGCAGCTCGGAGGCGATGCCGCTGGCGTCGAGCGCCTTGGGCTTGGACGCGGCGATGTGCATCGCGACGTCGCGGCCGAGCTCGGCCTCGCCACCAACGATATCGACCAGCACGCCGATGCGCGAGCCGCCGTGGACGTATTGACCCAGCTTGCCTTCGCCAGCGATGCGAACGAAACGACGGATCGACATGTTCTCGCCGATCTTGCCCACCAGGGCGGAGCGGACGGAATCGACCGTGCCATCGCCCAGCGGCAGCGCGGCCAGGGCGGCGACGTCAGCCGGGGCTTGCTCGGTGACAAGGCGGGCCAGGTCGTTGGCGAACTGGATGAAGTCGTCGTTCTTGGCGACGAAGTCGGTTTCCGAGTTCAGCTCGATGATGGCGCCGTTCTTGCCATCGGCGGCGATGTGGATCGCCACCACGCCTTCGGCCGTCACGCGGGCCGCGGCCTTGCTGGCCTTGTTGCCGAGCTTGACGCGCAGGATCTCTTCGGCCTTGGCCAGATCGCCGTCAGCCTCGGTCAGGGCCTTCTTGCATTCCATCATCGGCGCGTCGGTCTTCTCGCGCAGTTCCTTAACCATGCTCGCGGTGATTGCTGCCATGGGGTGCTCCTTCGAATCGGTTTGTGCGTTTACAAAAAAGGGGCTTGCGCCCCTTTTTGAATCGGGAATTAACCCGCTTATTGCTGGGCCTCGTTGACCACTTCAACGAATTCCTCGCCGCCTTGAGCAGCGGTCACCACGCCAGCCAGCGACTGGGCGCGGCCTTCGAGCACGGCGTCGGCCATGCCACGGGCGAACAGACGGATCGCGCGGGACGAGTCATCGTTACCCGGGATGACGTAGCTCACGCCATCGGGGGAGTGGTTGGTATCGACCACGCCGACGACCGGGATGCCGAGCTTGGCGGCTTCCTGGACAGCGATCTTGTGGTAGCCGACGTCGATCACGAAGATCGCGTCCGGCAGGCCGTTCATGTCCTTGATGCCGCCGATCGACTTGTTCAGCTTCTCGATCTCACGCGTGAAATCGAGGGCCTCTTTCTTGCTCATGCGCTCGAGGCCGCCTTCGGCTAGCGTCTGCTCCATGTCCTTCAGGCGCTTGATCGAGACCTTGACGGTCTTGAAGTTGGTGAGCATGCCGCCCAGCCAGCGCTGATCAACAAAAGGAACACTGGCGCGGGTCGCTTCCTCGACCATGATCTCGCGCGCTTGACGCTTGGTGCCAACGAACAGGATGGTGCCGCGATTGGCCGCGAGGGTGCGCAGGAACTTGGCCGCCTCGTCGAACTTCTCAACCGTCTTCTCGAGGTTGATGATGTGAATCTTGTTGCGCGAACCGAAGATGTACTGCGACATCTTGGGGTTCCAGAAACGGGTCTGGTGGCCGAAGTGGACTCCGGCTTCCAGCATTTCACGCATGCTGACGCTCATTTGACTTCCTTTTACCTAGGGTTGGGTCCTACGCCTGCGTCGACGTCCACCGGTTGTTTTGAAAACCGGGCGGACACCCTGGTGACGCGGCGCGTGATTTGCCTTGCCTTTTGATCGATCGGTTTTACTGACCTTGCCGCCTTGCGCAGTCTTTAAGACTCCGCAAGCCAAGCTACCAATCGCCCAAAAAGCCAGGCTAGCCCGCTATTATATCCAGCTTGTTCACGTTGCCTCAAGCCAAGCCCATGTCCATCATCATCAAGACCCCGCAGGACATCGAAGGCATGCGCCTGGCCGGCCGTCTCGCCGCCGAAGTGCTGGATTTCATCACTCCTCACGTCGTCACTGGCGTCACCACCGGCGAGATCGACCGCCTTTGCCACGATTACATGGTCAATGTTCAGGGCACGATTCCCGCGCCGCTGAATTACGCGCCTCAGGGTTATTCACCCTACCCCAAGTCGATCTGCACGTCGGTCAATCATCAGGTCTGCCACGGCATTCCCGGTGAAAAGGCCTTGAAGAGCGGCGACATCGTCAATCTCGACATCACGGTCATCAAAGACGGTTATCACGGCGACACCAGCCGCATGTTCATCGTCGGCGAAGGGTCGATCGCCGCCAAGCGTCTGTGCGAGATCACTTACGAAGCGATGTGGAAGGGGATAGCCCAGGTTCAACCTGGCGCCACCTTCGGCGACATCGGCCACGCGATCCAGAAATTCGCCGAAGCGGCCGGCTATTCGATCGTGCGCGAGTTCTGCGGCCACGGCATCGGCAAGAGCTTCCACGAAGAGCCGCAAGTCCTGCACTACGGCCGCGCCGGAACGCTGGAGAAGCTCGTCCCCGGCATGATCTTCACGATCGAGCCGATGATCAACGCCGGCCGCCGCGAGATCCGCGACCTGCCCGACGGCTGGACCATCGTCACCAAGGACCGCAGCCTGTCGGCGCAATGGGAACACACGGTTCTCGTGACCGAGACCGGCTGGGAAATCCTGACCCAGTCGGCGGGCACGCCGGCGATTCCGTCGTTTGTTAAGCCAGCCGGCACCCCCAGCGCCCTCGCCTGATCCCCTCCGTCGCCCGCCATGAACGAAGCCGGCTTTCGCCTGCGTGATCAATTGCGCGCCGAGCGCGAACGCTTGATCGCGGCTTTTCTCGCCGGCGGCGGAGTTGAAGCCCTGTTGAAAGACTTGTCGCAGGCCACCGACCAGGTCGTCCGACAAGCCACGGCTGAGGCCGGACTCGCGGCCTCGGCCGCCGTCGTCGCCGTGGGCGGCTATGGCCGTGACGAGTTGTTTCCCTATTCCGACGTCGACATCCTGCTGCTGTTGCCGCATGCGCCCGACGCGGTACAGCGTGAAACGATCGAACGGCTCGTGGGCCAGCTGTGGGACCTGGGCCTGGCGCTCGGCCACAGCGTTCGCACGCTTGATGAATGCCGCGAGGAAGCCGCCGCCGACGTCACCGCCTTGACGGCGATGCTCGAGTCGCGCCTGATCACCGGCAACCGCGCGCTCTACCAGGAGTTCCGCCGCAGCATCGCCAACGGCCTCGACCCACGCGCGTTCTTTCGCGCCAAGCTGCTCGAGCAGCAGCAGCGCCACATCAAGTACCAGGAAACGCCTTACGCGCTCGAACCCAACGTCAAGGAGAGCCCGGGCGGCCTGCGCGACCTGCACGTGCTCGCCTGGGTCGCCTTGGCCGCCGGCCTGGGGCGATCCTGGTCCGAGCTCGCGCGCAAGGGACTGATCACCGCCGCCGAAGCGAACCACCTGCGGCGGGTTGGCCGCCACCTCAAGGACATCCGCGCCCGGCTGCACCTGGTGGCCAAGCGGCGCGAAGACCGGCTGGTGTTCGACGTGCAACAGGCCGTTGCCGCCTCGGCCGGCATTCTGCCCAAGAGCTCGCGGCGCGCCAGCGAAGTCCTGATGCAGCGTTACTACCTCACCGCCAAAGCGGTGACGCAGTTGAACGCGATCCTGCTGCAGAACATCGAGCAACGCCTCTTTGCGCACGATGGCGGCCAAGCCATCGCGCTCGACGTCACCTTCGTCGCCCGCGGCGAGCTGCTCGACATCAATGGCGACGACGCCCTGGTGCGCGACCCCAACGGCATCCTGCGCGCCTTCCTGTTGCTCGAGCAACACCCGGAATTGAAGGGCAAGTCGACCCGGCTGCTGCGCGCGCTCTGGCATTCGCGCGACAACATGGACGCCGAATTCCGCCGCGACCCACGCAACCGCGCCACCTTTCTTGCGATCCTGCAGCAGCCCAAGGGCGTCTTGCACGCGCTGCGAGCGATGAACCAATGGGGCATTCTCGGCCGCTACCTGCCGGCGTTCCGCAAGATCGTCGGCCAGATGCAGCACGACTTGTTCCACGTCTACACGGTCGACCAGCACATTCTGCAAGTGGTGCGCAATCTGCGCCGCTTCACCCTGGCCGAATACGCCCACGAATATCCCTTGTGCAGCCAGCTGGTCGCCGATTTCGACCGGCCCTGGCTGCTGGTCGTGGCCGCACTGTTTCACGACATTGCCAAAGGCCGCGGCGGCGACCACAGCCAACTCGGCGCGCGTGAGGTCAAGACTTTCGCCCGTGCCCACGGCATTGCGCCCGAAGACTCCGCCCTGATCGAGTTCCTGGTCGAGCATCACCTGACCATGAGCACCGTGGCGCAAAAGCAGGATCTGGCCGACCCCACGGTGATCCAACGTTTCACCGAACTGGTCGGCAACGAGCGCTGGCTCACCGCGCTCTACCTGCTGACGGTGGCCGACATCCGCGGCACCAGCCCCAAGGTATGGAATGCCTGGAAGGGCCAACTGCTCGAAGAGCTTTTCCGCGCTGCGCGCCGACGGCTGGGCGGTGAAGCGCCCTCGCCCACCGCGCTGCTGGAATCGCGCAAGCAGGAAGCGCTGCACATCCTGCGGCTCTATGGTCTGCAAGACTCGGCGCGGGTCGATCTGTGGGCCCAGCTCGACGTGGTCTACTTTCTGCGCCACACCGCGCAGGACATCGCCTGGCACACCCGCTCCTTGTTCTCCCGGGTCTCGGCCGAGCGACCGATCGTCCGCTGCCGGCTCGCCCGCATCGGCGAAGGCGCCGAAGTGCTGATCTACACCCGCGACCAAAAGGACTTGTTCGCTCGTGTCGCCGGCTACTTCGAATCCAAGAGCCTGTCGATTCTCGACGCGCGCATCCACACCACCCGCCACGGCTGGGCGCTCGACACCTTTCTCGTCACTGACCATGGCCGCAACCCGCACTACCGCGAGCTGCTCTCACAGATCGAACACGAACTCGCAGAGTTGATCGCCAAGGCCGCGCCGCTGGCCGCGCCCGCCAAGGGCCGGATGTCGCGCCAGTCGCGCCACTTTCCGATCTCACCCGCAGTGCAGCTCCAGCCCGACGAACGCGGCCGCAACTATCTGCTGTCGATCACCGCCACCGACCGGATCGGGCTCTTGTACTCGATCGCCAGGGTGCTGGCCGAACATGGCGTCAACGTCCAGACCGCCAAGATCCTGACGCTGGGCGAGCGCGCCGAAGACGTCTTCCTGGTCGATGGCCCCGAGCTTGACCAGCCCCGCGCCCAGCTCGCGATCGAAAACGAACTGCTGGCGGCGCTCGCGGCCTGAACCGCGGTCAAACCCCGCACCACGCCACTCAATCCTCGGGCTGGTCCGCCAGCTCGGGGAACAGCACCTCGGTAAAGCCGAAGCGAGAGAAATCCTCGAGTCGCATCGGATACAGAATGCCGTCGAGGTGGTCGCATTCATGCTGCACCACCCGCGCATGAAAACCGCTGGCAACCCGCTCGATACGCTGGCCGTCGGGATCAAAGCCGCTGTAGGCGAGCTCGGTGAAACGCGGTACCGCGCCACGCAGGCCGGGCACCGACAGGCATCCTTCCCAACCCTCGTCCATCGCGTCGGACAAGGGTCGCAGCTCCGGGTTGAGCAACACGGTCTGCGGCACCGCCGGCGCGTCCGGGTAACGCTCGCTGCTGTCAAACCCGAAAATAACCAGCCGCAGATTGACGCCAATCTGCGGCGCGGCCAGACCCACGCCGCCGGCCGCGGCCATGGTTTCAAACATGTCGGCAATCAGCTGCTTGAGCTCGGGCGTGCCGAACTCGGTGACCGGCTCGGCCGCCCGCAAGAGGCGGGCGTCGCCCATCTTCAGGATCGGGTGGATCATTTCGCATTCCCCTCGAACGGTTCGCTGACCGTCGCCTCGAGTACGCGCAAAGCACGCGCGACGGTCGCCTTCATCACCGACTCGAGGTCCGCCAGCAAAATCCGGTGCTTGCTCGCTCCCAGACCCGCCGCATGGTTGACCACCACGCCCAAGGAGGCATAAGCCAGACCCGCTTCCCGTGCGAGCGAGGCCTCGGGCATGCCGGTCATGCCGACCAGATCGCCACCGTCACGGCGAATCCGCTCAATCTCGGCCGCGGTCTCAAGCCGCGGACCCTGGGTGCAGGCATAGGTGCCACCGTCGACCACGGCCTCGCCCACACCGGCGGCAGCGGCCAACAGGCGCTGGCGCAGCTCGTTTGAGTACGGCTCGGTGAAGTCGATATGGGTGACCGGCGTTTCCGAACCCTCGAAGAAGGTTGACTTGCGACCATAGGTGTAGTCGATCAGCTGGTCTGGAACCACCAGCGTTCCCGGCACCAGAGCCTCGTTGACCGAACCCACGGTGGCCACCGCCAGAATGCCGCGGACCTTCAACTCCTTGAGCGCCCAGATATTGGCGCGGTAGTTGATCTCGTGCGGGGCGATCGTGTGGCCATAACCGTGGCGCGCCAGAAAGACAATGTCGCGCCCGCCGAGCTGGCCGAGGGTGATCGCGCCAGAGGGCTCGCCATAAGGCGTTCGCATTACGCGCCGCTCGATCGAGTCGAGTGCCGAGAGCTTGGCCAGACCGCTGCCACCAATGATTGCGTACATGTTCTAGTTCCCTAAAAGTTGCCGTAGCCCGGCCTCGTCGAGCACGGCAAGGCCCAGAGCCTTGGCCCGCTCGAGCTTGCTGCCGGCGGCCTCGCCCGCCACGACGTAATCGGTTTTCTTCGACACCGAGCCCACCACCTTGCCACCCGCCGCCTCGATCAAGGCAGCGGCCGCCTCGCGCGTGAGCGTCGGCAGCGTCCCGGTCAAAACAAAAGTTTTGCCCACCATCGGGCCGTTAGCTGCGGCCGGCGCCTCGCCTTCGGGCCAATGCACCCCGGCCGCGCGCAAAGCCGCGATCACTTCCTGGTTGTGCGGCTCGGCAAAAAAGCGCGCGATCGATCCCGCCACCACCGGACCGACGTCGCGCACCGAGAGCAAAGCGGCCTCATCGGCCTGCATCAAGGCCTCGAGCGCGCCGAAGTGGCGCGCCAGGTCGCGCGCCGTGGCCTCGCCCACGTGCCGCACTCCGAGCGCGTAGACAAAGCGCGCGAGCGTGGTGCTGCGCGCTCGATCCAGCGCGGCCAGAATGTTCTGCGCCGATTTCTCGCCCATGCGGGGAAGACCGGTCAAGGTGGCGAGGTCGAGCTTGAACAGATCGGCCGGGGTATGGACGAAATCGGCCGCTACCAGCTGGTCGAGCAACTTGTCACCCAGGCCTTCGATATCCATCGCACGCCGCCCGGCAAAATGCAGCAAGGCCTGCTTTCTCTGCGCCGCACAAAAGAGGCCGCCGGTGCAGCGCGTGTCCTTCTCGGCTTCGTCGCGCAGCGTTCCGGAGCCGCACACCGGGCAACGCTCGGGCAGCACAAAGGCGCGCGCATTGGCGGGCCGCCGCTCGGTGAGCACGCCGACGATTTCCGGGATCACATCGCCCGCGCGGCGCACCGTGACCGTGTCGCCAATCATCAGACCCAGCTGGGCGATGAAGTCTTCGTTGTGCAAGGTCGCGTTGCTCACCGTCACCCCGCCGACAAAGACCGGCGTCAGGCGCGCCACCGGGGTGAGCTTGCCGGTGCGGCCGACCTGGACGTCGATGTCGACCACGGTGGTGAGAGCCTCTTGCGCCGGGTATTTGTGAGCGACCGCCCAGCGCGGCTCGCGCGAGACAAACCCCAGTTCGCGCTGAAGCGCGAGCGAATCGACCTTGTAGACCACGCCGTCGATATCGAAAGGCAGTGAGTCGCGCAGCGCCGCGATGCGCGCGTGAAACTCGGCCAGCGCCTGCGGCCCCTGAGCCACCGTACGCTCGGCCGCCACCGGCACACCCATCGCCGCCAGGGCGTCGAGCACACCGCTGTGAGTGGTCGCGAACGGTTCGCCGACCACTTCACCCAGGCCGTAGGCGTAGAAGGACAAAGGCCGCTGCGCGGTGATGCGCGAATCGAGCTGGCGCAGAAAACCCGCCGCCGCATTGCGCGGGTTGACGAAGACCTTGTCGCCCGCGGCGCGCTGGCGTTCGTTGAGCGAATCGAAATCAGCGCGCCGCATGAAGACTTCGCCTCGCACCTCGAGCACCGCCGGCACCGGCCCGATCAAGCGCAGAGGAATGCTGCGGATCGTTCGCACATTGGGGGTGACGTCTTCACCCACCTCGCCGTCACCGCGAGTGGCGGCCTGGACCAGAACGCCATCGACATAGCGCAAGTTCACCGCGAGGCCGTCGAACTTGAGTTCGGCCGCGTAGGCGAGCGCCGGCGCTTCGGGCTCCAGCCCCAGCTCGCGCCGGACGCGAGCGTCAAACGCCTGCGCGCCGCCGGCGCTGGCATCAGTCTCGGTGTGGATCGACAGCATTGCCACCGCATGCCGGACCTTGGCCAGGTCCGAGCGCGCCGCGCCGCCCACGCGCTGGGTGGGCGAAGCCGGGCTCGCCAGCTCGGGATGCGCCGCCTCGAGCGCTTGCAGCTCTCGAAACAGGCGGTCGTACTCGGCATCTGGAACCGTCGGCGCGTCGAGCACGTAGTAGGCGTGGTTGTGACGCTCGATCTCGCGGCGCAAGGCCTCGATGCGGGCGGCGGCGGGAGCGGGCAAGGAATCAGAAGTCATGGCTTGAAAGCGGTTGGAAGCAGCGGCGCGCGGCGGCGCGGTCACAAGGGGCGCTTGAGCCACAGCGCTCGAGAACGCCAAGGCGGCCAGCGCGGCGGCACCGGCGTGGCGCACAGCGCGCAAGAAAAATCGGACCGGGGCTCGCTCCATGCCATCTCCCCCATCGCGAAGAAAACCGGGAGTCGCAGTGTGCCGCTGCGCAAGCACCCTGCGAAGCCGGCCGCCGGCTCGGCACGGACAAGGCGATCAGCGCGCTTCGCCCGCCGTATAAAGGCGGCGGGCGCGCTCACCGCCGGGCTCGATCCCGGCGTCGTGCATCTGCTGATAAAGCAGCGCGAGCTGCTGGTTGATCGCCACCGCGGCGCCGCTGGCGATCGGGCGGCCCACGTCGTCAACGATCAAGGCCCCCAGCCGGGCCGCCAAATCATTGGCCGTGGCGAACAAGGCTTCAAGCGGCTGCGAGGCGAGCGGCGCGACCGGCACGTCGAGCGTGATCCGCACCGATTCGGCCAGGGGCGCATCTGCGGCCAGCAGCAAGGGGCGGCGCTCGGCATCGCCCTTTTCCCAGCGACCCTCGCCCGCAACCACGAAACCGACCGCTTGAGCGGTGGATCTGATCGCGTCGAACGCGAACGGTGCACCCGCCGACTTGAGCGTGAGAGAGAGCTGGACGTCGAACTTGGCCACGGTCGCGTCGAGCGCGGCGGCCTGCTCCAGCAGACGCGGCACGTCGGGCGGATCGAAATCGGCCTCGAGTTCGAGCGCGATCTGCTGGACCGCGGCCAGGAAACGCGAGGCGTCGATCTCGGTCAAGGCACCACGGCGATCGGCCATCTGCAGCGCGACCAGCATCTCGGAATAAAACCCGAAGCGATCGGGAGCGCTCCACTGCTGGACACGGGCGTCCCACACCGCCAGGTGCGCCGGCAGCGGCAACTGCAGGCGGGCGAGCTGGGCCGCGGCGGCCAGTGCGGCAACGCCATCGATCGGGTGCGAGCAGCGCAGCTCGAAAGCGAAATCGAGCAAGGGATCTTCGAGCCAGCCGCCGGCCTGCACCGGTGCGCTGGCGAGCACATCGTTCGCGAGCGGCTCGGACTCCGGCGTCAAGGCCGGCGCGGAATCGGGTTCGGAGACCGGCGCGGCGCCGCCAAAACTTGGCTCGACCCGCGCATCGGAGCGCGGCCGGCCTTCGGGTGTGGCCGGCGCAGCCGGGCTCGCCGCACTCTCCCCCATCAAGGGGTCGCCAACCCCCGAGTGCAAGTCCTGCATTCGGGCACGAGCGCGGCGCTCGTCCCACTTGCCCCAGGCAAAGATCCCGACCAGCACCGCCAGGGCAAGGCCAGTAAGCGCAATCTGGAGTTGGCTCATGAGTTGGGTCCGTCAGCGTCTGTTCGACAACAAGTCATTCGATTCGACCGCCATCAGGCAGCTTCGGCCACCAGCCGGGTCGCCGCGGCGATGTCCACCGCCACGATCCGCGACACGCCCTGCTCCTGCATCGTCACCCCCACCAGTTGCTCGGCAATTTCCATCGCAATTTTATTGTGGGTGATGAAGAGGAACTGGGTCGAATCCGCCATCGAGGCCACCAGCCTGGAGAAACGTTCGGTGTTGGCGTCGTCGAGCGGTGCGTCAACCTCGTCGAGCAGGCAGAACGGCGCCGGGTTGAGCTTGAACATCGCAAACACCAGCGCGGTCGCGGTCAGCGCTTTCTCGCCGCCCGAGAGTAGGTGGATGGTGCTGTTGCGCTTGCCCGGGGGCTGCGCCATCACCTGAACGCCGGCGTCGAGAATCTCGTCGCCGGTCATGATCAGGCGCGCCTCGCCACCGCCGAACAGCTTGGGAAACATCGCGCCAAACTGCGTATTGACCTGGTTAAAGGTGTTCTGCAGCAGTTCGCGAGTCTCGCGATCGATTTTGCGAATCGCGTCTTCCAGGGTCTCGATCGCGGCCTTGAGGTCGTTCGACTGCGATTCGAGGTAGGTCTTGCGCTCCATCGCGCTCTTAAGCTCATCCAGCGCGGCGAGGTTGACCGCGCCCAGCGCGGCGATCTCGTTGGCCAGTCGCGTGATCTCGCCCTGCAGGCTGGCCGCGCGCGGCGACTCGGCCTCGTAGCGCGCCGCCAACGGCACTTCGTCGGCGCCGGCCTCGAGCAACTGCTGGGCAAACTGCTCGACCGTCAGGCGCGCCGCCTGCTGCTTCAATTGCAGCTCGGTGATGCGGTCGCGCCGCGGCTGCTGCTCGCGCTCGAGAACGAGCCGCTTTTCATCGGTCGTTCGCAGCGAATGCGCCAGCTCGTCCATCCGGGTCCGCGTCTCGCGCAAGCCGTCTTCGGCATTGGCGCGGTTGGCGAGCAAATCGTCCAGACCGGCGCGGGCGGCCGAATCGTCGAGCCGCGCCAATTCCTCGGCGGCGGCGTCGACGTCGATCTCGAGCCGGGCGGCATCGTTGGCGGCAACCTCGGCGGCGTGGCGGACATCGCGCTCACGATCGCGATTGCCCGCCAGGCTGAACTCGATCTGCTGGCGCGCGGTCTGCCGATTGCGGCTTTCCTCGCGTGCGGCGCGCAAGCGGGCATCGGCCTCTTCGTAAGCCATCTGCGCGTCTTCGGCGCGCTGCTGCGCGCTGGCCAGCTCCTCGTCGAGCGACTGGAAGCGTGCCTCGGCCTCTTCGCGGCTGGCACGAAGTTCTTCGTCGTGAGCGGCGATCTCGGCGAGCTCGCCGTCGATCTGACCGCTGCGGTGTTTGACGCGCTCGATCAGCTCGGAGAGCCGCACCGCCTCAAGCTGCACGCCATGCATCTGGCTGCGGGTGCGGTCCAGTTCGCGGCGGTGCTGGACGAGCGATTCCTGCGCGTGGCGCAGGGCGCTCTCGGCGCGCGCAGCCGCGCCGGTGCACTCGTCGACGATCAGTCGCTGAGCCCGGATCTCCCGATCGAGGTTTTCGATCTCCTGACGGCGCGCCAGCATCCCGGACTTCTCGTCGTCGGGCGCATGAAAGCGCACCCCATGACGGCTGACCATGTGACCGGCCTGGACAATGAAGCTCGCCCCTGGCGGCAACTGGTCGCGCGCGGCAAGCGCCGCTGGCAGGTCGTTGGCGACATAGACCTGGGCCAGCCAATCGCCCACCACGGCGGCAAGCGCCGCATCGTGGCCGCGGGTCATGCTGGCGAGTGAAGCGAAACCGGCTATCGCCGGGTTCTCTCGCGGCACCGCGCCGGTCGGGCTGTAAAAGGCGACCCGGGCCGGTGGCGCATTGCCCGCCAGACCGGCCACCATGTCGAGGCGACCGACTTCCAGCGCTTCGATCCGCTCGCGCAAGACGGTTTCGACCGCGGTTTCCCACCCTGACTCGACCGCCAGCTTCTTGAACAACCGCGGCAGGCCGTCGAGTCCCTGCTCCTTGAGCCAGGGGGCGAGCTTGCCGTTGGCTTCGACATCGGCCTGCAGCTGACGCAGCGCCGCCAGCCTCGCCTCGATCCGGGTGAGCGTATTGGCTTCGCGGGTGCGAGCGTCGAGCGCCGCCTGACGCTCATCGGTCAGGCGGGCGACATCCTCTTCCGCGGCCATCTGGCCTTCGGTGTGGATCGCCTGGTCTTCTTCAAAGCGGGCGAGTTCTTCCTGCAGAAAGGCGTGGCGCTCCTCGTCGGGCGCGCCCATCTGGCTCTTTTCCTGCGCCAGGCGCTCGCGCCGCTGCACCAGACCCGCAATCTGACGCTCGAGCGCGCGGCTCTCGGCCGCCACCGATTCGATCGAATTTTCGGCCGCCACCGCGCTCGAGCGTGCGGTGGTCATGGCGTCGCGAGCGTCGGAGTAAGCCAGCTCGAACTCGGGCAGCATGGCCTCGTGATCGATCGCGCGCGCCTGCGCTTCGCCCAGGCGGAGGGTCGCGTCTTCGATCGCAGCCGCCAGACCCTCGGCCCGCTCGAGCAGCTCGCCACGTTCGGTCAGGCGCCGCTCACGCGTGCCGCGCAAGGTCTGGAGCTGAGCGGCCAGGCGCGTGCGGCCGTCGACGATCATGCGGATCTCGGATTCCAGCCGGCCGATCTCGGCATTGACCTGGTAGAGCTTGCCCTGGGCCTCGTGGACCGCATCCGAGCTTTCGAAGTGGGCGGCGCGAATTTCTTCGAGCAGGCGTTCGGCCGCCCGCAGTTCGGCGATATGCGCTTCGAGCGCCACACTGCCCGCGTCGATCTCGCGGGCGATCTTCTCGCCTTCGACCTCGGCGTCGCGGCGGCGGGCGAACCACAAGAGATGTTGCTGGCCATCGTGCCGCGCCACCAGATCCTGGTAGCGAGTGGCGACCTCGGCCTGCTGACCGAGCTTTCCGGTCTGCCCTTCGAGCTCGCGCAAGATGTCTTCGACGCGGGTCAGGTTGTCGCGCGTGTCGCCCAGGCGGTTCTCGGTCTCGCGGCGGCGCTCCTTGTACTTGGAGACCCCGGCGGCCTCTTCCAGAAAGATGCGCAGATCTTCGGGGCGCGCCTCGACGATGCGGGAAATCATGCCCTGGCCGATGATGGCGTAGGCGCGCGGCCCCAGGCCGGTACCAAGAAAGATGTCCTGCACGTCGCGGCGGCGGACCTGCTGGTTGTTCAGGTAGTAGCTGCTCGCGCCCTCGCGTGTGAGAACGCGCTTGACCGACACTTCGGCGTACTGGCCCCAGGCGCCGCTGATGCGGCCGTCGGTGTTTTCGAACACCAGTTCGACGCTGGCGCGGCCAGCCGGCTTGCGATGGATCGAGCCGTTGAAGATCACGTCGGCCATCGATTCGCCACGCAATTCGCTGGCCTTGGACTCGCCCAACACCCAGCGCACGGCATCGATCACGTTCGACTTGCCGCAACCATTGGGCCCGACGACGCCCACGAGGCGGCCCGGCACGTCGATCTGGGTGGGATCGACAAAAGACTTAAACCCTGCAAGCTTGATCTGCCGAAGGCGCACTTGGGATTTTCTGGGGAAGCACCGGCGGTCTGCCACGCAGCACCAAGCTGCGAGCGGCCGGAGGGTTTAGAGACACTTCTATAATAACCGCCTCTCTTTGTCTCACGCGGCGCGTCGCCGCTGAAAAACCATGGCCACGCGCACCAGCAAGCCCGGCAAGTCCACCGCACCCAGCAAGACCCTCGAGACCTTCCCTAATCCGGCTCCCGCGCGCGATTACCTGGTCCACATCGAGGTGCCCGAGTTCACCTGCCTGTGCCCCATGACCGGGCAGCCGGACTTCGCCACCATCACACTCGATTACGTTCCGGACAAAAAGAACGTCGAGCTGAAGGCGCTCAAACTCTATATGTGGTCCTACCGCAACGAAGGCGCGTTCCACGAGGCCGTCACCAACCTGATCCTCGACGATCTGGTCAAGGCCTTGTCGCCGCGCTTTCTGCGCATCACCGCCAAGTGGTGGGTGCGCGGCGGGATTTACACCAATGTTGTCGCCGAGCACCGCAAACGCGGCTGGAAGCCGGCTCCCGCGATCGATCTGCCGAGCTTCGAGGCCGGCCAGCCCATGCGCGGCTAAGGCGATCACCGCGCATGAACCCTGAGCTCCAGCGTCTTCAGCCCTACCCCTTCGAACGGCTGCGCAAGCTGTTCGAAGGGATCGAACTCCCGACCGGCGTAAAGCCGATCAATCTGTCGATCGGCGAACCCAAGCACGAGACCCCGGCTTTCATCAAGGCCGCCCTGGTCGAGGCGCTGCCGCTCCTCTCCAACTACCCGGCCACCGCGGGCGATCCGCGCCTGCGAGAGGCGATCGCCAGCTGGCTCGCTCGCCGTTACGGCTTGAAGCGAATCGATCCGGCCACCCAGGTCTTGCCGGTCACCGGCTCGCGCGAGGCGCTCTTTGCCTTCGCCCAGGCCGTGGTCGATCGCAGCCGCCCGGCACGCGTGGTGAGCCCCAATCCCTTCTACCAAATCTACGAAGGCGCGGCCCTGCTCGCTGGCGCCCAGCCGGTCTTTCTGCCGACCACCGAGGCCAACGGCTTCGCGATGGACTTCGGCCGGCTCTCGGCCACCGCGCTCGACCAGGTCCAACTGGTGTTCGTGTGTTCGCCTGGCAACCCCACCGGACGGGTAATGACCCTGCCCGAGTGGAAGGCGCTGTTCGAACTGGCTGATCGCCACGGCTTTGTCATCGCCGCCGACGAGTGCTATTCCGAGATTTATTTCGACGAAACCCAACCGCCGCTGGGCGCTCTGGAAGCGGCGCAGGCGCTCGGCCGCGACGACTACGACAAGCTGGTGGTCTTTTCCAGCCTGTCGAAGCGCTCCAACGTTCCCGGCCTGCGCTCGGGCTTTGTCGCGGGCGACGCCAAGATCCTTAAGCAGTTCCTGCTGTTTCGGACCTACCACGGCTGCGCCATGGGTGGGCCGGTGCAGATGGCGAGCCTGGCGGCGTGGAACGACGAAACCCACGTGGTCGAGAACCGCCGCCTTTACGCCGAGAAGTTCCGCACCGCGCAGCCCGTGATCGCCAGCGCGCTCGAGGCGCCCATGCCCGATGCCGCCTTCTACCTCTGGGCCAAGGCGCCGATCGCCGACACTGACTACGCTCGCCGGCTCTACGCCGAATGCGCGGTCACGGTTTTGCCCGGATCGTTTCTTGCTCGGGAGGCCGATGGCCACAACCCCGGCCGCAACCGCATCCGCATCGCCTTGGTCGCGAGCCCGGCTGAAGTCGCCGAGGCCGCCCAACGCATTGCCAATTTCAAGCCCTGATTTCTGAGACCGACATGAACCTGCAACAGACGATCGAAGCCGCGTGGGAAGACCGCGCCCAACTCTCTCCCGCCGCCGCCCCGGCCGAGGTGCGCGACGCGGTGAATCACGCAATCGCTGACTTGAACGCCGGTCGCGTGCGCGTGGCCGAAAAGATCGACGGCACCTGGACCACCCACCAGTGGCTTAAAAAGGCGGTGCTGCTGTCGTTCCGCCTGAACGACAACGTCGAGATGCGCGCCGGCGAGCTGGGCTTTTTCGACAAGGTGCCGACCAAGTTCTCAAAACTGTCCGAGGACGAGATGCGCGCCACCGGCGTGCGCGTGGTTCCGCCCGCCGTGGCCCGCCGTGGCGCCTACCTGGCCAAGAACGTGATTCTGATGCCGAGCTACGTCAACATCGGCGCCTACGTGGACGAAGGCACGATGGTCGACACCTGGGCCACCGTCGGTTCGTGCGCGCAGATCGGCAAGAACGTCCACCTCTCGGGCGGCGTGGGCATCGGCGGCGTGTTGGAGCCCCTGCAAGCCAACCCGACCATCATCGAGGACAACTGCTTCATCGGTGCGCGCTCGGAAGTGGTCGAAGGCGTGATCGTCGAGGAGAACTCGGTGATCAGCATGGGGGTCTACCTGGGCCAGAGCACCAAGATCTACGACCGCGCCAGCGGCGAAGTCAGCTACGGCCGCATCCCCGCGGGCTCGGTCGTGGTGAGCGGCTCGCTGCCCTCGGCCGATGGCAAGTACAGCCTGTACTGCGCCGTAATCGTCAAGCGCGTCGACGCCAAGACTCGCGCCAAGACCAGCATCAACGAACTGCTGCGCGCGTGAATACCGAACCGGCGTGATACCTATCGCGCCGGCTTGTTTTAACCTAACAGCGCTGCGGGTCTGGCCCGCTTTTGCCGGAGCTTGCCCCATGTCGCTTGATCGCCTTTTTTCCTTGATGGCCGAAAAGAAGGTGTCCGACCTCTTTCTGGCGGTCGGCTCGCCCATCACGATCAAGATCAACGGCGTGGCGGTGCCGATCAGCCAGGAGCGGCTCGCACCATCGGACATCACTCAATTGCTCGCCGAACGCATCAGCGCCGACGAGTTCAAGACGCTCGAGACCACGGGCGAGCTCAACCTGGCGCTGCCGGTCGCGGGCGTGGGCAGCTTCCGGCTCTCGGCCTTCAAGCAGCGCGGCTCGATCTCGGCCGTGATCCGCTTTATCCCGTACGACGTTCCCAAGCTCGACTCGCTCGCGCTGCCCGAGGTCATGAAAGACCTCATCATGGAAAAGCGTGGCCTGATTCTGGTGGTGGGTTCGGCCGGCAGCGGCAAATCGACCACCATCGCCTCGATGATCGATCACCGCAACGAGCTGCTCACCGGTCACGTGCTGACCTTCGAGGACCCGATCGAGTTCCTGTTCCGCAACAAACGTTCGATCATCAACCAGCGCGAGATCGGCACCGATGCCCAGACCCTGCACGCGGCCCTGAAAAACGCGATGCGTCAGGCGCCCGACATGATTTTCATCGGCGAGATCCGCGACCGCGAAACCATGACCGCGGCGATCTCTTACGCAATGTCGGGCCATCTGGTGGTCGCCACCCTGCACGCGACCAACGCCGCCCACACCCTCAACCGGGTGATCAGCTTCTACCCGCCCGAGACCCGTCAGGCGCTGTTCCAGGATTTGTCGGTGGCCTTGAAGGCGATCATCTCGCAGCGCCTGGTACGCGCCAGAAAGGGCGGCCGGGTGCCCGCGGTCGAAGTCCTGATCAACAACCGCCACATCGCCGACCTGATCGAGTGCGGCGATGTGCAATCGATCAAGGAAGCGCTCGAGCACAGCCTCGCACCGGAAAGCTCTTCCTACGAACAAAGCCTCTATGGCTTGATCCAGGCCGAACTCGTCACCCGCGACGATGCCTTGGCAGCGGCCGATTCGCAGAACAACCTGCTGTGGTTCATCAACAACGCCGGCAAGCCCCAGACCAAGCAGGGCCACCCGGGTGAACCCGTGCCCGACTCGGCTTCGTTCACCGAATTCACCCTGACGATCTGAGCGGGGAATCTCCGGGCGAGCCCGAGCGGGCGCGCCCGTTAGAATCGGGGGCATCCCCACGCGTTCGATCACGGCCTTTGGCCGTCGCGCGCCTATTGCCTGCGCCATGAACCCCACTCTGGATTTCACTCGAGAATTGATTTCCCGCGCCTCGGTCACGCCCGAGGACGCCGGCTGCGCGACCCTGATCGCCGATCGCCTCGCGCCGCTGGGATTTATCGCCGAAACCATCGCCGCTGGCGGCACCACCAATCTGTGGCTGCGCCGCGGCGCCGCGGCGCCGGTCTTCGTTTTTGCCGGCCACACCGATGTCGTGCCGACCGGGCCGCTGGAGGCCTGGGATTCGCCGCCCTTTGAGCCGACGATCCGCGACGGCCGCCTCTATGGCCGCGGCGCCTCGGACATGAAGAGCTCGCTCGCCGCCTTCACCGTGGCGGCCGAAGAATTCGTCCGCGCCCACCCCGATCACCGCGGCTCGATCGCGCTACTGCTCACTTCCGACGAGGAAGGCCCCGCCACCCACGGCACGACTCTGGTGGTCGAGGCTTTGCGCGCGCGCGACGAGAGGATCGATTACTGCGTGGTCGGCGAGCCGACCTCGGTCGCCCAGCTCGGCGACACGATCAAGAACGGCCGCCGCGGCTCACTCTCGGGCAAGCTCACGGTGCGTGGCATCCAGGGCCACGTCGCCTACCCGCAGCTCGCCCGCAACCCGGTGCACGAGGCTGCCCCGGCAATCGCCGAACTGGCCGCCACCGAGTGGGACGCGGGTGACGAGTTCTTCCCGGCCACCACCTTCCAGATCTCGAACGTCCACGCCGGCACGGGCGCGACCAACGTCGTTCCCGGCACTTGTGTGATCGATTTCAACCTGCGCTTTGCGCCGGCCTCGACCGCCGAGGGTCTGATCGAGCGGATCGAAGCCCTCCTGACTCGCCACGGGCTTGATTTCTCGGTGGCCTGGACGATCGGCGCCCGCCCCTTCCTGACCCCGCCGGGCGAGCTCTCGCACGCCCTGGCCGACGCGATGGCCGCCACGGTTGGCATCCGGCCCGAACTCTCAACCACCGGTGGCACTTCCGACGGCCGCTTTATCGCGACCTGGTGTCCGCAGGTGATCGAATTCGGCCCCTCCAACGCCACCATCCACCAGATCAACGAAAACATCCTCGTCGCCGACCTTGAACCGCTCAAGGACGTCTACCGCCGCACCCTCGAACTCCTGCTGAGATAAATCATCATGTCGATCGACGCCCAAGCCAATCTGCGCACCCTGCGCGACGTGCTGCGCTA
Organism: Burkholderiaceae bacterium; assembly: GCA_036652035.1. Taxonomy (GTDB): domain Bacteria; phylum Pseudomonadota; class Gammaproteobacteria; order Burkholderiales; family Burkholderiaceae_F; genus JAEZVV01. The sequence continues at coordinate 5,367 of JAVVWR010000005.1, read as the reverse complement.
CGCCACCACGCACTTTAACGAAGCCAAACTCTCCTTCGGTCACGGTTCGCCTGACGCTTTCGATGAAGCCGCCTTCATCGTGATGCGCACGCTCAACCTGCCGCTCGAGCGGCTCGAAATCTTTCTCGACGCCTACCTCACGCACGCCGAGATCAACACCTTGCTGCAGATCATCGACCGCCGCGTCAAGCAGCGCGTTCCGGCCGCCTACCTGCTGCGCGAGTCGTGGCTGATGGGCTACAAGTTCTATGTCGATGAGCGCGTTCTGATTCCGCGCTCCTTTATCGGCGAACTGCTCAAGACCTGGCTCGAACCCTGGATTGCCGACCCGCTCGCCGTGACCAACGTGCTCGACCTGTGCACCGGCTCAGGTTGTCTGGCGATCATGGCGGCGGACTTTTTCCCCAACGCCCAGGTCGACGCGGTCGACATCAGCAAGGACGCGCTGGCCGTGGCCCGCATCAACGTCGACGACTACGGCTTTGGCGAGCGCGTCAATCTGGTCGAGTCCGACCTCTTCAACAGCCTGCCGCCCAAGCGCTACGACATCATCATCTCGAACCCGCCGTACGTGACGGCCGAGTCGATGGCAACCCTGCCGCGCGAATACCGCCACGAGCCCAGCCTGGCGCTCGCCGGCGGCGACGACGGTCTCGACCTGGTGCGCCGGATCATGCGTCAGTCGCGCGCCTACTTGAAGCGCGATGGCGTCCTGGTGGTCGAGGTCGGTGACGGCCGCCCGCAGACCGATGCCGCGTTCTCCGACATCCCTCTCACGTGGCTCACCACCAGCGCCGGCGACGACATGGTGTTCTTGGCCCGTCAGGAAGAGTTGCCCTAAGTGCTACGACTGCAGGATCTGACCCTCGCCCGCGGCGCGCGGAAGCTTTACTCAAAAGTCACGGTGCTCGCGCCGCATGGTGAACGCATCGGTCTGGTCGGCGCCAACGGCTCGGGCAAATCGACCTTGTTCGCCGCCATCCTGGGCGAGCTCTCGCCCGACGCGGGCGACCTCGAGACGCCGCCGCCGGCCCGCATCGCCCACGTCGCGCAGGACATTGAAGTCACCGACGACAGCGCGCTCGACTACGTTCTGGCCGGCCACGCGCCGCTGATGGCCGCGCGCGCGGCGCTGGTGCAGGCCGAGGCCGGGCACGACGAAATGGCGCTCGCCCATGCCTACTCCGATCTGGCCGAACTCAACGAAGGCGCGATCCTGGCACAGGCGCGCTCGATCCTGCACGGACTGGGTTTTTCCGCCCACGACGGCGAGCGCAGGGTCGGCGCCTTCTCGGGCGGCTGGCGCAACCGCCTCGCGCTGGCCCGTGCGCTGATGCGGCCGGCCGATCTGCTGCTGCTCGACGAACCGACCAACCACCTCGACCTCGATTCGGTGGTCTGGCTCGAAGCCTGGTTGAAGCGCCAGCCCGCCACCGTGCTCTTGATCTCGCACGACCGCGAGTTTCTCGATCGCTGCATCACCACCACCTGGGCGGTCGAGGACGAAACGATCCGCCGCTACGCCGGCAACTACAGCGACTACGAAACCGCGCGCATCGAACAGCTGCGCCAGCAGGACGCCGCCGCCCGCGCGTACGAGCGCACCAGCGCGCATCTGCAGAAGTTCATCGACCGCTTCCGCGCCCAGGCCACCAAGGCTCGCCAGGCGCAGTCGCGCATCAAGATGCTCGAGAAGCTGCAAAGCGTCGAAGGCGTTCGCGCCAAGCGCGAATGGCGCTTCGAGTTTCTGGAGCCGCTGCGCCTGCCCGAGCATCTGCTCGACGCCGACAATCTCAAGCTCGGCTACGGCGAGCGGGCGATTCTCGACCAGGTCAATTTCTCGGTCCGCACCGGCCACCGGATCGGCATCCTCGGCGTCAACGGCGCGGGCAAATCGACCCTGGTCAAGGCCATCGCCGCCGAGCTCGCCCCGCTCGCGGGCGAGCTGCGCCGCGGTCCGGGCCTGGCGATCGGCTACTTCGCCCAGCACCAGCTCGACCAGTTGCGCGGCGACGAATCGCCGCTGCAACACCTGCGCCGCGCTGCGCCGCTGGCGCGCGAGCAGGAGTTGCGCAACTTCCTCGGCACCTACCGCTTCTCGGGCGAAATGGCGACCACCCTGGTCGGCCCCATGTCCGGCGGCGAGAAAGCCCGCCTGGCCCTGGCGCTGATCGCCTGGGAAAAACCCAATGTCCTGCTGCTCGACGAGCCGACCAACCACCTCGACATGGAGACCCGCGACGCGCTCACGCTCGCGCTCTCGTCCTTCGAGGGCGCCTTGATCGTGGTTTCGCACGACCGCCATTTGCTGCGCGCCACCGCCGAACAGCTGTGGCTGGTGCACGACGGACGGCTCGCCGAGTTCGAGGGCGACCTCGACGACTACTCGGCCCTGGTGCTGGCCTCGCGCCGCGAACAGGCTCAGCAGGCCAGGAACGAGGCCGACGTCCCGCTCAAACGCCGCGACGAACGCCGCGCACCGGGCAACGGCGAGTCCAACCGGATCGCCGCCGCCCGCAAGCCAGTGCAAAAAAAGCTCGAGCAGACCGAGCGCGAACTGGCCAAGGTCTCCGACGAATTGCGTGAGCTGGACGCGCGTCTGGCGGACGGCGATTTCTACGCCAGCGGTGCCCCTGACGAGGTCGCCGCCACGCTCAAGCGGCGCAACGACCTCGCGCTGAAGGCCGACGCGCTCGAAGCCCAATGGCTGGAGCTCACTGAAAAACTTGAGGCGATCCGTTAAGACCGATCGTTCAGGGCGGCCTTGAACGGTAAAAAGGCCGGGTCGCGAATGACCCGGCCTTTTTCTTAAGCTTTGGTGCCGGTCGCAGGCGGTGGGCGCGGCAGATCAAACTTCAGTTCGAAGTTGAGCGGCGTCAGTGCGCCCTCCGCCGCTGCGCTCGCAGTCTTGGCTTTAAGCGGATCGAACAGCGCCGACTCCCAATCGTCCATCACCTGGGTTGGCTGCAGCTGAGTGCCAAGGTCAAGATCCACCGCCAGCTGGGTCTTGGTCAGTGACGCCAGTTCATGGCTTCCACCGAGATCGATATCCACTGCCGGCGTCTCCGCCTCGATCGGGCCCGGCGGCGGCACACGAGCCGGGCTGGGCGCGACCAGATAGTCGGAGTAGAGATCCGCGATCAACTGCCCGGTATTGGCAAATTCGGTGACGTGAATCGCGTGGCCTTGGGG
>JAVVWR010000005.1:0-2075 GCA_036652035.1 Burkholderiaceae bacterium | reverse complement strand
CGATCAACTGCCCGGTATTGGCAAATTCGGTGACGTGAATCGCGTGGCCTTGGGGTCTACGCGTTTCGGTCTCCCCGATTCGGCTCACGGGCGCAACGGGCGCGGCGCGCACCACGGAAGCTGGTGCCGGCACAGCGACGCGGACAGGAACGGAAACGGAAACGGGCGGCAGCGTGGCATGGGCTACGCCGAGCCGGGTAGCCGGGCCCATGGCTGGCGCCTGATCGTCGGCCCAACCGCCTGCCAGCGGCTTGCGGCTGCGCCACGCCAGTAAAAGACCCAGGCCCAAGGCGCTCGCCGCGAGCGCGGCAAAGATCCATGCATAGCTCGGCGCGCCTGCTGGCGCGGCCGCGGCCTGCTGCAGTGTCATCAACTCAAGGTTGCGCGCCTGGGCGGCAGCAAGGTCGATGCGAAGCTGCGCCATTTCCTTGGCTAAAGTCTCCAGCTGGGCATTGATCGCCTGCTCTCGCTCGCTCAAGTCGGCCGCCACAGCCGCGTCGGGGCGCGCCACCACCGGCGCCTCGGGCTCGGCGAGCACCAGGCGATCGCCCCCGGCCGAACGCGCCGGACGCGCTTCGGCCACGACCGACTTGGCAGGCGCCCCGCCCGCCTCGGCGGTCGGCGTCAACGACCGCGGCGCGGCCGCGGCTGCAACGGGTTGCGCGCGCGGCTTGGTCCGTTTGCGAGGCGAAGTGACAACCGGGGGCGCTGCGGCAAGCGAGCTGCCAACCCCCGCTTGGGCCAGTTCCGGCGCCGCCAGCAGCAGGTTGTAATCGCGCACCACCGGCTGGCTGCAACCGGCCTGAACGCTCACGCCAATCCGCGCCTGCTCGACGGCGGCGGCAGTGGAGATCAGCACCGCGGTGGCATTGCCGCTGCGCCGCAAGAGCGAGGTCGCCGCCCCGCCCGGGTTGGTGGTGACTGCCACGCAAGCCGCATCGAGCCCAGCGGCGTCACGGCCGCCCACCGGCACTTTCATGCGCAAGGGCTCGCCGCGGACACTCGTGACCACAGGCTCGCCAAGCACCAGCGGCAACTCGATCGGGGCCCCCGCCAGCGTGCGGGCGCCACCGCCATCGCGCGCCAGCGGCGGGTCGATCAGAAGCACAAACTCGCGTCGCAAGCGCTGCGCGCAACCGATCTCGAGCGCGACCTTGATCGCGGGCTCAAAGATCGGGTGAGCGGTGCGAATCCGCAGCACATAGTCCGCACCGCGCGGCTCGACCACCCATTGGGTCGTGCCGGGTCCTGGAATGCCGTCGTAGCTTGAATCACGCAACACGCGCACGCAGTCGGTCTGAAACGAGGGATCGCCTGCGACCGAAATCGGCACGACAAGATCCAGCGTTTGCCCGAGCGAGCTGCGGACCTCGGCGGCGCCGATTCGCATCGCCTGCGCCGCGGGTGCCAGACAAGCCAACGCCAGCGCGATGAGCATGACGGAGGTGCGCAAGCCACCGGGAGGATGGGAAGAAAGAAAAGCGTTCATGGTAAGAGTCAAAACCGAGTCGCCAAGGCACCAAGGAAGCGGTTTGCTCGATGGCCCTGCGCGGCAAAGCGCCGCCCAATCGTTCACTTGAACTGGGACCATCCCTTCGGCCTACACTTCATGAGGGATACCTGAAGTGTGCACTAAATAGACTCAAACTGAGTCGCCAATGAAGCCCCGCCGACGCCTATTGTTGATGCGCCACGGCGCTGTCAATGATTTCGACGCGCATGGACGCTCCCATTCGCCCGACGAAGTGCCGCTGACCACCGCTGGCGAGGCGCAAGCTCGCGCGGCTGGCCAGCTTCTCACCGGCCAGCCGCGCGACCGTGTCATCACCAGCGGGTTGACTCGCACTTGGACCACGGCTGCCCTGGCCCTTGCTGCCAGCGGAATCGATGTGGTGCCCGAACATTGGGGCGAGCTGCGCGAGATCCGCGGCGGCCGCAGTGCGATTGCGAACTGGAACTTCTACCTCGCCTACAAGCTCGTTCGCATCGCCGCGATCCTGCAAGGTGTCTACCAGCGGGCGAGCGCCGGCATGGCCTCGTCGAGCAATTCGCTGGCGGCGGGAAAGAACGCGCGG
>JAVVWR010000004.1:56965-81967 GCA_036652035.1 Burkholderiaceae bacterium | reverse complement strand
CCATCAATGCATCAACGACTTCTCCCGGCCCACGCCGCGGCGATCAAGAAAGAGCTTGAGAAAATCATCGGCCGGGAGCGGACGGGAGAACAGATAGCCCTGCGCCGAGTCACACCCCAGGTGCTGCATCCAGGTCTGCTGCGCCTGCGTCTCGATCCCTTCGGCGGTGACGGTCAGGCCGAGCGAGCGCGCCATCTCGATCACGGCCTTGACGATGGTGAGCGTGCGCGCATCGCGCATGCATTCGACCGTGAAGCTGCGGTCGATCTTGAGGCGGTGGATCGGCAGATCGCGCAAATGGGCAAGGCTGGAAAAGCCCACGCCGAAGTCGTCGAGCGCGAGCCGGATGCCGGCGTTACGCAACTGCACCAGGTGCTCGCGCGACACGGTCGAGGTATCGAGCAGGCCGGTCTCGGTGACCTCGACCTCAATCTCGTCGGGCGAAATACCGTAGGCACGCAACACGTTGGTCAGGCGTTCGACGCACCCCAGCTGCTTGAGTTCGACCCCACTCATGTTGAGCGCGATCGGCGGGACGTCGAGTCCAAGCCCGCGCCAAACCTGGCGCGCGCGACAGACTTCCTGGATCACCCACTCCCCCAGACCGACGATCAAGCCGCTCTCCTCGGCGATCGGAATGAACTCGGCCGGAGAAATATCGCCCATCTCGGCGTCACGCCAGCGGATCAAGGCTTCGGCGCCGACCAGCTTGCCGTCGCCCAGCGCAATCAGCGGCTGGTAGTAGAGCTTGAAATCGCGCGACTCGACCGCCTTGCGCAGACGCTGCTCGAGCCGCAACCGCAGGTCGACCCGGCGCGCCACCGACGGAGTAAAGAGCGCATAGGTCTGGCGGCCACGGTCCTTGGCTTCGTACATCGCGGCATCGGCCGCGTTCAGGAGCGAATCGAGGTCGATGCCATCGTCGGGGAAACACCCGATGCCCACCGACGGCGTGACGGCCACTTCCATGCCGAACACCCGGGTCGGCTGCGAGATCGATTCGATCAGATGACGCGCCACCTGGATCGCGGCCTCACGGTTGGCCACGTCGCCCAGCAAGACCACCATCTCGTCGCCGCCACGACGACCAATCAGATTGGGCTCGGGAATCACGGCACGCATGCGCTCGGCGGTGAGCTGGAGCATGTGATCGCCCACGCGGTGGCCGTAGCCGTTGTTGAGCAGGCGGAAGTTATCGAGGTCGACAAAAAGCAGCGCGCTCTTGCGCCCTGCGCTCCAGGCCTGAGCCAGCTGGCGGCTGGCGAGCTCGTCAAAGGTCTGGCGATTGGCCAGTTGCGTGAGCGGGTCGAGCACGGTGAGGCGGCGGATCCGTTCCTGCGAGCGGATCTGCTCGGTGATGTCCTTGCCCACGCCGCGGTAACCGCCAAAGCGGCCATGAGCGTCGAAGATCGGATCGCCGCTCGAGAGCTCGTAGGTGGTGCTGCCATCGGCATGCGAGCGACGCACCAGCAGATCGCGAAACGGTTGGCAGGCTGCGAGCTGGGCCTTGTGCTCGTCCCAGCTGGCCGGTTGGACCAGTTCACCCGCGAGCTCCCAGCGGCGCAGGCCTAGCAGGCACTCGGCGTCGGGCACATAGCTGCGGCCAGCGCCGCGGCGGACCACGGAGAAACGCATCTCGACATCGGTTTCCCAATACCAGTCCGACGACAGCTCGGTCAGGGCACGGAATCGGGCTTCGCTCTCGCTGATCGAGCGGATCAGACCCTCGCGTTCGGTGACATTGGCCGCCAGGCCGCGAAAGCCGATGAACTGGCCGTCGCGAAACACCGGCTCGCCCGAGAGGTCGTAATCGGTCGGCGCGTCGCCCTCAGGATCGCGCAGCTGGACCTTGACCGCGCGGAAGGACTGGCGTCGTACCAGCGCCTCGGTCAGAGGCGCGCTGCGACTGGAGTTGGCCACCGCCATCAAGCCCAGGCCGGTGAGGCGGCGGATCGCCGCCGCCTCGTGACCGGTGTCGCCCTCGATCACGGTAAGGAGCCCGGCGGCATCGGTTTCCCAATACCACTCGGAGACCAGCAGCGTCAGCGCGCGGAACCGCTCTTCGCTCTCGCGCAAGGCGCGGGCCGCGCTCTCGCGCGCGGTGACATCGCGCGCCGCCCCGTAGTAGCCCAGGAAGCGACCGGCCTCGTCAGTCAAGGGCTTGCCGGTGACCGACAACCACACCCGTTCGCTATCGCCGCCGCGCGCCATCTCAATCACGAACCACGGCAAGGGCAGGCGCGCCTCGCGCCGGCGGGCGTATTCGGCGAGTAACGCGTCGCTGACCACAAGCCCCGGCAGCTCCTGCATCCGCAGCCCGATGATCGTCTCGGGCGGCAGCTGCAAAGTGGCCTCGATCGAACCCGAGAGTTCGATGATCCGACCCTCGGCATCGGAGCGCCAGAACCAGTCGTAGGTCAGATCGGCCATGTCATCGACCAGACGCTGGCGCTTGCGCAGCTCGTGCTCGACCACCCCCTGGCTGGTGACGTCCTGCCGGAAGCTGATCACGCCACCGCCCGCGGTACGGCAGTCGGTCGAGAGAATCCAGCGGCCGCGCAGCTGCGCCACGTCGATCGACTCGGCACGCCGCCGGCTCTCGAGCGCAATGCGCACACAGTGCTCGATCGAGCGGCCACGCGTCATCTCGGCCGGCGCCTGCGCGTAGTACTTGGCCAGGATGTCGGCGTAGCGCACGCCACGCACCAGCATCGGTGCAACCTCGGGGTAGAGATTGCGGTAAGCGTCGTTGCAACTGATCAGGCGGTCGTTGGCGTCATAGACAGCCACGCCGGTGGCCAGCGTGTCGATCGCCAGCTTCCAGCCCTGGGCATGGGTCTTGGACTGCGCCAGTGCCAGACGGGTCGCGAGCAGCCAGATCAGGACCACCACGAAGAGCAGGCCACCGCTCACGCTGTGCACGGCAAACACCACCAGGGTGCCGGGTTCGCCGTTCATGACAAACAAGGCACTCAGGCTCAGTACGAGCAAGGTCGAGAGCGCACCAATGACTCGCCGCAGCCAGCGCGAGGAAGCCAGGTGTGCCACACGCGAGCGCAAAGTCGGCGTTGGCGGGGTACTCAGGGGATCGAGAGGAAGTGACGCATCGGGCGCCAACTCGGGGCGCCCTGTCAGAGTACGAACGGGCTTCAGACGTCGGCCTCCACCTCATCGCCGTGCTCTTCGAGCCAGGCGCGTCGTGCCTGGCTTTCAGCGCGCCCCATCAGCATGGTCATGGTTGCCACAGTCTGGTCCTGCGCCACTTCACCCAGCGTGATCGGCAACAGCCGACGCGTATCGGGGCTCATGGTCGTTTCCCACAGTTGTTCGGGGCTCATCTCGCCCAGACCTTTGAAGCGGGCGATGCTCCACTGCGACTCGCGCAGACCTTCGGCGCGCAGTTTGTCGAGCGTGGAATTGAGCTCAGCATTGTCCAGACAATAAAGTCTGCGCGCCGGGCGTTTGCCTTGCCCGGTCACATCGACGCGAAAAAGCGGTGGTCGCGCGACATGGACATGGCCTAGCTCAACCAACCGAGGAAAGTGCTTGAAGAAGAGCGTCAGCAGAAGCACCTGGATGTGCGAGCCGTCAACGTCAGCGTCGGCAAGGATGCACACCTTGCCATAGCGCAGACCGGAGAGGTCGGGCTGGTCGAGCGGGCCGTGAGGATCGACGCCGATCGCCACCGCCATGTCGTGCACTTCATTGTTGGCAAACAGCCGGTCGCGCTCGACTTCCCAGGTGTTCAAGACCTTGCCGCGCAGCGGCAGGATCGCCTGGAACTCCTTGTCGCGTCCCATCTTGGCCGAGCCACCGGCCGAGTCGCCCTCGACCAGGAAGAGCTCGTTGCGGCGAATGTCGCTCGACTCGCAATCGGTGAGCTTGCCCGGCAACACGGCCACCGCGCTGCCTTTTTTCTTCTCGACCTTTTGCGCGGCGCGGGCGCGCGCCTGGGCCTGCTTGATCACGAGCTCGGCGAGCTTTTTCCCCTGCTCGACGTTGCTGTTTAACCAGAACTCAAGCTGCGGCCGAACGAAGTTGGCGACCAGGCGCAGCGCGTCGCGGCTGGTGAGACGTTCCTTGACCTGCCCCTGAAACTGCGGGTCGAGCACCTTGGTCGAGAGCACGAAGGAAGCGCGGGCAAACGCGTCCTCGGGCAGGAGCTTGACGCCCTTGGGTGCCAGGCCGTGCGCTTCGATGAAGGCGCGCATCGCCTGGAACAGACCTTCGCGCAGACCGGCCTCGTGAGTGCCGCCAGCCGGCGTGGGGATCAGGTTGACGTAGCTCTCGCGCACCACCCCGCCCTCTTCGTGCCACAACACGACCCAGGCCGCGCCTTCGCCTTCGGCGAAACTGTCGTCGTCGGCCGCGGCATAACCGGTCGCCTCAAAAGGATCGACCAGCGGATCGACATTGAGGTGCGAGAGCAGGTATTCGCGCAGGCCACCTTCGTATTTCCAGCGCTGCGTGGTGCCATTCTTCTCATTATTGAGAATGACTTCGCACCCCGGCAGCAGCACCGCCTTCGAGCGCAACAGACGCGTCAGTTCCTCGAGCGGAATGTTGGGGCTGTCGAAATATTTCGGGTTGGGCCACACCGAAACCCGGGTGCCGGTGCCTTTGCGATCGGCCTTGCCCGATGCCAGCGGCAACACCACATCGCCGTCGGCAAAGCCGAGCGTGTGCTGCTTGCCTTCGCGCCAGACCGTGACGTCAAGCCGCTGCGACAGCGCATTGGTGACCGACACGCCAACCCCGTGCAGACCGCCGGAGAAGGAATACGCGCCGCCCGATTTCTTGTCGAACTTGCCGCCCGCATGCAGACGGGTAAAGACGATCTCGACCACCGGCGCGCCTTCGTCGGGGTGCAGGCCCACCGGAATGCCGCGGCCGTTGTCTTCGACCGAGATCGAGCTGTCGGGGTGGATCGTGAGTTCGATCTTGGTGCCGAAACCCGCCAGCACTTCGTCGGAGGCGTTGTCGATCACCTCCTGCACGATGTGCAGCGGATTGTCGGTACGGGTGTACATGCCGGGTCGCTGCTTGACGGGCTCAAGGCCCTTCAACACCCGGATCGAAGCCTCGCCGTATTCAGCGGGCCGACGTGTCTTTGATTCGCTTTGCATCACCAACTTCGCTCTGAAACACTTATCCCCACAAACTGTGGAAAACCTTTTACAAAAACCGCCACAAGCCGCGTGGAGACTGGCTTGGCGCCGATGTGCTCAATTCTTTGGCAATCGCCCCTGCCGCGTTGCCATCCGCGTCAAAAACCGCATGCCACCGCCACGCTTTCCCAGGCCAGACGCATATCTGGATGCAGCCACCCGGCAAAGCCCAGCGCCAGCGCGACCAGCACCAGCAGCCACAGTCCGATGCGCGCAGCGCGGCTCATGGCATCACGCCAACGCAGGCTGACGGCGCGCCAGCGGACGCTCATCGATCGGCCAACTCAGCACCGCCGCGATCAGCGCGAGAACGATACCTGCCCACCAGATCAGGTCGTACGACCCGGTCTTGGCAAACACCAGTCCCCCCGACCAGACACCGATAAAACTGCCGATCTGGTGGCCAAAGAAAATCACTCCATACAAGGTCGCGGCATAGCGCAAACCGTAGATCTGCCCGACCAGGCCGTTGGTGAGAGGCACCGTTCCCAGCCAGAGCAGCCCCATGCCCGCGGCAAACGCATAGAGCACCAGCGGCGTGAGCGGGAACACCAGCAAGATCAGGATGAAAACCGCGCGCAGCGCGTAGACGCCGGCGAGCAAGGCTTTCTTGCTGTGGCGCCCGCCCAGCCAGCCGCACACGTACGAACCCACCACGTTGAAGAGGCCGATCAGTGCAATGGCGATTGCGCCGTCGCCCGCGGCCAGACCGCGATCCATCACGTAAGCCGGCAGGTGCAGCGTGATGAAGGCGGTGTGAAAGCCGCAGACAAAGAAACTGCCGAACAGATAGTGGTAGGAGCGGTCACCGAGCGCCGCCTTGAGCGCCGCTCCCAAGCTCTGGTGGACTTGTCCCGCGACCGCTTCGCTACGACCGCGCAACATCGGCGCGAGCGGAATCATCACCGCCACTGCCACCGACAGCACCACCATGGCGGCCTGCCAATCGAAATGAGAGATCAACTGCTGGGCAAAGGGAACGATCAGGAACTGCCCGAGCGAGCCGCCGGCGCTGGCAATGCCGAGCGCGGTCGAGCGCTGCTCGAGCGAGGTGGCCCGCGCCACGACGCCCAGGATCACGCCGAATGTGGTTCCGGCCTGGCCCAGGCCGACCAGCACCCCGCCGCACCAATACAACATAGCGGTCGAATCGGCATAGGCCAGCCCCACCAGCCCCAGGATGTAGAGCAGCGCACCGACGGCCACGGTGCGCGCCGCGCCGTGCCTGTCGGCGACTGCGCCAAAGAGCGGAGCGCCCAAGCCCCACGCCAGATTCTGCAGAGCGAAGGCGAGCGAAAAAACTTCACGTCCGAAGCCGCGATCCAGACCCATGGGCTGCATGAACAAGCCGAAGCTCGCGCGCACACCCATCGCCAGCAAAAGCACGGCGACAGCAGCAGCAAGCACCAGGGTGGAACGACGCGATGGGGTCATCAAGACTCGTGGTTAACGCGAGCGGACGTAAAGAAATGCAGGCGAGCATCTTAACCGTGCGGAATCTTCGATCCGAACCACGCGAATGAGGGCTTTCGCCTCGCTATACTTCGCGCCGCTGCTCGCCGTAGTTCAACGGATAGAACAAGTGCCTCCTAAGCGCTAGATCTGGGTTCGATTCCCGGCGGCGGGACCAGCACCACCACCCGAGGAAGCCCATGATTTCGTTGCGCGACCGTGTCGATCTCCTGGTTCGCTTTCTCTTTGGCGGCCTGATTGCGATCGGCTGCTACCTTGTCATCCTGCCTTTTCTCACGGCGATGATGGTCGCGGCTGTCATCGCCGTGGTGAGCTGGCCGCTGTTTCTTCGCACCCGGTCGTCTTTGCGCAACAGCGCAACCGGCGCGGCTGCGGTGATGGTCCTGGCGATCGTCCTGCTGCTGATCGTGCCGCTCTCGATGCTGGCCGTGGTCGCGGGCGAACAGGTGCCGCAGCTTGCGGTTCTGATCCGGCGCTGGATTGCCGACGGTTTTACGGTGCCGGCCTGGATCGACCACATTCCCGGCATCGGCAACTGGCTCCACGACCAGCTGATGAGCCAGCTCGGCAACAAGGAGCAGCTGGCAATCCTCGCCAAGCGCCTGGTCGAGCCCGCGACCAAGGGTTTCCTGGGTCTGGCGGTGCTGCTGGGCGATGGTCTGCTGCAGCTGGTGATGGTCGCCTTCATCGTCTTCTTCTTCTATCGCGACGGCGATCGACTGGCCGCGGGCGCGCGCAACCTGCTCAAGCGCATGAGCGGAACGCTCGCCGACGAGGTGGGAAGCATCCTGGTTCACACCACCCGCAGCGTGGTCTACGGCATCGTCGGCACGGCCGCGGCGCAAGCGCTGGTGGCACTGGTGGGATTCTTGATCGCCGGGGTTCCCGCCGCACCGCTGCTGGCCTTTGCGGTTTTCGTGCTGTCGGTCGTGCCGATTGGCCCGCCCTTGATCTGGGGCGGCGCCGCGATCTGGCTCTACAGCCAGGGCGAGCCGGGCTGGGCGTTCTTCATGGCGATGTGGGGCGCGCTGGTGATCAGCAGCGTCGACAACGTCGTCAAGCCGCTATTGATCGCGCGCGGCACGCCGCTGCCGATTTCTCTCGTTTTTCTGGGTGTGCTGGGCGGCGTGCTGGCCTTCGGCTTTATCGGCCTGATCCTGGGGCCGGTGCTGCTGGCGGTGGGCATCGCCATGGGCCGCGAATGGCTCAAGGCCTCCAACAAGCTCGATCCTCAGGCGCTGGCTTGAGCGCCCGCCATCGAGGCGGAGCGGCGGGCCCGAGCGGGCCGCCGCTGCCGGCCCGAATCAGATCTTCATCATCGTTTCGCGGTAGTGCTTGAGCTCGTCGATCGACTCGTAAATATCGGATAGAGCCGTGTGCCGGCTCTTCTTGTCGAAGGACTTGTAGGCCTCGGGCTTCCAGCGGCGCGCCAGCTCCTTGAGGGTGGAGACGTCGAGGTTGCGGTAATGAAACCAATCCTCGAGCCGCGGCATCCAGCGCGCCATGAAGCGGCGGTCCTGACCGATCGAGTTGCCGCACATCGGGCTCTTGCCGCGCGGCACGTAGCGCGCCAGAAAAGCGAGCAGGTGGTCGGACGCGGTTTCTTCATCGAGCGTGGATTCGCGCACTTTCTGGGTCAGACCGGTGCGGCCGTGCGTGGCGGTATTCCACGCATCCATGCCGTCGAGGATGAAGTCGGTCTGGTGAATCACGAGCACCGGGCCTTCGGCGATCACCTCGAGCTGCGGGTCGGTGATGACGGCGGCGATCTCGATCACGCGGTTGACTTCGGGCTGGAGCCCGGTCATTTCCATGTCAATCCAGATCAGATTGTCATCGCCGTAGCGAGCGTCGCGCTCAACGGGCAGGGCCAAGGGCTGTGCCATACTTTTTCCTCTTCTCTTGAACGCGCGATTGTCGCACGCGCCCTCTCATGGCCTCGATCTTCATGGCCGCCTTCGTCGCCGCTCTGGCGCTGATGGTGGTGCTCAAATACTGGCTTGCCGCGCGTCAGATGCGCCACGTGAGCCGTCACGCCAACGCGGTGCCGGTCGAGTTCGCCGGCCGCATCGGGCTGGACGCTCACCGCAAGGCGGCGGCCTATACCATCGCCCGCACCCGGCTCGGCCTGGTCGATACCTTTCTGGGCGCTGCGGTGCTGGTGGCGCTGACCTTGCTCGGCGGCCTGCAGTGGCTCGCGAGCCAGCTCGAGGCCTGGCTTGGCACCGGCCTCTCGTTCCAGGTGGCGATCGTCGCGGTGGTTGCCGTGATTCTGAGCGCGATCGACCTGCCGCTGGCCTGGGTGCGCCAGTTCCGCCTGGAAGCCAGGTTCGGTTTCAACCGCATGACACCCGCGCTGTGGATCAAGGATCTGATCAAGTCGACCCTGCTTGCCGCTGCCCTGGGCCTGCCGCTGCTTGCGGCAATTCTGTGGCTGTGGGGCGAGGCCGGCCAGTACTGGTGGCTGTGGGCATGGCTGGTGTGGGTGGCTTTCAACACCCTCGTCCTGCTGCTCTTTCCGACCGTGATCGCGCCGCTTTTCAACAAGTTCGAGCCGCTCGCCGATGGCGCTCTGGCCGCGCGTATCCAGTCGCTTCTGGCGCGCGCCGGCTTTGCCTCGAGCGGCGTGTTCGTGATGGACGGCTCAAAGCGCTCGGCCCACGGCAACGCGTATTTCACCGGCTTTGGCCGCGCCAAGCGGATCGTTTTCTTCGATACCTTGATGCAGAAGCTCGCGCCGGCCGAGATCGAGGCGGTGCTCGCTCACGAGCTTGGGCATTTCAAGCTGCGCCACATCGTCAAGCGGCTGGCCTTCTCCTTCCTGATGAGTCTTGCCTTTCTCGCCCTGCTCGGCGGGATCGCGCAGCAACCGTGGTTCTACCTGGGGCTGGGGGTCGACCCGCTGGTGACCGGTCGCAACGACGGCCTGGCGCTGGTCCTCTTCATGCTCGCCCTGCCCGTCTTCACCTTTCCCCTGGCGCCAATCTCCAGCCTTTTTTCGCGCCAGCACGAATACGAAGCCGACGCCTACGCCGCGAGCGTGGCCTCGGCCGAAGACCTCTCGCGGGCGCTGGTCAAGCTCTACGAAGACAACGCCGCCACGCTCACGCCCGACCCGCTGCATTCGGCCTTCTACGATTCGCACCCACCCGCGGCCTTGCGCCTCGCCCGACTCGCCGGAGCCAATTGATGCGATCACGCCAGGACCTTCTCGCAGCTCATTGCCGCCCGCTCGAGGGCGAAGCTGCCCTGACCGATGCGCAAGTGGCCGAGCAGCTCCTTGCGGTGCCGCAGTGGCGGCACGCCGTCGGCGCGCTCGAGCGCAGCTACGCGTTTGCCAATTACTACGAGACGATCGCGTTCGTGAACGCACTCGCCTGGATCGCTCACCGCGAAGACCATCACCCGGATCTGGCGGTGAGCTACAAGCACTGCACGGTGCGATTCAACACCCACTCGGTGGGCGGAATTTCGATCAACGACTTCATCTGCGCGGCGCACGCCGACGCGCTCTACTCTCGCGAGACCCCTGCCCAATGACCTTCGAACCGAGCGCTGCATGACCGACGTTTCCCGGCGCTTTTCCGCACGGGTGGTAGCCACTCACGGCCGCCATTACTTCATCGAAACCGAGGCGGGCGACATCCTCGAAGCGATCCGCCGCGGCAAACGCGGCGACGTGGTGGTGGGCGATCAGGTTCGCTGCTCGCAAGCCGCGCCCGGCCAGGCCGCGATCGAGGCGATCGAGCCGCGATCCAGTCTTCTCTACCGCTCGGACGAGTTCAAGACCAAGGAGCTCGCCGCCAACATCGCACAAGTGGCCGTGGTCTTCGCGTCGAGGCCGACCTTCAACCCCTGGTTCATCTGGAAAGCGCTGCTCGCGGCCGAAATGGCCGAGATCAGCCCGCTGGTGATCCGCAACAAGAGCGAGCTGGAAGAAGGCGCGCCAGCGGCGCAGGCCTTTGTCGAGCAGCTCTCGGCGCTGGGTTACGCCACGCTGTCGCTGTCGGCGACCGGCGCTCCTGAGACCGCTCGCGCCCTGCTCGAACCCCGGCTCGCGGGTCGTTCGACCCTGCTGGTCGGCCAGTCGGGCATGGGCAAGTCGACCCTGCTCAACCTGCTGGTGCCGTCGGCCAATGCGCGCACACAGGAATATTCGCGCCGGCTCAACCTCGGCAAACAGACCACCACCACTTCGCGCTGGTTTCCGTACGGAGACAACGGCGCGATCGTCGATTCGCCCGGCTTTCAGGAGTTTGGCCTGGCCCATCTCACGCGCGACGCGGTGGCGCGGGCGATGCCCGATATCGCTCCGTGGCTGGGCCAGTGCCGCTTCCAAAATTGCCGCCATCTCGACGAGCCGGGTTGCGCGGTCAAGGCAGCGCTCGAGTCAGGCGCACTGGCCCCGGCGCGCTACGAGTTCTATCGCGTGCTGGCCCTGCAGGCGGCGCGATGAAGCTGCTGGCGCGCGCCGACAACCTGCTTGCGGCCAACATCTGGATGGGAGCGCTGCGCGCCGCAGGCATCGAGTGCGAGCTACGCAACACGACGCTGTCGGGAGCGATGGGCGAAATCCCGTTTCTGGAATGCGCACCGCAGATCTGGATTGCGCGCGACGAGGACGAAGCCCCTGCCCGCGATCTGCTCGCCGAGCTCAGGCAAGCGCCACGGGGACCCGGCTGGATCTGCGCCTGCGGCGAGCGGCTCGAAGCGCAGTTCAGCGGTTGCTGGAGCTGCGGCGCACCCCGGCCGTAAGCCGCTGCTCCCGCAGCGGCTTTAAGCCACCCAACGCGCGACCGTGATCAGCGCGAGCAAGGCCAGCCACAGCAGCATGGCGCGCCAGACCAGGCCCACCACCGAGCGTAGGGTTTGTGACATGGGTTCGGCCAAGCCCGCCGTGTCGGATTCGTCGAAGTGCTGGGCATATTCGGCCGCCGGCATCAGACGCACGCCCAGAGCACCGCTCGCGGTGCCAAGAATCAAAGTGCGTGAGTCCGGGCTCGGCATGCCATCGACCGCGGGGCGGCGGGAGACCTGCCGCCAGCAGTAAAGACCGCCTTCGAAATCGCCTACGACGGCAAAACCGAGCGCTGTCATGCGCGCTGGCAGCCAGTCGATCCAGGCGGCAGCGCGGCGTGAAAAATCGCCGAACCGGTCCGGCACCGCGACGCCTTCGGGCGGCCGGTTCCATTCCCGCGCCACATAAGTTGCCATGCGATAGAACACCGCGCCGGAAGCGCCGGGCAGCAGGACGAACCAGAGAAGAACGCCAAAGACGTGACGCTGGGCGAGCAGCAAGCCGTGTTCGATCGCCTCGCGTACCAATTCATCGAGCGAAAGATCGGCAGCGTTGTAAGCAGGGTCTTCCTCGCGCTTCCAGCGGGTGAGTTCAAGTCTGGCGGTCTCGATATCGCCATTGGCCAAGGCAATCTGGATTTCAGTGGCGGGATGGCTGAATTGCCGAAAGCCCAGCGTGAAATACAGCACCAGCACGTTGAAGCCGAGCGCGAGCAGCCAGCTAAAGCGGGCCAGGGCAAAAAAGACGATGGCCACCGCCAATGTCGGCGCAGCCACCAGCAGCAACCACGCCAGAACGCCATGCCGACGCCGGCCAGCATTGAGCTGTCGCGGTGCGGCGTGCACCCACGACGCGATCACCGAATAGACGGGGTTGACGGCCGGCAGCGCGCGCAACTGCTCGACCAACAAGGCAATAATCAGGGAAACCAGGGCCACGACCGCTCCTTTGCTTGCGCATTGTAGCGAGGCGGCGGCCGTCTCTCAGGCCGCGAGGAATCGATAGAGATTACGCAGCATGGCCGCGGTCGCGCCCCAGATGAAATAGCGGCGCTCGCTCTGCCAGGGCATGGCATAGAAGCTGCGCGCCTGATCGCCCCAGTCGATCCGTCGGCGCTGGTGGTGCACGGGGTCCATTAAATAGGCGAGCGGCACTTCAAAGGCTTCCGCGACCTCGAAGGAATCGAGCCTGAGCTCGAACGGCGGGCTCACCAAGGCCACCACCGGCGTGACTCGATAACCGGTCACCGTGAGGTAGTCGGGCAGATGACCCAGCACGTCAATGCGGGAGCGAGCCAGCCCGATTTCCTCCTCGGTCTCGCGCAAGGCGGTCGCCACGGCGCTGGTATCAACCGCGTCGCGACGCCCGCCGGGAAAGCTGATCTGCCCGGCGTGATCGTGCAGATGATCGGTGCGACGCGTCAGCAGCACGGTGATCCCGGTCGGACGATCGACCATTGGCACCAGCACAGCAGCCGGGCGCTCCGGCCGACTGGTCAAGAGCAGGCGCGAATCGGCGCTGAGTTCAGGGGTCCATAGCGGCGGCGCGGCAAAGCGCTGACGCAACGCGTCGGGCACGAGCCGGACTGGCGCCACGGCAGCACCGCGCTCGGCAAGACCGAAGTCGCGATCTAAGGGAACGGTTTCGGGATCGAACTGGGCCATGGGGAGATCAGCGAATAAGACGAAAAAAAGGCCGCCGCAAACGCGGCGGCCTTTTCGGCCTGGAGCGGCTTAGCCCTTGCGAGCCAGCTTTTCCTTGATGCGAGCCGACTTGCCCGAACGATCGCGCAGGTAGTAGAGCTTGGCGCGACGGACATCACCGCGGCGCTTGACTTCGATGCTGGCGATGGTGGGCGAGTAGAGCTGGAAGGTGCGTTCCACGCCTTCGCCGCTCGAAATCTTACGCACGATGAACGAGGAATTCAGACCGCGATTGCGGCGGGCGATGACCACGCCTTCGTAGGCCTGGACGCGCTTGCGCGTGCCTTCAACCACGTTGACGTTGACGATCACGGTATCGCCGGGGGCGAAACCGGGAATCGTCTTGTTCGCCATCAAACGGGCGATCTCTTCCTGCTCGAGCTTCTGGATCAGATCCATGCTTTTCTCCTGGGCCATCATCATGCGGCTAGATTTGTAATGTGCCGCCGAGAGGATGGGGTCAAACTCAACGGTCGGACTCGCGTCCCACCGCACCAATCTGCGCTATGCGCAGGATTCCTTCGTCACGCTTGGTAAGCAAGCCTGCCTCACGCGCGCTGTCAATCATGTCGGGCCGCACAGCCGCTGTCGCCAGCAAAGCCTGTTCGCGCCGCCAAGCATCAATTTTCGCATGGTGACCCGACATCAGGACATCGGGTACCGGCAAATCGCGCCAAACTTCCGGCCGCGTGTAGTGCGGAGCGTCGAGCAAGCCGTCGGCAAACGACTCGTCGCTGGTCGACAAGTCCTTGATCGCGCCGGGCAATTGCCGCACCACCGCGTCGACCAGAGTCATCGCCGCCAGTTCACCACCGGACAACACAAAGTCACCGATCGACACCACCTCGTCCACGCATTGGTCGAGGAAGCGCTGATCGGTGCCCTCATAGCGGCCGCAAACCAGCACCAGAGATTCCTTGGCCGCAACAAACTCGCGCACGCGAGAGTCCGTCAACCGAGTACCACCCGGAGCAAAAGCCAGCACGCGTCCGGAGTTGCCACTCGCACGAATGCCCGCCAGCGTTGCCGCCAGCGGTTCTGCCATCATCACCATGCCCGGCCCGCCCCCGAAAGGGCGATCGTCCACGGTGCGATGGACATCGGTGGTGAAATCGCGCGGATTCCACAAACCCATGGACCACAGGCCGAGCTCGCGCGCACGCCGCGTGATGCCCTGCTCGCTCACCGCGGCGAACATCGCCGGGAAAAGCGTGATGGCGTCAAACCGCATGCCGCTCATGGCTTGGAACCGAACAACATCACCAGTCGGCCGACCAGTCCACCGTGACTCGCCGCGCCTGCGCGTCGACCGAATCGACGTACGCCGGCACCAGCGGAATCATGAACTCGCCGTCCTTGCCCTGGACTTCGATCAGGTCGTGCGCGCCGTTGTCGCGCAGGCCAATGACTTGGCCCAGCAGTTCGCCGCCGCGGTCAAACACCGAGGCGCCGATCAGATCGACCCAATAGAACTCGCCCGCGGGCAGCGACGGAAACTCGGATCGAGCCACCGCCACCATGCGACCACGAAGCGCATCCGCGTTTTCTTTGGTCTCGCAGCCAGCCCACTTGGCGACCAATTGGCCACCGTGCGGACCGCCATGCTGACGCACGCCTTCGAGCTTCAGAGCGACCGGCGCATCCGCTTGCATCAACCACCAGTGACGCGTGGCGAGCAGGACAGCGCCGTCCTGATGCGGAACCACCCTCACCCAGCCGCGCACGCCGTAGGCGCCACGCAGGCTGCCGAGTTCAACCAGTTCCGCTGTCATTGCAACTCCAGTCGGCATGGAGCCGACCGATGCCTGCTTCAGGCAGCCGCCTTGGCAGCTTCCTTAACCAGACGCTCAACGGTGGGCGACATCTGCGCGCCAACGCCAGTCCAGTGAGCCAGACGGTCCTGGGCGATGCGAAGCTTCTGCTCGCCACCCGAAGCCACCGGGTTGTAGAAACCGACGCGCTCGATGAACCGGCCGTCGCGCGGGTTGCGCGAGTCGGTGGCGACGATATTGAAGAAGGGACGCTTCTTGGAGCCGCCACGGGCCAGACGAATCACGACCATCTTTTTTCCTTTGGAATCCGAAAAATACTGTTGCGCGAAAAGTCTGCGCTGCCAATCGCAACGCATCGGGCGCCACGAAAACCCGTTATTCTATCTGCCCAAGCCCCTTCCAAGCAAGCCCACCTTGCGCTCAAGGGATTGGGATCGGCCCACCCCCTCTAATCCGCCATGCCCTTTCGCAATAAGACCGTGGCCGCGCTACTCGCCTTCCTGGGAGGCGGAATCGGCGCCCCTTGGCTCTACTTGCGTCACCGCGGCTGGTGGCTACCGCTGGCGATCACCGCAATTTCCCTGCCCTGGCTCGCCGGGGTGAAGAACTGGTACCAAACTCCCGCCTTTTTCATGGCGATGACGCCGGCCATCGCGGGTTTCATCTATGCCCTGATGATCGCCTTGATGCCGGATTCGAGCTTCGATGCCCGCTTCAACCGCGGCCTTGAACAGCGCAATCACAGCGGCTGGCCGGTGGTCCTGGTGGCCATCGCGACCCTGCTGGTCGGCTCCACGGTCACGCTCAGCGTCATTGTGCTGGCGATCCAGACCGCGGTCGAACTCTCTCTGGCGCGCTGATCAGCGCAGGAAGAGCCGCGCCCCACACCCGGCGCGCCGAGGTCGCCACCATAGGGCGGAACCGAAAACTCGGCACCGCCCGTTTTAGAGCCGTTGCAACCGCGGCCGATCAGCGCCCCATCAGAACGCCGCCTCCTCCATCGCCAAGGTTCCGAGCGCGCCCGACACCGCAGCCACCTTCAGAGCAGCAGCCCGCGGCAGGATGTGTTCGGCGTAGAAACGCGCCGTGGTGACCTTGGCCTGATGGAACTCGACGTCCTCGCCCGCCTTCTTCTTGGCGCGGGCGACCAGCGCCGCTCGCGCCAGCTGCCAGCCACCGTGGACTGTGCCGGCGAGCATCAGATAAGGCACCGAGCCCGCAAACACGGCCCGGATATCGTCTTTGAAGTTCGCCACCACGTAATCGACGGTTTGTTCGTAGGCATCGATCGCCGGGACGAACTGGGCGTGAATCGCGCTCAGCTTGCTGCAGCCCACGGCGGCCAGCTCGTCGGCGGTGGCGCGCATCTGGGCGATCAAAGCCTTGGCCGTCGCGCCGCCGTCGCGCGCGGTCTTGCGGCCGACCAGGTCGTTGGCCTGGATCGCGGTTGTGCCTTCGTAGATCGTCAGGATCTTGGCGTCGCGGTAGTGCTGCGCTGCGCCGGTATCCTCGATAAAGCCCATGCCGCCGTGAACCTGGACCCCGGTGCTCGCCACGTCGATCGCCATCTCGGTCGACCAGCCCTTGATGATCGGCACCATGTATTCGTAAGCGGCCTTGGCGGCGGCGCGCTGCGCCGGATCCGGGTGGTGGTGCGCGGTATCGCTCCAGGCCGCGGCCACGTACGCCATGGCGCGAGCGGCCTCGATCTGCGAACGCATGCTCATCAACATACGGCGCACGTCGGGGTGCTGGATGATCGGCACCGGGCCCGCCGAGCCTTCGACCGCGCGGCTCTGAACGCGGTCGCGCGCATACGCGACGGCCTGCTGACAGGCGCGGTCGGCGAGCGCAATGCCCTGCATGCCGACGCCAAAGCGGGCCGCGTTCATCATGATGAACATGGTTTCGAGGCCGCGATTCTCCTGGCCGATCAAGTAACCGATCGCGCCCGGGCCGACCTCGCCCTTGTCGTCACCAAAAAGCATTACGCAGGTCGCGCTCGCCTTGATGCCAAGCTTGTGCTCGATCGACGCGCAGTAGACGTCGTTGCGCGGACCCTTGCGGGTGTCGGCGTTGATCAAAAACTTGGGCACGATGAAAAGCGAGATGCCCTTGACGCCTTCGGGCGCGTCCGGCGTGCGGGCCAGCACCAGATGGACGATGTTCTCGGCCATGTCGTGTTCGCCCCAGGTGATGAAGATCTTGGTGCCGCTGACCCGATACGTGCCGTCGCCCTGCGG
This sequence comes from Burkholderiaceae bacterium, assembly GCA_036652035.1. Lineage (GTDB taxonomy): Bacteria > Pseudomonadota > Gammaproteobacteria > Burkholderiales > Burkholderiaceae_F > JAEZVV01. The sequence goes on along the minus strand of JAVVWR010000004.1, from coordinate 64,810 downwards.
CACGGCGCGGGTGCGCACCAGCGAGAGATCGGAGCCGGCCTGCGGCTCGGTCAGGTTCATGGTGCCGGCCCAGGTGCCGTCGAGCAGCTTGGGCACATACAGCGCCTTTTGCTCGTCGCTGCCCGCCACCAGCAGCGCTTCGATCGCGCCGTCCGAGAGCATCGGGCACAAAGCGAACGAGAGGTTGGCCGCCTGCACCATTTCCATGCAGGGCGAGCCGATCAGCTTGGGCAGCCCCTGGCCACCGAACTCGGTCGGGTGTTGCACGCCCTGCCAGCCGGCCTGGGTGAACTGCTGGAACGCCTGCTTGAAACCGGGCGCAGCGGTGACCACGCCGTCTTTCCAGGAGGTCGGCTGGGTGTCGCCGACGCGGTTGAGCGGCGCCACCACGTCCTGCACGAACCTGGCGTTTTCTTCCAGCACTGCTTCTGCGGTTTCGCGCGTGGCGTCCTCGCAACCCGGCAACTGCTGCACTTGGTCCAGCCCGGCCAGTTCGTTCATCACGAACAACATGTCCTTGATCGGCGCGGTGTAGCTCATTGTCTTCCTCAAACTTCGAATCGATGCGGATAAAAAAAGGGGCACAGGTTCACGGAGATTTCCGTGTCGCTGCGCCCCATCGGATGCTGCTGCTAACTCGTCAGCCGAGTTCCTTGACCAGAGCCGGAACGGCGTCGAACAGGTCGGCGACCAGACCGTAGTCGGCGACCGAGAAGATCGGCGCCTCCGGGTCCTTGTTGATCGCCACGATCACCTTGGAGTCCTTCATGCCGGCCAGGTGCTGGATCGCGCCCGAGATGCCGACGGCGAAGTAGAGCTGGGGCGCGACCACCTTGCCGGTCTGGCCCACCTGCCAGTCGTTGGGGGCGTAACCCGCATCGACCGCGGCGCGCGAAGCGCCCATCGCGGCGCCGAGCTTGTCGGCGAGCGGCTCGAGCAGCTTGAAACTTTCGGCCGAACCCATGCCGCGTCCACCCGAAACCACCACCTTGGCGCCTTGCAGCTCGGGGCGGTCGTTCTTGGCCATCTCGCGCGAGACGAAGGTGGACAGGCCCGCGTCGGCCACGGCCGCCAGGCTTTCCACCGCCGCGCTGCCGCCGTCGCCGGCCGGCTCGAAGCTGGTGGCGCGGACGGTGGCAAGCTTGATCGGGTCGGTCGCCTGCACCGTGGCGATGGCGTTACCGGCGTAGATCGGGCGGGTGAAGGTATCAGCCGATTCGACGCCGATGATCTCGGAGATCTGGGCCACGTCAAGCAGCGCAGCCACGCGCGGCGCGGTGTTCTTGCCCGAGGCCGAGGCCGGGAAGAAGACGTGGGTGTAGTTCTTGGCGATAGTCACCACTTGCGCGGCAAGGGTCTCGGCCAGCTGATCGGCCAGTTGTGGCGCGTCGGCCACGAGCACCTTGCTCACACCGGCGATCTTGGCGGCCTGTTCGGCCACCGCGGCGCAGCCGCTGCCAGCCACCAGCACGTGCACGTCGCCGCCGGCCTTGGCGGCGGCGGTGACGATCGCCTGAGTGGTCGCCTTGAGGTGTTGATTGTCGTGTTCAGCAATGACGAGGGCGGTCATGTTTTTTGTCGCTCCATGAATGCGGGCTGAGCCCTCAGATGACCTTGGCTTCGGTCTTGAGCTTGGCCACCAGGGTGGCGACATCCGGCACCTTGATGCCGGCCTGACGCGCGGGCGGCTCGCTGACCTTGAGGGTCTTGATGCGCGAAGCCACATCGACGCCCAGATCCGCGGGCTTGAGCACCTCGAGCGGCTTTTTCTTCGCCTTCATGATGTTGGGCAGCGTGACGTAACGCGGCTCGTTCAAGCGCAGATCGGCGGTGATCACCGCCGGCAGCTTGACCTCAACGGTCTCGACGCCGCCGTCGACTTCGCGCGAGACGATCGCCTTGCCGCCTTCGATCCTGAGCTTCGAAGCGAAGGTTGCCTGCGCCATGCCGGTCAGCGCGGCCAGCATCTGGCCGACCTGGTTGGCGTCATCGTCGATCGCCTGCTTGCCCAGGATCACCAGCTGGGGCTGCTCCTTGGCCACCACGGCAGCCAGCAGCTTGGCCACGGCAAGCGGCTGCAGTTCGTCGGTCGATTCGATCAGGAGGCCGCGGTCGGCACCAATCGCCATCGCGGTGCGCAGGGTTTCCTGCGCCTGGGTCGGGCCAGCCGACACCGCCACTACCTCGGTCGCCACACCAGCTTCCTTGAGCCGGGTTGCTTCCTCGACAGCGATTTCATCAAAGGGGTTCATCGACATCTTCACATTGGCGATGTCGACGCCGGTCTGGTCAGACTTCACGCGCACTTTCACGTTGTAGTCGACCACGCGCTTGACGGGGACGAGGACCTTCATCGGACTCTCTTGGAAAGAACGCACCGGAACGGCGCGCGTTACAGGAATAGTTCTTGGCGAATTATAAGGACGGCCTCTGCCCCCCCCACGCACCACTGGTTAGAGCACTTCGCCTACGCGGCGCCCAGGAAGGTCGCGGCAAACCACGCCCAGCCGCCAGCCACCAGCACATAACGGAACAACTTGCCCACCGCGAACAAGGCGATCGAGAGGTAAGGATTGAATCGCAACCAGCCCGCACCGATGCACAAGGCATCGCCCACCAGCGGCAGCCACGAGAAAAGCAGTGCCCAATAGCCGTATTTGTGCAGGTAGATGATGTATTTGCTCTGCGCCTTGTTGGGGATCAGCCGCCCGATCACGAACGAGGTGATGCCGCCCAAGGTATTGCCTGCCGTGGCCACGGCCACGGCCTGCCACAACATGTCGGGGTGCTTGTGCAGCACACCGATAAGAACGACCTCGGAGCCACCCGGCAGGATCGTGGCGGAAATGAAGGCTGCGGCAAAGAGAGCGAAGAAGCCGGCTTCGGCGGAAAAATCGAACATAGGCAGCCATTTCTGATGGGGCGCGCATTGTATCGGTGCAACAGCGGCGCCTCGCTTGGATGGCACGTGTAGATTCCGCGCGCATTCCCACAAGAAAACCCGGAGACACCATGAGAACCACCGCCGCCGCACTCGAGGCGCTTCCGGATCTGGGCGACCCGACGCCCGACGAACGCGACGCCATCACCCGGCTGCTGGCAACCGGGAGGCCGGCGGCGGCGGTCCAATCCACGGCACGCGAGCGCGCCCTGCGCTACATCGACACGGTGCGCAGCGCCAACCCGGGGCTTTGGTCAGCGCAAAACCTGCTCAACGCCTTCCCGCTCGCCAGCCCCGAAGGCGTGGCGCTGCTGCGCCTGGCCGAAGCGCTGCTGCGCGCGCCCGACCCCGAAACCCAGACCTGGCTGATCGCCGAGAAACTCGCGGCCTTCAAAGACCGCGCCGCCAGTGCCGAGGGCGAGGGCTTCATCACCCGCGTCCTGGGGCGCGCCCTGACGCTCGCCGGTCACACCGCGGCCGATGCCGACCTGCGCGGCGCGGGCGGCGACGCCGGCACCCTGCGCGCCTGGCTCGCCCGCAGCGCGCTGCGCCCGCTGGTAATCGATGGCATTCGCCGCTTTGGCGACCAGTTCGTGTTCGCCACCACGCTCGCTGGCGCCACCGCGCGCAGCCGCCAGCAGGCCGATCGCCGCATCGTTCATTCCTTCGACATGCTGGGTGAAGGCGCCCGCACCCAGGCCGACGCCGACCGCTCGTATGCCGCGTATGAAGCCGCGGTGGCGGCGGTGGCGGGCGGCGCAGCGGCGGCCGATTGGCGCGAGCGCGACGGCGTGTCGGTCAAGCTCTCAGCGATCCACCCGCGCTTCGAAGTCGGCCAGATCGACCGCGTCAACGCCGAGCTCTACCCGCGCCTGCTCACCCTGGCGCAGAAGGCCGCCCAGGCCAATCTCGGCCTGACCATCGACGCCGAGGAATCCGAACGGCTGGTGCTGCAGATCGCGCTCTTCGAGCGCCTGATGCGCGAGCCCAGTCTGGCGGGCTGGAGCGGGCTGGGCCTGGCGCTGCAGGCTTACGCGCCACGCGCGCGCGCCACGCTCGATCGCCTGCTCGCGCTCTCGCTCGAGCTCGATCGCCCGATCGCGATCCGCCTGGTCAAGGGCGCGTATTGGGACGCCGAGATCAAGCGCGCGCAAGAGCTCGGCCTGGCCGGCTTCCCCGTCTTTACCCGCAAGTGGGGCAGCGACCTCTCTTACCTGGCGCTGGCCCGCCGGCTGCTCGCCAGCGCCGCGCCGGTCTATCCGCAGTTCGCCACCCACAATGCGATGAGCGTGGCGGCGATCATCGGCTACGCGCAAGAGCTTGCGCCGGCCCAGGCCTACGAATTCCAGCGCCTCCACGGCATGGGCGAACCGCTCTTTGACGCCTTGCTCGCCGACCAGCCGGCGGCGCGGGTGCGCGTCTATGCCCCGGTTGGCGAATTCCGCGACCTGCTCGCCTACCTGGTGCGCCGCCTGCTCGAAAACGGCGCCAACTCCTCCTTCGTTCACCAGCTCACCGATCGCTCGGTCGAGCCAACCGAACTGGTAGTCGACGCCTTTGAGCAAGCCAAGGCGGCCTTGGACCGCGACGCCCCGATCACCGCCCTGCCCACCGGCGCCCAGCTCTTTGGCGAACGGCGCAATTCGGCGGGGATCGACCTGTCCCGGCCCGGCCCGCTGGCTGAACTCGCCGCCGTCGTCAACGCTCCGCTGCCGGTGATCGACCTCGATCCCTTGCTCGCCGTGCCGACTCAGGCCAGCGCCCGGTCGGAATTGACCAACCCCGCCGCCCGCGCCGAAGTGGTGTCGCGCTCGAGCGAAACCACGCTGTCCGATCTCGACGCCGCCATTGCCGCCGCCGTGATCGCCCAGCTCGAGTGGAATGAGCAAGGCGTCGAGCCCCGCGCCCGCCTGCTTGAACGCGCCGCCGACGCGATCGAGGCGGCGCAGCCCGAGCTGATTGCCCTTCTGGTGCGCGAAGCCGGCCGCACCCTGCTCGACTCGCACCTGGAAGTGCGCGAAGCGGTCGACTTCTGTCGCTACTACGCCCACCAGGCGCGTGGCTTGATGGCGCAACAAACGCTGCCCGGGCCGGCGGGGGAATCGAATGTCTTGCGCGCCACCGGGCGCGGGGTGTTCGTGGCGATCAGCCCGTGGAATTTTCCACTCGCGATCTTCGTCGGCCAGGTAGCGGCGGCGCTTGTCACCGGCAACAGCGTGATGGCCAAGCCGGCCGAGCAGACCCCGCGCATCGCGGCGCGAGCGGTCGAACTGATGCATCAGGCAGGCATTCCCCGCGCTGTTTTGCAACTGGCGCTGGGGGCGGGGGAGACGGTCGGCCGCGCGCTCACCCACGACCCGAGAATCGCCGGCGTGGTCTTTACCGGATCGACCTCCACCGCGCGCGCGATCAACCGGGCGCTGGCGGCGCGCGACGCTCCGATCGGCGTTTTGATCGCAGAAACCGGCGGCCAGAACGCGATGATCGTCGACTCCACCGCGCTGCCCGAGCAGGTGTGCGACGCGGTGATCGCCAGCGCCTTCCGCTCCTGCGGTCAACGCTGCTCGGCGCTGCGCGTCTTGTTCGTGCAGGAGGACATCGCCGACAGTCTGTGCGCCATGATCGCCGGCGCGATGCGCGAGCTGGTGGTGGGCGACCCGCGCGACCCCGCCACCGACGTCGGCCCGGTGATCGACGCCGATCAGCTCGCCTTGTTGACCGGGCACCGCGACTGGCTGCGCGCCAATGCCAGGCGAATCTTCGAATGCGACACCCCGGCGGCCGACGGCAACTTCTTCGCTCCCCTGGCCTATGAGATCGGATCGATTGGCGAGCTCACCCGTGAGAACTTTGGCCCGATCCTGCATGTGGTGCGCTTTGACAAGCACGAGATCGAGCGCGTGATCGACTCGATTCACGCCACCGGCTACGGCCTGACGCTCGGCTTGCATACACGGCTCGACGCCCGGGTCGATCAGGTTGCCGCCCGCGCTCGAGTCGGCAACCTCTACGTCAACCGCAACCTGATCGGCGCGGTGGTCGGCAGCCAGCCCTTTGGTGGCGAGGGCCTCTCCGGCACCGGCCCGAAAGCCGGCGGCCCGCATTACCTGGCGCGCTTTATCGGCGAACGGACCCTGAGCATCAACACCGCTGCCGCTGGCGGCAATATCGAATTGGCCGCCAGGATGGAGTCGCTCGAATGAGTGCAGTGCCGATCCGCGCGCCGAGCGCGATCGCTCTTTGACAAGGCGCAGCGGCCTGCGCCCGGAAGACCGAGGTTCGAAGTTCGCACGTAAAAAAACGCCGGCCCCCAGGCCGGCGTTGTCAGATCCGACGAAGGACTATTGCGCGACGGTCTGGGTCCCGATCGCACCGATCTCGACTCGCCGGTCAGGCGCCAGACAGGCGATCAGCGCCGAGCGCGGACGACTCTTGCCCTGGCTCGCGCAGTCCGCTTCGGTGATCTTCAACTGCGCCTCGCCCAGGCCTTCGGTGGCGATGAGGCTGGCCGGAACGCCACTGGCGACCAGATAATCGCGCACCGCATTGGCCCGCTCGGCCGAGAGCTTGAGGTTGTATTGCGGGGAGCCAATCGGATCGGTGAAACCGATCACGGTGATCGAACTCAGGCTGGTCACCCCGGCGTTATTGAGCTCGGTCAGCATGGCGTTGACATGACCCTTGCCAGCCTCGCTAAGGACGGTGCTGTTGAAGGCAAACATGGCGTCGGCCAACAGCTCGAATTTGCGTGACACCGGCTGCGGCGGGGGCGGCGGCGGCGGGGCTGGCGGCGGGGGCGCAACCATCACGGGCGCGGCGCGAACGGGGGCTGCCACTTCCGGCACCTTGCCGAGCGGGATCTGCAAACCGGCGCTGAAGATCCAGTCGCCAAAGCTGGTGTGGCTCACCAGATTGTTGTGATTCTGGTCAAAGCGATAACGGCCATCGACAAACAAGCGGCCCCAGTCGGAGAACGGCCACAGCACGCCCATGCCGGCATCGGCCATGAAGCTGGTGGCCGATTGGCCGGCCGCCTTGTCGCGGATCGCGCCGATGCCGCCGATCAAGTAGGGCTGAAGGTCGTTGTGACGGGAATAGCCCTCGCGGCCGAGGAAGAACCAGTGCAGGTCAAGCCCGGCGGTCCACACCTTGAACTGCGATCCGTTCGACAGCTTGGGGTCCATCGTCTCGTACTGACCGCGCAGCTCGAGGTTCCAGTTGGGGCTGATCGACTTGCCCAAGGACAAGCCATAGCCCCAGGCGTCGTCGGTCTTGCGATCGCCGTCTGACAGCGTGTAGCTGCCAAAGGGCGTGACATACCAGCGGTTATCCCACCATCGATCGGCCTCGAACTTCATTTGCGCCTTGGCCGCCAGCGGAGTCATTGCCGTCACTGCCATCAACACTGCGAGTGCAATCTTGCTTTTCATGACACACCTCCAGTCAAAAGGAGTCAGGCAAGCAATGGCAGATTGACACCAGGCCCCCAGGAATCGAGCCGTCATTTCCCCGAAACGGACGAGCAAGGCCGCGTTGCCACAGCGATCAGCCCCAGACCGTCGTGCGTGTCCATCGCATCGGCTCTCGCACCAAGCCACGGCGGCACGCCAATGCCGAGTCGCGTTCGGATCCAACCAATCCCAGCTTGAGTCAAGACTGTCGCAATAAAACATCAATTGCCGCACATCACCGCATCAAGACCAAATCATTCGAACCAACGGCAGTTTCCCGCGGCACGACAAATCCTCCCGTCCACGGCGCGACCCCACTGGCTCGGCGCCAGCGCGGCCCTGCGAATCACATGCCGTCCGACAGCACGGACCCGAGTGATGAACGTCGAACGGATCGCATCGGCGTTTTCGTTTGGACTGTTCCTGGCCATGTTGGTGTTCTTCGAAGCTGGC
>JAVVWR010000004.1:36299-56865 GCA_036652035.1 Burkholderiaceae bacterium | reverse complement strand
GTTTCGCCGCCACGTCGATGGTCGAGCGCTCGCCCACAGCCCAGCGAACGACCCGGCGTTCACCCAGACGTTCACCCAGACCAAGCGCGCCGAAGGCGCGGCTCTTCAGACCGAGATCTGGACTCAAGCTGTGGCGGCCACCCAGCGACCCGACGCGGCCGGCATCTTGGCCATGCGACTCTTGCCCGCCTTGAACGCCGTGTTCGACATCACGACCACGCGCGCCGCCGTCGGACGCTAAGGCTTCCAGCCATCGGTGAGCGTGTGCAGAAAGGCCACAACGTCGTCGATCTCGGCTTCGGACAGGCGAGGACCGGTCGCCGGTGTCGCGTCGTACGGCGCTTCGCTGGCATTGACGTTCGCTTTGAAAGCGGGCGGCAAGTCGTCGTAGAGCTCGCCGCGATACCAGCGAAAGGGATCGGTCTCGCGGGTGACGTAAAAGCTCACCGAATCGCGCAGCGTGGTGATGGCGCCATTGTGAAAGAACGCGGGCCGCAGCGCGACATTGCGCAGCGTCGGCACGCGGAAAGCGCCGCACCACTGTGGTCGGGTCTCGACCAGATCGCTGCGCGCCGGCCCGCACAGGCCGAGATCGAAGAGTGCGGGCTCGGCATTGGCCGGAATCCGCCGGTTGCGCGGAACGCCGAGATTGTCGTAAGTGAAGTCGGTGAAAAGGTGATCTGCGTCGAGTTTGGATCCCGCGACAAAAGGGTGGCAGGCGGCGCAATTGCCCTTGGTGGCATCGACAAACAGAGCCAGGCCGCGGCTTTCCTGAACGCTGAGCTGCGCCTGCCCGCGACGCACTGCGTCGTACTTCGAGCTAAACGGGGCAAAGCGCGGCGTGCGCTCGAAAGCGGCCAGGGCTTGCGCTGCCGCCGCGAGTGTTGCCGCGGGAGACGCAAAGACTTGCGCGCCGAACTGATCGCGTATGAGTTGAGCGTAGCTGGCAGCCGCCAGTCGCTCGCGCAAGGCAGCGGGTCCCGGCAAGGCCATCTCCACCGGATTGAAAAACGGCTTACTGGCCTGGTCTTCAAGACTGGCGGCGCGGCCGTCAAGGAACAAGCCGCCGACAGGAACCTGCTCTCCCGCATCGTCTTCAAAGTAAAACGGCGGCACGAACATCGCGTACATGACGGTCGGCACATTGCGAGTTCCAAACCGTCCGCTCGCGGCCCCCGGCGCCACCCCCAGCGTGAAAGCCGAGTTGCCTGAGAAAGCAAGCGCCGGATCGTGGCAGGTCGCGCAGGACTGCCCATGCGGCTCGGACAGCGAGGTGTCAAAGAAGATCCGCTTGCCGATCAACTCCAGCCGCGACAGGCCAACTTCGTCTGCCGCGAGCGGGGCAGCAGTCTCATCACCGCCGCAAGCGGCGAGTCCCAAGGCAAAAATCAGGGCGAGCAGGGTCCGGGGTCGCATGCGACCCTCCTTTCAATCCGGGAGGAAGAAACGGCGCTCAATGAGCGCCGCGGGGAAAGACATCAAGCGGGGCGCTCAAGCGCCCCGGCGGGTTTAGCGGTAGCCGGCGCGGTCGAGAATCCGCTGCGCGGCGATCTGGTTCTTGCCGATGGTCGAGATCGGCACGTCTTCGGTCTTGAACTTGCCCATCGCGTTCAAAGCGGGGTTGTCGTCAGCCGCGCCCTTGACCACCGGCCACTCGTTGTTGCCGTCAGCGAAATAGCGTTGCGCCTCGGGACTGGCAAGGTATTCGAGAAACAGTTGAGCGTTGCCCGGGTGCGGCGCGTTTTTCGCCACCGCGCCGCCGGCGATATTGACGTGCGTGCCACGGTCTTTCTGGTTGGGCCAGACCAGACCGATCTTGGACATCAGATCCTTGTCCTTGCGGTCGTCCGAGCGCATCAGACGCGCCAGGTAATAGGTGTTGCTCAAGGCCACTCCGCATTCGCCGCTCGCGACCGCCTTGATCTGGTCGGTGTCGCCACCGCGCGGCGGGCGCGCCATGTTGGCCACCATGCCGCGCGCCCAGTCTTCGGTCGCTTTTTCGCCATTGCGTTCGACCAGCGAACCAATCAGAGACAGCATGTAGGGGTGCGAACCCGAACGGGTGCAGACCTTGCCCTTGTTGCGCGGGTCGGCCAGCAACTCATAAGTTGCCACGTCGTCCGGCTTGATCTCGGCCTTGTTGTAGACAATCACACGGGCGCGGGTCGACAGGCCGTACCAGGTGCCGTCGTTGGCGCGCAGCCTGGCCGGGATCTTGTCGTCGAGCAGTTTCGACTGGACCGGCTTGAAGAGACCCTCCACCTGGGCCCGCCACAAACGAGCCGCATCGACCAGCAGGATCACGTCGGCGGGGCTCGCCGCCCCTTCGGTGCGCAGCCGCTGCAGCAAGGGCTCGTCGCCCAGCTCGATGCGATTGATCTTGATGCCGGTCTTCTTGGTAAAACCGTCGTACAAGGCTTCATCGGTCTGATAGTGGCGCGCCGAATAGAGGTTGAGCACTTTCTCGGCGTCAGGCTTGGCTTGTGCCCGGGCGTCGGGGCCGACCAGAAAGCTGGCAGCCACCAGACCGGCCACCGACAGTTTCATCGCTCCATCGAGCCAGCGCTCGGACATCGAAATCGTTCTCACCGTGATCTCCACGCATTGAGTTTGGGGTGAACGCAATGTAAACAAAGTCACACTCAAATGCAAATCGTTCTCATTTGCATTTGACCGATCTCCCGAACGAACCCGCGCCAACCGTTACGATCTCGTCATGCATCGAATTCGCCCCTTCTTCGTCGTCGCCGCGCTGATGGCGCTGGCCGGCTGCCAGACCCTCCCCTCCTCTTCCGTAGTCACCTCGCCTCAGCCCGAGCGGGTCGAAGCCCCCGTCATCCAACCCGCGCCGCGCCCGCCTCGCATCGGGCTCGCTCTCGGCGGCGGGGCCGCGCGCGGCTTTGCGCATATCGGCGTGATCAAGGCCTTGGAAGCGCAGGGGGTTCAGGTCGATATCGTCGCCGGCACCAGCGCCGGCTCGGTCGTCGGCGCCCTCTACGCCAATGGCTACAACGGGTTCGAACTGCAGAAGATGGCGCTGCAAATGGACGAAGCCACCATGGCCGACTGGGCCAGCCCGATCTCGGGGCGCGGGCTGATCAAGGGCGAAGCCCTGCAGAACTACATCAACAGCGTTCTGCGTCAGCGACCGATCGAACAATTGCCGCGCAAGTTCGCCGCCGTGGCCGCCGACCTCAAGAGCGGCGAGATGGTGGTCTTCGAGCGCGGCAACACCGGCATGGCGGTGCGCGCCTCGAGCAGCGTGCCGGGCGTATTCCAGCCAGTGCCGATCCGCGGCCGCGAATATGTCGACGGCGGGCTGGTGAGCCCGGTGCCCGCGCGCGCGGCGCGCCAGATGGGAGCCGACGTGGTGATCGCGGTCGATATCTCGACCAAGCCGGGCTCGCAAACCACGGACTCGACCACCGATGTCGTGATGCAGACCTTCAACATCATGGGGCAGGCCATCTCGAGCTGGGAGCTGGCCGAGGCAGCCGATGTCGTGATCCGGCCGCACCTGGCCACGACCAAGAGCACGGACTTTGCCGCGCGCAATCTATCGATTCTGGAAGGAGAGCGGGCGGCCGCGGCTCAGCGCACGGCGATCGCCGCGGCGATCACTCGCGCGCAGGCTCGGATCGCGGCGCAACCGTAGCGCCGGCGCGCAGCTGATCGATCAGGTCGGACAAGGGCTCGAAGTCCTTGCCCGCCTCGCCCGCCTCGATCCGGCGTGCGCCATTGAAGCGCTTGGCCCAGTAGGCCAGGCTCATATCCTCAATCTGAACTTTTTTGCCACGCGATGGCGCATGAACAAAACGCCCTTCGCCGATGTAGATCGCGACATGCGAATACGCCGAGCGCAAGGTGTTGTAGAAAAGCAGATCGCCGGGCTTGAGCTCGGCCAGATCGATCGGTGTGCCGACCTTGCTGATCTCGGCCGAACGCCGCGGCAAATCCATTCCCAAGGTATTGGCGTAGACGTAGCGAACCAGACCGGAACAATCAAGACCGGTAGCCGGCGAGTTACCGCCGAAGCGATAAGGAACGCCCACCAGACCCAGGGCTTTGACCACCACTTCGGCCATGGCGGAGGTCAATCCACGCTCGGGTTTGGTCCCGTCGGGCTGAGCCGCCAGCGCCGCTGTCGCCCCCACCATCAAGGCCACAGCCGCCGCCGCCAGACGAAGCGTCGGGCGCGAACGGTGAGCGGAGACGGGTGACCGGTGCATGGGCGAAGAGTAGTCGAGGGGATCAGGATTGGCTGGAATCGAACAATAACCCATTTGCGCGAGACCGCCGACACACTCCATCGTCAGGGCGATCGCTCTGAGAATTGGGCTACAGTCGCAGTCAAAACTACAGACCCTTGGGCGGCCGCGCCCATGCACCGAGACCGGCGTGACCTGCGAGATCTCCACCGCCTTTGATGCCGACGCGCCCAGGCCGCGCGTGCTCGTTACTGACGACTCGCGCATCGTGCGAGCCACCATCGTCTCCCACACCCGCGATCGTTTCGATGTAAGAGAAGCCATCGATGGCGAAGCGGCGTGGCAGGCGATCCTGCTCGACGCCTCGATCCGCGTCGTGATCTCCGACCTCACCATGCCCAAGGTCAACGGCTTCGAGCTGCTGACCCGGATTCGTTCGTCCAAGGTCCAGCGCATCCGCGACCTTCCCGTGATCGTTCTCTCCGGCAGCGATGAATTGGCCGAACGCGAGAAAGCCGCCAGCCTGGGCGCGACCGACTTCATTGAAAAAGGCGCGAGCGCGACCGAACTGCTGAGCCGGCTCGATCACCTGGTCGCGCTGGTCGACACCCGCGCCGCGCTGGCCGAAACCCAGGCGAGCGCCGAGGCCAACCGCACCATCGACCCCGACACTGAATTGCTGTCGATGCCCTTCTTCGACAAGCAGGTTGACAAGCTGGTGGCCTACGCTCGCCGCAACCTGTCGGATGTGGCGCTGATCTGCGTTCGCATCGACCTCACACTCGCGCCGGGCCAGCCCGACGAGCTTGAGCTTGAACGCCACGCCAAGCAGCTCGGACGCAACCTCGCCGCGTCGATCCGGCTCGAAGACCTCGGCACCCGTTCCGACGCTTTCGAGTTCACGGTGGCCACGCCGACGGCAGAACTCTCGGGCGTGCTGCGCTTTGCCGCCCGCCTGCGCAAGGTGCTCGAGAACCTGAAGCCCGCGGATCCAGGAATCGAGGTCTGGACCTCGATCGGCGTGGCAACCCTGTCCGAAGAATTGCGGCGCAGCGCCGAAGACCTTCGGCTGCTCGCCCGCAAACGCGCCGAGATGGCGCAGCAGGCGCGCTCGCGCCGCATCATTCTCGGCGCCGCCGACGGCGGCTCGCCCCCTTCCATCGAAGCCCGCGCTCCCGACGGAGCGATGGACGTCAATCTTGCGCTCGAGCTGATCCGGGTCGGGCGCACCGCTGAAGTTGTGCCGCACCTGTCTCGCATCATCGAGCAGATCAGCCCGCTCCTGAAGCTGGTGCGGCAACAAAGAGAATTGCAGCTCGCACAAGCTCAGGGAGAAAGCCATGATGTCGTACCAGGAGTTTCACCACCGATCGCTCGTTGACCGCGACGCTTTCTGGCGCGACCAGGCCCGTCTGATCGACTGGAAGACCGGCTTCGATCAGGTCCTCGACTACTCGCGCCCGCCGTTTGCCAAGTGGTTCGTGGGCGGCACCACCAACCTCTGCCACAACGCGCTTGACCGCCATCTGGCCACCCAGGCCAAGCAGCCGGCACTGATCTACGTCTCGACCGAAACCGGGATCGAGAAAACCTGGACCTTTGCCCAGTTGCACCGCGAGGTCAACCGCATGGCCGGCATCCTCAAGGGGCTGGGCGTGAGCCAGGGCGAGCGGGTCCTGATCTACATGCCGATGATTCCGGAGGCGGCGTTCGCCATGCTCGCCTGCGCCCGCATCGGCGCGATCCACTCGGTGGTGTTTGGCGGCTTCGCGTCGGTAAGCCTTGCCACCCGGATCGACGACGCCCGCCCCAAGCTTGTCATCAGCGCCGACGCCGGCAGCCGCGGCGGCAAGCCCGTGCCCTACAAGCCACTGCTGGACGAGGCGATCAGGCTCTCCCACAACCCGCCCGAGAAAGTCCTGATGGTCAACCGTGGCCTGGCCGACGCAGCGATGGTGCCCGGGCGCGACCTCGACTACGCCCGCCTGCGCGGCGAGCACATGAACGACGAGGTCGAGTGCGTGTGGCTCGAGAGTTCAGAACCGAGCTACATCCTCTACACCTCGGGCACCACCGGCCAACCCAAGGGCGTGCAGCGCGACACCGGCGGCTACGCCGTGGCGCTCGCCTCTTCGATGCAAAACATCTTCTGCGGCAAGCCGGGTGAGACCTTCTTTGCCACCAGCGACATCGGCTGGGTGGTGGGCCACAGCTACATCGTCTATGGCCCACTGATCGCCGGCATGGCCACGCTCATGTACGAGGGGACACCGATCCGACCCGACGGCGGAGTGTGGTGGAGCCTGGTCGAGAAGTACCGCGTCACGACGCTCTTTTCCGCGCCGACCGCAATCCGGGTCTTGAAAAAGCAGGACCCGGCACTGCTGACGAAATACGACCTCAGCTCGCTGCGACTGCTGTTTCTGGCGGGCGAGCCGCTCGACGAACCCACCGCCCGCTGGATCGCCGACGGCATCAAGAAGCCCATCGTCGACAACTACTGGCAGACCGAAACCGGCTGGCCGATCCTCGCCATCCAGCCCGGGGTTGAGAAACTCCCGGCCAAATTCGGCAGCCCCGGCGTGCCGGTCTACGGCTTCGACGTTCGCCTCTTCAACGAAGCCACCGGCGCCGAGTGCGGTGCCGACGAAAAAGGCGTGGTCGGCATCGTGGGGCCGCTGCCGCCGGGCTGCATGAGCACCCTCTGGGGCGATGACAATCGCTTCGTCAAGACTTACTGGACCCCGATGGCGGCGGGCCAGGTGTATTCAACCTTTGACTGGGGCATCCGCGACGCCGACGGCTATTACTTCATCCTTGGCCGCACCGACGACGTGATCAACGTGGCCGGCCACCGGCTGGGCACGCGCGAGATCGAGGAATCGATCTCGTCTCACCCCAACATCGCCGAAGTCGCAGTGGTGGGTGTGGCCGATCAACTCAAAGGTCAGGTCGCGATGGCCTTTGCGATTCTCAAAGACACCCAGTCGATTGCCACGCCGGAGCAGCGCGCCAGCCAGGAAGCCGCGGTCATGAAGGTGGTCGATGCCCAGCTGGGCGCAGTGGCGCGACCCGCGCGGGTCCACTTTGTCACGGCCCTGCCCAAGACCCGCTCCGGCAAGCTCTTGCGTCGCTCGATCCAGGCCTTGTGCGAAGGCCGTGATCCGGGCGATCTCACCACCATCGAGGACCCCAGCGCGCTCGAGCAGATCCGCCGCGCTGTCGGGGTTTAAGCCCGAAGTCTCGCCGCGCAGCGGTTCGCGCGGCGAGAGACTTGGGCGCCCGGTAGCGCGCCCAAGCGAACCGGCCGACGCCCGCCTTACCAGCGGAAAGCTGCGCCAATCATGGGGCCGTTGAAATTGATCGATTCCATCGTCTTGCTCGAATCCAGCTTGTAATCGAGGTAGCGCCACATCCCGTAGACGCTGCCCCACGAGAACGTGTAGCCAAGGCCGGCGGCGGCCTGCCAGGTGAGATCGGACTGGCCGGTGCCGACATCGACGTAAAACGGAACGCTCCAGGCCAGGTTCTCGCCAAAGCGGTAACGCCCCTTGGCGCCGACGATGGCATCCCACGAACTGGCCTTGATGTCATTGCCGCCCGTGCGTCCGGGGCCGGGTCCGGCGATCGGACCGAGCTGGCCC
The DNA here is from genome assembly GCA_036652035.1 of Burkholderiaceae bacterium. GTDB lineage: Bacteria > Pseudomonadota > Gammaproteobacteria > Burkholderiales > Burkholderiaceae_F > JAEZVV01. Next base: position 49,013 of record JAVVWR010000004.1, on the reverse strand, counting down.
GCGATCGACCAGTCCAGCGACTCCTTGATGTCGAGCAGGCGGGCACCGGCGAGCAGGTCGACCACCAGGTCGGGCTGCGCCGCGAGCCGGTATTGGCCCACCAGAGTCCAGACCGTGCCCTTGATATCGAGATTCAGGTCAGCGGTGGTATTGGCCGGCACCCCGGCCTGGCCAATCGAGAAATCACGGGTGCGACTTCGGGATCCGCCGACGTTGAGGTAGAGCAGATCGGTGAACACGCCCCACTGACCGTTGTTGGCCTCGAGCGAACCCATGAAGGTGAACTTCAGGGAATCGATGATCTGGTCGGCGCTGACATCGATCGAGGATCCGCCCGTGCCCGCCGGAAATGACGATTGACCGCCAATGGTGGGCAGGTAGGCGTAGATCGCCGCCTCGAACTGCCATCGATCGGTCGCCGGCGTCTGGGCCGATGCCAACGCCGGCCCCATCAGAGAAGCCACCAGCGCCAACGCAACGCCACGAGCCATCGTGCTGCTACGAGCTTTCATGAGCGAGTTCCCCTTGCAATGAATGAAATTGCCACACGCGGGCTGGCCTCTCGGTAGCGAACGCGGCCACCGCACGAGCTTTGCCGCCCGCCCTGCCCAGGCGATCGCGCCAGCGTCCCCGGCCAACTTCACACGCTGGCTCACAGCGCGCCGCAAGCCTGCTTGTGCCTTGACTCGCATCAATCCGCAAGACTCGCGTGGCCAGCCGCAGCCGCACGAGTCTCGCGTCCAGACTGCACTCTCCCTCTGAGCGACGGCTTGGACGCGCCGCGGATTCCGGGCAGGCGAACGGCCGAGTGTTGGCCACAGGCGACAGCCGCCTCGTCGCCGACCCCGCCGCACCCGGTCCCACCCTTGGGCAATTTCTCCAATGGCTCCCAGCACACATCCCTGCCAAGCTCGCGCGCTCTGACGGCCGCCCCCGCGGTCGGCCCATCGCCCGAGATTCGACTTCATGCTCTCCGATATCGAGATTGCCCAGGCCGCCCGCCTGACTCCCATCGACCAGTTCGCTACCGGCCTGGGCCTGGCGCCCGACGAGTTCGAGCCCTATGGCCGCGACAAGGCCAAGGTGAGCGCCGCGCGTCCGGCGCGCGGCCAGCTGATTCTGGTCACAGCCACCAGCGGCATTCCTGCCGGCAGCGGCAAGACCACCACGTCGATTGCGCTGGCGCAGGGACTCAAGCAGCTGGGCCAAGCCGCCACACTGGCGCTGCGTGAACCCTCGCTCGGGCCATGCTTTGGCATGAAAGGCGGCGCCACCGGCGGCGGCTTCTCGCAAGTGGTGCCAATGGAGTCGATCAACCTGCACTTCACGGGCGATTTCCACGCCATCACCAGCGCCCACAACCTGCTCGCGGCCCTGCTCGACAACGCTCGCCACCACGGCCAGATCGAACTGAAGGAAGTGCTGTGGAAGCGCGTACTCGACGTCAACGACCGCATGCTGCGCAACATGGTCTCGGGCCTGGGCGGGCCGGCCAATGGCCAGCCCGCCGAGACCGGCTTTGACATCACCGCCGCCTCCGAGATCATGGCCGTCCTGTGTCTGGCCGATGGCGAAGCCGATCTGCGCCGCCGCCTCGACGCCCTGGTGCTCGGTCTGCGTCCCGACGGCAGCGCCTTTACCGGCGCCGACCTGGGCGCCACCGGCGCGCTGATGGCCTTGCTCGCCGACGCGATCAAACCCAACCTCGTGCAATCGCTCGAAGGCAATGCCGCCTTCGTCCACGGCGGCCCGTTTGCCAACATCGCCCACGGCTGCAATTCGCTCGCCGCCACCCGCGCCGCGCTGGCGCTGGGCGACTGGGCGATCACCGAAGCCGGTTTCGGCTCGGACCTGGGCGCCGAGAAGTTCTTCAACATCAAGTGCCGCGCCAGCGGTCTCGCGCCCGCCGCCTCGGTGCTGGTGACGAGCCTGCGTGCGCTCAAGTGGCACGGCGGCGTGGAGTTGGCCGACATCGGCGCGCCACATCGCTCGGCGCTGGTCAAGGGGCTGGCCAACCTCGACCGCCACCTCGACAACCTCGATCGCTTTGGCCAGAAAGTGGTGGTCTCGCTCAATCACTTCGGCGGCGATTCGCCAGAAGAAATCGATCTGGTCGCCACCCACTGCCGCGTGCGCGGCGCGCGCTTTGCCGTCTGCGACGGCTATTCCCAGGGCGGAGCCGGCGCACAGTCGCTGGCCCGTGAAGTGATGGCCGCCGCCGCCGAGAGCGCCCCGCTGCGGTACACCTACGCACTGGACGACAGCCTCGAGGACAAGCTCGCCAAGATCACCACCGAGGTCTACGGCGGCGCCGAAGTCGAACTCTCCGCCGCGGCACGGCGCGATCTGAAACACATCCGTCAGCAGGGCTTCGAGCATCTGCCGGTCTGTGTCGCCAAGACTCCGTATTCCCTCACGCACGACGCGGCGCTGCGCGGCGCCCCTGCCGGCTTTAGCCTGCCGGTGGCGCGTCTGCTGCTCAACGCCGGTGCCGGCTTCATCGTCGCCACCACCGGCAGCATCATGCGCATGCCCGGCCTGCCCAAGAAACCGCAGGCCTACAACATTGACCTCGAAGCCGGCCGCATCACCGGGCTGGCCTGAGCCCGCCCTTTCAGCGCCGGACGCGGCGATGGTGGCGGCCACACCACCGGCCCCATCGCCCACACCCCATAGGCCAGCACAGTGGCGTGGACCATGGCGTAGCGCGCCAACAGCGGCCACAGCGGCAAATAGTGCTGGCGATCCGCGCTCAATAGAAACTGCAGCGCCGAGAACTGCGCGCCGTATTTGAACAAGGCGGGCTCGGTCACCCACTGCAGCAAGCCCCAGCCCAGACCCACCGAGGCCAGCGCCACACCCAACGCGAGCCCGGCCCGCCACACGCCGCGCCGGAGCAGGCGGGCGATGCTGGCAGCGGTCGCCCCCATCAAGGCGAACCAGGCCGCCACACCCGCCGCGGCAAGCGGGCTCGCTTCATGGGCGATCAACTCGACCAGGTTGTCGGTCACCGCCTCGATCACGATCACCCAGTAAGCCAAGGGCAGTATCAGGCACGACCCCGCCAGCCACACCGCCAGCAGAGCGCTGCGTGTCGGTCCCGGCACCAGCCGGGTCCAGGCGAGCACGCTGCCTCCCAGCAGCATCCAGAGCATCGTGCCGACCAGCACCGTGAGGCGGGCCCAGGTTTCGGTGTGCGCGGGCCAGCCCAGGCTCGTCGTGCCCACCAGCTTGGTGATCTTGATCGGCACCGCTCCCAGCATCAGGGCGGCGGCGACCGCCCCGGCGACCGCCACAAGCAGCAGCGGCCAGCGCCACAGCAGCGCGGGCGGCGCCTCCCCCGAGGCGACGCGGCGCGCCAGACCGGGCCAGGCCGCGCCCAGCGCCAGCGCGGCGGCGATCAAGGCCGCGCTCACGATCGGAAAATCGGGCCGCAGAACACCCGGCAGGTTGTAGGGAACGCCGGGCGCATGAGTCACAAGCCAGATCACCGCCGTGATCAGCAGCCAACCCCTCCCCCACTGTGGCCAGCCACGCCGCTGGCGCTGGCGGACCACCGTCCCGATCGCAGCCGCGTGACGCCGCGGCCAGCCCGCGATCGCCACCGCACCGCTCACCGCACCCAACAGCATCAGAGCCGCGCCAGTGGCATCGGGGAACCGATCGGGGACTAGCAGTTGCCCGGCCTGAACCAGAACCACCACGCCCACGGCCCAGCCGGCCGCCAAGGCCATGCCGACGCGGCGCCACCGCCACGGCAGGCTCGCCGCCAACAGCGTCAGCAGAGCGCCGAGGGGAACGAAAGCGAGCAACTTGCGAACGATGGATCCCGCCGCGCTCAACTCCTCGGCACCGAAGAGCGAGGCCAGGGGCACGCCGGCCCAGGCCGCGGCTCGTGCCGCCAGGAAGTCCGGGTCGGTGCGGAACTCGTAAGGGAACCAGAACATCGCCGGCAGAAGCAGCGAATAGACCAACAGCGCCACCAACATCAAGGCCTGCGAACGCGACACGCAACTCGCCTTATCCACCACCGGCGCAGCGCTGGGCGCCGTATCGGCCCAGCCTGCCAGTCGCGCCAGGCCCACACCCAAGGCGCCGCCCGCCACTGCAAACAGAATGTCGGTCACGTCGCTCACGCGCGAGAGCACCGGCAGCTTGAGCACTTGCAAGAGCAGCGCGGTCAGCCCGCACAACAGCAGCGTCCGCCGCCAAGAGCCGCGCTGCGCCAGCGTGGCGAGCAGGCCGACCGGCACCCACATCGCCGTATCGAGCGCGCGGTCGATCCAGGCCAGGGAGGTGCTCGTGTAGTGAAAACCGAAGGGCACCAGAACGATCCGGCCCGCCTTCCACTTCCCATACAGATCGGCCGGGCTGAGGCTCAGGTCGAGCGGCAGCAGGCTGTAGGCCAACAGAGCGATCGCATAGGCGTAGAGCAGGATCGGCCAGCGGCCGCTGCGGTGCCGGGCGCGCGCCCAGGCCAGCGCTCCCGCGCAGAAAGCGCGGCCGGTAGCCAGCCACAGCGCTGTGCCGATGGCGCCGCCGAGGGATTCGGCCAACACGTCCGACACGCTGGTGACTCGCGGCGGAAAAGCGAGCTGGGCGAATTCGATGAGGCCGGCCAGCCAGGGCCACAAGGGCAGCAGAGCGATCGCCACCGGAGCCGCCCAGCGCCGCCCGGCCAGCAGGCCACCGCAGACAAGGTAGGCGAGCGGGATGAAAAGCAGAACGTTGACACCGACATCGACCCGCGAGACCGCGCCCGAGACATCGCCCAGCCGCTGCCAGGCAAGCGGCCATGCCGTCTCAAGAGCGAGCGGCTGCCAGTTAAAGGGCACCAGACTGCCCGCCACCGCGAACACCAGGTACGCGAGCGCCGCACCACGCAGCCAGGCGCGGCAGGCGGCGGCATCGGTCACCGACAGGGGCGCTGCCGGAGGGCGATCGGTCGAATCATGGGGCAGCGCCATCGAAGCCTCGTCTCGAGCGGTGAGCCCCAAGCTTAGGCAGGCGCCGCGGGCGCGGCCAGCGAAATGCGCCCGCGCGTCATGCGCGCAACGCGGGCTCGCCGTGTTCAGCGACCCGGGTCAGCGGCCACCAGAAGGCGTTCATCCTCGGCATCGGCGCTGGCCGCCACCGCTTGGCCGCGCTCGACATTCACCGGAATCAGAAACAGCAGACCGACGACGAAGTAGAGCCCGGTCACCAGGATGGCCAGGCGGTGGTCGTTGTCGGTGAGCCACGTGACCAGACCGTAAGTGACCGGGCCGATGATGGCCGAAACCCACACCGCGACGTTCCAGAACGAATAAAACTCGGCCGATCGGGCGCGCGGCGCCAGCGCCGCGACCATGGCGCGCCCGGCCGACTGGCTCGATCCCATCGCAATGCCGGCCAGGTTGGCGGCCAGCCAGAACATCGCCGCGCTGCTCGACAACGCCGCGATCAACACCATGGCGATCCAGATCGCGATGGTCAGCGCCAGCGCGGGCTTGTGGCCCAGCGCGTCCTGAACGTAGCCAAAAGCGAAGGCACCGATCGCGGCGGTGATGTTGACCACCAGGATCAAAGCCATGGTCTCGGCGGTGGAGAAGGCCATCACCGCTTGCGCGTAAATCGCCGCCAGGGCGATCACCACCGCGATGCCGGCCTGGTACATCACGCCGCACAGCGCCAGCCAGGCGAAGTCGCGGAACTGCGGCAGGGCGCGCAAGGTGTGAAACAGGCGGCGGTGCGACTCGGCCATCAGCTCGGCCAGGCTGGCGTCTGAGCGCGGCTGCGCCCGCTCGCGCACAAACAGAAACATCGGCAGCGCGGCGAGCAGGTAGATCGCGGCCGTGATCAACAGAGTCGGCGGCACATAGACCGACGCGGGCTCACCCCTGGCCTGGCCGTTCAAGACCCAGGCCAGACAAAGGCCAAGCGCGACGATCCCGCCCAGGTAACCGAAGGCCCAGCCCCAGCCCGATACCTTGCCCAGCGCCGCCGGGCGGGCCAGCTCCGGCAGAAAGGCCGAGTTAAGCGCAATGCCGGCGTTGAAAGCGAAGTTCGAAATCACCACCAGCACCACCGCCAGCCACAGGGTGCCGGCGCCGGTGAAGGCCAGCCCCGCGGTGGCGGTCACGCAGATCGCGGTGATCAGGGCGAGCCAGCGCTTCTTGTTGGCGTGGAGATCGGCCGCTGCACCGATCGCGGGCATCAGAACAATGCCCAGCACGTTCGAGGCCGCCAGCGTGAGCGTCCACGCGAGCGTGCCCCAATCGGCGTTGCCGGCGACCACCCCCACGAAGTACGCGTTGAAGACCGCCGTCAGGACCACCGTGGTGTAGCCCGAGTTGGCAAAGTCGTACCCCGCCCACGACCAGATTTCGCGCGGACGAACGTCCGCCTGCAGGGATTTCGAATCAAACCAGCCCAAGCCACTCTCCTCACGGTGTCGGGCCGCATGGTAGCGGCTTGACGCGAGCTTCTTCGGCGCGGGCCTCCGTATACTCGGCCGCCATGCCCGCGCGCGAACTTGACCGAATCGATCGCCTCATCCTCGAGACCCTGCAGGCCGATGGCCGCATCACCAATCAAGCGCTGTCGACACAGGTGGCCTTGTCGCCGCGCGCCTGTCTGGACCGCGTGCGAAAGCTCGAGCGAGAAGGGCTGATCAGCGGCTACATGGCCTTGGTCGATCCGCGCAAGCTCGGCCTGATGACGATCGTGGTCGAGGTGAGTCTGCGGGACCAGACCCAGGCCAGCCACTCGCGCTTCGAACATCGAATGCGCGCCGCCGACGAGGTGATCGAGTGCTTTCTGGTGAGCGGCCAATGCGACTACGTGTTGCGCCTGGCGTGCCGCGATCTGGACCACTACCGCGAGATCACCAACGCCTGGACCGACGACCCGGCGCTGGGCGTCGAGAAAATCGCCTCCAAGCCCGAGCTCGCCACCGTCAAGGCTTTTCACGGGTTTCCGCTCGAATAAAGGCGCTCGAGCAGCGCTTCTAATTCGCTCCCTGCCCGGCTCACGGACGGCAGCGTAAGCTGACTTGCATGACTCTCACCTATCCTGGCGGACTGCCCTTCGCCCCGAGTGACGACGAGGTGATCGCGGCTACGCGCACCTGGATCGAACGCGCCGTGATCGGCCTCAACCTGTGCCCGTTTGCCCGCTCGGTCTATCTCGGCGATCAGCTGCGACTGGTCGTGAGCCCCGCCCGCACACCCGACGAACTGCTGGGCGATCTGGCGGTCGAGCTCACCTATCTGGCCCAGGTCGAGCCGGTGCTGGTCGAGACCACCTTGCTGATCACCCCGCACGTCTTGAAGGATTTTCTCGACTTCAACGACTTTCTCGACGTTGCCGACGAGGCGCTCGCCGTTCTCAAGCTCACCGGCACCTTGCAGATCGCGAGCTTTCACCCTGGCTACCGCTTCGAAGGCCGCGACGCCGACGACCCCGCCCACCTCACCAACCGCTCGCCCTGGCCAAGCCTGCACCTGCTGCGAGAGGCCAGCATCGCCCGGGCCGCGGCCGCTTTCCACAACCCCGCCGCGATCTACGCCGAGAACATGCGCACCATGGCTGCGCTTGGCCACTCGGGCTGGAAGGCGCTGTTCGAGCCTCCGTGCGCCGCCCATCGCACCGCCGAGAGCGCCGCCGCACCCGACACCGTGAGCGCCGTCCCCACCCCCCAGGCTTGACGCCGATTCGGCGGCAGCCCAAGGCCGCCGCTGCCGCTTCCTGAGCTGGGCCACTGCCATTTCCGCCGTCTCTGCCCTGGCCGCTTCCTAGACTGATCTCTGGTTTTCAAGGAGCCCGCATGGATGCCCGCCGCCAACCCGCCCGCCTCACCCGCGCTGCGATCGAACTCGAGCGCCGCGTCGCCGCTCCCAACTACCAGCCGCTTGCGGTCGTGCTCGAGCGCGGTCAAGGCCACTGGGTATGGGACACCGAAGGCCGCCGTTACCTCGACTTCATGTCGGCCTACTCCGCGGTCAGCCACGGCCACGCCCATCCGAGGCTGGTCGCCGCGCTGATCGAACAGGCCCAGCGGGTGGCGGTCACCTCGCGCGCCTATCACTCGGCCACGCTCGGGCCCTTTCTTGAAAAGCTGATCGACGTGGCCGATCTGCCGGCGCCGGCGCGAGCACTGCCGGCCAACGGCGGCGCCGAGAGCGTGGAGACCGCGATCAAGGCGGCGCGCCGCTGGGGCTACCGGGTCAAGGGCATCGCCCCCGACCGCGCCAACATCGTCACCGCGCGCGGCAACTTCCATGGCCGCTCGACCACCATCATCAGCTTCTCGACCGAGCCCGATTACCGCGCCGACTTCGGCCCCTTCACCCCGGGCTTCAAGCACTTCGACTTCGGCAGCATCGAATCGGCCGCCACCGCGATCGACGCTGAAACCTGCGCAGTGCTGGTCGAGCCGATCCAGGGCGAGGCCGGCATCGTGGTTCCGCCCGCGGGCTTTCTGCGCGAGCTGCGCGCGCTGTGCGATGCGCGCGGCGTACTCCTCATCCTCGACGAGATCCAGTCCGGTCTGGGCCGCACCGGCGAGTGGTTCGCCTATATGCACGAAGGCATCCGCCCCGACGGCGTGATCGTCGGCAAAGCCCTGGGCGGCGGGCTGCTGCCGGTCTCGGCCTTGGTCGCGCGTGCCGAGGTGATCGACCTTCTCAACCCCGGCTCGCACGGATCAACCTTCGGCGGCAACCCGCTCGCGAGCCGGGTCGCGCTGGAAGCCTTGCGGGTGATGGAGGATGAAGGCCTGGTCGATCGCTCGCGCGAGCTGGGCGCGCATCTGATCGCGCGGCTGCGAGCGATCGAATCACCGCTGATTCGCGCCGTGCGCGGCCGCGGGCTGTGGGTGGGAGTGGAGCTTGACCCGCAGCAAGTCTCGGCGCGCGCGGTGGTCGAACGCATGGCCGAGCTGGGCGTGCTCTCGAAAGAAACCCACGAGACCGTGATCCGCTTCGCGCCACCGCTCACGGTCAGCCTCGACGCGCTCGATCTCGGGATCGATGTCTTCATCCAGGCGCTCGGCGAAGCCATGAGCGGCGCCGGTGCCGGAGTCACACCTCACCCCCGTTGAGACAACTCGTCGTCACCCAGGCCTACGTAGACTTCAATCTTTAGTCTGCACGCGCAGGCAACCGGTTCGACGCCTTGGGGCTCTTGGCCATGGCAATCCTCGACATGCATAAGCTCCTTGTCTGAGCCCCATGCATGTCAGCATGGCGGCATTGCCAACCGTTCCGCTCGCCCAGCCCTCTGTCAATCTCTCCGCCACAACGCATGCTCCCTTCCATCGAGCCCGGCTTCATGGTGGTTCACAGCAACCACCCCGAATCACTCCGCGCCCTGTTTGTCGATTGGACGCGTCGCCATCCCCTCGCGCCGCTCGAAGACGAAGTGGTCTTGGTCCAAAGCAATGGCGTGGCGCAGTGGCTCAAGCTCGCGCTCGCCGAGGACGCCACCCGTGGCGGCCAAGGCATTGCCGCGGCCTTGCGCACCGAACTGCCGGCCCGATTTCTGTGGGAGGCGTATCGCGCCGTGCTCGGCGATGAAATCATCGCGCGCGACGCCGTGCCCGCCCTGGAAAAGCCCGAGCTGGTCTGGCGCCTGATGCGGCTCTTGCCCGACCTGCTGCGCGAGCCGGAATTCACACCGCTGGCCCGCTTTCTCAGTGACGACCAAGACTTGCGCAAGCGCCATCAGCTGGCCGAGCGCCTGGCCGACCTGCTCGACCAGTACCAGGTCTACCGGGCCGACTGGCTGGAAGCCTGGGCCGATGGCAGCAACGACATCGCCGTGCGCGGCGAAATGCGCGAAGTACCCGCCGCACAGCGCTGGCAGCCGCGCTTGTGGCGCGCCGTCTTGCAGGATATCGGCCCGCAAGCCGCCGCCATGGGGCGGGCAGCCATCCATCGCCGCTTCATGGACGCGGTGCAAACGCGGGGTGACTCGCGCCCGCTCGGGCTGCCACGACGGCTGGTGATTTTCGGCATCAGCTCGCTGCCCCAGCAGACGCTGGAAGCCCTCGCGGCCATCGGCCGCTGGACCCAGGTCCTGATGTGCGTGCACAACCCCTGCGAGCATGACTGGTCCCACATCGTGTCGGACAAGGACTTGCTGCGCCAGCACGCTCGGCGCCGCGCGCGCCGCCCGGGCAGCGAAGGCGACATTCCCGACGACGCCTTGCACCAGCACGCCCATCCCTTGCTCGCGGCCTGGGGCAAGCAGGGGCGTGATTTCATCGCCCTACTGTCGGCCCACGACGAAGTCGCGGCCTACAGCGGGCGCTTTGCCGCCGTGGGACAGCGCATCGATTGCTTCGACGCCGAGCCCGGCACTCACCTTCTGAGCCAACTCCAGGACGACATCCGGGATCTGCGCCCGATTGCCGAAACCCGCGCGCTCTGGCCCGCGCCAGGCGCGGATGACGAGTCAATCCGGTTCCACATCACCCACAGCCCGCAGCGCGAAGTCGAGGTCTTGCACGACCAGTTGCTCGCCGCCTTTGCCGCCGACCCCACGCTCAACCCGCGTGACGTGATCGTGATGGTGCCCGACATCGCCACTTACGCGCCCCACATCGAAGCCGTCTTCGGACTGCAAGACCGCAGCGAGGCGCGCCACATCCCGTATTCGATCGCCGATCGCGGGCAGCGAAGTCAAGACCCTCTGCTGGCCGCGCTCCAGGCCTTGCTCGAGCTGCCACAGTCGCGCTTTGCCGCGAGCGCCGTGCTCGATCTGCTCGAGGTTCCTGCCCTAAGGCGACGTTTCGGCATCAACGACGAGGATCTGCCCCTGCTGCACCGCTGGATCCACACCGCCGGCGTGCGCTGGGGCTTGCACGCCGAGCAACGCAGCAGCCTCGGCCTGCCCGCCGACGTCCCGCAAAACACCTGGGACTTCGGCCTGCAACGCATGCTGCTGGGCTATGCCGTGGGAGCAGGTGAAGGATGGCGGGAGATCGAACCGCTCGATGAAGTCGGCGGTCTCGATGCGGCCCTGCTCGGGCCACTGGCGAAGCTGCTCGGCGCCCTTGACGCGCACTGGCGCCAACTCGCCACGCCGGCCACACCCGGCGCATGGGGAGCGCGCCTGCGCGCTCTGCTCGACGACTTCTTCCTGCGCGAAGAGGATGCCGACGGCCTCACCCTGATGCGCTTGCGCGACGCCCTCGGGGAATGGGAATTGCGCTGCATCCGCGCCGGCCTGGAAGAGCCCTTGCCCCTGGCCGTGGTCCGCGAGCACTGGCTCGCCAGCGTCGAGGCCGACAGCCTCTCCCGCCCCTTCTTCGGCGGCGCGGTCACCTTCGCCACCCTCATGCCGATGCGGGCCATTCCCTTCCGCCACGTCGCCCTGCTGGGCATGAACGACGGCGACTACCCGCGCACGCGGGTGCCGGCCGATTTCGACCTGATGGCAGGCGACTGGCGCCCAGGCGACCGCTCCCGCCGCGAAGACGACCGCTATCTCTTCCTCGAAGCCTTGCTCTCGGCGCGCGACCACCTGCACATCAGCTGGATCGGTCGCAGCATTCATGACAACACCGAACGGCCGCCCTCGGTGCTGGTGGCTCAACTCCGCGACCACCTGGCGGCCGGCTGGGCGCACGACGAAAAATCCGCCAAGGCCTTGCTGCGCGCCCTGACCGTGATCCACCCCTTGCAGCCCTTCCACCCGGACTACTTCTTTGAAGGTGGCGACCCGCGTCTCGTGAGTTATGCCAGCGAATGGCTGGCCGCGCCCGAGGCCGCGGGCGATCAAGCGCCGCTCACCGAACAACTGCCCGAAGGGCCGCTCACCATCGAGGACATGGTGCGCTTTCTCAAGGACCCCGCCCGCCATTTCATGAACCGGCGCCTGGGCGTGGCCTTTGATGAAGATGCGGCGGCCGACGAAGACCACGAGGTGTTCACGCTCGACGCCCTTGAGAACTGGCAGTTGCAGGACGAGTTGATCACCGCGCAAAAGCTCGCCCTGGTCCGGGCTCAGCCTCGCGAAGAGGCCCTGGCGCAGGCCTTGGCGCGCATGGCCCGGCGCGCCGACCTGCCTGCCGGCGCCTTCGGCCAACTCTGCCAGCAAGAGTTGGCCGAGCCCATGGAAAGCGTGTTCAAGGCCTGGGCCGATGCGCTGCTGGTCTGGCCTGACTTGCTCGCATCGCAACGCGTCGACTGGTTGCCGCCCGGCGCGCCGGAAGCCTTGCGCCTGACCGACTGGGTCGACAACCTGCGTACCAATTCAGAGGGGGCACGCTGCCGACTCTTGCTCACCAGCACCAGTCTGGTCGATAGCAAGAACCAGTACCGCGTCGACAAGCTGATTCCCGCGTGGGTCCACCACCTCGCCGCGCACTTGAACGGCGCACCACTCACTTCGATCGTGATCAGCAAGAAAGGCACCGTGACGCTCTTGCCACTGGATCTCGAAGTCGCGCGGGAGCTCTGGCGTGTCCTCTTGAGCGCCTGGCGGGTCGGACTCACCCGGCCCCTGCCCTTGGCGCCGCGCACCGGCCTGGCCTTGGTCTTGGAAGGTGACGACGCCGCGCGTAAGGCCTATGAGGGCGACGGCCAATTCCTGCTCAGCGAACGGGACAAAAGTCCGTGGATGGCACGCGCCTTCCCTGATTTCGACGCCTTGGCTGCGGGGGGCGAGATCCTCCCGCTCACAGAACGCTTGATCCTGCCCTTGCGAGAAGCGATTAACGCGCCCAAG
>JAVVWR010000004.1:28028-36199 GCA_036652035.1 Burkholderiaceae bacterium | reverse complement strand
CCCGCTCACAGAACGCTTGATCCTGCCCTTGCGAGAAGCGATTAACGCGCCCAAGAAGGAACCCCGCGCATGAAGCCCGAACTGCTTGACGCCCTGAGTTTTCCCCTGGCCGGCAGCCGCCTCATCGAAGCGAGCGCCGGCACGGGCAAGACCTTCACCATCGCCGCCCTCTACCTGCGCCTGGTGCTCGGCCATGGCGGCGCCGCCGGCTTTTCGCGGCCCTTGGCGCCGCCCGAGATTCTGGTCGTCACCTTCACCGACGCCGCGACCCAGGAATTGCGCGATCGCATTCGCGCGCGCCTGGCCGAAGCGGCCCAGGCCTTTCTCGTCGATCCCACGAGCATCGAGTCGAAAGCGCGCGGCAAGGATTTCCTCCACGACTTGCGCGCCGACTACCTGCCCGAGCAATGGCCAGCCTGCGCTCGGCGCCTGAGGCTCGCCGCCGAATGGATGGACGAAGCCGCGGTGTCCACCATTCACGGCTGGTGCAAACGAATGCTGAGCGAACACGCATTTGCCAGCGGCAGTCTGTTTACCCAGACCCTGGAGACCGACACCACCGATCTCGAGGCCGAGGTCGCCCGCGACTACTGGCGAATTCACTTCTCCACGCTCGAGGCCGATGGGGCGCGGGCGGTGCGCCGTTGGTGGTCCGGGCCGGATGCCTTGCTCAAGGCGATCAAACCCCTTCTGCCACATGCCGCCAAGCTCGCCGCGACAGACCTACCGGCCACCACCTTGGCCGAGGCCCAGGCGGAAGCCACGGCCAAGCTCGATGCCTTGAAAGTGCCTTGGCGCAACGACGTGGGCTGGGCCGAGCAATTGCGCGCCTTGCTGCAAGCCGCCGTTGACCAGAAGTTGGTCGATGGCAGGAAGCTGCAAGCGCGCTATTTCACGCCCTGGATCGACGCCCTGCGTGCCTGGTCGGAGGGCGACGCTGCGACTCCCCTGGAAGACAAGAGCACGGGCTGGACCCGCCTCACTCCAGCGGGTCTGAAAGAAGCCTGGAAAGTGGGGGATCCGCCCGCGCACCCCGCACTCGACGCGATGCTCACGCTGAAGGCCGAGCTTGCCTCCCTGCCTGAGGGCAAAGACCGGGTGATGGCCCACGCCGCGCGCTGGTTCGCCGAGCGTTACGCGACCGAGCAGCAAACCCGCGCGCAAATGGGTTTCAATGAATTGCTCACCGGACTCGATCGCGCGTTGTCCGGGCCCAACGGCGCGGAACTGGCGCAGATCATCCGCAGCCAGTTCCCGGTGGCCTTGATCGACGAGTTCCAGGACACCGACGCCTTGCAATACCGCATCTTCGATGCGGTTTACGGCGTCGCCAGCCACTCGACCGACACCGCGCTGATCCTGATCGGCGACCCCAAGCAGGCGATTTACGCGTTTCGAGGTGGCGACATCTACACCTACCTCGCCGCGCGTCACGACACGACGGGCCGTCACGCAACCTTGGGCACCAACTATCGCTCAAGCCACGCCATGGTGGCGGCCGTCAACCATGTGTTCGACCAGGCCGAGACCCGCAGCGGGGGCGCGTTTGGCATCACGCGCGACAACCAGAATGCCCTGCCCTTCCACCCGGTGGCCGCACACGGCCGCGAGGAATCCTGGGAAGACCCCCAGGGCGGCGGCAAGGCCTTGACGCTTTGGACGCTTGAGCGAAATTCGCTGTCTGCCGCTCGCACCGATCTGGCAGCGGCTTGTGCGAGCGAGGTCGTGCGACTGCTCGGCGCCGCCGACGCCGGTTTCCGTCAGGCCTCGGGAGAACTGCTCAGGGTGCAAGCGGCCGACATCGCCATCCTGGTCAACAACGGCTTTGAGGCCGAGCTGGTGCGCGGCGAGTTGCGCCAGCGCGGCGTGCGCAGTGTCTACCTCTCGGATCGCGACTCGGTCATGCAAAGCGCGGTCGCGATCGACCTGGCGCGCTGGCTGGCCGCCTGCGCCGAACCCGATGCCGAACGCGCGGTGCGCGCCGCGCTGGCCACGGCCACGCTCGCGCGACCCTGGGCCGAGCTCGACCGCCTGCAAGCCGACGAACTGGCCTGGGAGGGCGAAGTGCTGCGCTTTCGCCAGTACCGCGAGATGTGGCGTCGGCAAGGCGTACTGCCCATGCTGCGCAAGCTGATTCACGACTTCGGCGTCCCCGCCCGCCTGCGCGCCGCGGGCGACGAGCGCCGCCTGACCGATTTGCTCCACCTCGCCGAGTGGCTGCAGCAGGCGAGCGCCACCGTCGAGGGCGAACACGCCTTGCTGCGCCATTTCGCTCAGGCGCGCGGCGATTCGGGGGGCGAAGAGGACGTCCGTCGCGTTCGTCTCGAAAGCGACGAAGGACTGGTGAAAGTCGTCACCGTGCACAAATCCAAGGGGCTGGAATATCCCCTGGTCTTTCTTCCCTTTGGCATCGGCCGACGCGAGATTAAGGAGACTCAGGTGCCGGTCTTCTGGCACGACGATGAGGGCCAGCTGGAAATCGCACTCAAGAAGGATGGCGCAGCGATCACCCGCGCCAACCAGGAGAGCCTGCAAGAAGACCTGCGCAAGCTCTACGTGGCGCTGACCCGCGCCCGCCACGCCTTGTGGGTGGGAGCGCCCGCCGGCATCGGCAACAACGCGCTCAACCATCTCGCGGGCGACGCCCCGGCGGCATTCGGGCGCTGGGCCGAGGAATCCGAGCACATCGCTGCAGTGCCCTTGCCCGAAGCCAGCGCCGAGTGTTGGACCCCGCCGGCGGCGCCTGAACGCGCACTGCGCGAGCCGCCCTTGCCCACCCGCCGCCCGCGCTGGTGGATCGCCAGCTACTCCGCACTGCATCTGGCCGAGTCTCAGGACGCGGGCTTGACCGCCAGCGCTGCCGAGGAGATCTACGCTGAAAGCGCAGCGGCCGACGCCACGCCTGGCCCCACGCTGCTCCAACCCGCCTGCGCAGACGCGGGCTGCGGACTGCACGACTTCCCGCGCGGCGCCGAAGCCGGCTCGTTTCTGCATGCCTTGCTGGAATGGGCGGGACGGCGCGGCTTTGCCTTTGAAGACGAGGCGGCTCGCACCGATCTCAACGACTTTGTGGCGCGGCGCTGCAATCTCGCCGGTTGGCCGCAGTGGATTGCGCCGCTGCGTCGGTGGCTGCTCGAGTGGTCGCAAGCGCCGCTCGATCTCGCATCGCTCACCCCCGGCTACACCCCGGTCGCGCCCGCCGCCTTGGCCAGCGTCCAGGTGGAAATGGAGTTCTGGTTTGGCGCGAGCCAGGTCGACACCCGGCGCCTCGACGCACTGGTGTGCGCCCATACCCTGGGCGGCTCGCCTCGCGCAGCGTTGGAGGCCGAAACCCTCAATGGCATGTTGAAGGGCTTCATCGACCTCGTGTTCGAGCACGAGGGCCGGTATTACGTGGCCGACTACAAATCGAACTGGCTCGGCAAGGACGCTTCGGCCTACACCCCCGCCGCCTTGCGCGAGGCCGTGCTCGATCACCGCTACGACCTCCAGTACACGATCTACCTGCTCGCGCTGCACCGCCTGCTCAAGCAGCGTCTGCCGGATTACGACTATGACCGACACCTGGGCGGCGCCGTCTACCTCTTCCTGCGCGGGCAGGATGCCGCAGGCGGCGGCTTGCACTGCGAACGGCCCCCCCGCGCGCTGATCGAATCCCTGGATCAACTCTTTGCCGGCGCCTCCGAGCGCGCCGTGGAACAGGTGCCTGCATGAGCGCCGTCTTTCTCGCCCCGCCCCCTTCGCAGCACGCCGATATGCTCGCTCGCCTCGCCGACTGGGTCGAACAGGGCTGGCTGCGCGAAGTCGACCGCAGTCTGGCGGCCTTCCTCGCCCAGCACGCGCCCGATGCCGATCCCTTGTTGATCCTGGCGGCGGCGCTCACCAGCCATCAACTGGGCCGCGGGCACGCCTGCCTCGAACTGGAAGCCGCACTCGCCGATGCGGGCGCGGCGCTAGCCCTGCCGCCCCAGGACGAAGAGTCCGCGCTGCCGCCCGTAAAGCTGCCGGTGTCCGACCTTCATCAATGGCTGGCGGCACTCGACGCCCCCGATCTCGTCGGCCACGGTCCGGGCGCCACTCCCCTGGTGCTGGCAGGCACCCGCCTCTATCTGCGCCGCTACTGGCAATACGAGCAGACGGTCCGTGCGGCCATCGAGGCGCGCGCCTGCCGCTCAAGCCTGGACGACACCGACCTCCCCGCACTGGCGCAGGCCCTTGACGCGCTGTTCAAGCCGGGCGAGGCGCTGGACTGGCAAAAGCTCGCCTGCGCGCTCGCGGCACGCCAGGGCTTTGCCGTCATCACCGGCGGCCCGGGCACCGGCAAGACCACCACGGTGGTCAAGCTGCTGGCCGTGCTCCAGCACCTGGCCTTGAGCCAAGCGGGGCACCCCCTGCGGGTGCGGCTCGCCGCGCCCACGGGCAAGGCCGCGGCCCGACTTAACGAGTCGATTGCCGGCGCGGTGGCAACACTGTCACTGGGGGGCCTCGCCCGCGCCGAAGAGTTGCGTTCGGCCATCCCCACTCACGTCACCACCGTGCACCGGCTGCTCGGGAGCCGGCCCGATACGCGTCACTTCCGCCATAACGCCGCACACCCGCTCGCGCTCGACGTGCTGGTGATCGACGAAGCCTCGATGCTGGACCTCGAAATGATGGCGGCCGTGGTCAGCGCACTGCCCCAGGACGCGCGGCTCATCCTGCTCGGCGACAAGGACCAGCTCGCGTCGGTGGAAGCGGGCGCCGTGCTCGGCGACCTGTGCCGACGCGCCGACGCCGGGCATTACACCGCCACCACCGCCGAGTGGATTGCCGCCACCGCTGGCGAAACCCTGCCGGCGGCCCATCTCGACGCCAGCGGCACGGCGCTTGACCAGGCCATCACCAAGCTGCGCGTGAGTCACCGCTTTGGCGCGGCCAGCGGCATCGGTCGCTTGGCGGCCGCCGTCAACGCGGGCGACGCGACGCTCGCCCTGGCCACGCTGAAATCGGGCGCCAAGGATCTGGCCTGCCTGCGCCTGGATGAACCCGATGCGATCAACCGCCTCTTGCTGGGAGGCGATGCGCCGTCCGGAGTCCCGGGCTACCGGCAGTACCTGGAGCTTCTCCATGCGCAGGTTCCGTCAGCCCAGGCCTCGCGCGAATCCCACGACGCCTGGGCCCGTCAGGTCATCGCCGCCTATGGCCAGTTCCAGGTCTTGTGCGCCCTGCGCCGCGGCCCGCAAGGCGTGGAAGGCATCAACACGCGGGTTGAATCCCTGCTCGCCCGCGCCGGACTGATTCCGGCCGAGCGCGGCGAGTGGTACCTGGGCCGCCCCGTGCTGGTCACCGCCAACGATTACGGGCTGGGGCTCATGAACGGCGACATCGGCATCACGCTCAGCCTGCCGCACGAGGGCAAGGCGGTGACCCGGGTCGCCTTTCCCGCCAGTGACGGCAGCGGCGCCATCCGCTGGATCCTGCCCAGCCGCCTGCGCGCGGTGGAAACGGTGTTCGCCATGACGGTGCACAAGTCGCAAGGCTCGGAGTTCAACCATGCCGTGCTGATCCTGCCCGAGCGCGCCAACCCCATCCTCACCCGCGAACTGGTCTACACCGGCATCACCCGCGCACGCGACCGCTTCACGCTCGCCACACCGGCGGACGGCATGCTGATTCAGGCCGTGGCACAGCGCGTCGTTCGTAGCGGGGGACTGCTGGCGGGCGGATTATTGCCATCGAACAACTGAAACGGCGATCCGGGTCCGCCCCGCTTCCCGCCCCACGCCGCAGCCCCTCCCAGCGCCCAGCCAGCAGTGGCGGGGCCGCCGGTGTTCGGAGTGTTCAAAATTCGGTTGGCGCCAACACCCTCGTGCGACACCAAAGCGTTGACCCAGACATGGCTTCGTGCCGCCCCGCAGCGACGAGATGTGTCGCGCTCAATGAACGACGCCGCGCAGAGCACTCGCTTCACTCCCCCCGCTTGCGAATCAGCCGAAAGCTCGGTGCATGGCCGGCAGGCGCGCCCTGGTTCCACGACTGCCAGGTCTGGCGGATTTCGTCGGGTGAGACGAATTCGATCCGGGCACTGTGCATGTGCATGTCGCGCGCCGGATCGAAGTTGCTGCCGCCATCGAAAGCGAAATCGACCACCGGGCCCTCGACCTTCCTGGCTCGCATGCGCGGCTGGTTGCCGGCGGCGCAGTAATGGGTGAGAGCCAGGTCGTCGCCGTCCTTGTGATAGACGGTGGTCATCTCGTTGGGCGTATCGGGCATCAAGCGTTCGACCACGGCGCTGCCCGCGCCGGTGATGCGGTAGGTCGCCGCCACCTTGCCCCGGGTACCGAAAGCGCCATCGGCATCGACCCAGTCGCCCGCGAGTGACTTGAATCGATCAAAACTTGCAGCGGCGGGCGCGGCGGTCTGCGCCCAGGCGGCGGGCGCCACGAATACAAAAACCAGGGCGAAGCGACGGTCTAGGAAACGAGTCAGCATGAAGGCCTCCACCAGGTGACGCGGGCCACCTCAGTGACCGCGAATTCGGATCGGACTGCTTGGGTGCCGCGCCAGCCTGGCCGGCCTAGGCCGACGATGCTGGCCAATGAGGCTGGCGCTTGTCGATGAAAGCCGCCACACCTTCCTGAGCGACCGCATCGATCATATTGCAGGCCATGGTCTGACCGGCGAGCTGGTAGGCCGCGCCAACGCCCATCTCCAGCTGCTGGTAGAAAAGGCCCTTGCCCAGCGCGATCGCTACCCCGGGCTTGGCGACGATCGCCGCAGTCAGTTCCGCCA
This sequence comes from Burkholderiaceae bacterium, assembly GCA_036652035.1. Classification (GTDB taxonomy): domain Bacteria; phylum Pseudomonadota; class Gammaproteobacteria; order Burkholderiales; family Burkholderiaceae_F; genus JAEZVV01. The sequence continues at coordinate 29,428 of JAVVWR010000004.1, read as the reverse complement.
CTGCGGCATCGAGGCGGTCGGCCGGAACCACGCGGTTGACAAGGCCACGCTCGAGCGCTTGATCGGCCGTGATGAACTCTCCCGTCACCAGCATCTCGAAAGCCTGCTTGCGGCCCAGGTTGCGGGAAAGCGCCACGCCGGGCGTGGCGCAGAAAAGGCCGACCTTGATGCCGCTGACCGCGAACTTCGCGCTATCGCTTGCGACCGCGAGGTCGCACATCGCCACCAGCTGGCAGCCCGCCGCGGTGGCAATGCCGTGAACGCGGGCGATCACCGGCTGCGGCAGCGATTGGATTCGCAGCATCAGCCGGCTGCAATCGCCAAACAGCCCCTGGTAGTAAGCCAGCGAAGGATTGGCCTGCATCTGCTTCAAGTCGTGCCCGGCGCAAAAGGCCTTGCCGGCCCCCGCGATCACCACCACCCGCACCGTTTCGTCGGCCGCCACTGCATCAAGCGCGGCAATCAGCGCCGCCATCATGGCTTGCGAGAGCGCATTGAACTGCGCCGGGCGGTTGAGCGTGAGCGTGAGCACCCCGCCCTCGCGTGAGCTCAAGACATAGGGATCGACTGCGGTCGTTGGTACTGCGTTCATGACGCCTTCTCCAGAATGAATGAGCACCTGTCATCTGCCGCCGAGGCGACCGGCGTCGCCCAGCGTGAGCCAATGCCACAACACCGCACCACCGCTCGCATGCGGTTCCTCTCGCGATCCCGATACAGTGCCGCTTGAACCGAGCCGCACCGCCACCCGAGGAGACGCCATGCTCGAGGTCACGATTGAGAGCAACCGCCACATCGACCAGTTCTTCCGCCGCTTCGCCGCGACCGAAGCCGAGGTGCGCGACAACGTTCGCCACGCCTTGCCGGAAATTCTTCGGCACCGTCCCCACAAGATCAAAACGGCCTACCACCTCCAGCGCAACGGCCACCCGATCCACGAGTACAAGATCGTTCTCAAACACAGCATCAATTACCGCGCCGCCTTTACCGAAATCGACCAGCGCGTCACGGTCTTCTTCATTTCGGATACCTTGATCAAGCGCGAGTTCGTCAAACTATTGGGCCACACCAACCTGGTCGATTGAACCCGCGCTCCCCTGCCCCCCCCATCAAGGACGAGCGCCGGGCCGCCCCAAGCTCGTCCTTCCAATGCTTCCCTTTAGCCACCTCCAACTTGCCTTGCCGCCAAGGGTGCACGTGCGAGTGCGGAGCACTCGCGTACACCCGCGGCGCCATCGCCCTGCGCCGGGCCGCCCCAAGCTTGTCCTTCCAATGCTTCCCTTCAGCCACCACTGACCGCACGTACACGCGATGCGCGCTCTATAGCTGCGCCAGCGTCTTGACGTGCGCCACCACGCTGCGAGCGAGCGACGACAGGTTGTAGCCGCCTTCAAGCGTGC
>JAVVWR010000004.1:22996-27928 GCA_036652035.1 Burkholderiaceae bacterium | reverse complement strand
TGCGCCACCACGCTGCGAGCGAGCGACGACAGGTTGTAGCCGCCTTCAAGCGTGCTGACGATGCGGCCCTGGGCATGGCGGTCAGCCACTTCCATCAGGCGGCGGGTGATGAAGGCGTAGTCGGATTCGACCAGCCCCATCTGGCCAAGGTCGTCTTCGCGGTGGGCGTCAAAACCGGCCGAGATGAAGATCATCTCGGGCCGGAATTGGTCGAGCCGCGGCACCCAGATCGCATCGACCAGCTCGCGCACGACCTCGCCCTTGCTGCCGGCGGGCAGCGGCGAGTTGAGCATGTTGGGCGCGGGGTCCTCGGCGCCGCTATAGGGGAAGAAGGGATGCTGGAAGAAGCTGACCATCAGCACCCGCGGATCGTTGGCGAGAATCTCTTCGGTGCCATTGCCGTGATGCACGTCGAAGTCGACCACCGCCACCCGCTTCAAGCCGCGCACCTCGATCGCGTGCCGCACCGCGATTGCAATGTTGTTGAAGAAGCAAAAGCCCATCGCCGCCTTGGGCCGCGCGTGATGGCCGGGCGGGCGCACCGAACAGAAGGCGTTGGCGAGCTCGCCATTGATCACCCGATCGGTCGCGTCGATCACCGCGCCCGCGGCGTGCAGCGCCGCCTTGAGCGTGTGGACGTTCATCGTGGTGTCGGGATCGACCGGCCAGTAGCCCTGCAAGGGCACGCTCGCCACCAGCTTGTCGATGTAAGCGCGGTGGTGGACGCGGGCGACGTCATCGAGCCCGGCCGCGGGAGCGTCGAAATGCTCGAGATGCGACGCGATCCCCGACGCAATCAACTGATCCTGGATCGCCGCCAGACGCTCCGGACTTTCAGGGTGCCAAGACCCCATTTCATGGGTCGCACAAGACGCGTGCGTAAAGAACCCGGTCTGTATCATCGTCTCTGCCCCGCCCTTTGCAGGCTTTCCCCTAATGTTAGAGAAATTCCGCGCGACTGCCAGCCAGATCAGCACCGTGATCGTCGGCAAAGAGCTACAGATTCGCCAGAGCCTCACCTGCCTTCTTGCCGGCGGCCATCTTCTGATCGAGGACCTGCCGGGCGTTGGCAAGACCACGCTCGCTCACGCGATGGCGATCTCGCTTGGCCTGCCCTTTCGCCGCATCCAGTTCACCGCTGACCTTCTGCCCGCGGACGTGATCGGGGTTTCCGTGTTCGATCGCGCCACCTCGGGTTTCGTGTTTCACCCCGGCCCGGTCTTCACCGAGGTCTTGCTCGCCGACGAGATCAACCGCGCCAGCCCCAAGACTCAGAGCTCGCTGCTTGAGGCGATGGAAGAAGGCCAGGTCTCGGTCGACGGCCGCACCCGCGCGCTGCCGCAGCCTTTCTTCGTGATCGCCACCCAGAACCCGCAGCATCAGGTCGGCACCTTCCCGCTGCCCGAGTCGCAGCTCGACCGCTTCCTGATGTGCATCAGCCTTGGCTACCCCGACCGCGCGGCCGAACGGGCGCTGCTCGAAGGCCAGCCGCGGCGCGATCTCTTGAAGCGCCTGTCGGCGCAAGCCAAGCCCGCCGACCTGCTGGCCGCCCAGGCGCTCGCGGCCCAGGTCCATGTCTCGGCCGCGCTGCTCGACTATGTCCAGGCCTTGCTCGCCGTCACCCGCACCGCAGCCTATGCGGAGGGTTTAAGCCCGCGCGCCGGTTTGTCGCTGCTCGCCGCGGCGCGCGCCTGGGCCTGGTTCGACGGCCGCGGCCACGTCATTCCTGAAGACGTGCAGAACGTACTGCCCGCCGTAGCCGGTCACCGCCTGCGCGGCGCCGAGCGTGGCGGCCGCGTGCTCGCCGGGCGCGAACTGGTGGCGCAGCTGATCCAGTCCGTTCCCCTGCCCTGAGCCGCACCACCGCCATGAGTCTGGCAACGCACCCGATCGCGCAGCGGATCGGCGACTGGATCGCGGGCCGTCGCGGCGCCGAAGCCGGCACCGTGGCTCTCGACCAGCGCCGCGTCTACATCGTCCCCACCCGCGCCGGTCTGGTCTTTGGTCTGGCCGTGCTCGCACTCCTGATCGGCTCGATCAACTACAACCTGCAGTTGGGCTTTGTGCTGTGCTTTCTGGTCGCTTCGATGGCGCTGGTGGGCATGCACGCCACTCACCGCAACCTGGCAGGAATCCGCTTGCGCGGCGTTCGAGCCGAACCCGCGTTTGCCGGCGAGAACGCGCATTTCCAGATTGAAGTCAGCAGCGCCGCGGCCTTCTCCCGCCACGCGATCTCGCTCGCCTTCGTTCCCCGAGCAGCTGCTCGCGCCCCGGCGCGCGCGCTGCCCGCGGTTTCGATCGACCTCGCGCCGCAGGCCGGGCTCGCGATCGACGTGCCGCTCGCCACTCGCGAGCGCGGCCGCCTGCCCGCGCCGCGGCTGACTCTCGAGACCCACTTTCCCTTCGGCCTGTGGCGCGCCTGGGCTTATCTGCAACCCGCGCTCACCGCGGTGGTTTACCCCCGCCCCGAAGCCGATCCGCCGCCGCTGCCGGCCGCCCTGGGCGGCACCGCCGCAGGCCACTCTGTGGCGGCCAGCGGCGATGACTTCGCCGGCATTCGCCCCTACCGCCCGGGCGATCCGCAAAAGACGATTGCCTGGCGGCTCGCGGCGCGCACCAACGAGCTCGCGGTCAAGCTGTTCGATGACGCCGGTGGCGGGGAACTGATGCTCGACTGGGCGCAGCTGCCACGTCAGCTCTCGGTCGAGCAACGCCTGTCACGGCTGACGCGCTGGGTGCTTGACGCCGACGCCGCCCACCTGAGCTACGGCCTGGCCTTGCCCGGCCAGATCGTGGTGGTCGAGCGCGGCGCGGCGCAGCTCGAGCGCTGCCTCACCGCGCTCGCCCTGTTCCGCGACTAAACCGATGCCAGCCAATCGCCCCGCGCCCGGCCGCTGGCCGCTGAGCCTGGCGGCTCTCAAAGGCCTGGCCGACGCGCAGGTCTCGACCGGTGCGCGCGAACGGCGCGACACCTTGCTGCTGCTGGCCGCCGCTGCCCTGGTGGTGGTGCCGCATTTCGCCCACGTGGCGTGGTGGATTTCGCTCTCGGTGGCGGCGCTCTTTGCCTGGCGCGGCGGGCTGACGGTGGCGCAGCGTCCGCTGCCCGGGCGGGTGGTGATGCTGAGTCTCTTGCTCGCCGCCGCGCTCGCGATCTGGCTGCAATACCGCAGCCTGCTCGGGCGCGAAGCGGGGGTGGCGTTTCTGCTGCTGTTGATGGGGCTCAAGCTCATGGAGATGCGAGCCCGCCGCGACGTCTTCGTGGTGATCACGCTCGCCTTCTTCATCCTGCTCACCCAGTTTCTCAACGGCCAGGGGCTGGCGGTCGCCGCGCTGAGCGTGGTGGCGGTGATCGCCCTCTTTGTGGTTCTCGCCAGCGTCAATTACGACGCCACCGACGTTCCCGCCCGCGCCAAGCTGCGTCTGGTACTGGTGGTGTTTGCCAAGGCGGTTCCGATCGCCGCCCTGCTCTTTCTTCTTTTTCCGCGAATCCAGGGGCCGCTATGGGGCTTGCCCGGCGGCGGCGCGGTGGGAACCACGGGGCTGTCGAACACGATGAGTCCGGGCTCGCTGTCGCGCGTGATCAAATCCGACGCGATCGCGTTTCGCGCCCGCTTCGAAACGGCGGCCCCCGCCAACACCGATCTGTACTGGCGCGGCCCGGTGCTGGGCCAGTTCGATGGCCGCACCTGGACCGCGCTTTCTGAACGGACCCGCCGCCCGCCGCAGCTTGAGATCCGCTTCGAGCGAGCGAGCGAGGTCGCGTATGACATCACCCTCGAAGCCCATCGCCAGCGCTGGCTGCTGATGCTCGACGCTCCGCTCGCCGCGCCCGAGGCGCCGGGGCTCGAGGCCCGGCTCAGCCCTGAGCTGGAAGCGCTGTCGCGCCAGCCGATCGAAGCCCGTCTGCGCTACCAGGCGCGCTCGGCCACCGACTTCCACTACGGTCTCAACACCAGTGCGCCGCAGTTGCGCGACTGGCTGCAACTGCCCGCCGCTTACGACCCACGCTCGATGGTTTTCGCGCGCCAGCTGCGCGAGTCGGTGTGGCCCGCGGGCAGCCCGCAACCGCCGCAGCTCGACGCGCGCCTGACCGACGCGGTGCTCGAGCACTTTCGCGCCAGCGGCTTTGTCTACACGCTCGAGCCGCCGCCACTGGGCCGCAACACGATCGACGACTTCCTGTTCAAGACCCGCGCCGGCTACTGCGAGAACTATGCCTCGGCCTTCGTGTTCCTGATGCGCGCGCTCGAGGTCCCGGCGCGGGTGGTGACCGGCTACCAGGGCGGCGAGATCAACCCGGCCGACGGCTTCATGACGGTGCGCCAGAGCGACGCCCACGCCTGGGCCGAGGTCTGGCTCGCCGGCCGCGGCTGGACCCGGGTCGATCCCACCGCGATGATCGCCCCGGCCCGCATCAACCAGGGGGCACCGGCGTTCGCCCGCCAGGACGGCCGGGCCCCGCTGCTGGGCGTGGCGCGGGCGCCAGAGTGGCTGCGTTCGCTGCGCTTTGGCGCCGAGGCGGTGCAAAACGCCTGGAACCAATGGGTCTTGTCGTATTCACCCGAACGGCAGCGATCGCTGGTGCGCTGGCTGGGGCTTGACCCCGACTGGCACGGCACCGTGATCGCCCTGGTGATTGGGCTGGCGGCGGCGCTCGCCGGAATCAGCGGCATTGCCTGGTGGCGGCGGCGCGCCGTGCTCGACCCGCGGGCGCTGGCCTGGCAGCGCCTGCGCGCCAAGCTCGAAGCCGCGGGCATTGCCGCGCCCGAGTGGGTCGGCCCGCGCACCCTGGCGCAGCGCGCGCACCAGGGTTTGACCGAGGTCGATGCCCGCGAGGCGGCCCGCCTGTGCGCCGAGCTTGAGGCATTACGCTATGGACCGATGACGCCCGACACCCCCACCCAAGAGCGCTCCCGGCTGCGCGCCCTGCGA
>JAVVWR010000004.1:4705-22896 GCA_036652035.1 Burkholderiaceae bacterium | reverse complement strand
ACCGATGACGCCCGACACCCCCACCCAAGAGCGCTCCCGGCTGCGCGCCCTGCGAACCGCCTTGCGCCGATTCCACCCGGCGGCCCGCTCATGAATCGCCGCGACTTGCTGGCGCTGCTGGCGTTCGCCGCTGCGCCGGCCCTGGCCGCTCCGCGCAAGGCGGCGAAGAAAAAGCCCGAGCCCGCCGCGCCGGCGTATTCCACCCGCCCCGAGGTGGCGGCGTTCATTGCCGAGATGGTCGAGACCCAGGGTTTTGACGCCGCCACCCTGGCCCGCGTGCTCGATGCCGCCCGCTATTCGGCGCAGGTCGAAAAGCTGATGCAGCCGCCGATGGCTTACGGCATTCGCAACTGGTTCAACTACCGCAGCCGCTTTCTCGACGACAAGCGCATCGCCGCCGGCCTGGCGTTCTGGGACCAGTACGACGCCGCGCTGGCGCGCGCCCAGGCCACTTACGGCGTACCGGCCGAAGTGATCGCCGCGATCATCGGGGTCGAGACGTATTACGGCCGCATCACGGGCAATTTCCGCGTGCTCGACGCGCTCATGACGCTCTCGTTCGACTACACCCGGCGCGCCGAGTATTTCCGCAAAGAGCTCGCCAACTTCCTGGTAATGAGCCGCGAGCAGCGGCTTGACCCGCTCTCGGTGCGGGGCTCGTTTGCCGGCGCGATCGGCTGGCCGCAGTTCATGCCGGGCTCGGTGCGGGCCTGGGGCGTCGATTTCGACGGCGACGGCCGGATCGACTTGAACAACAGCCCGACCGACGCGATCGGCTCGATCGCCAACTTCCTGGTCGGCCACGGCTGGGTGCCGGGCCTGCCGATCCTGATCGACGCGGCCGCTCCGCTCGAACTGCCCGAGCAACTCGGCCGCGGGATCGAGGCCAAGTTCCCGTGGAACGAACTGCAGGCGCTGGGGGTCGCGTCGACCGCCGCCGCCGAGATCCCAGGTGATACGCCGCTGCTGCTGGTCGACCTGCCGGTGCCCGCGGTCGATGGCGGCCAGACCGCGCTGCATCGCCTTGGCACCAAGAACTTCGCCGCGATCCTGGGCTACAACCGCAGCTACTTCTACGCTGCGGCGGTGACTGAGCTCGCGGCGGCGCTCGCTGCCGCCCGCAAGGGCGGTTAATTCGCGTCAACCCAAGCGCGCGCCTATCCAAAGCCCAACCCGCGCCCCCGGATAACCACAGGACCTCGCCACGGGCGGCTCCTGTATCTTGTGCACCCGTGTTTTTACGCCGCCGCCCGCCATGCTCCGCATCACCGAACTCCGCCTGCCGCTCAACCATGCCGAGGACGCGCTTCGCCCCGCGGTTTTGCAGCGGCTGGGGCTGCGCGATGCCGATCTGATCGACTTCAAGGTGTTCAAGCGCAGCTATGACGCCCGCAAGAAGACGGCGATCCAGCTGATCTACACGATCGACTGCGAACTGGCCGACGAGGCCGCGGTGCTGGAGCGCTTTGCCGCCGACCCGCATATCAAGCCCTCTCCCGACACGAGCTACCACTTCGTTGGCCACGCGCCGGCCGATTTCCGCGCGCCGGAAAGTTCGCGCCCGATCGTGGTGGGTTTTGGCCCCTGCGGCATGTTTGCGGCGCTGGTACTCGCGCAGATGGGCTTGCGCCCAATCGTTCTCGAGCGCGGCAAGACGGTGCGAGAGCGCACCAAGGACACCTGGGGCCTGTGGCGCCAGGGCGTGCTAAACCCGGATTCGAACGTCCAGTTCGGCGAAGGCGGCGCCGGCACCTTTTCCGACGGCAAGCTGTGGAGCCAGATCAAGGACCCGCGCCATCTCACGCGCAAAGTGCTGACCGAGTTCGTCAAGGCCGGCGCGCCCGAAGAGATCCTCTTCGTCGCCAAGCCGCACATCGGCACTTTCCGCCTGGTGACGGTGGTGACGCATATGCGCGCCGAGATTGAAGCGCTGGGCGGCGAGATCCGCTTCGAGCAGCGCGTCGCCGACGTCTTGATCGAAGAAGACGCCAAGGGCCGCCACATTCGCGGCGTGACACTGGCCTCGGGCGAAGCAATCCGTTCCGACCACGTGATCCTGGCGCTGGGCCACAGCGCGCGCGACACCTTCAAGATGCTCTACGAGCGCGGCGTGACCATGGAAGCCAAGCCCTTCTCGGTGGGTTTCCGGATCGAACACCCGCAAAGCCTGATCGACCGCGCGCGATTTGGCCCCAACGCCGGCAACCCCGTCCTGGGCGCGGCCGACTACAAGCTGGTCCACCACGCCAGGAACGGCCGCGCGGTCTACAGCTTCTGCATGTGCCCCGGCGGCACGGTGGTGGCGGCCACCTCCGAAGAGAACCGCGTCGTCACCAACGGCATGAGCCAGTACTCGCGCAATGAGCGCAACGCCAATGCCGGCATCGTGGTGGGAATCAGCCCGCAGGACTACCGCCAGGACGGCTTGAGCAAAGGGCCGGTCTGCCCGCTCGACGGCATGGCCTTCCAGCGCGCGCTCGAGTCGCGCGCGTTCGAGCTGGGCGAAGGCGGCTACAAGGCGCCCGGCGCCCTGGTGGGCGACTTCATCAAGCGCCAGCGCAGCCGCGAGTTCGGCGCCGTGCTGCCCTCGTACACGCCGGGGGTGACGCTGACCGATCTGGCCGAACCCGGCCGCGGCAGCCTGCCCGATTACGCGCTCGACGCAATCCGCGAAGCGCTGCCCGCGTTCGAGCGCCAGATCAAGGGCTTTTCCAGGCCCGACGCCGTGCTCACCGGGGTCGAGACCCGCACCTCGTCGCCGTTGCGAATCACGCGTGGCGCCGATCTTCAAAGCCTCAACGTCAAAGGCCTCTACCCGGCTGGCGAAGGCGCCGGTTACGCCGGCGGCATCATGTCGGCCGGGGTCGACGGGATCGAGGCGGCCGAGGCGGTCGGGCGCGCGATCCTGGCGGGCTGAGGCCGACACCGCCGCTGCCTGCTTGGCCCCACGGGCACGCCAGCGGCGCGTGCCCGCGCCCCATTCCTGCGCTCGAGCTGTTGGCCAGGGACGAGCAGCGTCTCGACAGAATGGCCGAACACCGGCGTCAGCGGATCAGTGACACCGTGGTGCTTACCTACGGTGCCAATGCCACCGACGAGAAGGATTTTTCCCTCGCCATGCGCGCGGTGCGCGACAACAGCGGCGTGCCGGATCTTCTGGTCTACGCGGTTCAGGGTTTCGTCCCGGGCACCGTGATGGAAACGCACACCTTCGCGTTCGAGGAAAGCCTGGCGCCAGAACGGCCTTGGTGCCTTCGTCGCCGCGCGTGAGTGCGCCGGATCGATGATCGAACGCGGCTCGGGTTGCATCAATTTGATCGGGTCAAGCTCGGGCCTGGTCGGTCGCGCCGAACATGTAAACCTGGCGGTCGGCCAGTTTGGCCTGCGGGCGCTGTCGCAGGGGCTGGCGCGCGCACGGTGGCCCGCCGGAATTCACATCGCCCACGGGGTCGTCGATGCCGACATGCATGAACCGGGCCGACTGCCCGACGGCGATCCCAAGGCCGATCCGGCGCCTATCGCCGAGCTGATTGCTGCGATTCACCGCCAGCCTCGCTCGGCGTGGAGCCGCGAAGTCGATGTTCGTCCGTTTGACGAGAAGTTCTGGCAGCACTGCTAGCGCCGCACCGCCGGGTGCTTGTCAATCGCACGTTCGCTGTCAGCGATCGGCACAGACCCGACGCACCGACACACCGGCACATTCACGGCACTTCAAGTGGTCGCCAATGCCTCGCGCCAAGACCTCATCATCTGTCGATTGAATTGACAAATTAAATCAAAACTCATTTCTTATCTTATAAAAATCAACCATTTACAAAGTGGTCCGCAACTTGCTTATACCAAGAGCTTTTCCCAACCAAGAGGCCACCCATGACTTCCTTCAATCTGAAAAAAACTGCCCTTGCCAGTGCCGTTTTTCTTGGGCTTACCGGCATGGCCCACGCCGATCCGATTCTCTGGGTGTCGGGAGCCGGTGGCAGCATCGATACGGTCGATGTCGCCACGGGCGTCCGCACCGCGGTCGGCAATACCGGCGTCGGCTTCATGACCGACCTCGCTTTCAGCCCCACCGGTGAGCTGTACGGCACCAGCTTTACCGATCTGTACAAGATCAACACCCTGACCGGCGCTGCGACCCTCATCGGCTCCACGGGTCGTTTCAGCAATGCGCTGGTCTTCGGCGCGGATGGCACTCTTTATGCGCAAGACTATGGTGGCGGCACCCTGTTCAAAATCAACACCACCACCGGGGCCGGTACCGTGATCGGATCGAACGGCTACGTCTCATCGGGCGACCTGGCCTTTATCGGCAGCGACCTGTACCTCTCGGCGCAATCCGGCCCCAACGACGTCCTGGTCAAGCTCGATCCCCTGACCGGTGCTGGCACCCTGGTGGGCGATATCGGTTACGGTGCGGTCTTTGGCCTCGCAACGCCTGACAACATCAATCTCTACGGTTTGTCTGGCAATAACATCCTTAATGTCAACCCGCTCACCGGGGTTGGCACGCTGTCCACCACCATGACTCCGCCGGATTACGAAGCCTATGGCACCACCTTCTTCCGCGAAGCGGGCGCGGTACCAGAACCGGAATCGCTGGGCCTGATCCTGCTGGGCATGCTGGCCACCACCACCGCTCTGCGCCGCCGCCGTCAATCCGTCTGACCCTATCCGCCTGACCTGCGGCACGGTCGCGCCAACGGCATCGCCACCCACCAGGTGGCGATGCCGTTTTTCTTGAGCTCAACCCTTTCCTGGTCAACGCGATGCGCAGGTATTTGTCGAGGTCGAGGGCCCACCCGCGAGCGGGCGGCGGCGTCCTACTTCGCCACGCGCCACCCCACCGCCTCGATCTCCACCCGCCGGTTGGGTAGCAGGCAGTCCTGCAGGGCGCGCCCCGGCTGGCGGCCGGCACAGGCTTCGACCGGACTCGCTTCAGCGCGGCCTTCAATCTGGATCCGTCGGGCGTCCACCCCCGCGGTCTTCAGCAGGGCGGCAACCGTGGCGGCGCGTGCGAGCGAAAGCTGGCGGTTGTAGTCGTCACGGCCAGTGCGGTTCAAACGGTCGGCATAACCGATGACGGTGATGCGCTCGAGTTCAACCCCAGGGGTTTGAATGCGGGCGATAAAGGCATCAAGCGCCTGGCGCGTGAGCGGGCGGATCGCTTTCTCGGCCGATTGGGCGAAGTCGAACAACACCGCGGCGCCGGCGGCAAAGGCTTGCGGCGTGGGAGCCGCGGCCGGCACCGGCGCCACGGCCAGCGGGGCCGGTGGCGCACAACGCGCGGCGGCGGTCGCCGCCTCGCTCATCCCATCCTCGGCGATCTGCACATAGGGCTTGGCGTGGCGCCAGCCCTGCTGCTTTTCTTCGTTACCGGCGTGAACCAGCTCCACCTCGGCGCACACCGCCTTGGGCGCGGCGCAACTCCAGCCCGGGTGGTCCCGCAGCCGGGCGGCTTCGGCCCACAAGTCCTCGCGCAGCCGCAGCGCACCGTTGACCAGCGGCGTATCGCTCGGCGGCACCCGCTTGGCTTCCAGCTCGCGCACCAGGCGATCGCTCTGAGCCAGCGCTTCCTGCGGAAAGGCCGAGCGATCGTTGCGGGTGTATTCGTGAAAGGAAACGTCGAGCCAACACTGCGCCTTGGCCAGCGCCCAGTCGGCCACGCGCGGACCTTGCCCCAGGCCGCGATCGTTGAGCGCCTTGATCCGCGCCTGCACCGCTTCATACGTCTTGTAGTCGGCGTGAATCGCGGCATCGGTGATGCGATCGGCTTCCGGCGCAAGCCGGGGTGTGGCAGGCGTGGCCACTTGGGCGCCAGCCGCGCCAACGGTGAGCGCCAGCGCGGCAAACAGCAGGGATTCAATCAGCTTCATGAGGTTTTCTCAGCTCGTCGCCGCGCGAGGCAGCGAACGGTTGACGACAGGGTCGGCTCCGCGGAACAAGTCTTCGTCGAACTTGAAGCGCAAACGGATGTAGACGCCGCGGGCGGTGTAGTCCGAGCCCGACAGGTCGCGGTCGGAAAAGCCCGTGAGGTTGCTGCCGAGCGCGACCCGCAGATTGGTCTGGACCTGGTAGGCCACTTCGGCGCCGTAAGCGGTCTGACGGCTGCGCCCCTCGCCCGATCCCAGATAGGCCGCGAGCACGCCCACATCCCAGCGCTCGGTGATGTCATAGATCGTGCGGCCGCCCAGGTACCAGGCCGAATAGCGCGGCACCGCCACACCGTCAAAGCTTTCCTTGACGGTCTTGGCGGCGACCCGGCCGGTCAGCCACCACGGGCGGCTCGGATGCCAGTCGCCCAGCAGGCTCAGGATGTGGGCGTCACGCTGGCTCGGGTTGACCGTGGTGCCCACCGCCACGCCGGGCAGGCCGCTCTGGTCGCGCTCGACCTTGAACTCGTACTTGCCGAGCGCGTTCCAGCGGTTGTTATCCACCGGGCGGTACGCCAGGCCCAGCTGGAAACGATCCTGCAGCCGGTCACCGGTGGCCTGGAAGTCGGTAAAAAGCAGGTAATTGCGCGCCAGCACCGACCAGTCGCGGTTGAGCTTGCGCGCCACGGTGAGGGTCGAGAGATACGAGTCCTGGCGCTCGTCGATCGGGGTGGCCGCGCCGTCGAACAGGCGCCGCCATTCGAGCCGGGCCAGGCCCTTCCACAAGGGATTGGCGGTGTAGTCGATGCCAGCGGCCAGCGCCACCGCGGCCTGGCTGTTGCCAGCCAGGATCTTGAGGTACTCGGCCGACGTCACCAGCCGCAAGCCGGGCGCGAGCATCCAGGTGTTGCGGGTGCCGCTGGCCAGTTGCGCGTCGCGCGCCAGCAGCGGGTCGCCGACCGCGTCGCGCAGGCGGTATTCGCTGAAGAACTGGGCATTGGCCGCGTAAGTCGTCTCGGCGCCAAAGCTGAACCCATTGCTCTGGTCGGCCGGGTTGAGCGAGTAGACCGATGCCAGACCGCGCTGCGCCTCCCAGCGCCCGTAGATCCGGGTCTGCTCGGCCATCTGATAACTCGCGCCAAGCGCGGCGCGTTTCTGGTCGTCGCCGGCAATCGAGTGCTCGACCTCGCCCAGCAGGCTCAGCGCCGGCGTGAGCTGGTATTGCGCCCCCAGTTGCACGGTGGTGGCTTCGAGCGGCCGGCCGGCTCCGGCGTTGGGTGCAGCCACTTGCGGCGCGAGCAGGGTCTGGCCGGTGCTGGGATCGACCGCATTATTGCCGGTGCCAAAAAAGCCGCCCGAGGGCGTCAGCGGCGAGTTGACCGTGCCGATGCTGCTTGAGGGCTGCCCCGGAATACTGGCTGCCGGAGCAACCCCCTTGCCGTTCTCGTTCATCACCTTGACGGCGACATCGAGGCTGAGCTGGTCGCCCAGCTTCCACGCCGCGCCCAGCTGGGCGCCGTTGCGCACGCCGTCGGCGATCCGGTCTTCGCTGCGCACCGCCTCGCCAAACAGCATCAGCTCGGGTGAAAGCTTGTGCGTCGCGCGTGCGCCGGCATCGCCGCGACCGCCATTGAAGCTGGCAGCCGGGTTGTCGAACTCGCGGTCGGATCGGCCGGCGTAAATCCGCGCGGTGCTGCGGCCGTCATCGTGGTCGAGCGCCACCCGCGCGGCGTTGCCGGCGGCCTCGCCCATCACACCGGCCAGCCCCGGCGTCAAGGCGCCGTTGCTGCCGGAGGTGTTGTAGCGGCCCTCGCTGCGAGCGAACTCGGCCACCAGCTGGGTATTGGCCCCCAGCCGCGCACCGGTATTGACCGAGCCCAGCTTGTAAGGGGCGAGCTCGTTGCGGTCGTCGATATAGGCGCCACCGAGCTCGAGCCGGGGGCTGATCCGCCACTGGCCATCGACCCCGGCGAGCCAGAATTCCGGCCCGCCCTGATCGACCTCGTAGGTGATGCGCAGGTATTGCGGATTGCCAGCGAGATCGAACGAGGCGAGCGGCCGGTTGAGCAGAACCCGGCCCGAGAAGGGTTCGAACACGTAATCGGCCAGCGGCGCCAGTGGCGTGGCGCGCACGATCAGCGACAGGTTGTTGCGGTCGCGGGTGATCACCTCGACCCGCTCGCTGCCGATCAGGCCCGCGCTGTTTCTGACCGCAAACGGCCCCGAGGTGCCATTGGCGGCGTACTCCTCGATCGCCACCCGCAGGCTGTCGCGCACCGCAAACACGTTGGCCTGGCCGGCCACGTCCTCGAGGTGGAGCCGGGCCCCCGTGACTTTGCGGGCATAGGCCCCGAGGTCACGCAGCTTGAGCGGCGCGGCCAGCTTGCTGCCCACCAGCGGCTGCCACTGGACCGCGGTGTCGAAGTCGCCGTAGAGCAGGTAATGCTTGCCCTGATCGAGGCGGACGTAGAGCTTGCTCATCGACTGCGCGTCGAACGCCTTGATCGAGGCATCGCCATAGATCGGGTAATACTGGTCGGGCAAGGTGTCGCGCATCAGGCGCTGATAGGTGTCCTTGTCCGAGTCATAGGCCAGCGTGAGCAGCGCGTCGCCCTTGATGCGGCCCTTGAGAAACAGCGCGGCGCGGCCAGCCGCCATACCCTCGCCATCGTGGAAGCGGTGCGACCAGGCGCGCAGCTCGCGCTCGAAACCGTCGTCGATGCGCACCGGCTGGACCGTGTTGCGGTCCTGCCGGCGCAGGCCGATCACGCCTTCGACCAGACCCACCGCCAGCATCTCGCGCAGCTCGGGCAAGACCTCGATCCGGCCTTCGGCCAGGACTCGCCCGGCCGAGATCCGCAGCAACACGGTCTGCGGCTGTGCCGGGGCAACGATCCAGAAACTCGCGCTGCCGGCCGCCACATCGATCTGGATGCCGGGAGTCAGCGGGTCGGCATCGAGCGCGCCCGGCCCGGTTTCGTCGGTACTGGCACCGGCGAGCAGAACCCGCCCCGCCGACGCTTCGACCGTGATCCGCGCCGGCGTGGCGAGCCGCTGGCCGGCCGCGTCGCGCAACTCGAGCTTGACCGCAATCCGCGAGACGCCATTGGCGACGGCGGACTGGGTATCGACCTCGACCGCGATCTCGCCCACCGCGGCGTTGGCCATCGCGGCCGGCGCCACTTGAGGCAGGGGCGCAAAGGCCGCCGCCGGTGCGATCTGCGCCTGCGCCTGCGCCAGCGTGACGGCCAGAGCGAGCGGACTGAGCAGGAACCAAGGCTTAGCGGACATCGCGGCCTCCTTGCTCAGCGGGCGAGAGGGGCGCCACAGCGGCCTTGCGCTCGGAGGACGGTGGCGGCGGCGGTGTGCCAGGCCGTGGCCTTGGTACGGCTTGGTCGGCGCTGTCGGTCGCCTGCTGCGGCGCGCTGGCGGGCTTGCTGCCAAAGCGCAGCCACGCTCCGCCCATGGGTTCGGACTGCGGCGCTCCCACTTCGCCTTGCGCGCGGCGCGCCTTGACCTGCTCGAGCACGGTGTTCGAGCACGAGCCTTCGATGAAATCGGCCCGATGCAGCTCGCCATTCCTGAGGTCGAGGAAAAGCGAGTTGGCGTCACCCGCGTTGCGGTTGCTGCTGGTGGCGAGGCGGCCGCCGCGCGGCAGCGTGAGCGGATCGAGCTTGATCACGGCCAGCCGCGGCGGCAGACCGCAGTCGCTGTACTTGCCCTCGCTGTCGGTGATGAAACTGGTGCCGTCCTGCAGCCACAGCCGCACGCCCGGAATGCCAAGCTCCTCGGCGTCCTGGACATGGTTCTGGTTGCAATCGACAAAGACCTTGCCGGCGATGCAGGTGTCGGTGGTGAACACCCCGCCCTGCACCTTGACCTGGTAGGCCGCCAGGTTCGAGCAGCCAGCCGGGCTGAGCGCGCAGTCGAGCACCGGCGTCGGCTTGGCCTGGGCGCGGTTGATGCCATCGCCCTCCTGGGCGCCCACGCCAACCCGGACGCGATAGCTCAGGACCGTTTCCTCGTTGCCCGCCAGCGCGCCGATCGAGAAGATCAGCACCGGACCGGCGCCGCCTTGCGGATCGGCCAGGCGTGAGCGGGAGCCACCGCGCTGGATCTGTGCCGTGCCGGCAATGAAGCGAAAACCCGCCGGCAAGCGATCCTCAACAAACACCGCGCCAAACGGCGCCGCGGTCGAGTTGCGCACGCGCACCGTGTATTGCAGCGAATCGCCCAGCTCGACGATCTGGGTCGAGCCGATCTTGCTCACCACGATCCCGGTCACCGCGCGCGGATCGAGCGGGATGTGGTTATGGACCACGCCATGCGTCGCGGCTCCAAGCCGCAGTGACAGCCAGTACGCGGTCGATTCGCGATCGACCGGCGCGCCCGCTTGGGGCTGCACCCGCACCACACCGGCGCCGGCGGGCGCTATCAAAAAGCCCGCCTGCGGCACGATCGTCTGCGCCACGAAGCGATGCGATTCCGGCGGCCGCACGCTCAGGCGATAGTCGCAGCTCGCCGGCGCGCTCGCGGCCAGCACGAACTGATAAGCACCCAGCGGACCGACCGTCATGCCGATGCTGCGGCTCTCGATGCTGTAGCCGCCCGCGCTGGCGTTGACGACGTGGCGCACCGGATCAAAGCCCGCACAATTGGGCGCCGCCAACGTCACCACCGAGCCTGGCACCGGCGTGCGCAGGATCGCGTCGTAGACCACGCCGCCGGGATCGACCGGCAGGCTCTGTCCGCGCAGCTGCTGCCCCGGCGCGAGCGTGATGCGCAGTTGATGCACCTCGTCGGACTCGAGGCAGGATTCGCTCTCGAGACCGGCAACACAGGCCGGACGCGCGCCGCGGTCCTCGCCGCTGACCGGAATTCCCCACACCACTCCACCGGCGGACTCGCGGAAACGCACCCGGTAGGCGCGCCCCGGAATCAGGTCGGCCGCGCTCCAGCTGCCGTCGGCCGCGGTGGTGAGGCGCCGGACCACGAGCGGCGTGCCGCCTGTGGTGTCGATCACTTCCACCTCCCAGCCCGCGAGCAACCGGTCGCCGCCATCGAGCACCGCGGGCTGGCTGCCAAGATCGAACCAGACCTTGCCCGCGACGCCAGCGGCCAGCACCACGGCGGCCGGCGCGCGGCAGACGTTCTGGGTGGGCGCCGGGCTGCACTCGGGCAAGCCGCGCACATCGCCGCGGAAAGCCGCAAGCTCGGCCGGATTGGTGGCGTAGACCTCGGGCTCACCGCCACCGCTCACCAGCACGGCGTTGTTGAGCGTCGCGCGCGGGGCGCCGGCCGTGGCGCCCGGCAGCACGCGCACCGCCACGTCGATGGCGCTGCTGTGCTCGGCGCCGGCGCCAATCCGCTGCGCGCTCGTGCATTCAAACGCGCTGTCGTTGGCCGCGCCCTGGCAGCTCCAGCCAGCGCCGCCGGGCTTGGCCGCCAGAACGATGCCCGCCGGCAGGCGATCCTCGACGCGGATCGGCGCATCGGTGGCGCGCTGCCCCGTGTTGCCGACCCGAATGCGGTAGCTCGCCAGGTTGTTGGTGGCAAACACGCCTTGCGCGGTCTTGCTCACGACAAGATTGGGCAGATTGCCGATCTCGCCAAAGTTGTAATCCACACCGGCCACCCCGGCGACCAGGCCGATCGCGCTGATCGCCGACGGCACGGTCGAGAGGCCGCTGGCCGCGCCGCCCAGGGAGCCGGCGCTGGTGACGCCATTGAGGGTTCCCGCCGGCTGGACCGGCTCGGTCAGCGTGTAGCTGCCCGGGCGCAGATCGGCAAAGCGATAACGCCCGCCGGCATCGGTCAGGGTCTCCAACGCGACCGCGCGGCCCAGGTCGTCGCGGCCCGTCAACGCGATGCGCACGCCGGCATAGCCGTCTTCGCTCGCGCCGCGCACGCCGTTGCTGTCGAGGTCGTTGTAGACGTTGCCGCTGATCGAGGCCGCCGGGATCTCGCCAAACAAATGGCCGGCCGCGCTGGCCGACGCCGCCAGCACAATCCCGCCAATGCTCGACGGCGCGCTCGCCACCGGGCTTGCCGCGCCACCGGCGCTGCCGGCCACCGTGGCGCCGTTGAGCGTCGCGGCCGGCTGCGCGGGCTGGGTCAGCTGATAGGTGCCAGCGAGCAGACCGGTGAAGCTGAAGCTGCCATCGGCGCCGGTCAACACGCTGCGATTGATCGTCTGCCCCAGGGCATCGGTGCCGCTCAGCTGGATCGTTTGCGCGGCAATGCCGCTCTCGCCCGCGTCGCGTTGACCGTTGTGGTTGGCGTCGAGGTAGACCGCACCGGCCATGCTGCCGTTGCCCAGCTCACCGAAGTCGTTGCCGACCGAATCGGCGCCCACCGCCAACGCGATGTTGGCCACGCTCGAGGGCGTGGAGGTGGTCGCGCTGGCAACGCCGCCGGCCGAACCGGCGCGGGTGACGCCATTGCTCGTGCCCGCGGGCTGCGCCACTTCGGTCACGGTGTAGAGCCCCGGGCGCAGACCGGAAAAGGCGTAGGCGCCGGCGCCATCGGTGGTGGTGGCGAGAGTCACGCCACGGCCCAGATCGTCGCTGCCGACGAGCGTTATGGCCTGGCCGGCAACGCCGCTTTCGCCGGAATCGCGCAGGCCGTTGTGGTCGAGGTCGAGATAGACCGCGCCCGCCACCCGGGCGGGCGCAATTTCGGCAAAGCGGTAGCCGCTGCCATCGGTGCCGGTGGGCAGCACCAGGCCGCTGATGCTGGAGACCGCCAGCGCCGGCAGGCTGGGGGCGCCACCCACGCTGCCGGCCAGCGTCAAGCCGGGCAAGGTGTTGGCGGGCTGGAGCGGCTGGCGCAGGGTGTAGTTGCCGGCGAGCAGGTCGTCGAACCGCCAGCTGCCATCCGCCTTGCTCGCCACCGACAGCGTGACCCCGGTCGTGGTGTTGACCAGCTCGATGGTCGCGCCGCTGATGGGCGCGTCCTGCGGCCCGCGCACGCCGTTGTTGTCATGGTCGAGAAAGACCTCGCCCGCGATCGAACTCAAAGTCTTGCCGAAGTTCTGGTTGACCAGGCCCGTGGCCGGGATCGTCACGTCGATCGTGTTGGGCGTGCTCGCGCCGTAGCCCGCGGGGTGGAGCTGGACCAGGCGGTAATGGCCGGCCGGAGCATTGGCAAACAGGAACGTGCCCTGGCTGTCGGTGATGGTGGTGGCGACCACGAGGCCGGAGGCCGGATCGACCAGTTGCACCGTCTGCGCCGCCAGGCGTTCGATCTCGCCCGCGTCGAGTTGGCCATTGCGGTTGCGGTCGTGATAGATCAGGCCGCTGACGAGCGAACTGCCGGCTTCACCGAAGCGGTAGCCGGTGGCGTCCACCCCCGCGCCCAGCGCGATGCCCTGGATCACGGTGCCAAAGCCCGCCGCGCCACTCGCCGGCCGCGTTCCGCCCGCAGAATCCGCGCCGCTGCCGGCCGCAGGATTGGGGCCCTCGCCAAAGCCCGCCGGCTGAGTCTCGGCCACGGTGTAGCCGGCCGCGCCCGCCGGACGCAGATTGACAAAGGCATAGCGGCCGCTGCCATCGGTGGCGACCACGCGGTTGAGTGCCGTGCCGCGGTCGTCCAGACCGCTCAAGCTCACCGTCACGCCGGCCAGACCCGGCTCGCCCGCGTCCTGGCGACCATTGAGGTTGTAGTCGACGAACACCAGCCCGGCGATCGAGGCGGGCGGCAGTTCGCCAAAATCCATCGCGCTGGCGCTATCGCCATTGCGCAGATCGAGACCGCGGATCGTGTCGAGCGTGGCGGGCTCGTTGGTCGCGTCGTACTGACTGGCGAGAGTGCAGGCGCCACAGGCGGCGCCACCGATCTGGCCAATGCCGTCCTTGCCGTCCAACCAGCCGCTCGGCTGGCTTTCGCTCAGGTAGTACTGGTCGGGCAGCAGGTTGATAAAGCTGTAGCTGCCGGCGGCGGCGCTGACGGTGGTGGCGACGAGCGAATCGTCGGCCGTGCGCAGCAATTGCAGCGTGACACCCACGACGCCGGTCTCGCCCGCGTCGCGGTTGCCGTTGTTGTTGAGGTCGCGATAGACCGTGCCGGCGACCGCGGGCTTGGCAACTTCGGCAAAGTCGTAGCCGGTGCCGGTGGCGGCGCCCGCCACGGCAATCGCGGCAATCACGGTGCCATGGCCCGGGTCTCCCGCCGCGGGCCGGGTGCCACCCAGCGAATCGAAGCCGCCGCCGCTGGGATTGACTCCGTTGACGTAGGCCGCGGGCTGGGTTTCGGTGATCGTGTAGCCGCTCGCGTTCGAGGGCGACAGGTTGTTGAACTGGTAGCTGCCGTCGGCCGCGGTGCTCGCCGCCCGGTTCACCGGATTGCCATAGGCATCGACACCCGTCAGGGTCAAGGCGACGCCGGCAATGCCGGTCTCGCCGCTGCTGCCCGGCTGGCCGTTGGCGTCACGATCGCGAAAGACCGTGCCGGCAAGCGACGAGCGCGTGACATTGACCGTGGCGGTAGCGGAGTTGTTCGCCGCCACCGGGTCGATGCCGCCAATCACGGTGGGATCGATGTTGATGCTGGCGGTATTGCTCGCCACGCCGCCGGCCGGGTAGGCCGTGATCCGCACCGGAATCGCGATCGTCGCGCTGCGCAAAGCCGCCAGCACACCCATGTCGCAGCTCACGGTCTGGCCCGTGACGCCGCACACCCCGGAACCCTGCGGGGTGGTGAAGACCGGCGCTGCGCCGACCCGCTCCATGCCGGCGGGCAGGGTGTCGCTGAGCTGGGTGCTGAGGCTGTCGCCCGGACCGCTGTTGCTGACAGTCAGATTCCAGACAAAGGGCTCGTTCAACGCGACCGTGGCCTTGCTCGCCACCTTGGCGACGCTGAGGTCGAGCCGCGGGCGCACGGTGGTGCGCTCGAGCACGCTGTCATTGCTGGTCTGGGTGTCGGGCTCGTTGGACTCGACCGAAGCGGTATTGGCGTAGACATCGCCCGTGCCCGCGGGGGCGTCGATCACCTCGAAGCGCAGCCACACTCTCTTGCTCTGGCCGCTGACAAGATCACCCACCGCCACACCATGGGTGGCGGTGCCAGCCGGCAGGTTGCAGCTAAAGGCCAGCGTGCCGCCGGGCGCGCTGACCTGCCCCGTGGCCGAGCACAGCGAGGGGCTGTTGCAGGTGCCACCGCCATAGGTACTGGTGTCGCACACGAAGCGGGCGCTCTTGCCCGCCGGCATCGCGAAGGATTCGCGAACGCGGACCCCCGTGCCGTAGGACGGGCCGTTGTTGGTGACCGTTACCTGGTAATCGATGAAGGTGGTGCCGGCATCGAAGATCAGCGGGTCGATCCAATCGGTCTTGTTGATCAGTAGATCCAGCGCGGCCGGATTGACGGTCAGGGTCGAGTCCGCACTGTTGTTGGCGGCGTCGCTGTCGTGGGTGCTGCTGCTGACGACGGCGGAATTGCCCACCGAGCGCGCGCCGTTGCCGCTCATGAAATTGGGACGCACCACCAGGGTGACGGTCTGGGTTTCACCATCAGCCATCGATCCGATGGTGCAATTGAAACGGTTGGCAGCGGGCGTGATCTGCGCGCCGGCCGCAATCGAGCAGCTCGAGCCAAACGCGCTTGACGCCACCGACACCACACTCATGCCGCTATCGCCCGCGGGAAAGTTAAACGTGTCGGTGACCACCACCCCGTCGGCTCTCGACAAGCCGTTGTTGCGGAAACTCAGCACATAGGTCGCGTTGACGCCGGTGCGGACTGCGGTCGGCGTCGTCGTATTGCCCGTCATCTGCATATCGGCGACAGGATCGATCTGCACCGTGTCCATGGCCGTGTTATTGCTGCTGTTGGGGTCGCCTTCGCGGTTATTACTGACCGTGGCGGTATTGGCAAAATTTCCATCCAAGAGCGGCCGCGGCATGGTGATGGCGATCGTGATCGACTCACCGCCCCGGAGCTCCCCACTGGTTTGGAGGCAATTGACATGTCCGTTATTGACCAAGCACGACATGCGTGCGGTGGTTCCGCCTTGCGGGGTGGCCACGGCGCTCGGCACACCACTGCGATTTCCGCGGTAGGCCGCCATCGCGTTATCGATGACGGCGATCCCGGTCGCCGGCTCGGTGCCCACTGGACTCTGATTGCTCACGATCAAGTTGAAGGTGACCGCGTTTTCCGTCGGCCCGAGGCGCTTGTCTCCGCCGAGCGGGGTCGAGGTGGTCTTGGTGATCGCCAGATCGGGACGCGTCGTGGTCGAGCTCGCCTCGGCATACGCGCAATCGTTGCTGGTATTGGCATCGCCCTCGACCGGCGGTTTGGCCGCCGCCAGCGAGCCCGGCGGCACCGAATTTCCGGTACATGCCCAGTTCCGCAAAACACCGGACTCCGTGGCGGTCGTAGTGATCAACAGCGTTGGCAGGCCCACGCCCACCGCCAGCGACATGCTGTTCGGATGGTCGCAGACCACCGTCGCCCCGGTCGCGCTACAGCTCCAGTCGCTGCCGGCAACCGAGGTATAGACCTCGCCGACCGCGAGCTGGTCGATCACGCGCAAGGGGCCGGTCGCCGCGCGCGGACCGTGGTTGCGCACGTTGATGCTCGACACCATGGTCGAACCCAGCGCCACCGGCCGCGGCGACTTGGTCTTGGTCAGGCTCAGGTCGGCGCCGTCGGGCATCACCCGTAGCGTGACCGAGGCGCTGTTGTTGGTCGAATCCGGGTCGACGGTATCGCTGATCAGGCTCGCGGTATTGGTGAAATCGGTGCCACTGCCGCCCACGGCCGCATTGCCCGGCGCGGTGGCGATCAGGGTGATGTTGTCTGCTCCGGTGTTCGCAGGCATGGTCGCGCGGCTGCAACTCACCGTGGCTCCAACATTCGAGCAGGTCCAGTTGGGGCCACTGGCCGAGACGAAGGTCCAGCCCGCCGGCAAGACATCGGTGACCACCACATGGCTTGCCACACCGGGACCGTAGTTGCGCGGCGTCAGGAGAAAACTCACGTTGCTGCTGGCAATCGCCGGCGTTACCGAAATGACCGTCTTGCTGAACATTCGAAGGTCGGCGCCATTCAGAACCGCGGTATCGACCGTCACGGTGTTGTTGGCCGGCTCCGCGTCGGCCACGGCCGGATTGCCGCTCAGAGCCACCGGGCTGATCGTGGCGCTATTGGTCACGGTGCCGCTGGCGACATCGATTTTTGCCACCAGCCGCAAATCGGGAATCAGGGCGCCGATGGCGTGCGCAGCGTCGTGATCGCAGGTGACGACTCGCCCCGCCACGCCGCACGACCAACCAGTGCCCGCGCTGGAATCGAAAATCGACGCCGGCGGCAAGGTATTGACAATACGAATGCCGTTGCTGGTATTAGGGCCGCCGTTGCTGGCCGTCAGCGTGTAGGTGAGCTTGCCCCCCCCCACCACCGGGTTGGGGGAACCTGACATCGCTAGGCCAAGATTGGCGCCGCTGACAACGGTGGTCGATTCCGACTGGCTGTTGTTGCCAGGGTTGGCATCGTTGCTCGAGGTCACGCTCGCGACCGAGGTGATCGTCGTCGGCCCCGGGCCCAAGGCCCGCAGCGTGACGCTGCGATTGCGCACGTCCTCGCCCTTGCCGCCGACCGTCCCCAGGGAACAAGCCACTTCACGGCGCCCGGCATCGAAGGCGCAGTCCGCCGGGGCCGAGACAAAGCTCGCGCCCGCCGGCACGCTCACCCGCAAAACCACGTCGAGAGCCGCATCAATGTCGCTGTTATCAACCCGAGCGGCATAGGTGACCAGGCCACCCGCGGACACCGGGTCGGGTGTATCGGTGAACGCGGCCACCTGAACGTCGGCTGCCAACACTGCGGCCGGAAAAACCAGCAAGGCCAGGCCGTTGACGCAGGAGCAAGCCAAACGCGAGGCCAGGCGGCCCGAGAAGAATGCGGTCATGACGAACGAGCCCATGGCTCTCGGAAGAATGCGGGCGCCGTCGACAACGGACGAGGCCGGCCCCGGCGCCGCAGCAGCGCCAGTGATCAATGAGGGGAAGGAGGCTGAACCGATCGCGCGGCGTGCGTGCCGCAGCTGGCGACAGTTCCACTCGGAACTGCCACCGGGTTCGAAATTGGTTTTCAAGGACGTCTGCCGGAAGAAACGACTACAAGCGCCGGCAGAATACTGCGTACTTACGTCATTACCCTAATCGGGTTACATCTTATTGACTCGCTTTTGCAACATCGACGCAAACAATGCCAGACGCTCTGCCGCTCTGCCGCTCTGCCGCTCTGCCGCTCTGCCGCTCTGCCGCTCTGCCGCTCTATTCGGCGTCCGGCTGACGCGCCGGTTGTGCCGCGATAAAG
>JAVVWR010000004.1:0-4605 GCA_036652035.1 Burkholderiaceae bacterium | reverse complement strand
CGCTCTGCCGCTCTATTCGGCGTCCGGCTGACGCGCCGGTTGTGCCGCGATAAAGGCGGGCAGCGCCATGCAGGCATCAAACACCCGCATCACGCGCGGCACAGTGTCGAGCCGGCAATCGAAGCGCCGCGCATTGAAGACCTGCGGCACGAGCAGCACGTCGGCCAGGCTGATGGCGTCGCCCACCGCGTAACGGCCCGCCACGGGCGCCAGCATGGCGTCGAGCTGGGCGAATCCGGTCTCGATCCAGTGGCGAGCCCAGGCCCTCTTCTGCTCGTCGCTCGCGTTCATCTCGCGGCCGAGGTACTGGAGCACGCGCAGGTTGTTGAGCGGATGGATCTCGCAGGCCACGGCCAGTGCCAGCGCCCTCACCTGCGCCCGCGCCCAAGGATCGCGCGGCAGCAAGGCGGGTTCGGGGTGGAGCTCCTCGAGGTATTCAATGATCGCAATCGACTGCGTCAGGACCCGGCCGCCGTCTTCGAGCACCGGCACCAGAGCGGCGGGGTTGAGCGCCCGGAACGCCGGGCCGAGTTGCTCGCCGCCACCTCGCAGCAGATGCGTGGGCCAAGTCTGGTAATCCAAGCCCTTGAAGTTGAGCGCGATCCGCACGCGAAACGAGGCCGAAGAGCGGAAGTAGCTGTGCAGCTTGAGCATGGTCGGTTCGCCGGGGCGGTATGCGCCGAGAAAAGCGTGCGGCCGGGGACCGCACGCCAGCGCTGCGATCAGCGCAGCTTGAGCTTGAGAACGCCGACGCCGGTGACGCCGCCTTCGAGCTCGTCACCCTTGACCACCGCGCTCACTCCGGCGGGCGTGCCGGTGAAGATCAGGTCGCCGGGCTGAAGTTCGTACAAGCGCGAGAGATGCTCGATCGTCTCGCCGATGCTCCAGATCATCTGGTCGATGCGGCCGACCTGGCGTTTGACGTTGTTGACGTAGAGCCAGATCTCGGCCTGATCGACCGGAGCCATCTTGCCCACCGGCTTGATCGGGGTGATCGGCGCCGATTGGTCAAAGCCCTTGGCGGTATCCCACGGCCGGCCATTCTTCTTGGCCTCGGCCTGCAGGTCGCGACGGGTGAGGTCAAGGCCGACGGCGTAGCCCCAGATGTGCGCGGCGGCGTCGGCCGCGGCGATGTTGCGCCCGCCCTTGCCCAGGGCCACCACCAGCTCGACTTCGTGGTGCAGGTTCTCGGTGGCGACGGGGAAGTCCATCACCGCCGGCTTGCTCTCGGGCACCGGGAACACCGCGTCGGCGGGCTTGCTGAAAAAGAACGGCGCTTCGCGTCCGCCCGCGCCCATTTCCTTGGCGTGCTCTTCGTAGTTGCGGCCGACGCAGTAGATGCGGTGAACCGGAAACCAGTCATCGCTGTTCCAGACGGGAACGACGGCCTGCGGCGGCGGAGCGAAAGTAAACGACATGAGCACGGTCCTGTAGCGGGTTGAGGCCAGGCGAGAGTGCCTTGCCTGGCGGATAGGGCAACGATATCAGCGCGGCGATCCCGCTTGACCCGCGCGGGCAATCGCCCGTGAGAGCAGGATCACCGGCAGCACGCCCGCCGCCACAATCGTCAGCGACGGCGCCGCCGCCTCGCCCAGGCGCTCGTCGGCCGCGAACTGATAGGCCACCACAGCCAGAGTGTCAAAGTTGAAGGGTCGCAGCAGCAGGGTCGCGGGCAGCTCCTTCATCACATCGACAAACACCAGAAGCGCTGCCGCCAGCACCGAGGGCGCGAGGATCGGCAGGTGAATCCGGCGGAACACCTCGGCCGGGCTGGCGCCGAGCGAACGCGCCGAGGCGTCCATCGCCGGCGTGATGCGAGCCAGGCCCGTCTCCACCGGCTGGTAGGCGACCGCGAAATAGCGCACGAGGTAGCCGTACAGGAGAGCAAACACGCTGCCGGTGAGCAGCAGCCCGGTGCCGCTGCCCGCCACACCGCGGGCGAGCGAATCGATCTGGCGGTCCAGGCCGGCCAGAGGCACGAGAATGCCCACCGCGATCACCGCCCCCGGCACGGCGTAACCCAGGCTCATCACCCGCACCGAGAGCTTGACCAGCCAGCCCGGGGCACCGCGCGTGACCATGCGCTGCGAATACGCGAGCAGCAAAACAAAGACGAGCGCCAGCGCCGCCGCGGCGGCGGCGATCAGAACCGTATTGGCCAGCCAGCCCAGATAGCGAGTCCATTGCACCGTTTCCCACGCCGGCACCAGCAGCCGCACCAGCAGAATCACAGGCGCGACAAAGCCCACCACGACCGGCACGCTGCACACCAGGGTCGCGACCCAGCCGCGCGCTCCGGCGAGCGGGCTGCGCAGCGCCGGCCGCTGACTCGCGGTCGGCGTGAAAAACCGCGCCCGGCCGCGCGCGCGCGATTCCAGCGCAACGATCACCAGCACCACCATCAAGAGCACCCCGGCGAGCTGGCTCGCCGCCACCCGGTCCCCCAGCGAGAACCAGGCCCGCATCACCGAGGTGGTGAAGGTCTGCAGACCGAAGTACTGCGCCGCGCCGTAATCGGCGATCGTCTCCATCAGGGCGAGCAGAGCGCCGGCGGCAATCGCCGGCCGCGCCAGCGGCAGATTGACCCGCCACCACGCTGACCACGGCGACAGGCCAAGCCCGCGCGCAGCGTCCATCATCGACGCGGTGCGCGCCATGAAAGCGGTGCGGGCGAGCAGGTAGACATAGGGGTAGAGAACCACGGCAAAGACGAAGGCCGCGCCCGGCAGCGAGCGGATCTCCGGGAACCAATAATCGCCGCGCCCCCAGCCAAAGGACTCGCGCAAGAGCGTCTGCAAGGGACCGGAGAACTGCAGAAAATCGGTATAGGCGTAGGCGACGATGTAGGCCGGCATTGCCATCGGCAGCAGCAGCCCCCATTCAAACCAGCGGCGGCCCGGAAAGTCGGTGGCCGCAACCAGCCATGCCGCGGGCGCGCCCAGCAGCACCACGCCCGCGAGCACCAGAACGGAGAGCGCCGCGGTCTCGAGCGCCGCGCGCGGAATGATGGTGCTCGCCAGGTGCAGCAGGGTGTCGCGGGTGGCCTCGGTCGAGAAGAAGCTGGCCAGCACGCTCACCACCGGCAGACCGACGATCAGACCGGCGACGATGGCCGCCACCGCGGTCCCGAGCAAGGGCTCGCGCGGCGAGCGAGAGGCGGAAAGTGAAGTGGGCAAGGCAGCCAAGCGGTACTCGCGGTGGAAGGGAGCTACGGCCGCAGCGACCAATCAGACGCATCGACATCGGGCCTCGATTCAAATGCGAATGATACGCATTTGAATTAAACTTCGCCCATGCTCGCCGCTCCCTCCCCGATTCTCACCCTGCGCGACCTGACGGTCCGCTACCCCCGCGCCACCGCCCCCGTGCTGTCCGGACTGAACCTGACGCTGGCCGCCGGCGAGATCGGCGCTCTTGTCGGTCAGTCGGGCTGCGGCAAGACCACGCTGCTGCGCGCGGTGGCGGGCTTTGTTCCCGTCAGCGCGGGCGAGATCGTGATCGACGGCGTCAGCGTCTCGGGCCACGGCTTTACCGCCGCCCCGGAAAAGCGCGGTGTAGGTCTGGTGTTTCAGGACTACGCACTGTTTCCGCATCTCTCGGTCGCTGCCAACGTGGCCTTTGGCTTACGCGCCATGAGCGCGGCAACCCGCAGCGCGCGCGCGGCCGAGATGCTCGAGCTCGTGGGCCTTAGCGGCCACCGCGCCAAGTTCCCGCACGAACTCTCGGGCGGGCAGCAGCAACGGGTGGCGCTGGCTCGCGCCCTCGCGCCACGCCCGGCCCTGCTGCTGATGGATGAACCCTTTTCCAGCCTCGATGTCGAGCTGCGCGGCCGACTCTCGACCGAGGTGCGGCACATCCTCAAGGCGAGCGGCACCAGCGCGATCCTGGTCACTCACGACCAGCAGGAAGCCTTCGCCATGGCCGACCGGGTCGGCGTGATGCGCGCCGGCCAACTCGAACAATGGGACCGGCCGTATGAGCTCTACCACCGGCCGGCCACGCGCTACGTCGCCAACTTCATCGGCCAGGGCGTGTTTCTGCCGGCCCACGTGGTCGATGCCCAGCACGTTCAAACCGAGCTCGGCGCGCTCGCCGGCGACATCCCCTCGGCCTGCGCGCGCGGCTGCACCGAGTGCGGCCAGGGCAGCCCGCTCGATGTCCTGATCCGGCCCGACGACGTGATTCACGACGACGCCAGCGCACTCCAGGCCGAGGTCGTCAGCAAGGCTTTTCGCGGTGCGGATTTTCTCTACACGCTGCGTCTGGCCAGCGGGCACGAGGTGCTGGCCCTGGTGCCCAGCCACCATGATCACGCCATCGGCGA
The DNA here is from genome assembly GCA_036652035.1 of Burkholderiaceae bacterium. GTDB lineage: Bacteria > Pseudomonadota > Gammaproteobacteria > Burkholderiales > Burkholderiaceae_F > JAEZVV01. The sequence goes on along the minus strand of JAVVWR010000004.1, from coordinate 281 downwards.
GGCGATCGGCATCCGGCTCGACGCCGACCACGTGATCACCTTCGCGCCCACCAGCGTCGCGCCCGTCTGAGCCTGCCATGGCGCGCCAGCGAGCCGGCCGCTGTGAACTCTGAACTCCTCACCCAGCATCGAGCGCCACCGGCCCACCCAAGCACTGGAGCCGGCCCGCGCCAACAACAAGGGCGCAGCCCCTGGCGGAGATGCGCCCCGAACAGACTGCGGCCCGGTGTTTACCGATAGACCGTGCCGCTCTTGTCACCCACCGGACGGGCCGTGCGCGG
>JAVVWR010000003.1:34599-91370 GCA_036652035.1 Burkholderiaceae bacterium | reverse complement strand
CGATCCGCCGCACCAACATCGGCCAGAACCCGGGCGAGCCCAACCTGCTCGACGTTCTGCCGCCCTCGCAGTACACGATCCTGCCCAACACCGCCGGCTGCTACACCGCCGACGACGCGATCCGCACTCTGCGTCTGGCGCGCGAGCTGCTCGACGGCCACACCCTGGTCAAGCTCGAAGTGCTGGGCGATCCGCAGTCGCTCTACCCCAACATGCCTGAGACCCTCAAGGCCGCTGACATCCTGATCAAGGAAGGCTTCGAGGTGATGGTCTATTGCAGCGACGATCCGATCCAGGCCCGTTTGCTGCAGGACATGGGCTGCGTCGCGGTGATGCCGCTCGCGTCCTTGATCGGCTCGGGCATGGGCATCCTCAACCCCTGGAACATCCAGCTGATCCTTGAGCGGCTAACAGTGCCGGTGATCGTCGACGCCGGCGTGGGCACGGCGTCGGACGCGGCAATCGCGATGGAACTGGGCTGCGCCGGCGTCCTGATGAACACTGCGGTGGCCGCCGCGCGTGAACCGGTGCGAATGGCCGGCGCGATGAAAAAAGCGGTCGAAGCGGGGCGCGAAGCTTTTCTTGCGGGCCGGATGCCGAAGAAGCTCTATACCGCGAGCGCCTCCTCACCCAACAGCGGACTGATCTCGGCAGGAAAAGCATGAATCCCAAGGAAACCGAAGTGACCGGTGCCGAGCCCGACATCGAGGAACTAAAAAAACGCCACATCCGCAGCTTCGCAATGCGGCGCGGCCACATCAGCCAGGGCCAGCGCCGCGCAGTGGAGGAAATCCTGCCGCAGGTGGCCCTGCCCTACCAGGCCAGCGCGATCGCTCCCGCACAGGTGTTTGGCCGCGTCGCGCCGACCGTGCTCGAGATCGGCTTTGGCATGGGCGAGACCACCGCCGCGATCGCCGCCGCCCACCCCGAGGTCGACTTTGTCTGCTGCGAGGTCTATGTCGCCGGCATCGGCGCGCTCGCCAAGCGGATCGACGAACAAGGTCTGACCAACATCCGCATCGTTCAGCACGATGCGGTCGAAGTAGTGCGCGACATGATCGCGCCCGATTCGCTCGCCGGCGTTCACATCTATTTCCCCGATCCCTGGCGCAAGGCGCGGCACCACAAGCGCCGACTGGTGTCGCAGCCTTTCATTGGCGAGCTTGTCAGCCGGATTCAGCCGGGTGGCTATCTGCACTGCGCCACCGACTGGGAAAACTACGCCGAGCAGATGCTTGAGGTACTGCAAGCCGAGCCGCAACTGGCCAATCGTTACGAAACCTTCTCGCCCGTGATGGCCAACCCGCTCACCGAACGCCCGACCACCAAGTTCCACGCCCGCGGCGAACGCCTCGGCCACGGCGTGTGGGATCTGGTCTATCTGCGGCGCTAAATGGCTGGAGCCACCTCGGCGCGTCGGCGGCGAAGAGTTCGCCTTGGTGTTGATTGATGTTGATGGCAGCGCCGCCGCAGCAATCTGCGAGCGGATCCGCGCCGCCATCGCACGCCACTCCTGGAGCCCGCTTCACGCCGAACTGAGGGTGACGATGAGCTTGGGGCTGGCGTGGTCACGCGAACACGACGACAGCCCGGCCAGCCTGATCGCCCGCACCGACGCGGCGCTCTACCGCGCCAAGACCGCTGGCCGCAACCGGGGGCTGACCGAGTTCATCTAGAACCCGGCCACCGCGCTTACCAGGTCACCAGACCGGTCCAGGCCGTGATCAGGATCACGCCGCCGAAAAGGATGCGGTACCAACCAAAAACCCGGAAGTCGTGCTTCGAGACAAAGCGAAGCAACCAGCGCACCACCAGCATCGCCGCCACAAACGCCATCACGAAGGCCAGGCCGATCGCGGGAAGATCCGCCATGGCGAGCTGATCACGCGCCTTATAAAGCTCGTAGACCGTGGCGCCAATCACGGTCGGGATGGCGAGAAAAAACGAAAACTCGGTCGCCGCGGTACGCGACAACCCCACCACCAAACCACCAATGATGGTCGAACCCGAGCGGCTGGTGCCAGGAATCAAGGCCAGGCACTGCAGGCAACCGACCTTGAGCGCGTCGCTCCAGCGCATGTCATCCATCGTCGCCACCCGCGGCACATAACCGGGTTTGCCGTGGACGCGTTCGACCAGCAGGATGACGACGCCACCGATCACCAGCGCGGTGGCCACCGGCACGGGATAGAACAAAACGCTCTTGATGAACTTGGAGAACAACACGCCGATCACCGCTGCCGGCACGAAGGCGATCGCCACGTTCATCACCAGCCGTTGCTGGCGCGACTCGGAGAACAGACCTCGCATCACCGCCAGCAGACGCTCGCGGTAGTCCCAGCACACGGCAAGGATGGCGCCGGCCTGAATCGCGATGATGAAGGTCTCGCGGTTGGGCGAGTTGAAGTGCAGCAGGTCTTCAAAGACGATCAGGTGACCGGTGGAAGAGACTGGCAGGAATTCGGTCAGGCCTTCAATGATGCCGAGCAGTGCCGCTTTGAGGTAATAGAGCCAATCCACTTGAACATCCCAAAAAAATGAGCCCGCATTATCGACCAAGTACCTCGGCCAACGGTCAGCGCGGCGCCAGATCCACGGTCATGCCATTCGCACCGAGCGACAGCCCGGTGGCACGGTAGAGCACATCGCCCCGGCGCAGCTCGTCGGGGTCGAAATTCAGAAGCGGCAAACGACCCGCCAAGGTACTTCCACGGGTTTCCCGCAGCGCCGGCAGAAAGGGCAGGCTGCGCACCGACAGACCTTCGAAGCGGACTTCGTCAAGGTCGATGCCATCGCCCGCGTCATTCAACACCGGCTTACCGGTCAGCGTCGCTCGCACCGCGATCGGAAGCGCCACCACCCCGTCAGGCAGCTTGGCGGTCCAGGCCAGTTCGATCCGGTCGCTCGCCAACAGAAATCCCACCTTCGGACCGGAGAGCTGCAGACCTTCGAACTGGTTCACGACTCGATCGAGACCCGCAAAGCGGGCCTCGATATCCGACGCGCTCACCCGCAACGCGGGTGGCCCGAGACTGGCGCAACCGGCGATCAGTGTCGCCACCCATATCAGTCCCAACCATCGAATCGATTTATTCATAGCGCAGCGCCTCGATCGGTAACAAACGGCTCGCCTTGCGCGCCGGGTAATAGCCGAAGAACACCCCCACGCCGGCTGAGAAACCCACCGCCAGCAACACCGCTTGCGGCGTGATCTCGGTGCGCCACCCGGCGAACTCGCCGATCAGATAGGAAGCCCCCACCCCCAGCAGGATTCCTACCAGACCGCCCAGCATGCTAAGCGTGAAGGCTTCGACCAGGAACTGTTTGAGAATGTCATGCGCGCGCGCGCCCACCGCCATCCGCAGACCAATTTCACGCGTGCGTTCGGTCACGCTCACCAGCATGATGTTCATGATCCCGATCCCGCCCACCAGCAAGCTCACCGAGGCCACCGCACCCAGCAGAATGGTGAGCACCCGGCTTGAGGCTTCCTGGGCGTTCATCAGTTCGGTCAGGTTGCGCACGGTGAAGGGATCCTCGGCGCCGGGCTGGACCCTCAAGCGCTGACGCAGCAACTCACCCATGCCTTCTTCGACCCGCTTCATGTCGAAGCCCTCGGCTACCTTGACCGAGATCGAGCCGATCCGCTTCAAGCGGCCTTGCGACTGGCCCAGCACGCGGTTGCGCGCGGTCGAGACCGGCATCAGGATGATGTCGTCCTGATCCTGACCCATCGAGTTCTGTCCCTTCCTGGCGAGCACCCCGACGATGGTGAGCGGCACCTTGCGCACCCGGATCACCTGGTCGATCGGGTCGGCCTCGCCAAAGAGTTTCTCGGCGGTGGTCTGGCCGATCAGAGCGACTTTGCCCGCGCCGGCAAGCTCGGCGTCCTCGAAGCCGCGGCCAGCAGCCAGGCCCCAGTCGCGCGCGATCAGATAGTCGTTGGTGGTGCCATAGAACTGGGTTGCCCAGTTGGCGTTGCCCGCCACCACCTGGCCGGAGCCACGCACCACCGGCGCAGCGGCGACCACGCCTTCGACTTCGCGCCCGATCGCCGCGGCGTCGTCCTCGCTCAAGGTCTGCGCCGCACCGCTGCCCAGACGCACGCCGCTCTGCGTGGTCGAACCCGGAATCACCAGGATCAGGTTGGAACCGAGGTTCTTGATCTGCTCTCGCACCCGTTCCTGCGCGCCGGAGCCGATCGCGATCATCGCGATCACCGCCGCCACCCCGATGATCATGCCCAGCATCGTCAAGGACGAGCGCAGCTTGTTGACGCGCAAGGCCTTGAGCGCGATCCGCAATACCGACAGGAAGTTCATCGCCGTGCCTCCTGCCCGGCATCGTAGGCCGCCAGATCGGCCGCCGCGTCCTTGGGCGTCTGGAGTTCGTCGCTCAACACCCGGCCGTCACGGAAAATGATGAGCCGGCTCGCGTAGGCGGCCACGTCGTGCTCGTGGGTGACCAGCACAATCGTCATGCCCGCTCCGTTCAACTGCTGCATCAGCGCCATGATCTCGAGCGAGGTGCGCGAGTCGAGCGCGCCGGTGGGCTCGTCAGCCAGAATCAAGGAGGGGTTGTTGACCAGCGCGCGCGCAATCGCCACCCGCTGCTGCTGACCGCCCGAGAGCTGGGAAGGCTGGTGATCCATGCGCGCCCCCAGCCCCACCTGAGCCAGACGCTGGCGGGCGCGGTCGTGGCGCTCGCGCGCCTCGACCCCGGCGTAGACCAGCGGCAACTCCACGTTCTCGAGCGCGCTGGTGCGGGCCAACAGATTGAATTGCTGGAACACGAAGCCGATGCGGCGATTGCGAATGCCCGCCAGCTCATCGGCACTCAGCGCCGAGACATCGTCCCCGGCCAGCCGGTACTGCCCGCTCGAGGGGCGGTCGAGGCAGCCAATCATGTTCATGAAGGTCGACTTGCCCGAGCCCGACGGCCCCATCACCGCCACAAACTCGCCCGGGTCGATCGCGATCGACACCCCATCGAGCGCATGCACGGTCTGGTCGCCCAGAACGTAGTTCTTGCGCAGGCCGCCCACTTCAATCAACGCGCCCATGGTCAGAACGGCATCCGCGGACCGCTGCGGTTGGGCGCGCTTGCCGCCGTGCCATTGCCCCCCAGGACTCCGGTCAGCACGTCGGTACCGGCGGCCAATCCCTCGCCGCTGATTTCGGTGGCCGAGCCATCCGACAGTCCGGTGCGCACCTCGACCGCCTTCGGTTTGCCATCGGCCCCCAGCACCCAGACTCGGCCACGCGCCGACGGGCCCGAGCGGCCACCGCTGGCATCACTGGCACCGCGCGTCGCCGGCCTGGCCTCGGGCTTGGCGGCAGCCTCGCCCGGCGGACGAAAGCGCAGGGCAGCGTTCGGCGCCTTCAACACGTCGGCGCGCGAATCGGTGGTGATACGCACATTGGCCGTCATGCCCGGCATCAGAATGCCGTCGGGATTGGCGGCCGACACCAGCGCGGTATAGGTGATCACGCCGCTCTGGTTAAGAGCCGCCTTGCGCACCTGCCGGATCTCGCCGTTAAAGCTGCGGCCGGGAAAGGCATCGACCGTGAAGCTCGCTTTCTGACCCGGCTTGACGCGGCCGACATCGGCCTCGTCGATCGAGGTCTCGACCTGCATGTCGCGCAAATCCTTGGCAATCAGGAAGAGCTCGGGCGCCTGCAGGCTCGCCGCCACGGTCTGACCAACGTCGACCGAACGTTTGATCACCACACCATTGACCGGAGCGCGGATTTCGGTGCGCCCCAGATCCACCCGCGCCGAGGCGAGGCTGGCCTCGCGCTGCCGGATCACGGCCTGGGCGTTTTTCAGGTCGGCCGCGGCCAGATCGTACGTGGCCTGCTTGGCGTCGAGCTCGGCCCCGGAGACGAAATTGCGCGCCACCAGTTCCTGGGTGCGGGCGAGCTCGCGCTTGGCATTGGCCAGAGCCACCTTGGCGCGCCCCTCGTTCGAACGGGCGGCCTCGAGATCGGCCTCGACCTGACGCACCCGGTACTCGAAGGTCTCGGGATCGATCCGGGCGATCAGCTCGCCTTGTTTGACCGGGGAATTGAAGTCGACGTAGAGGTTCTTGACCTGCCCCGAGACCTGGGTGCCGACCTGAACCGACGTCACCGGGTTGAGCGTGCCCGAGGACGAGACCACCGCCGTGATCGGTCCCTGCTCCAGCCTGGCGGTACGGAACCGGGGCGTGTCCGCGCTCGGGCTTGACTGCCACCACCAGACGCCGCCGCCCACAACGGCAAGAAGAATGACCGCAGCGATCGCGCGCGAGCGCCATTTATTCGAGACTTGCATGCCGCTTCCGAGTGCCGAAAGCGGCATTGTAGAGGCGGCAAAACCCTTGCGACCCCTTGGTTACAGCGGGTTACAAGCGAAACACCGCGCTGCGCCCAACACCCGCCGGCAAGGCTCGCGCCGCCCTCAGCTACCGCGCCGCAATCACGCCGCACGCCACCCGCGGCCCCGAATTTCCCGCTGGCTGGCTGGTGTAGTCGTCGGGGTTGGCATGCACCACCACGCTGCGCCCGATCACGTTGTTGCTGGCTCCCGGGGTGAGCGAGATCGCGTCGGTCTCAAAGCGGAAGATCGCGTTGCCGCTGGCATCGGTCTTGAGATTGCTCAGGTCGCCCGCGTGACGCGCATGCGGCGCGGTGCCGGGGTTGAAGTGGCCGCCGGCGCTCATGCCATCGCCCGCGGAACAATCACCTTTTTCATGAATGTGAAAGCCGTGTTCGCTGTTGGGCTTGAGGCCGCTCACCGAAGCCGTCACCAGCACCTGGCCCCGGATCGGCGTGAAGACCACCGTGCCGCTCGCCGTATGGCCCTTGGTCGGCGCCAGCGTCGCCTCAGCCCCTGGCGGCATCGCCGGCTGGCTGGCGCAAGCGGCAAGCACCGCGACCACCACCACGCTGCTCACGGCAGCCAACACTGAAACCTGTCTCATCGTCATCTCCCGGATTGAAATGAGCGGTTGACGCTACACGGCACGGCTGGCGCACCGGCTGGGCGCCCCAGCGAAATGAGCATGCTGTATCCGCGCTGCCACGCCGCACGATACGCGCCGCCCGATACCCACGTTTACCCGCCACCCAGCCCGCGAGCGGCGTGGACAGCTACAGTACGAGCCGCACCAGCGAAACCGGCCTGTCGCAGCACGCGGGCCGGAAGCATCGCTCCCTTTTTACCGGGTCGAGGCCTGCGCCGCGGCCACCGCGAGAGAACTCTGATGAACGAACTTGAAATCGAAGGCTTGCCGCCGCTGTCCGACGCTGAAATCGAAGAGATCGATCAGCTTCTGGCCACCATTTCCGAAGACTTCGACCCGCTCGACGTCTCGATGATGGACGGCTTTATCACCGGCGTGATCCTCAACCCCGCTGACATCGCCGAAGCGCAGTGGCTGCCGCTGGTCTATGACGTCCACGGCCGCCCTGAAGCGCAACCCGAGAATCCCGAGCGCGCGCGCGAACTGATCCGCCGTCGCTGGCGTGAGATCGCCGCGGCCATCGCCGCGCGCGACTACTTCGACCCGGTGATTTTCCCGCTCGCCGACGAAACCACCGACGAACCGATCACCAATGCGGAGGGCATTCCCGCGCTCGAGCCCTGGGCGATCGGCTTCATGAACGCGCTTGACGCCTTTCCCGGCGTGCTCGAACACGAAGACGACGCGGTGCTGGGCGCTGTCGCTGGCATCCTGCGCCACCTGCCGTCCGAAGAAAAAGACGCCGAGCTCGAAAAGCTCAAGACCGAGATCGACAAGGAGATCCCGCTCGCCGACCTCGACGAGGCGCTCGAGCACCTGGTGATGGGCGTGCTCGACACCGCCGACCTCACCCGCCCGCGCACCCCGCAACGGCGCGAGACCCCCAAGGTTGGCCGTAACGACCCCTGCCCCTGCGGCAGCGGCAAGAAGTACAAGGCCTGCTGCGGCAAGTAAGTTCAGCCCAGCCGAAAACACAAAGGGCACGGAGCGATCCGTGCCCTTTGTGTTTATCTCGCCCATCTCACTCGAGAGTCCAATCGACGACATGAGATCGGACGTCCCTGATTGGCAAGCAACTCAGGCTTTGCGCATATGCCCGAGCAGGAACCGCGCCGGGTCCAGCGCGGCGGCGAGTTCGGCCTCCACCGGCAGCGGCTCGCCCTCGATCTGCGCGGCGAGCAGCTCAGCCGCCAGCAAGCCGAGCGAGAGCCCCCGCGAGCCCAGGCCAAAAAGACCGTAAAGCCCGTCCGCCCGCGGCACCTCGGGCAGGCGGGCGCCGCGCAACTCGGGGCGCGCCAGCGCCACAGCCTCGTCGGCGATCGGGCCGGCCAGCGGCAGACGGTCCTTGGTGACGGCGCGGATGCCGTCGTAAAAACCGGTGGTGATGACGCTTGGCGCCGGGTCGAACAAACGTTCCAGTCGATCAAGATTGGCGGCATGAATCGTGGCCGCGTCAACCTCGCCCGGCCAGTCCGCGCCCGGCGCCAGCCACTCGTAACTCGCACCCACACCGGCCCAGCCGTCGCCACCGCGCACGGCGTAACCGTCGCCGGTCATGCCGCACGCCAAGCCGGCGAGATCCCGCTCGCCCAGCAATGAAATTCGCCCCCGCACCGGGCGCAGCGGTGCGTGCGCCAGACCCAGCAGCCGCGGCGCGGCCCAGGCCGTGGCCACCACCACCACCGGCGCGGTGGCGAGCGCGCTGCCAGTCGCGTCGAACGCGGTCCAATCCGCGCCGATCCGTTCAAGCCGCGCCACCGCCGCCATGGTTCGCACCCGGGCCCGGCTTTGCTCGACGCGCTGGCGGCACCAGCGTCCGGCCGCGATCAGGCCACCGCCCGGGAACCACCAGCCACCGCGACGCGGCACGAGGCCCGCCTTGCGGGTGGCGGCGCTCCGGTCGAGCAGCTGGGCCCAATCGGCCGGCAGATCAAAGGGGCGCGCAGCACCCACCCATTGGTCGAACTCGGCCGCGCTGTCGGCGATCTGCAGCACCCCGACCGATTGGAAAGTCTCGCGGTCGGCGCCGCGCAGTTCGCGCTTGACGGCGAAATAACCGGCCCGAGTCAGGCGCGCAAGAACATTGTCATCGCTCGATATCTGCGGGTGCAGCAAGCCCCAGGCCAGGGCCGACGCACCGGCGCCCGGCACCGGACCGGCATCGAGCACATCGACCTGCCAACCACGGGCGCCCAGCTCGGCCGCGACATGAGCGCCCGCCAGACCGGCGCCAATCACCATCGCCCGCCGCTCGCCGGCATAGGCCGCGGGCGGATCGAAGCGCCGCGCACGCCAGCGCGGTGCGTAACGCGCGAGCGTCGAGTCGGGAGCGGCCCCCTGGCCGGCACCGGCTTGCACGTCAAAACCGCCCGCCGTCAGTGCCGCGCGCACGGCGGCGGCCGTGCTGGCGCTGGCGGCCGTCGCTCCCGCGCGCGCCAGCCGGGTCAGGGCCTTGAGCAAGGCCGGCTCCGGCGCCTCGGCCGCGGCGGCGCCGGCGAGGTAGAGCGCATCAAACCCCAGCGCCAGCTTGGGAGCGAGGGCCAGCGCGTCGCCCACCGCCAGCGTGAGACGGACGCGGCCACCGTCGAAAAAAATCCGATGCAGACCCGGCAGCAGCAAGGGCCATTGCGCTGCGAGTTCGCCCGCCAGAACCCGAAGCTCGGGCGCCGCCGCCGCCATCAATGCCCTGGCCGAGATCGGCTGCGGCAGCAGGGCGACCACATGCAGGCGCGCGCAGCGCTGCGAATCGGCGCGCCAGGCGGCGAGCGTGGCGAGGAATCGAGCGCCGCACTCGAAATCACTGTCGAGAACGACGAACTGCTCGCGTCCGGACCAGCGCGCCGGCAGGTCGTTGCCAGCGAGAAATATCTGGCGCAGACGCAGCAGCTCGGACGAGTCGGCGCCGGGAGCCGGACACGGTGGCGCGGAAGAGTCGCAGCGCATAAAAAAAACAGGCGCGGGCCAGGCCCGCGCCCACTGGGATTAGCCCTTGAGCGGTTTGAAACGCAAGCGGTGCGGGCCGGCGGCTTCGTCGCCCAGGCGCTTTTTCTTGTCGGCTTCGTACTCGTTGTAGTTGCCGTTAAAGAAGACCACCTTGGAATCGCCCTCAAAAGCGAGGATGTGGGTGGCGATGCGGTCAAGGAACCAGCGATCGTGCGAGATCACCAGCGCCGAACCGGCGAACTCGAGCAACGCCTCTTCCAGCGCGCGCAGGGTTTCGACGTCAAGGTCGTTCGACGGTTCGTCAAGCAGCAGCACGTTGCCGCCGTTCAACAGCGTCTTGGCCAGGTGCAGACGGCCGCGCTCGCCACCGGAGAGGTTGCCGACGATCTTCTGCTGGTCGCCGCCCTTGAAATTGAAACGGCCCAGGTAGGCGCGGCTGGGCATTTCGAAGCGGCCCACCTGCAGAATGTCGAGCCCGCCGGAAATGGCTTCCCACACGTTCTTGTCGTTGGGCAGCGATTCGCGGCTTTGATCGACCGAGCTGATATTGACGGTCGGGCCGGTGGTGATCTCACCCGCGTCGGGCGTCTCTTTGCCCATGATCATCTTGAACAGCGTCGACTTGCCGGCGCCGTTGGGGCCGATCACACCGATGATCGCGCCAGGCGGGATCTGGAAGCTCAGGTCGTCGATCAGCAGACGGTCACCAAAGGCCTTGCTGACGTTCTTGAACTCGATCACGTTATTGCCCAGACGCTCGGCCACCGGGATGAAGATCTCGTTGGTCTCGTTGCGGGTCTGGTATTCGTAGCTGCTCAACTCTTCGAAGCGGTTCAGACGCGCCTTGCTCTTGGCCTGGCGGCCCTTGGCGTTCTGGCGCACCCACTCGAGCTCGTGCTTCATCGCCTTGATGCGGGCGTCTTCCTTCTTGCCTTCCTGCTCCAGGCGCTTTTCCTTCTGGTCGAGCCAGTCGGAGTAGTTGCCCTTGTAGGGGATGCCGGCGCCGCGGTCGAGCTCGAGAATCCACTCGGCCGCGTTGTCGAGGAAGTAGCGATCGTGGGTCACCGCCACCACGGTGCCGGGGAAGCGGGTGAGGAACTGTTCGAGCCAGTCAACGCTCTCGGCGTCCAAGTGGTTGGTCGGCTCGTCGAGCAGCAGCATGTCGGGCTTGGACAGCAGCATGCGGCAGAGCGCAACGCGGCGCTTCTCGCCGCCCGACAGCGGGCCGATCTTGGCGTCCCACGGCGGCAGGCGCAGCGCGTCAGCCGCGATCTCCATCTGCGTCGTGGCATTGGTGCCGGAGACGGCAATGATCGCTTCGAGGCGGGCCTGTTCGGCGGCGAGCGCGTCGAAATCGGCGTCCGGCTCGGCGTAGGCGGCATACACCAGCTCAAGCTTGGACTGCGCCTGCATCACTTCACCCATGCCCTCTTCCACCGCTTCGCGCACGGTCTGCTCGGGGTCGAGCTTGGGCTCCTGCTGCAGATAGCCGATCTTGAGATCGGGCATCGGCACGGCTTCGCCTTCGATGTCCGTATCGACGCCGGCCATGATCTTGAGCAGGGTCGATTTGCCGGCACCGTTGAGACCCAGCACGCCGATCTTGGCGCCGGGGAAGAAGGACAGCGAGATGTCCTTGAGAATCTGGCGCTTCGGGGGAACGATCTTGCCCACCCGATTCATCGTGAAGACGTACTGAGCCATTGAGTTTTGCCGAGAAGAAGAGAGAAAACCGAGGAAGGGTGAGGATTTTACGCGAGGCCCCTGACCACGGCTCGGGGGATAAGCCCCGAGCCGCGCTCAGCACCGCAGAGCCATCGCAGCCAATCCCGAGCAAACCCCAGGCCCGACAGCGCACTGGCTCAGGCCCACACCGCCTCAAGGCCGGCGCAGCGCCCCGGACTTGAAGGCGGACGACGCGGCCTCGTAATAGCCGATCGCCTCGTGCGCCAAATGCGCCGCCTCGCCTTCGAGCGGCAGCTCGGCGCCGCTGGCCGCGTCGATCACGCGCACCCGCCGCTGCGGCCGCAGTTCGACGACCTTGCCCGCCTCGTAATAGCCCACGGTCTGGTAGTTGGCGAGCAGAGCGCGCTGGTGATAGCGGCCCTCGTTAAGAATGTCCTGGCCGAAAAAGCGCGAGGTGTAATTGAAGTTGAGCAAGGCCAGCACGGTCGGCGCCACGTCGATCTGCGAGGCGATGGTCTCGACCTTGCCCGGAGCCACCTGGCCCGGCGCGTAAACAATCATCGGAATATGAAAGCGGTCGAGCGGCAGGTCGGTCTTGCCGCGGGCCGCCGCGCAGTGGTCGGCCACGATCACAAACAGCGTGTTGGCAAACCAGGGCTTGCTGCGGGCGCGGTCGATGAAGTCGCCGATCGCCCAGTCGGTGTACTTGACCGCGCCGTCCGCGCCAGTGGCGGGCGCAATGTCGATCCGGCCCGCCGGATAGGTGTAGGGCCGGTGGTTGCTGGTCGTCATCACATGCGCAAAGAAGGGCTTGGCCGCGGCATGGCGCTGGTCGAGCTCGCGCAGCGCGAGCGTAAAGAGATCCTCGTCGGCCACCCCCCAGATGTTTTCGTAGTGAATATCGGCCGCGGGAATCGCGGTGCGGTCGATCACCGTATAACCGTTGCCACCGAAAAACGACTGCATGTTGTCGAAGTAGCCATAGCCGCCATAGAGATAGAGCGGCTCATAGCCCTTGCCCGCAAACACTTCGCCGAGGGTGTAGAGGTTCTCGTTGTTGGGGCGCTTGACCACCGAGTGGCCGGGCGTGGGCGGCAAGGAGAGCGCCAAGGCCTCCAGCCCGCGGACCGTACGGGTGCCGGTGGCGTAGAGCCGGGTAAAAAGCAGCCCCTCGGCCGCGAGCGCGTCGAGCCGCGGCGTAAGGCCCCGGGTGTTGCCAAAGACGCCAAGGTAATCGGCCGACAACGACTCGACCGAGATCAACACCACGTTCATCTTTTTTTCGGCGCCGCGACCGACGATCCGCCGCTCGATCGGCAGCGTCTCGCTGCCGGTGAATTGCGGCTTGAGCCCATTGTGTTCGAACTCGCTTCTCAGCTCCGCATACGCCGCCGGCAAGCCGATCGTGCGATAGAAGCGGTCGTAGTCGATCTGGTTGCTGCGAAAGGCGTGGAAAAACTCCCACGGCCCGTTGCCGGCCAGCTGCTGGGCTTCGACATTGGCAGTGAAGCCTTCCTTGAGCGAGCCCTTCACGCCGACAAAGCCGAGCACCGCAAAGAGCACAAAACCCGCAAACACCGCGGAGCGCCGGCCCAAGGCCATCTGCGCCGGGGCTGTGGCGCGCCACAGCCCCCGCCCGACCAGACCCAGCAGCAGCGCGGCGGCCAGGCCCACGCCGGCGAGCATCGGCGCGATCGAATACGACTCGCGGATATTGCCAATCACCTCGCGGGTGTAGATCAGGTAATCGACCGCAATGAAGTTGAAGCGCGCAGCAAATTCGTTCCAGAAAACGAATTCCGACCCGCTGGTGAAAGCAAAACCGAAAGCAGCGGCGCCCGCCAGAACGAATATCAGCACCGCGAGCACGAGCCGCGAGCGCGGGCCATCGGGCCACAGCCAGGCGATCAGGGCGAAGGGCAGCATCCACCAGGCGCCGGCAGCCAGGTCGTAGACCGTGCCGATGGCGAGCGCCGGGATCAGGGTTTGCGGAGCGAGCACACTCCAGTCGCCATTGAACGCCACCAGGCCGAGCCGGGTGAGCAGACTGGCGACAAGAAACATCAGGAGGACCCAGCCAGCAAGCGCAAAACGACCGGGAAAAAGGCGGGCCAACACTCGTGCCGGCCAGCGGCAAGCCGGAAAATTCAATTTCATGCTGCGACCATCCGAAGGCCACACGACGTGGCCGAGCGCGGCAGGCTACAGGAATCCCACCCCACCCGGCCTCGATCTCGCGGCAGCGCTGAGCAGCGCCAGTGCTTTCGCCAACATTCCCTAGAATGTTTCCTCCAGCGCCGACGGCCCGCGGTTTTGCCGCCGCTCCCTTTTCTGCAGTGAGCCGAGCATGAGCACCACGATTGAAGTCATTCACAACCCCGCCGCCAGTCGCTTTGAAACGACGGTCGACGGACTGCTGTGCGAAGCGACCTACCGCCGCGAGGGCGAAGTTTTGTTGATGCACCACACCGGCGTTCCGCGCGCGCTCGAAGGCCGCGGCATTGCGGCGCAGCTCGTGGCCGCCGCCTTCGCCCACGCCCGTGCCAACGGGCTGCGGATTCAGCCTCTGTGCAGTTATGTCCGGGGGTGGGCGGCCCGCCACCCCGAGGTGTCGGACCTGCTGGCCTGAAGCCGGCCTGGATGTGACAGATAGGCAACAAAAAAGGACGCCGCGGCGTCCTTTTCCTTGGGGGCAGCGGATCAAGCCTTGATCCAGGCCACGCCGTAGATCGTCCACGCCGCCACCAGCGCCCACACCACCAAGGTGGCGAGCAGGTTGAAAGCGGCGTTGTTGTTCTTGAAGAGCTGCCAGTTCCAGTAGCCCACCGGCTGACCGGTCTTGGGCAGCCCCGGCACAAAGCGACGCACGGTGCGGCAGTAGGCCTCGTACGAGGCGCCGAAGATTGGCTTGAGATGCGCCTCTTCGCGCTGCACGCGAGCGTCCATGTAAAGCCAGTAAACCACCGCGTAGATCGCCAGCAGCCACCACTGACCCAGCAGCATCAAAAAACCCAGGAGGATGAAGAAGCGACCCAGGTACATCGGGTTGCGCACCATCGTGTAAGGGCCGCGCGCGGTGAGGGTCGAGTTTTTGTCGAGCGAGGCAAAGCACCAGAGCTGGATGAACTCGCCGATCATCGAGACGATAAAACCGGCCACCAACCAGTCAGTGCGCACGAACTGCGCAAGCAGAATCACCGCCAGAACGACGATCGGTGCGCGCATCTTCACCAGGAAGCGGCGCAGGCCGGGGTGGTGGAACAAGCCGCTTGAGGTTTCCTTCATCATCTGCCTTTCAGTGACCCGGGCCGTGAGCGCCAGGGCGATGTTGCTTCTTCAGTCCAAAGTAACCGCGCAGCACCCAGAAGCGGCGCAGGCGGTTGATGCGTTCGAATTCGGCGCGACGGGCTTCCCCCATCGCCTGCGGCTGCCACGCCGCCCATTTCTTGTAGACCCCGGAGAGGTCGAAATCCTCCAGCAGGCGGCGCAGGCCGGCCGGCATCCAGCGGGTCGTCAAGCTCGCCTGGAAATCGATGATGCCGGGCGTGCCATCGGGCCGCATCAAGAGGTTGCTCGCGCCCCGCGTGTCGAGGTGGACGATGCCGCGAGCATGAACCGCGCGCAGCAGCGCTTCGAGCTGCTCCAGAAATTCCGGCGTGACTTGGGCCGGCTCGAGCTTGGCGAGAATCTTGCCAGGAACAAAGCGCGCCGCGATCGCGTAGCCGTCGACCCGGAACGCGTCGGCCGGAACACCCTCAAGGCCCGTCAGTCGATCCAGCGCACGCACTTCGCGCGCGAGCAGAAAACGGCCAAGCGTATTGCGCACCCACCACGAGCGATCGCCAAAATCCTTCAAGGTCCATTCACCGCCATCGAGCTCGACCCGGGTGACGCGCGCGTTGGCCCAGCGCCCGTCGCGCATGAGCGTGATACGGGCGCGAGCCAGGTCGGCACGGGTAAACGGCAGAGTCATTGAAACGGCGGGATCGATCGCGGAAGGCGCGAATTATGACAGCGAACGCGCCGGCTGCCGGGCCCAGCATCGCATCCCGCCTCTGTCTGGCTGGAAATGCGGGTTTAGAAGGAATACGCCATCACGCTGATCACCGCGCCCTGCGGGTCTTGCAGAACGGCCATGCGGCCCACCTGGGGCACGTCGAACGGCCCGGCAAGCAGCTTGCCACCGAGTTCGACCGCCTTCTTCGCGCTGGCATCGGCATCGCTCACCGTAACGTAAGAACCCCAGGCCGGCGGCATCGGGCCCATCTCCGGGGTGATCTTCATGATGCCCGCCACCGCGGACTCGCCCACGGAGACCACGGTGTAGACGCCGCTGTCCATCGGCTGCTCCCGCGTGGCCCAGCCAAACAGCTGGGTGTAAAAGGCCTTGGCGGCTTGCGGATCGGTCGTCATCAACTCGTTCCAGCTGAAGGCACCGGCGGTTTTGAAGGGGTCCATGTCGCGCTCCTGAGGATGGAGCGGCCATTCGACCACGCCCGCCCACGGCGCGGCGCACGAACCGCCCGCGCTGGTGCCAGCCGTTTCAGAAAAGCGAGAGCAGACCGGGCTCGGCCGCCAGTTCGGCGCAGCTCGCCAGGGCGCCCACCCGCACCCCCAGCAATCGAACCTTCCGGGTCAGAGAAACGCGGGCCAGGCACTCGATCACCGCGGCGTGGATCAGCGCCGAGTCTTGCGTGGCCTGCGGCAAGCTGAAGTCGCGCGTGAGTGTGGTGAAGTCGGCAAACCTCAGCTTCAGACCTACGGTGCGGCCGCCATAGCCGCGCCGCGCCAGATCGGCTGCGACTTTTTCGGCCAGCCGCGCCAGCACGGCCTCGATCTCGGCGCGCTGACGGATCGGGTGCAGGTCATGCTCGAAGGTGGTTTCGCGGCTGAGCGACTTGGGCTCCCGCTCGAGTACCAGCGGGCGATCGTCGATGCCGTGAGCGGCCGCGTGGAGCCACGCGCCATAGGTAGGGCCGAAGGCCGCAATCAGCTCGGCCGGTGGCCGCGCAGCCAGTTGGCCGATGGTGTCGATGCCGATCTCGGCCAGACGCGCCGCCGCCTTGGGCCCGATGCCATTGATCCGACTCGCCGCCAGCGGCCAGATCCGTGGCTCGAGGTCTGCGGGCAGCAGCACGGTCAGGCCGTCAGGCTTGTCAAGCTCGGAGCCGAGCTTGGCGAGCAGTTTGTTAGGTGCCACCGCGATCGAACAGGTCAGTCCGGTATCGCAATAAACCTCGTGCTTGATCTCGCGTGCCAGCAGGCCACCGTGCTCGACCTCGACCCCGGCCACCGCGGTGAGGTCGATGAAGACCTCGTCGATGCCGCGGTCCTCGATCGCCGGCGCCAGACGCGCGATCGCCGCCTTGAACAGGCGCGACAAGCGCCGGTACTCATCGAAATCGGCGGGCAAAAAAATCGCCTCGGGGCAACGCGCCGCGGCGATCCGCAAGGGCATGGCGCTGCCAACACCGAAACGGCGCGCCTCGTAGTTGGCGGTGGTGACCACCCCGCGGCGCGACGGATCGCCGCGACCGCCAACGATGACGGGCTTGCCGCGCAGATCCGGCCGGCGCAGCAACTCCACCGATGCGTAGAACGCATCCATGTCGAGGTGGGCAATACGGCGTGGGATTTCCATGCGATCAGAGTCGCCATCGTAGGCGCGTTACAGCTCGAAACCTTTGTCACGGCCATGTACGTCGGCGCCGGGCACTCGCCGAACGTTAAGCAGTCGCAAAGACAGTTGAAACAAAAAAGCGGAAAAACTCATGTTTCGCCAGCTCATCGCTATCGCCGTCGCCACTCTGGCGCTCGGCTCGACTCCGGCCCAGGCCCACGCCGAGGCGTCTGTCTCCATCGCCGGCCCCGGCTGGGGAGTCGCCGTCGGCCCGCCGGGGTACGGGGCTTATCCACCGCCCATCGTGATCCACCCACCCGTCATCGTGGTGCCACCCGTGCGCCCGCCGTACTGGGGGCCGCCCGGCTACTGGCGGCCGCCGCACCACCAGCGTCCCCACTGGCGCGGCGAGCGCTGGGACCGCCACGATCGTCACGAACGCTGGGATCGTCACGACCACTGGGATCGCGACCACTGGGACCGCGATCACGATCGACCGCACCGCCGCCGCGACCGTGACTGAAACGCCACGCCGATCGAATCGCGCGCCAACGCTCTTGTCTGCCCCGGGCAAGAGCCGCAAGCTGGCGCCAGCGATTGAAACTGACAGGGGGCGGCATGCGAACCGACGGCAGAGAAAGCAGTCACCTTGATGACCGTCGCGGCCAGCGCGCGGGCCGCGGCCGCCTGGTCGGCGGCGGCATCGGCGCCCTCGTGGTCGCTCTGATCGCCATGGCCTTCGGCGTCGATCCCCGGCTGGCTCTCGGCCTGCTAGGCCAAGACCCGGCTGCTCCGGCGTCCGTTTCCGCCCCCGCCACCTCGGCGTCACCCCAAGACGACATGGGGCGTTTCGTATCGGTGGTTCTGGCCGACACTGAAGACACCTGGAACCCCATCTTTCAAGCGGCCGGCCGCCAGTACCAGGAACCGCGGCTGGTGCTCTTCTCCGGCGCCACCCGCACCGCCTGCGGCACCGGGCAGCGGGCCGCAGGCCCCTTCTACTGTCCGCTCGATCAAAGCGTTTACATCGATCTGGCTTTCTACGAAGAGCTGCAGCGCCGTTTCAAGGCGCCAGGCGATTTCGCCCAGGCTTATGTGATCGCGCACGAGGTTGGACACCACGTCCAGAACCAGCTCGGCATCATGAATCGGGTTCAGACACTGCAGCAGTCGATGCCGGCAGCTGAGGCCAATCGGCTTTCGGTCCAGCTCGAGCTGCAGGCCGATTGCCTGGCAGGTCTCTGGGCCAACCACGCCCATCGTGCGCGGCAAGTGATCGAGCCCGGCGACATCGACGAAGCGTTGCGCGCGGCCGCAGCCATCGGTGACGACACCTTGCAGAAAGCGAGTCAGGGATACGTGGTCCCCGACTCCTTCACGCATGGCAGCTCGGAGCAGCGCGCGCGCTGGTTCCGCATCGGGTGGCAGTCCGGCCAGCTGGCCGCCTGCGATACCTTCGCGCGCTAGGGCCTTAGGGCATCTGCAGCTTGCCGCCCGCGCCCGGCATGCCGCCAAAGCCGCTCTGGCCCGGCACCACGATCGACGAGGCTTGCTGACGGCGCAGCTCCTGCAGTTCGCGCATGGTGCGCTCGATCGCGGCATTGGCCGCGTCACCGTAAGCGGCCACGGCGTCGGCCAGGCCCGCACCTTCGATTTCAAAGGTGATCGGCAGGGCACCCATCTGGGTCATGATCTGCGCCTCGCCCACGTAAACCACCGGGCGCGCCGTGTCGGCCACGCCGCTCGGCAGCACCGGCACCAACGCACGGATGGTGCCGACCTTGCGGTCGGTGTAGATCTCTTCGCGATACAGCGCGCTAGCGTCCATCGAGCTGTCGTTGGTGGTGTCGGCCATGAATCGGTCTCCAGAAAGGAAATGGGATGAATCGATTGTCTCACCCTCTCGCCGCGCTCATGGCGAGGGCTAACTCAGGGGACGGGCGGCGAGTTTGAGGTGAGCGGCCAGCGCGGCATCCATCGTGCTGGCATGGACCTCGAACCAGCGTGGCAGCTCGGCCACCAGCCGAGCCGCGAGTTCGCTATCGCCGGCGTCAAAGCGCCGCATCACCTCGGCCACCACCGCGATCACTTGGGCGTGCTCGCGGGCGTGACAGGCGGCTGCGCCAAAACCGGACTCGAGCATCCACGCCTCCTCAGCGCCAAAGTGGCGTTCGAGATGGGCGAGCAGGCTGCGCAACGCAGCCGCGGTGGCGGCCGCTCCCTGCGCATGGGTCAGGCAGGCAAGCGTCTGCTCCCACTCCTCATGCAAGGCATCGATCGGGGCAAAGCCAAGCACCACGCCCGCCGGCGCAGAACTCACGCGTCACCTTTGAGCACGTGCGCGAGCGGCGCATCTTCTTCCTGCGCGTGAATCGCGAACCAGTTCATCAGGTCGGCGGCGTAGAGACGCACCGAGTCGATATCGCCACTGTCAAAACGGCGGCGGATTTCCGAGATCGACTCGAGCAGCTGGTCATGCGCCCGCTTGTGCCGCGGATAGCGCTCGTAGCCTTCCTGTCGCATCCAGGACTCTTCGGCCGCCGTGTGCCGCAGCATGTGCTCATGCAAGGCCAGCAGGTGCCGACCGTAGTCGGCCTCGGCCGGGTCGTTCAAGGCGTCGAGAATGTCCTGAAATTCCTTGTGCAGATCATCGATCGGCTTGAAGCCGACCAATATCCCGTGATGCCGCACCTCGGTCTGGGCCTGAGCGCTCATGGCTCCTCCAATGCAGTTGCCTTGATAGCGAGCCTAAAGTCCTCGAGAACGGGCGCCTTGATTCAGGGCAAGACCGAAAACACGACGGCCGGGTGGGCCCGGCGCTGCCGTCAATTAGCGATACACCATCACCGGGATTGCCGAATGGGTGAGCACCTTCTGGGTCTCACTGCCCAACAGCACAGCGGCCAACCCCTTGCGGCCGTGCGAGGCCATGAAGATCACGTCGCACTGGCGCTCGGACGCGGCGGCGATGATCGCCTCGAAGGGCGAGAACGATTTCACCTGGACCGCCTCGACCGGAACGCCAGCCGCGCCGGTGGCGGCTGTCACCTGTTCCAGACGCTCGTCGGCCACGCGCTTCATGCGCAAGTCGTAATCGTCGATGCTCTCGGGACGGTATTCGGAGAGGTTCGAATACGAATACGGCTCGCTCACGGTCAAGGCGACGATCGTCGCCCCCAGGGGCTTAGCCAGCGCAATCGCCCCTTCGATCGCCTTGATCGACAGTTCCGAACCATCGGTGGGGACCAGAATCCGCTTGAACATAACGACCCTTCAGAACTTTGTTGTGATAGCCCTAGGGTAAGCGCTCGGAACCCGGCGCGCTTGACTCGAATCAAGCGCCACCCGCAGCCGTGGCTCTGGCCGCGGCCACCAGCGCATTGATCGCGGCCCCGGCCAAAGCCAAACCCAGGCTGGCTGTCACCACCACCGATGAGCCGTACCCGGCACACGCCAGACCGGCGACAAAGCCGTCGGCAGCACATGTCGCGTCAGGGCGCCGCACCGGTTCGTCGGAATACACCGCCGCGACACCAAATTTCGGCACCCGGCCCCGCGCGTCTTCACGCGCATAACCGTATTCGCGCCGCAGCTTGTGGCGCAGCTTGGAGAGCAGCGGGTCGCCCTGGATCCGCGCCAGATCGCCCACCGCGATCCGCGTCGGGTCGATCCGGCCACCGCCCGCGCCGCTGGTGAAGACCGGAATGGCGTGGCGCTGGCAATGAACGATCAGCGCGGCCTTGGCCGAGACCTGATCGATGCAGTCGAGCACCAGATCGGCCGCCGGCAAGATCGCCGCGACGTTGTCGGCATCGACAAACTCTTCGATTGTCTCGATCCGGCAGCCCGGGTGGATCGCCCGGATCCGCTCGGCCATCGCCTGCACCTTGGCCTTGCCGTACTCCTCACCCAGGGCGTGGATCTGGCGATTGGTATTGCTCTCGGCGATGTGATCGAGATCGATCAGGGTGATGCGGCCGATCGCGCAGCGGGCCAGCGCTTCGGCCGCCCACGAGCCCACACCCCCGATGCCGACGACCACGGCATGAGCGTGGCGCAAGCGCGCCGCGCCGGGTTCGCCGTAGAGGCGGGCCACGCCGCCAAAGCGGCGCGCAGTATCAATATCGGTAGGTGCGTTCACAGCGCCATTCTAGAGACGGCGAACGACGCCATCACCACGGGTTGGCGCCGGCATCGCACCCCGCCAACCCCTTGTTTACCCCATATATAAGTCAATCCGTAGTAACGCCCATAATGAGGATCCCGAGCCCATCGACACCCCATCATGCACAGCACTTCTCTCGCCGCGCTCGAAGCGCTACGGCACGCCCTGCCGGCGCTGGCCGTCCTGCCCGCTCCTTTGAGCGACGACATCGCGCGCCAGGTGCGCCGGGTGCGACTGCCGGCGGGATCCCCCGTATTTGGCGAAACCGATGAGTGCATCGGCTTTCCCATCATCATCAGCGGCAAGGTGAGAGTGTCGAAACTGCTCGAGTCCGGCCGCGAGGTCGCGCTCTATGACGTCGCCGACGGCGAGAGCTGCGTGATCTCGACCAGCTGCCTGCTGGGCAACCTGCCTTATGGCGCGCGCGGCGAATGCCTCACCGACGTCGATCTGGTGGTCCTGCCGCGCGAGGCCTTCGACCGTCTGGTGGCCGAGCACCGTCCGTTCCGCGAGGAAATCTTCGCCACCTTCGGCGATCGCATGATGCAGTTGATCGAACTGGTCGAATCGGTCGGCTTTCAGCGCCTTGACCGGCGCCTGGCCGCCGCACTGCTCGGGCGCGGGCAGAAGCTGGCGCTCTCGCACCAGGACCTCGCGACCGAACTTGGCGCCTCGCGCGAATCGGTCAGTCGCCTGCTCAAGCAGTTCGAGATCCAGAGTTGGCTGCGCCTGGGCCGCGGCGAGATCGAGCTGCTCGAACCCGCCCTATTGCGCCGGGTCGCCGCCGGTGAACCGCTCCAGGACCGGTGAGCGCGGTCACTGAGCGAACGCTCCGCTCGCGCTAGATTGAGCGGATGGGCGCGATTGGGTGCGCCCTTTTCCGGAGCCACCATGTTCAAGACCAATGTCGGCGGTGTTGACCGCGTACTGCGCATCAGCATCGGCGCCCTGCTCGTGGCGCTGACCGCGCTCGGCATCCTCAGCGCCTGGGGCTGGATCGGCATCGTGCCCATCATCACCGGCCTGACCCGCACCTGCCCGCTCTACAGCCTGATTGGCCTGAACACCTGTCCACTTAAGGCGTCGGCGAAATAGGCCCGCACCCAGGCCGTTGACCCCAGCCGCTCCTTTCATCGAGCGGCTTTTTGTTGCCGCTCAGGTCACGCGCCCAAGCCTGCTCTAGACTTCAGACGATCATTCCATAGGAGGGAGCCCCATGAAAATTCTCGTCCCCGTCGATGGCAGCCCGTACAGCGCCAACGCCGTCGACTTCGTCGCCAGCCGCTCCACCTTGATCGGCGCCGAACCGCACATCGAGCTGCTCAACGTTCAGGTTCCGGTGCCGCAGCGCGCCGCCCGCGTGGTCGGCAAGGAAGTCATCGCCAGCTATTACGACGACGAGGCCAAGAAAGCGCTGCGCCCGGCCGCGGCCAAGCTGACCAAGGCCGGCGTCGACGCGATCGCACGCCATGTGGTGGGCAACCCCGCCGAGAAAGTCGCCGAGGTGGCCGACGGCCAGGACGTTGACCTGATCGTGATGGGCTCCCACGGTCGCTCGGCGCTCAAGGGCTTGCTGCTGGGCTCGGTCACCAATGCGGTACTCGCCCAGACCAAGAAACCGATGCTGATCCTGCGCACCAAGGCTGCGCCCGCGGGCGATGCGCTCAAGGTCGGGATCGCCGTTGACGGCAGCAAGTTCGGTCGTGCCGCCGTGCGTTACGCGCTCAAGCACCGCGGCCTGTTTGGCGCCGGCGCGCAGTTCAGCCTGATCCATGTGGCATCGGATTACGCCGGCGCGATCATGCCGGACATGGCGGGCATGGCCTTGCCCGCGCTCTCCGAAGCCGAGGTGCTGGAACTGCAGAAGAAAGAGTTCAACGCCGCGATCCAGCCCCTGCGAGCGCTCTTTGCCAAAGCCGGCGTGACGCCGCAGGAAGTCTGCCTGGTCGGCAACGCCGGCGACGAAATCGCCGCGTATGCCAAGAAGAAAAAACTCGACGTCCTGGTGTTGGGCTCGCATGGCTACGGCGCCTTCAAGGCCGCCGTGATGGGATCGACTGCCAACCGAGTTGCCGCTCAAGGCGATGTGCCCTTGCTCCTGATCCGCGAGGCCTGAGCCGCACGCGGCCTCCCCGCCGGCAGAACAACAGGGCGCCTGCGCGCCCTGTTTCGTTCGTGAACGCAGGCACCAAAGACATGCGGGAAATCCCGCTATTCTTGCCAGCAACGACACTCGCCGAAGCGTCGTGCAACAACCGCAAGGAGACTCCATGTCATTGTTTCTGCGCCGCGTCGCCGCGGCTCTCGCCCTGGGAGCGTTGCCGGCGCTCGCCGCCGCCCAGGCCTATCCGACCAAACCGATCCGCCTGATCATTCCTTTCCCGCCCGGAGGCACCACCGACATCGTCGGGCGGCTCGTCGCCGATCAACTCGGCAAGCAGCTCGGCCAGCCGGTGGTGGTGGAAAACCGTGGCGGTGGCGGTGGCGCGATCGGCGCGCTCGAGGTTGCCAAGGCCACGCCCGACGGCCATACGCTGGGCATCGCCACGGTCTCGACCATGGCCGTCAATCCGGCCTGCAACCCCAAGCTGCCCTACGACTCGCTGCGCGACTTCAAGCCGATCACCAACCTGGCCGCGGTTCCCAACGTGGTGGTGGTCAATCCCGGCAAGGTCGGCGCCAAGGACATGGGCGAGTTTGTTTCCCTGTTGAAGAGCCAGCCCGGCAAGCTGTCATTTGCGACCTCGGGCACCTGCGGCATTGGCCACATGATGGGCGAGCTCTTCAAGCTCACGACGGGAACCTTCATCGCCCACATCCCGTATCGCGGCGCCGGCCCGGCCTTGAACGACGTGCTCGCCGGTCAGGTCGAAATCATGTTCGACAACCTGCCCTCGTCGGTGCCACACATCCAGAGCGGCAAGCTGCGCGCGCTGGCGGTGGCCGCCCCCAAGCGGCTCGACATCCTGCCCAACGTGCCAACCTTTGCCGAGCTGAAAATGACGCCGGTCAACGACATGGCCTGGTACGGCCTGGTCGCTCCGGCCGGCACCCCCGAGGCGGTGGTGAGCAAGATCCAGCAAGCCGCCGCCAAAGTGCTCAACACGCCAGAGATGAAAGAGAAGCTGCGGCTGCAGGGCGCCGCTCCGGTTGCCAACAGCCCGGCCGAGTTCCGCGCCCAGATCGAACAGGAACGCGACAAGATGATCGACCTGGTCAAACGCCAGGGCATCAAGCTCGATCAATAAAACCCTTGTCTTGAGAGCGTAGCGAGGGTGCCTGCCAGCACCCTCGGGCGCGCGCAGTGTCATGATTCGTCTGCCAGCTCGCGACGCGAGCCGCCACCGATCGCATCAAGACCTGCTTCGCCTTGGACCCCATCCTCGCCATCGCCATCGCCCCCGCCGCGCGTTCGCTGCCAACCCGTTTGACGGCAGAGCGCAGGGGGCCAATGGGGGCGGCACCGAAGACCTCTGCTGAGCCCGTCCGGAGAATGCGGCAAGCGCAAGCCAGCCGCTTTCAAAGCGGGCTTGCTCCGATCCCGATCATGGCCCTCGCGCCGCCATCGGCGACGCTCAAACTTCACCCGACCGGAATCCTCGGCCTCGACCCTGCCATTGCCTGCGCCCCCGCGGCGCATCGGACATGGCGGTCGCGGCCGGCCTCTGCTGCATGACACTGGCCCGCATCGTCATCTTTGTTGTCCTCACCCACACCGCTTTCGCCGCGCTGCGGGTCACCACCTCGCTCTATGCCCTGGACAACAAGGCATCGACCTTCACCGTCGGCGTTTTGATGGCGCTGATCGCCCTGGTGCCGATGCTGCTCGCCGTTCGCGGCGGTCGCTGGATCGACAAGGTCGGCCCGCAGCGTCCGCTCACGCTCGGCCTGGCACTGCTGGGCGGCGGCGCCGTGCTGCCGGCGCTGTTTCCGTATGCGGTAGCCGACATCGCGCCCTTGCTGGTCTCGAGCGTGCTGGCCGGCACCGGCTTCATGTACCTGCAGATGACCGCGCTCCAGCTGGTGGGGCACATGGCCGATCCGGCGCGGCGCGCCGCCTCGTTTTCCTGGCTGGCGATGGGCTACTCGGTCTCCGGACTGGTCGGCCCGGTGGCCAGCGGCTACCTGATCGACCACGCCAGCTTTCGCTGGGCTTATGTCGCGGCTTTCGCCGCCATGGCCATCGGCGCCGCGCTGCTATGGCATTTACGCGAACACCTGCCCGCGCGCTGGACCGTCGCGGATGCGCCTGTACTGCGTGGCAATGCGTTCGAGCTTTTCGGCACGCCACGCGTGCGCAACATCCTGATCGCCAGCGCCATCGTCTCGATGGCGTGGGACCTGCAGACCTTCATGGTGCCGGTCTACGGCACCGCCATCGGCCTGTCGGCCTCGGAAATCGGCTGGCTGCTGGGCAGCTTTGCCATCGCCACCTTCGTGATCCGCTTTGCCATGCCCTGGCTGTCGCAGCACTTTGACGAGTGGCAGGTTCTGATCGCAGCGCTGGCGGTCGCCGGCCTGGCCTACGCGCTGTTCCCGCTCTTTACCGGACTGGTGCCGCTGCTTGCGGTGGCCTTCCTTCTGGGTCTGGGTCTGGGCGCATCCCAGCCCAACGTGCTCTCGCTGCTGCACGCCGAATCGCCGCCGGGCCGGGTGGGCGAGGCGCTCGGCTTGCGCACCATGCTGATGAACGCGAGCCACACCGCGCTGCCGCTGGTGTTTGGCGCCGCCGGCGCTGTCATCGGCGCGGGCGCGGTCTTCTTTGCGATGGCTGCTTTATTGGGCGGCGGCAGCGCCGCCGCAGCCAAGCGCAACCGCTTCGATTAAAAGCGCGATGCGTCTGGCCGACGCCGACCTGCAGGCCTCGTGCGACCTCGCCCTGGCGCACTGGGACGGTCGCTCGCCGCAGTGGGTGTTCGGCTATGCCTCGCTCATCTGGCGCCCCGAGCTTGACTTCGACGCCCGCGTTCCGGTGCGGATGCACGGCTATCACCGCCGGCTGTGCCTGCGCTCGATTGCCTACCGTGGCACGCCCGAGTCTCCGGGCCTGGTGGCCGGGCTCGACCGCGGCGGCTCTTGCGCGGGCGTGGCCTTCCGTCTGCCCGCGGCCACGGTGCGACAGCAGTTCGCCCGGCTGTGGCAACGCGAGATGTTTCTCGGCGCGTACCGGCCGCGCTGGCTGAGAGTGCGCGGGGCCGCTGGCCAATTCGATGCCCTGGCCTTCGTGATCGACCGCCATAGTCCGCTGTATTGCGGCGGCCTGGGCGACGCCGAGCTCGGCGCCGTGCTGCGCCACGCCCGCGGCGAGAAGGGCAGCAGCCTCGAGTATCTCGAGCAGACCGTGGCTGCGCTGCGCGCCGAGGGTTTGCATGACCGCCACCTCGAGCGCATCGCCCGGCTCGCGCGCCAGACTTGATGCCCGGCAGAAGACCGCGCCCGTGGCGGCCCTAGACTTGCCACATGAAAATTGCTGATATCCGCACCGACTACATGCGCGGCGCTCTCGACGAAGAGCAGTCCGATCCCAATCCGATCCGCCAGTTCTCGCGCTGGTGGGAAGAGGCGCTCAAGTCCGACGTCCTCGAAGCCAATGCGATGACGCTCGCCACCGCCGACCTGGCGGGCCGGCCCAGCGCCCGCACCGTGTTGATCAAGGACTTCGACCAACGCGGTTTTGTCTTTTATACGAACTATCTAAGCCGCAAAGGCGAGGATCTGGCTGCCAACCCGCAAGCGTCCCTGCTCTTTTTCTGGCCCGAACTCGAGCGTCAGGTCGAGATCAACGGCCGCGTCGAACGCGTGAGCGATGCCGACAGCGACGAGTATTACCGCAGCCGCCCGCTGCCCAGCCGTCTGGGCGCCTGGGCCAGCCCGCAAAGCCAGAAAATCAGCGGCAAGGCCTGGCTGCTCGCCAAGGCCGCCGAGATGGGAATGCGCCACGGTCTCAATCCGGCACGCCCGCCGCACTGGGGTGGCTATCGCGTGATTCCGGAACGGATCGAATTCTGGCAAGGCCGACCGTCCCGCCTGCACGACCGACTTGCGTATACCCTTGACTCAACCACTTGGCTTCGCGCACGTTTGGCACCTTGAAACAACAGTTAAGGGCCTTAACGCCGTTGGCGAGGAAAGATGGGCCTCTATCATGGAGGAACTGGCCCCAGGGCCGAGGATCCTGCCATGAGTGAAGCCCAACTTTCCATCATCGTGATCGAAGACGAGCCGGAGTTCCGCCGCCGCTTCGAAAACATCATCCACGACGAGCCCAGCATGCGACTGGCCGGCAGCGCGGCCAACAAGCGCGACGCCGCCGTCCTGATTGAGCGCGAATACTTCGACGTGATGCTGATCGACCTTGGCCTGCCCGACGGCTCCGGCATCGATCTGATCCGCCAAGTCTCGGAGCGCCAACCCGATGTCGACATCATGGTCGTCACCGTCTTTGGCGACGAACAGCATGTGGTCAGTTCGATCGAAGCCGGCGCCACCGGCTACATCCTGAAGGACTCGACCCCGGCCGACGTGATCTCGTGCATCCGCCTGCTGCGAGCGGGCGGCAGCCCGGTCAGCCCGGTGGTCGCGCGCAGCGTGCTGCGCGCGATCCGCAACCGGATCAGCCCGCAGGTCACGCGCTCCTCCGCGCCCACCGAACCCAATCCCCTGTCGGCGCGCGAAACCGAGATCCTGCAACTGCTGGCCAAGGGCATGAGCTTCAACGAAATCGGCGAAATCCTGAGCATCTCACCGCACACCGTAACCGCCCACATCAAGAAGATCTACCGCAAGCTGCAAGTCCATTCGCGCGGCGAAGCGGTCTACGAAGCGGGGCAGATGGGACTGCTGCGCGCCTAAGGCACCCACCGTGGCGAGCCTCCCGAGCACGACCGCAGCGCGGTTGCGCGGCTTGAGCCTGGCGGATCGATTCCGCCTTCTGCTCGCTCTCGCCCTATGGCTGGTCGCAGCGCCACTGTTGGCCGCGACCACGCTTGACCGGGTTGATCTGATCGACACCCTCTGGCAAGCCGAGCCTCCCAGCGACGCCGCCTGGCAACGCCATGCGCTGCCGCTGCGCTGGACCACGTCAAGCGAGGAGTTGCGCGGCCGCTGGCTGCGTCTGAGCTTCGCCTTGCCGCAACTGCCGCGAGAAGTCTGGTCAATGCTGCTGCCGCGGCTGCCCACCGGCGGCGTCATCCGCCTCAATGGCCACGTCGTGGCCGAAGTGCCGCAAGACAGCCACGGCACCCAGGTCCGCTGGCACCGCCCGCAATTGCTGCCCCTGCCGCCCGAGTTCCTGCGCCTCGGCCACAACGAGATCCTGATCCACACCCGGTTTCGCTCCGGCGTGTACGGACTGGCGCCGGTCGAGGTCGGCGCCAGCGACGAGCTGACCCGCCGCTACACCCGCGACTACTTCGTCAACCACACCCTGCGCTGGGTGGCTTCTCTGCTGGTGATACTGGTTGCGCTCGGTTTCACCGCGCTGTGGTGGCGCCGCCGCAACGACACCGTCTACGGCCTGCTCGGCCTCGCCACCGGCGCCTGGGCTCTGCGCAACGCCGATTTCGCTTTCGAGGCCGTGCCGCACGCCATGCAGGGCTGGACCCGCAGCGCGTACTACGTCGGCACCGCGGGCTTTGTCGCGCTCGCCTCGATCGCCGCCCTGCGCTGGTCCGAGTGGCGCTGCCGCTGGCTGGAAGTGCTGATCGTGGCCCTGGCTGCGATCGGCCCCTTCAACTACTGGATCGGTGGCGAATCCCTCGAACTGACGATCGGAGCCGTCTGGCAAGGCACGCTGCTGGTGATCCTGAGCGGCACCATCGGCCTGGGCGTGGTCACGGCCTTGCGGCGCGGCACCGGCCTGGTCAAGGCGATCGCCGTTGCCGTCCTGCTCGCCCTCATCGCCGCGACCCACGACTATCTGGTGATCATCGGCCTCCTGCCGTATGACCAGCTGCCGCTGCTCAACATCACCGTGCCGATCCTGCTCTTTGCGGTGGCGGCCGCGCTGATCGACCGCTTTGTCACCTCGCTCACCGATGTCGAGCGCATCAACCACGAGCTCGAGAGCCGGATCGAGGAGCGCGAGCGCCTCTTGAAGCGCAACTTCGAACGGGTGCGCGAGTCCGAGCGGATCAAGGCTGGCGCCCACGAGCGCCAGCGCATCATGCAGGACATGCACGACGGTCTTGGCTCGCAGCTCTTGTCATCGCTGATGCTGGTCGAGCGCGGCGCGATCACCAAGGAAGAAGTCGCCCAGGTCTTGCGCGAATCGATCGACGACATGCGCCTGGCGATCGATACCCTCGCCACCGAAGACGCCGACCTGCTCGCCGCGCTCGGCAATCTGCGCTTTCGCATGGACCCGCGCCTGAAGGCCTCGGGGATCGAGCTGCAATGGGATGCGCGCAATCTGCCGGTCGAGCTTGAGATTGTCTCCGACGCGGTGCTGCCGATCCTGCGTGTGGTGCAGGAGGCGCTCACCAACGCGATCAAGCACAGCCACGCCAGCATCGTGCGCGTCACCCTCGCGGTCGAGCACGACGAACTGACGCAATGGCTGGCGATCCGCGTCGCCGACAACGGCCGCGGCCTGCCACCCGAGAGCACCCGCGGCCGCGGTCTGGCCAATATGCGCACCCGCGCCGGCCGCATCGGCGCCACCTTCAGCGTCGATTCGCTCGCCTCGGGCGGCACCGTGGTGGCGCTGCGTTACCGCCTCGAGCCCGTGCCGCGCGGCCCCAGCACGCGCGCGCTGCAGCTGTCGATCGGCGATTAAAGCGTGGCGGCGCCGCGTCAGGCGGCCGCCACCCACCCCGAGAATTCCCTCGCCGACCGGCGCCAACCGTCCCCCTCCGGGATTATTCGTAGCGCCTCAATCCCGCGCCGGCTCTGGCGCGCAGCGAATCGATCTGGCGCACCCGACGATTGATCAGCCGGCCGCATCAATCGCTGCAAAAAACTCACTTCTTATCGCTCCCGCGACTTCCAACAATGGCGCATCACTCACCCCGCGCCGGCTTCGGCGCAACCCCAAGCGCCCTATGAACCCACTGATCGCCCGCATCGCCGCTCTGGCCTTTGGCCTGGCCGCGATCTCCGCCCACGCGGCGTCTACCGCATCCGACCTCGCCACCAGGCATGCCCAGCGCCAAGTGCCCTGCAGCGCCTGTCACAGCAGCGCCAACCCGCAGAGCCTGCCGGCCGAAAAAAGCCTGGCCGAGACCCATCAGGCCTGCATCAACTGCCATGGCGACATGAAGAAGCTGGCCGAGCTCACCCGCGCCAAGCTCGTCAACCAGCACATCAATCCGCACGACTCGCACCTGGCGCAGATCGACTGCCTGACCTGCCACACCGCGCACAAGAAGGGTGAGTCGTATTGCCTGCAATGCCATTCGTTCGACATGCCAATGCCGGGCCAGGCCAAGAAGTGAAGGAGAGCCCAATGCAAAGAAGAAACTTTTTGATCATGGGATCGTCGGCCATGCTGCTGCCGGCGATGAGTCAGGCCGCGGCTCGCCGCGAAAGCTGCGACATCGTGGTGGTGGGCGCCGGCGGCGCGGGTCTGGCCGCAGCCGTGACCGCGGCCGACCTGGGCGCCAAGGTGGTCGTGCTGGAGAAGATGCCGGTGATCGGCGGCAATACCCAGCTCGCCGCCGGCGGCATGAACGCCGCCGGCACCCAGCTGCAGGGCCAGAAAGAGGTCAAGGACGACTGGCGCTCGATGTACGCCGACACCATGAAGGGCGGCCGTGACCATAACGATCCGGCGCTGGTCGAGATCATGACCCGCGGCTCGTCCGACGCGGTCGACTGGCTCACCGCCATTGGCGGCGAATTTCCCAATCTCAAGCGCAGCGGTGGCGCGAGCGCGGTGCGCACGCACCAGCCCGCCGGCGGCCACGCCTTTGGCCCCTACGTCACCCGCGTGCTCTACGCCGCGGCCCTCCAGCGCGGCATCACGGTGCGCACCCGCTCGCGCGTGGTCGAGCTGGTCAAGGGCGCCAACGGCGCCGCCGCCGGGGTGGTGGTGCAAGACGCCCGCGGCGTGCCCTACACCATCGACGCCAAGGCCGTGATCATTGCCAGCGGCGGTTACGGCAGCAACGCCGAACGCGTCGCCAAGTACCGCCCCGATTTCGCTCGCTTCACCAGCACCGGCCAGCCCGGCACCACGGGCGACGGCCAGGAACTGGTGCAAGGCCTGGGCGGCGATGTCTACGACCTCGATCTGATCCAGATCCACCCGACCCAGGCGGTCGGCTCCAAGACTTTGATCAGCGAAACCGTGCGCGGTGCCGGCGCCATCCTCGTCAACCGCGAAGGCCGCCGCTTTGTTGACGAAGTCACCACCCGCGACCGGGCCTCGGCGGCGGTGCTCAAGCAGACCGGCCGTAGCGCCTTCCTGATCTTCGATCACGGCGTTCGCACCAGCATGAAAATGATGGACGGCTACGACCACCTGGGACTGATCAAGTCCGGCGCCACCGCCGCCGCCCTGGCGCAGAAGATTGGTGTCGATGGCCAGGGTCTTGCCGCCACCATCGCCGCCTACAACCGCTACCAGGCCGACAAGAAGGACGCCGAATTCGGCCGCGCCGACATGCCGCGCCCGCTGGTGGCCGCCGACTTCCATGCGATCGAAGTCCAGCCCGGCATCCACTTCACCATGGGCGGCGTGCGGATCGACCCGCGCACCCGCGTGCTGCGCGCCGACCGCAGCGTGGTCAAGGGCTTGTATGCCGCAGGCGAAGTCACCAGCGGCGTGCACGGCAAAAACCGTCTGGGCGGCAATTCGATGACCGCCTTGTTCACCTTCGGCCCGATCGCCGCGCGCGAAGCCGTCGCCTACATCCAAGCCTGATCTCGGCCCATCTCACCGCTCGATTCATTCTCAGGACCCCTAAAGCCATGCCATCCCTGTCGCGTCGCTTCCTTCTGAAATCCGCTGCGCTCGCCGCCAGCGCGCTGTTCTTCGCCGGCGCTGCCGCCGCCACCGAGATCAAGGTGATGACCTCGGGCGGCTTTACCGCCGCCTACAAGCAGCTCGTTCCCGAATACGAGCGCACCACCGGCCACACCGTCGCCAGCGCTTACGGCGCCTCGCAAGGCGGTGCCGCGGATTCGATTCCGAGCCGGCTCAACCGCGGCGAAGACGTCGACATCGTGATCCTGGCCGCTCCCGCGCTCGAAAAACTGATCGCCAAGGGCCAGGTCAAAGCCGGCAGCCGGGTTGATCTGGTTGACTCCAAGATCGGCATGTCGGTGCGCGCCGGCGCGCCCAAGCCCGATATCTCGAGCGTCGAAGCGCTCACGCGCACCCTGCTCGATGCCAAGTCGATCGCCTACTCGGCCAGCGCCAGCGGCACCTACATCGCCAACGAGCTTTATCAGAAGCTGGGCGTGGTCGATCAGGTCAAGGACAAGAGCCAGCGCATCGTCAGCATCCGCGTCGGCACCGTGGTCGCCCGCGGCGACGCCGAAATCGGCTTCCAGCAGGTGAGCGAGCTGCTGCCGATCGCCGGCATCGACTTTGTCGGCGTGCTGCCACCTGAAGTGCAAAAGGTCACCACCTTCTCGGCCGGCATCGCGACCCACTCGAAGAACCCGCAGGCCGCGCAAGACCTGATCCGCTTCTTCAAGTCGCCGGCCGCCGCGCCGATCATCAGCAAGACCGGCCTCGAGCCGCTCACGACCCCGTAAGCCCGACGGGAGCCGGTCACCCCGCCGGCTCCCGTTGCAGCGCGCTCGCGGCTCACTCCCCCCCGATCGTCACGGCTGCGGCAGATCAAGCCGGCGGCGGGCTGCCGGCCCACAATCGCACGGTGAATTTCAGTCTTGATGATCTGCGAGCGTTCGTCGCGGTGGCCGAGCGCTCGTCGTTTCGTGCCGCGGCCGACGCCATCCACGTGTCCCAGCCCGCGATCAGCCGGCGCATCGACAAGCTCGAGGAATCGCTCGGCGTGCGCCTCTTCGAGCGCACCACGCGCTCGGTCGAGCTCACCGCGGTCGGCCGCG
Organism: Burkholderiaceae bacterium; assembly: GCA_036652035.1. Taxonomy (GTDB): domain Bacteria; phylum Pseudomonadota; class Gammaproteobacteria; order Burkholderiales; family Burkholderiaceae_F; genus JAEZVV01. The sequence goes on along the minus strand of JAVVWR010000003.1, from coordinate 57,932 downwards.
AATTCGAACCCCGCGCGCGCCAGCTTCTGCACGATCTGCAACACGCTCTGCTCGACATCGGGCTGAGCGCCAGCGCCGAAGTGCCCGAGGTCCGCATCGCCTGTGTCACCTCGGCCGTGCGCTACCTGCTGCCCGATGCCCTGATCGCCTTCCGGGCGCGCTACCCCGGAGTCCGCGTCCTGGTGGTCGATGGCGGCGCGCAGGACGTTCTCAGCAGCGTCGCCAATCGCGAGGTCGACTTCGGTTTCAGCTTTCTCGGCGAGCAGGACGGCAATTTCGACTACCGCCCGATTTTCAGCGACTCGTATGTCGCGATCTGCCACCCCGACCATGAATTCGCCACCCGCTCGCGCCTGACCTGGCGCGAACTGGTCCAGAGCGACTACCTCAGCCTGTCGCAGGACAACGGCAACCGCCGCGTGATCGACCGCAGCCTGGGCTGGCAGCCTCGCTCGCGGCCGGTGTGCGAAGTGCGGCGCGTCTCGAGCCTGCTCGGGCTGGTCGAAGCCGGCGTGGGGGTCGCCGCGATCCCGCGCCTGGCGCTGCCGCACAAGAGCGATTCGCTGGCCGTGATCCCGCTCACCGAGCCCGTCATCACGCGCTGCTTTGGCGTGATCCGACGCGCTGGCGTCGAACTGCCCCCGGCGGCGCGCAGCTTTCTCAACTTCTTCTCGGAGTGGTCGCTCGCCGCCCTCAAGTCACGCGACTGAAAGAGCGAAGACGATCGGGACTTACCCGCGCACCGTCGCATTGGCGCGACGCCGGCGCCACGGTCAGCGGCTATGAATTTCCCCCAAAGCCTTCTGCGCCCCAAGGGGCGCGCGGATAATTGCTCGCTTTTCCCTAACCGGAGCCGGTCGCGCCAATGAGTCTGCGTGCTCTGATCAACCCCGCCTGGATTCGCCGCGCCGTCCTGCTCCTGGCCTGGATCGTGGCCGGCACCGCCAGCGCCGCCTACCCCGACAAGCCGATCCGGCTGGTGGTGCCGTTTCCCGCCGGCGGCGGCGCCGATGCGATCGCCCGCAGCATCGTGCCCCGGCTGTCGCAGGCCCTGGGCCAGCCGGTGTGGATCGAGAACCGCGCCGGCGCGGGCGGCAATGTTGGCGCGGAAGCCGTGGCACGCGCCCCCGCCGACGGCTACACCCTGCTCTACGGCACCAACGGCACCCACGCGATCAACCAGAGCCTGTACGGCAATCTGCGCTTCGATCCGGTGGCCGATTTCGCGCCCATCTCCCGCCTGACCGAAATCGCGCCGATGCTGGTGGTCCATCCCAGCCTGCCGGTCAAGAACGTCGCTGAACTGATCCGCTACGCCCGCGCCAACCCCGGCAAGCTCAATTTCGCCTCGGCCGGCAACGGCACCACCTCGCATCTGGCGGGCGAGCTTTTCAAGACCCTGGCGGGAATCGACATCGTCCACATCCCGTACCGCGGCGGCAACGCGGCCATGATGGACGTGATCGCCGGCCGCACTCCGCTCATGATCGACGTGATGCCCAACGCCCTGCCGCAGGTTCGGAGCGGCAAGCTGCGCGGACTGGCGGTGGCCACCGCGCGGCGTGCGACCTCGGCCCCCGAATTCCCCACCATCGCTGAGGCCGGACTGCCCGGTTTCGCGCTCGGCGCCTGGGATGGCATTCTTGCGCCTGCCGGCACGCCGCCGGCGATCATCGACCAGCTCAACGCCGCGATCCGCCAAACCCTGGCCGACCCGCAGGTAGCCGCCGGGCTGATCGCTCGCGGCGCCCAGCCCGTGCCCGGTTCGCCCGCCGAATTCGCCCGCCACATCCAGTCGGAATCGACCCTCTGGGCCGAGCTGGTTCGAAGCTCGGGCGCCCGCAACGACCATTGACCCCGGCGCTGCCGTTGACGCCACCCCGTTTTCATAAGGATCCCTGATGACCGATCAGACGCTTCCCGCCATTCCCGCCTGGCAGCCCGCCGGCGAATTCACCGACATCCTCTACGACAAGGCCGAGGGCATCGCCAAGATCACGATCAACCGGCCCGAGGTGCGCAACGCCTTCCGCCCGCTGACCGTGCGCGAACTCGAACAGGCCTTTGCCGACGCGCGCGACGACTCGTCGATCGGCGTAGTCATCCTCACCGGCGCGGGCGACCTGGCGTTCTGCTCGGGCGGCGATCAGCGCGTGCGCGGCGACGGCGGTTATGTCGGCGCCGACGGCGTGCCGCGCCTGAACGTGCTCGACCTGCAGCGCCAGATCCGCACCCTGCCCAAACCCGTGGTGGCGATGGTCGCCGGTTACGCGGTGGGCGGCGGCCATGTGCTGCACATGATCTGCGACCTCAGCATCGCCGCCGACAACGCGCGCTTTGGTCAGACCGGCCCGCGCGTGGGCAGCTTCGACGGCGGCTACGGCGCCTCGTACATGGCGCGCATCGTCGGCCAGAAAAAGGCGCGCGAGATCTGGTTCCTGTGCCGCCAGTACGGCGCGCAGGAAGCGCTGGAGATGGGCCTGGTCAACACCGTCGTGCCGCTCGCCCGCCTCGAAGCCGAAACCGTGCAGTGGTGCCGCGAAATGCTCGCCAACAGCCCGATCGCGCTGCGCTGCCTCAAGGCCGCCCTGAACGCCGACTGCGACGGCCAGGCCGGGCTGCAGGAATTGGCCGGCAACGCCACCCTGCTCTATTACCTCTCGGAAGAAGGCAAGGAAGGCAAGAACGCCTTCCTCGAAAAGCGCAAGCCCGACTTCAGCAAGTTCCCGCGCCTGCCCTGAACCGCGCGTGAGTCCAGCCTTCTCGATCCTGGCCGCGGCGCGCGCAGCGCCGCGGCGAATCGGCCTGCGCATCGACGGTCGCGAGTTCTGCTTTGACGAACTCGCGGCATTGACGCGCGAGCGCCTCGATACGATCGAGTGGCCCGCCGCGCACCGCCCCTATCCGCTCACCGGCGCCAACACGCTCGCCACCGTCATCACGCTCTACGCCCTGCTCGAACGCGGCGTGGCGGCGCTGATGCTCCACCCCAAGCTCACCGAGCTTGAGCGCGCGGCCCTGCTGGCTCAGGCTGACGCCATCACCGAGCCACTGCCGGCCGACGCCGCCGCGGTGCTCTTTACCTCGGGCACCACCGGCCGCCCCAAGGCCGCGGTGATCACTCAGGCCAACCTGCTGGCCTCGGCGCGCACCAGCCGCGCCAACATCGGCTGGCAGGACGATGACTGCTGGCAGATGTGCATGCCGATCGCTCGCGTCGGCGGTTTGTCGATCCTCACCCGCTGCCTGGCGGCGCGCCGCGCGGTGGCGATTCCGCCCGCGTTTGACGCCACCACCTGGCCGCAGACCCTCGCCGACCAGAAGGTCACCCTCACCTCGCTGGTGCCCACCATGCTCGCCAAGGTGCTCGAGCACCACCCCGATTGGCGCGCCCCCGGCACCCTGCGCGCGCTGTTGCTGGGCGGCACCTCGGCCTCGCACCGACTGCTGAGCGCGGCTCATGCCGCCGGCGCGCCGGTGATCGCCACCTACGGCATGACCGAGGCCTGCTCGCACGTGGTCGCCACGCCTTATGGCGAACGCTACCGCGCCACGATCGGATCGGGCCGGGTGCTCGCAGGCGTGGCTTTGAGAATCGACCACGGCCGCATCCTGGTGCGCGGCGCCATGCTGATGCACGGCTACTGGGGCCAGGCACCGCTCGATCCCGCGGCCTGGTTCGATACCGGCGATCTGGGCGAGCTCGACCCCCACGACCATCTGCACGTCAATGCCCGGCGCAGCGACCTGATCGTGACGGGCGGCGACAACGTCTATCCGGTCGAAGTCGAACACGCGCTCGAGACCGTCCCCGGCATTGGCAGCGCCACCGTGCTGGGGTTGCCCGACGAGACCTGGGGCCAGATCGTCGTCGCACTGCTGGTGGCCGACGGCGCGCCGCCACCGATCGACGATCTGATCGCCGCCATCGCCGCGCGACTCTCGCCCCACAAGCGGCCACGTCGCATCGCCTTCGTGACCCAGCTGCCGCAGACCGCGGCGGGCAAGCCCGATCGCCGCCCCGTCGTCGCGCGCGCGCTCGATCTGATGGCTATCCGTTATCCACGTGCCTGATCAGTCAAAGGGATAAGGCCCGGGCGCCGCCTCGATCGGCAGACTGTGGCTGACGAGCCCTGCCGCCGCGGTCCAGCGATGGATCAGCAAGGCGGGCGGCTCCATCACAAAACCCAAGGGCTGCGCCGGATCGAACTGCAATTCCATCTGGTGCGCCATGGCCGGTGCGGTCTGCGCCACGGTACGGCCAAATCGCCGCACGATCGGTCGGTGCAGGTGACCGCAGATCACACGCTCGACCTGGGGGTGGCGGCGCACGATCGCTTCCAGCTCGGTGCGGCCCGCGCCCAGCCCCATGGCGTCCATCGCCGCCATCCCGCCATCGAAGGGCGGGTGGTGCATCGCGATCACGGTCGGGCGGTCGGCATGGCGGCCCAGCTCCGCATCGAGCCACTGCAGCTGCGCTGGGCCGAGTTCGCCGTCGGGCCGACCGGCCATCGACGTATCCAGCGCGATCAGGCGCAGATCCCCCACCGCCACCGCGTAATGCCGCGGCCCCGTGCCAGTGACGGCGCCGGCCACGGGGAAAGCGGCCCGCAGCCGGGCGCGGTCATCGTGGTTGCCGGCGAGCAAATGAACCGGCACCCGTAAGGGTTCGAGCAGGCGGCGCAGCTCGGCGTATTCCTCGGCCTCGCCGGCGGCGCTCAGATCTCCCGTCACGACCACCGCAGTGAGCGCCAACGGCAGGCGGGTGATGCGTGTCACCGCCCGCTGCAAGGCGGCGCCGGTATCGACCCGGCCGAGCAGGCGCGTGCCGCGCCGAGTGATATGCGGATCGGAAATCTGGACCAGGTGCGTGGGCTCGGACATCGGCTTTCCAGTGGCGATCGAAAGCCGTAGTAGAGCGCGGAATTCGTCCTCGTCGCGCCCCGCGGGCGCGCTTTTGGCCGCGGCCGAAAGCGGCGTTTTGACCGGTATCAGATGTCATCCGGCGGTCATGCCAATCGCACTGTTTTGTCATCCGCGCGCTTTAGATTGCGTGCCGCTGGCCCGCCCCCGACGCCAGCGGCAGGGCAACCCGGCCCTGCCTTCGAGATCGATCGCAACCGGAATTTCGATGAGCCAGATTGCCCTGAATCATGTCTGCAAAAGCTGGAACGCCGCCCGCGCCGTCAACGACGTCAGCCTGAGCGCCGAGTCGGGTGAATTGCTCGCCCTGCTCGGCCCCTCGGGTTGCGGCAAGTCGACCACCTTGCGCCTGATCGCCGGACTGGAAACCGCTGACAGCGGAGAGATCCACATCGGCGCACGCGATGTCACCCACACCCCGCCGGCGCAGCGTGGCATCTCGATGGTGTTCCAGTCCTATGCCTTGTTTCCCCACCTGACGGTGGCCCAGAACATCGAGTTCGGCCTGTCGGTGCGGCGGGTCGCCGCGGCCGAGCGCAAGCGGCGGCTGGGCGAGGCGGCCGAGCTGCTGGGTCTGTCCCCTCTGCTCGACCGCAAGCCGGCCGCGCTCTCCGGCGGCCAGCGCCAACGGATCGCGCTGGGCCGCGCGATCGTGGCGCAGGCGCCGGTCTGCCTGATGGACGAGCCGCTCTCCAACCTCGACGCCCAGTTGCGCCAGCAGATGCGCACCGAGATCCGTGCCCTGCAGCAGCGGTTGGGCATGACCATGGTCTACGTCACCCATGACCAGACCGAGGCCATGACCATGGCCGACCGCGTGGTGCTGATGCGCCAGGGCCGGATCGAACAGATCGGCACCCCTGCGCAGCTCTACGACGCTCCCGCCAACGCGTTTGTTGCCAGCTTTCTCGGCGCGCCGGCGATGAATCTTCTTCCGGCCGCCGCGCTGTCGGCCGCAGCGGCGAACCACGCCGGTCAGCTGATCGGCGTGCGTCCCGAGCATGTCCGGCTCCAGCCGGGCCAGAGCGCCGCCGCCAACGACGGCGCCACGCTCGCTGCCCGGGTCGAATCGGTCGAATACCTCGGCGCCGAATCGATGGTGATCTGCTCGATCGGCGCGGCCGGTCCGCGCATCACCGCGCGCAGCGCCGGCCGCAGCACGGTGCGCCAGGGCGACGCCGTGGTCCTGCGCTGGCAGCGCCAGCACCAACACCGCTTCGATTCCGATCACGGCGGCCGGATTGATACCGCGGCCTGATGCCGCCCGCTCCATTCCCCTCTCTCGCAGGAGATTTCTCGTGATTCGCCACTTCCGACGCGCCCGCTGGCGTCTGCTTAGCCTTGCCCTGTGCGCCAGCGCCCTGATTGGCCCCAGCGCCGCGGCCCTCGAACTGAGCTTCTATTACCCGGTGGCCGTGGGTGGTCCGGTGACCAAGACCATCGACGCGATGGCCGCCTTGTTCGAGAAAGAGAACCCCGGCATCAAGATCAAGCCGGTCTACTCCGGCAGCTACCAGGACACCATCGCCAAGGTGATGACGGCCAACAAGGGCGGCGATTCGCCGCACGTGGCGGTGATCCTCTCGACCGACATGTTCACCTTGATCGACGAGGGCGCGATCGTCCCGTTCGACGAGATCGCCAAGACCGGTGCCGAGCGCGCCTGGATGACGGGCTTCTTCCCCGGCTTCATGAAAAACAGCCAGACCGGCGGCAAGACCTGGGGCATCCCGTTCCAGCGCTCGACCATCGTCATGTACTGGAACAAGGACCTCTTCCGCCAGGCCGGACTCGACCCCGAGCGGCCGCCGAAAAACTGGACCGAGCTGGTGGCGATGGGCGAGCGCCTGACCCAGCGCGATGCGAACGGCCGGGTCACGACCTGGGGTGTTCAAGTGCCTTCGTCAGGCTTTCCTTACTGGCTGTTCCAGGGCTTTACCACGCCCGCCGGCATCGAGCTGATGAATGCCGAGGGCAACCGCACGGCCTTTGACCATCCGGCCGCGATCGAAGCCCTGCAGTACTGGGTTGATCTGTCGCGCAAGCACGCGATCCATCCGCCCGGTGTGGTCGAGTGGGGCACCACGCCCAAGGATTTCTTCGAGCGCAAGGCGGCGATCATCTGGACCACCACCGGCAATCTCACCAACATCCGCACCAACGCCAAGTTCGATTTCGGCGTGGCCCAATTGCCCGCGCACAAGCAGCCGGGCTCGCCCACCGGGGGCGGCAATTTCTACATCTTCAAGAAGGCCAGCCCGGCGCAACGCCAGGCCGCCTTGAAGTTCGTGCAGTGGATGACCACCCCCGAGCGCGCGGCCGAATGGTCGATCGCCACGGGTTATGTGGCGGTCTCGCCCGCCGCCTGGGAGACGCCGGCGATGAAGCGGTACGTGGCCGGTTTTGCCGCGCCTACGGTGGCGCGCGACCAGCTGCAGTTCGGTGTGGCCGAGCTGTCGACCCACGAGAACCAGCGCGTCACCAAGGCGCTTAACGACGGCCTGCAGGCGGCGCTCACCGGCACCAAAACACCGGCGCAGGCGCTCAAGGACTCTCAACGCGAAGCCGAGCGCATCCTGCGCGCCTATCGCTGATGGCAGCCGTCACTCCTGCACCCAGCCAGCGGCCCAGCCGCTGGCGCAGCGTGACGGCAATCCACGGCTGGCTGCTGGTGCTGCCTGCCGTGGTCTTGCTCGTTGCCTTTACGCACTACCCGGCCGCCGCCTCGTTCTGGCACAGCCTGTTTTCGACGCCGCGGGGCGATCGGCCGGCGCGCTGGGTGGGGCTGGTGAACTACCGCGCCCTGGTCGATGACCCGGTGTTCTGGACCGCGCTCTGCAACAACCTCATTTATGCGCTGCTCACGGTAGTGCCCGCGGTCGCCTTGTCGATCGTGATGGCGCTGTGGGTCAACCGGCGCATCGCTGGCCGCGCCGCGCTGCGGCTGGCCTATTTCACGCCGACCCTGTTGCCGATGATTGCGGTCGCCAACCTCTGGCTCTTTTTCTATACGCCGGGCTATGGACTGCTCGATCAGGCGCTCGATCTCTTTGGCATTCCGGCCCGCAACTGGCTGGGCTCGACCGACACCGCGCTGGGCGCCCTTGCTGTCGTTGCGGTCTGGAAGGAAGCGGGATTTTTCATGCTGTTCTATCTCGCCGCCCTGCAGCAGATCACGCCGGAATTCAAGGAGGCGGCCATGCTCGAAGGCGCCAGCCCCTGGCAGTTCTTCTGGCGCGTCACCTTCCCCTTGCTGATGCCGACCACCTTGTTTGTCGTCATCAACGCGGTGATCAATGCCTTCCGCCTGGTCGATCACGTGGTGGTGATGACGCGCGGCGGCCCCGACAACGCCAGCATGCTGCTGCTCTATTACATCTACGAAGTGGGATTCAAGTTCTGGGATTCGAGTTATGCCGCGGCACTGACTGTCGTCCTGCTCACGATCCTGGCGCTGATCGCCTATCTGCAGTTCAACTGGCTCGAACGCCGCACCCATTACCAATGAGCACGAACCTCCTCACCTTGCGCGGCACGGCGTTGGCCACCGACGTCGATGCCGCGCTCCACACCGCCGCCGCCTGGCTGCTCGGCCTGCTGTGGCTGTTGCCGCTGCTGTTTGCGGTGTGGACGGCGATCCACCCGACCGAGTTCTCGGCGCGGCTGGATCTGAGCGCGCCCATCACCTTCGACAACTTCCGCGCCGCCTGGGAGGCCGCGCCGTTCCCGCGCTACCTGCTCAACACCTTCCTGCTGGTGAGCGTGATCCTGATCGGCCAACTGGTGCTGTGCACGCTCGCCGCTTACGGCTTTGCGCGCTTTGCCTTTCCCGGCCGCGACTGGCTGTTCGCTCTGGTGCTGGTGCAGCTGATGGTGATGCCCGACATCGTGATCGTCGAAAACTACCGCAGCCTGCACGCGCTCGGCCTGACCGACACCATCACCGCGATGGCGCTGCCCTACATGGCGTCGGCCTTCGGCATCTTCCTCTTGCGCCAGGCCTTCAAGACCATTCCGCGCGAACTGGAAGAGGCTGCCCGCATCGAGGGCTGCGGCTCGCTCGCCGTGCTGTGGCATGTCTACGTTCCGCTCGCCCGCCCGATCTATATCGCCTACGCGCTGGTGTCGGTGAGCTACCACTGGAACAACTTCCTGTGGCCGCTGATCGTCTCCAACAGCGTCGATACCCGGCCGCTGACGGTGGGACTGGCGGTCTTCTCCGGCACCGACCAGGGAATCGACTGGGCGATCATCAACGCCGCGACGCTGATCGCCTCGGCGCCACTGCTGATCGCCTTTCTGATCTTCCAGCGCCAGTTCGTCCAGGGCTTTCTGCGCGCTGGAATCCGCTAACGAAAAGCGACGGCCAGGCTCAGGCGGCGACCCAGTCGCCGCTCTTGCCGCCGTGCTTTTCGAGCACCCGGACCGCTTCGATCACCATGCCGCGATCGACCGCCTTGCACATGTCGTAAATCGTCAGCAGGCCGATCTGGACCGCGGTCAACGCTTCCATCTCGACCCCGGTCTGGCCATGGGTCTCGCAGGTGGCGATGCATTCGACCGCATGGTTGGCGGCATCGAGAACGAACTCGACCGCCACCCGGGTCAGCGGAATCGGGTGACACAGCGGAATCAGGTCGGCGGTGCGCTTGGCGGCCATGATCGCCGCCACGCGCGCGATGCCGATCACATCGCCCTTCTTGGCCGAGCCGCCCTGGACCCGCTCGAAGGTGGCGGCAAGCATGGTGATGCGGCCCGCGGCCACGGCGACGCGATGGGTTTCGGCCTTGGCGCCAACGTCCACCATGTGCGCCTGGCCGGTGGAGTCGAAATGAGTGAGTTCGCTCATGGATGTGCAGTGTGCAAAGTGAAGGAATGTCATGGGCCGGTATCCCTGCCGGGATGCCCGCGGGTGTCAACGCGCGGCGGCGGGCACCGAAGTGCGCAGCTATCATACAAACGCCTCCGCTCTCCCCGTCTCGGGGCTTGCCCGTGATCCGACTCCGTGCGCTTCCCGCCTTGCTGGCGGCCTCTCTTCTGACCGTGCCCGCGGCGCCGCCCGCGCTGGCGCAGGCCAGTGCGATCAACCTGCCTTCGCTGGGCGAAGTCGCCGGCGCCGAGCTTTCCTCGACCATGGAACGCAAGCTGGGCGAGCAGATCATGCTCGAGGTGCGGCGCGACTCGAGCTACCTGCCCGACCCCGAGACGGTCGAGTACCTCAACAAGCTCGGTTACCGGCTGGTGGCAGTCAGCCCCTCGCGCGCGCTCGACTTCGTTTTCTTCCCGATCCGCGACTCGATGTTGAACGCCTTCGCTCTGCCGGGCGGATTCATCGGCGTGCATTCCGGTCTGGTGATCTCCGCGCAAAGCGAAAGCGAACTGGCGAGCGTGATCGGCCACGAAATCGGCCACGTCACCCAGCGCCACATCGCGCGCATGATCGAGCGGCAAAAGGACAGCACGGCGATCGCCATCGGCAGCCTGCTGCTGGCGATCCTTGCCGCCCGCGCCGGCGGCTCGTCGAACGGCGACCTGGCGCAAGCGGCCATCTTTGGCGGCCAGGCCGCGGCGATCCAGCAGCAGCTCAATTTCTCGCGCGAAGCCGAGCGCGAGGCCGACCGCGTCGGCTTCTTGACCCTGCAGGACGCCGGCTACGATGTGCGCGGGATGGAGAGCTTCTTTACCCGCCTGCAGCAAGGCACTCGCATCTACGAGAGCGCCGCGCCCGCCTACCTGCGCACCCACCCGCTGACGGTCGAGCGGATCTCGGACATCCAGAACCGCACCCGCGGCATCCCCGTTCGCCAGCGCGCCGACAGCCTCGATTTCCGGCTGGTTCAGGCACGGCTGCGCGTGCTGCAAGAAACCTCGCATCAAGGCTGGCGTGAGCAGCTCGAGTATTTCCAGGGCCAGCTCAAGAACCGCACCACCACCCTGCCTGCTGCCGCGCATTACGGCGCCGCAGTAGCGGCGCTCAAGCTCGGCCAAACCACGCTCGCCGCCGACGAAGCCGCTGCGGCCCGCAAGCTCACCACCGAACCCTCGGCCATGCTCGACAAGCTGGTGGCCGAAACCCGCTACGCCGCGGCCAAGACCCCGGCCGACAAACAGGAAGCGCTGCGCCTGGCGCTCGAGGCCGCCAACCGCTTCCCGCTCTCGACCATGACGGCACGCGCCTACGTTGACATGCTGCACGACGCCGGCCTGCATCAACCGGTGGTCGATTACCTGCGCGACCAGCAGGCGATCGCCCGCACCGACCCGAACTTCCACGGCCTGCTTGGCCGCGCCTACGCCGGCCTGGGCAAGCAAAGCCTGCACCATCAGGCGGTGGGCGAGATGTACGCATTAATGGGAGCCAAGGTGCCGGCGGTTCAGCAGTTCGAGCAAGCCCGCCGCGCCAACGACGGCGACTTCTTCACCATGAGCGAAATCGACGCGCGCCTGCGCTTTCTGCGAGAAGAAGTGCGACGCGAACACGACGAGCTGATGGGCAACACCAAGCCCACCGAACCCAACCAACGCCCGCCCGAACCCACGCCGGCACGGCCCTGATCCCCAGCATCAAACCGGGATTTCCCTTGCTCGCCATCAAGCAAGTCCGGGTAGTAACGAGGGCCGGTGCAATGCAACAATAGTGGCCCCGCAGATTTTGCCGGACGCTCTTGCCGCGCCCGGCCCGACCCGAAGATGAACGCAGCCGAACAGAACCCCGTCGCTCCCGCCGCTGGCGGCCCGATCGAAACCGATGCCGTGATCGTCGGCGCCGGCCCCGTGGGGCTGTTCCAGGTGTTCGAGCTCGGCCTGCTCGAGATCAAGGCGCATGTGATCGACTCGCTCGTGGGCGTGGGCGGCCAGTGCATCGAGCTCTACCCCGACAAGCCGATCTACGACATTCCCGCCGTGCCGGTGTGCACCGGCCGCGAACTGACCGACAACCTGTTGAAGCAGATCGAGCCCTTCGGCGCGACCTTCCACCTCGGCCAGGAAGTCACCCAGGTCGAGCGCCGCGCCGACGGCCGCTTCTTCGTCGCCACCAGCGCCGGTACCGAATTCATCACCAAGACCGTGTTCATCGCCGCCGGTGTGGGCAGCTTCCAGGCGCGCACGCTCAAGGTTCCCGAGATCGAGAAGTTCGAGAACAGCCAGCTGCACTACCGCGTCAAGGACCCCAGCCTGTTCGATGGCAAGAACCTGGTGATCTGCGGCGGCGGCGACAGCGCGCTCGACTGGGCGCTCAACTTCGTGGGCCGCGCCGAGAGCGTGGTGCTGCTGCACCGGCGCGACGGTTTCCGCGCCGCGCCCGCCTCGGTCGCCAAGATGCGCGAGCTGTGCGATCAGTACGAGATGCAGTTCCAGGTCGGCCAGATCTCGGGCTTCGAGGAAAAGGACGGTCAGCTCGCCGAGGTGCGCGTCACCGGCGGTGACGGCGTGACCCGCCGCATGCCGCTCGACCACCTGCTGGTCTTCTTCGGCCTGAGCCCGAAGCTCGGCCCGATCGCTGAGTGGGGCCTGCAGATCGAACGCAAGCAGCTCGTGGTCGACACCGAAAAGTTCGAGACCAGCGAGCGCGGCATCTTTGCCGTGGGCGACATCAACACCTACCCCGGCAAGAAGAAGCTGATCCTCTCGGGCTTTCACGAAGCGGCGCTGGCCGCCTTCGCCGCGGGCGAGATCGTCTTCCCGCAGAAGAAGATCCACCTGCAGTACACCACCACCAGTCCCAAGCTGCACAAGGTGCTGGGCGTCGAAACCCCGGTCTTCGACTGAGCATCACCACTGACAACAGGGGCGCCGCGGCGCCCCTGTTTTTTTACGCGGATCGCGCTCAGGCCCAGGCCACCCCGGCCAGCACAGCGTCGATCGCCGCGCCCCGCGGCAAGGTGCCGTAGACCGTGTGCTGGCTTGCGATCCGGCTGGCGATGAAAGCCTCGGCCAGATCGGCCTTCCCCGAGCGCAACAAGAGGCTGGCCTGCAGCGCCAGCGCCAGCCCTGCGGTGAGTCGCCGCGCGCGCTGCGGCAACTCGTCGGGATCGGCGAGTTCGGCCTCGAGCCGGGCGAGATGCGCGGCCAGACGCGGATCGCCATGGCCACCGTCGAGTTCGTCGAACAAGGCGTCCCGCACCCCGGGCTCGCGCGCCAGAGCGCGCAGAACGTCGAGGCATTGCACATTGCCCGAGCCTTCCCAGATCGAATTGACCGGCGCTTCGCGGTAGAGCCGCGGCACGATGCTCTCTTCGACGTAGCCGGCGCCGCCCAGGCACTCCTGCGCTTCGTTGATCATCGCCGGCGCCCGCTTGCAGACCCAGAACTTGCCAATCGCGGTCAGGACGCGGGCGAGCCGCGCCTCGTGGCTGTTCGCGGGCTGGTCGAGCGCATGAGCCAGGCGCAGCGTCAGCGCAATCGCCGCTTCGCTCTCGAGCGCCAGATCGGCAAGCACGTTGCGCATCAGCGGCTGATCGATCAGCCAACGCCCGCTCACCGCGCGATGCGCCGCGTGGTGCAAGGCCTGGGTCAGCGCCTGCCGCATCAGCGCGCTCGAACCGATCATGCAATCGAAGCGGGTCAGGGCCACCATCTCGATGATGGTCGCCACGCCGCGCCCGGGCTCGCCCAGCAGCCACGCCAGAGCGCCGCGGAACTCGACCTCGCCCGACGCATTCGACCCGTTCCCCAGCTTGTCCTTGAGGCGCTGGATCTCGAACGCATTGACGCTGCCATCGGGGCGCAGCCGCGGCAGCAGGAAGCACGACAGACCGGCCTCGGTCTGCGCCAGCACCAGAAAGGCATCGCTCATCGGCGCCGAGCAGAACCACTTGTGGCCGATCAGCTCGTAAGCCTGACCCGGTCCGCCCGCCCCCACCGGCCAGGCGCGCGTGGTGTTGGCGCGCACATCGGTGCCGCCCTGTTTTTCGGTCATGGCCATGCCGATCGTCGCTCCCGACTTTTGCCCAATCGGCAGGCAGCGCGGGTCGTAGCGGGCCGACAGCAGCCGCGGACACCACCGTTCGGCCAGGCCGGGCTGGGCGCGGATCACCGGCACGCTGGCAAAGCTCATGGTCAAGGGGCATGAGCTGCCGGCGTCGGCCTGGTTGTGCAGGTAGGCCAGCGCCGCTCGCGCCACCTGGGCGCCAGGGCGGGGCTCGACCCAGGGCAGAGAACTAATGCCGTGCTCGACGCCGGCGCGCATCAGCTCGTGATACGCGGGGTGAAATTCGACCTGGTCGATCCGGTGGCCGAAGCGGTCGTGAGTCCTGAGCTCGGGCCGGTGGCGCTCAGCAAGAAAGCCCGCCGCCATCAGCGGACCGCCGGCCAGCGCGCCGTAAGTATCGAGCCGCGCATCGGCCCAGTCGGCGCCGAACCGCCCGACCCAGTCGCGCAGCGGGTGGTCGATCCGCCACAGATTGACTTCTAGCGGCGGCGGCTGGTTGAGCACTTCATGCGTTGCGTCCAACGGCAATCGGTTCATTCGATTGGCTCCGGATCCGACAGCAAACCCACCGATCGGTGGCGTGAGAGCACTCTAGCCCAGCCGCCGCCGCGACCCTAGAGCGCCAATGCAGCGCCATCTGTCGGCCCGGCGGGCGCTCACGTATTGCGGCAAGCCCGCAGTTCCTGGGCTGCCCCAGCCCCCGGGTTGTTAGACTCCGGCGCCGTGGTCTGGCACCGGCTTGTCCTTGCCAGACCCTGTTTTTTTCTCGCCACTTCCGGTCTTTGCTCGCCCGTTTCATGTCGATGTTTTCGTACGCCCACCCCACCACTGGCGCCATCCGATGCCGGTAAGCGAACGCCTGTCCCGCCGCGCGCAAATCGAGCCCGTTGCGCCGCGCTGGCGCGTTCATACCTGCGACGCGCCATGGCTCTCGCTCGACGCGGTGTATGGCCGCTTTGGCGCGGGCGAATCGGTGTTCTGGTCGCCGCCCGAGGGCGCGGCCGCCGTGGCCTGGGGCGTGGCGGCCAAGGTTGCCGCCACGGGCGACGAGCGCATGTCGGCGCTGCAAGCCGCCGGCGAGGACTTGCTTGCCGCGATCGACGCCGGCGCGCCGGGCGCCGCGCCCCTGCCGCGCCTGTGGGGCGGCTTTGCCTTTGCTCCGGGAGGCGCTGCCGCACCCTTCTGGGGCGATTTCGGCGACGCCAGCTTTGTCCTGCCGCGCCTGACCTATTGGCAGGCCGAGGGCCGCGCCTGGTTGCAACTGGTGTGCGAGATAGCCTCGCCGCACGCCGGCGCCGACCTGGCGGCAACGCTCGCCGACTTGGTCGAACTGGCTCAGCCCGGCTCGCCTGAACCCGCCGGACCCGACACTGCCGCCGCGCGCGTCCTGCCGCCCGACCCCGTCACGTGGCGCCGCCAGGTGGGCGACATCCTCTCGGCCATCGGCGCCGGGGCCGTGCGCAAGGTGGTCGCCGCCCACAGCAGCGAAGTGCAGTTCGAACAAGCCCCCGCGGTGAGCGCGGTTCTTGCCGCTCTGGCCGATGAAAGCGGCCGGGTCTGGCGTTACGCGCTGGGCCGCGCGGGAGCCACCTTGCTGGGCGCGACGCCCGAGCGGCTGATCCGCCGCGCCGGGCTCAAGGTCGAGAGCGATGCGCTCGCCGGCACGCTCGCCAAAGCCGCCGGCAGCGCTGCCGACCTGCTCGCCAGCACCAAGGACCGGCGCGAACACCAGCTGGTCTGCCAGGGCGTGGGCGAAGCGCTCGCGCCGCTGTGCACCAGCCTGTCGGTGCCGGCCTCGCCCCAGATCCGCGAGTTAAAGCGTCTCTACCACCTCGCCACACCGATCGAAGGGCGGCTTGGCCAGCCCACGCATGTGATCGAGCTGTGCTCGCGTCTGCACCCGACCCCGGCGACCTGCGGCACGCCGCGCGCCGCCGCCTTCGAGATCATCACCGCCGCCGAGACCAGCCCGCGCGGCTGGTATGCCGCTCCGGTGGGCTGGTTCGACGCCAGCGGCGACGGCGAGTTCGTGGTCGCTCTGCGCTCGGGCCTGATCGCGGGCGAGCGTGCCTACGTCTTCGCCGGCGCCGGCATCGTTGCCGGCTCGGACGCCGAGCACGAACTGGCCGAGACCGAACTCAAGCAGCGCGTCATGCTGCGAGCCTTGGGCGTGCTGGCCGACTGAGCGCCAACGCCGCCTCTTCCACGAGCCACCGAATGCCCGAAAACCTGCTGACCGAATGGTCGCGCCTGCTGTTTGACAGCCTGGCCGCCGCTGGCGTCACCGATGTCGTCGCCAGCCCCGGCTCGCGCAACACGCCCTTCGTTCTGGCCGCGGCGCACCAGCCCGGCCTGCGCGTGACCGACGTGATCGACGAACGCGCCGCCGCCTTCTTCGCGCTAGGCCAGGCCCGCGTCACCGGCCGGCCTAGCGTTCTGGTCTGCACCTCCGGCAGCGCCGGCGCGCATTACCTGCCCGCGGTGATCGAAGCCGACGCCGCCGGCATTCCACTGCTGATCCTCACCGCCGACCGGCCGATCGAGCTGATCCACGTCGGCGCCAACCAGGCGATCGACCAGGCGCCCTTGCTGGCCGGTTATGTGCGCCGGGTGGTTGACGTCGGCGCGCCCGACGCCACCCCCAGTTCGCTGCGCGGGCTGCGGCGGCTGGCGGCGCAAGCCGTGGCCTTGAGCCGCGCGCCGCGCCCCGGCCCGGTCCACCTCAACCTGCGCGCGCGCAAGCCGCTTGAACCGACAGCCGCCACCTCAAGCGCTGGCCAAGCCTTGAGCGAAGCGGTCGCGGCCTTGTGCCACCAGCCGATCACGGCCGTGTTCGAGCCCCGCCTCACGCTCGACAACGCCGCAATCGAAGCCTTGGCCGACCGGCTGGGCGCCGCCCGCCGTGGCGTGATCGTCGCCGGCCCGGCCCCTGCCGAGCAGGGTCAAGCGCGCGCCGCGGTGGCGGCCCTGGCCGCTGCCAGCGGCTTTGCCCTGCTGCCCGAAGCCGCGAGCCAGCTGCGCTTTACTGGCGACGCCGATGCCGCCGTCACCGGCTTTGACTGGATCTACCGCCTGCCCGCGGGCGAGACCGATCTTCGACCCGATTGCATTCTCCAGATCGGCGCGCCGCCAACCTCGGGCGCCTGGGAGCGCTGGGTCGAGCGCCACCCCGAGATCGAACGCATCGTGCTCGCGCCCAGTGGCTGGCCCGACCCGCACAACAGCGCGGCGGCGATCGTTCACGCCGATCTCGCCGACACCTGCGAGCGGCTCACAGCCGAGCTGCGGCGCCGCGCCGCGCCCGCGAGCCACGACTTCAAGAACGCATTGACTCGCGCCGAGCAGACGGTTCGAAGCACGATCGCCGCCGACCCCGCGCTCGCCCCCGGCGGCTGGAGCGAAGCGGCGGTGGCGCAAACCGTGTGCGCGGCTCTGCCCGCCGACAGCTGGCTGGTGCTGGGCAACAGCCTGCCGCTGCGCAGCGTCGACGCGTATTGCCACGGCCCCGCGCCACGCCTGCGCGTGCTGACCCAGCGCGGCGCGAGCGGCATCGACGGCCTGGTGAGCGGCGCCGCGGGCACGGCCAGCGCAGCCACGGAGCCGGTTGCTCTGCTGGTGGGCGACGTGAGCCTGCTGCACGACATCGGCGGGCTGATGCTGGCGGCCGCGGCCCAACGGTCGCTCGTGATCGTGGTCGTCAACAACGGCGGCGGCCGCATTTTCGAGCAGCTGCCGATCGCGCGCGCCGACCACGCCGACGAGTTGCACCACTTCACCACCCCGCACGCGGTCGAGATCGAACACGCCGCCCGCCTCTACCGCATGAGCTATGCACGGGTCGGATCGCGCGGCGATCTGGCGGCCGCGATCCAGGCCGCGCTCGGCCACCGCAGCGGCTCGCTGATCGAAGCCGTAGTGCCGCCGCACGGCGCAGCCGAAGTGCAAAGCCGCGTGCTCGCCGCCCTGGCCAGCGATGGGCGGTAAAGCTCCCGCCTGGGTCCTGCTGCACGGCTTTGCCGGCGCGCCCGCATCGTGGACGCAGGTGGCGGCGCCGCTGGCCGCACGCGGCGCGGTGCTCGCTCCCGCGCTGATGGGCCACGCTCATCAGCCCGCGAGCGCGGCGAGCTTTTATGACGAAATCGACCGCCTGGCGGGCGTGATGGCCGACGCGGGGTTGGCGGGCGCGCATCTGTGCGGCTACTCCCTCGGCGCGCGGGTCGCGTTCGGCCTGCTGGTGCGGCACCGCCCGCTCTTTTCCGGCGCGACCCTGATCGGCGGCCACCCGGGACTGGCTGCCAGCGACCCGGCTCGAACCGACCGCGCCGCCGCCGACGAGCGCTGGGCCGAGATCGCCGAAACCGCTGGCGCGGCCGAGTTCGCGCGGCAATGGGCCGGCCAGCCGATCTTTGCGTCGCAGGCCGGTCTGGCCGCCGCCGTCCAGACCGAGCAGCAGACGATCCGCCAGAGCCACGACGGCCCTGGCCTGGCGCGGGCGATGCGGGCCCTGTCGCTGGCGCGCATGCCGGACTGGCGGCCGCATCTGGCGACGATCGATGTGCCCGTCACCCTGATGGTGGGCGAGCGCGACACCAAGTTCCGCGCGCTCGCCACCGAGGCGCTCAGCCTCCTGCCGCAGGCGCGGCTGATCGTGGTTGAGAACGCCGGACATAACGTCTTGCTCGAAGCGCCCGAGATCGTGACCTCAACTCTGCTCGCGGCGCACTCATGAGCGAGCCGCGCTGGCCATCGTTCGAGCTGCGAACGTTTCGCGCCGCGGTCGATGGCATGGCGGGCGCGGCGCGCGGCCAGGCTCAGCGCACGAGCCTGGTGCTGCGCATCGCCGACGACCACGGCGGCTGGGGCCAGGGCGAAGCCTCGCCGCTGCCCGCCTACAGCAGCGACACAATCGAGTTATGCGAACAGGAACTCGGCCGGCTCGATTGGGCCTGCCTGCCACGGCCCGCTCCCGGCGAGGCCGCCGATGCCTGGTGCGAGCGGGCGCTCGCGGCGAGCGACCTGCAGGCTCCGGCGGCCCGCTTCGCGCTCGAAACCGCCTTGCTCGATTGGCTCGGCCGCCAGCGCGGCGTGGCGCTCTGGCGATTGCTGGGCGGCAGCGACCCGCAGCGTTCGGTGCCGCTCTCGGCGCTGGTGGCCGACATCGCCACCGCCCGCCACGCGCACGCAGCGGGCGTGCGCTGCTTCAAGCTCAAGCTCGACCCGGCGCAGATCGATTCGACGCTCGCCCTGGCCGCGGCCTTGCGTGCCGAGTTCGGCGCGCACGTCGGGTTGCGCTTTGATGCCAACGGCCGCATCGCCGGGCCGCGGCTCGGCGCGACACTGGCCGCGCTGGCCTGTTTCACTCCCGAGTTCGTCGAGGAGCCCATCAGTGGCGCGGCGCTGGCCGCGCTGCGCGACTCGCCCGTGGCGCTCGCCGCCGACGAGTCGCTCGCCCACGCCGGCGGCTGGCCGGCATTGGCGGCCAGCTGCCAGGTCCTCGTCCTGAAACCCACCCTGCTCGGCGGGCTGCTGCGCTGCCGCCAACTGGGCCATGAAGCGGCCGAGCGCGGACTGGCGGTGAGCCTCACCCACACCTTCGACGGGCCGATCGCGCAGGCCGCCACCGCCCAGCTCGCGCTCGCGCTGCCCGGCCGGGTGCTCGCCTGCGGCCTGGGCCGGCACGCCGCCGCCGGGGTATGGCCGGCCGAAATCTGGCCGCCATGGCAAGCGAACGCCATCACCGCCCGCGAGGCTCCCGGGCTCGGTCTGCCCGACCTCTTGCGCCGCCCGGCCTGAAGCCGCCCCTCCGTCAGGAGGGGCAAGTTCGTCGCAACCGGCGTCAA
Source organism: Burkholderiaceae bacterium (assembly GCA_036652035.1). Taxonomy (GTDB): domain Bacteria; phylum Pseudomonadota; class Gammaproteobacteria; order Burkholderiales; family Burkholderiaceae_F; genus JAEZVV01. The sequence goes on along the minus strand of JAVVWR010000003.1, from coordinate 38,237 downwards.
TCTGCGAGCGCCCTGATTGTGGCTTTCACGAGACAGTTGACGCTCGAATCGATGTGATGGGTGCCGACGCCCCTGGCGGACACTAGGGTTTACTAGACTTCGCACACATCCGATCGCGTCGAGGTTCCTCTGCCATGGCTTCCTCTCCAGATTCCAAGCGCGCAGCCCGCGTGGCTGTCATGGTGAGCACGTTCATCATGGCGGCGCCCAGCCATGCGTCGATGTTCGCAGGCGAAGCGCTCGACACGGCCGCCGACATCCTCGCCATCGGCGTCTTGCTGATCGTGCCGATCGTTCTGATCGTGGCGTTCTGGATGGTCCACGTCCTGCCGGAAAAAATCGCGCACCAGCGCCATCACCCGCAACGCGACGCCATCCACACCCTCTGCATCCTCTCGCTTTTCTTTGGCGGACTTTTGTGGCCCGTGGCCTGGCTATGGGCCTACACCAAGCCGGTCGGCTACCGCATGGCTTACGGCACCGAGAAGCACGAGGACTACTACGCCGAGATGGGAGCGAAGGCCAAGGCTGGCGAGCTGCTGCAGCACGAGATCGATCATCTGCGCAGCGAACTCGATCACATGGCCAGCACTGGCGGCCTGGCCCCCGAACTCAAGCAGTTGCGCAGTGAACTTGAGGCCTTGCGCGAACCGGCTCCGGCCACGGCCGTTGAGGGGAAGGTCTGATGGAAATCCTGCTGCTTGGCATCTACTCGTTTTTTGTCTGGCTCATTTTCATCAAGTTCAAGTGGCTGCCATGGAACACGACATCGCAAGTCATCGTCGCGATCATTCCCATAGTGGCCCTGACGACGCTGGTCCTTCTGCTCAATGTCGTTGCTCCCTCATCGGCCGACGTACGCGTCTACAAGTTCACGATTCCAGTGGTCTCTCAGGTCCGGGGCCGGGTGGTCGAGGTGCCGGTCGAGGAAGGCAACCGTCTCATCAAGAAGGGCGATGTCCTGTTCCGCATCGACCCGCAGCCCTATCAGCTCGACGTCGCGGTGCTGGAAGCCCAGCTCGCCAATGCGCAAGCCTCTCAACGCGAGCTCGAAGCCTCGGCGCAAGGCGCCAAGGCCAAGGTGAGCGAGTCCCGCAGCGCCATCGCCCAGGCCACCGGACGGGTGCGCGAAGTTGAAGCCAAGCTCGCTCTGGCTCGCCTGCGCGTGGGCCAGAACCGCGACCTGGTGAGCACCGGCGCGGGCGACAAGTTCGCTCTCGATCAGGCCGAGTCCGACCTCAAACAGCTCGAAGGCCAGCTCGACTCCGCGCGCGGCGTTGAGGCGCAGGCACGAGCGGCCGAAATCCAGGCCATCGCGAGCGAGCAGCAAGTGGTGCAAAAGCTCGGCGCCAAGGTCAATGGCGAGTTCGCCCAGGTCGCCCAGGTGCGGGCCCAGCTCGACAATGCCAAATGGCTGCTCGAGCAGACCGTCACCCGCTCGCCTTGCGATTGCCACGTCGTCAACCTGCAGCTGCGGCCGGGCACCTTTGTCGCCGGCGTTCCTCTCAGCGCGGTAATGACACTGGTTGAGGCGCGCGGCGAAGTGATCGCCATGTTCAACCAGAACGAACTGCACCAGGTCGCTCCCGGCAACGAAGTCGAGTTCGCTCTCAACACCCTCCCCGGCCAGATCATCAAGGGCAAGGTCGATTCGGTCATCTGGGCGCAAGGCCAGGGCCAGTTGCCCGCGAGCGGAACCCTGCCGATGTCGGGTTTCGCGGCGCAACCGCCCGGACGATTCGCGGTCAAGTTCGATATCGCCGAGAAGGACAAGGACGTCTTTCTCGCCGCCGGTGCCGCTGGCAACGCCGCGATCTACACCGAGCATGCGGCGATGATCCACATCATCCGCAAGGTGATCGTGAGAGTCGGTTCGTACACGAACTATCTGATTCCGAAGCTGCACTGATCCTGATGCGTGCCCTCCGATTCGCTCTCGCCCTGGCCACCAGTGCCACGCTGGCCGCCTGTGCGCTCACCGCGCCGCCTGCCGCGCCCGAGCTGGCGCCGCAGGCCCGCCCCAATCTCACAACGCCAAGCACGTGGTCAACGCCCGGCACCGCCAGCGGCGCGGTGGGCGACCGCTGGCTCGCGGCCTTCAATGATCGCGCGCTCGACGCTCTGGTGGTCGAGGCGCTGGCCTACAACGCCGATCTGAGAGTGGCCGCCGCCCGCGTTGACCAGGCCGCCGCCTACGTGACTTTGGCGGGCGGAACGCTCTACCCGCAGGTCATGCTGCTGGCGCGTGGCGGCGGAAAAATGAGCGGCGACTCGTCCGGGCTGCAAGGCATGGGCCTGATCGCCAGCTGGGAGCTCGACCTCTGGGGGCGGGTGCGTGCCGGGCGCGCCGCGGCCCAATCGCAATACGCCTCGGCCGCGCTCGACACCGAGTACGCGCGCCAGTCGATGGCCGCGCTCACCGCCAAGAGCTGGTTCCTCGCCACCGAGGCGCTGCAACAAAAGGCCTTGGCCGAGAGCATGCTGCGCTCGGCCGAGCGCTTGCTGGCGCTGACGCGCGACCGGGTCCGTGTTGGCCAATCAAGCGACTACGACCTCGCTCTGGCGCAGGCCAATGCGTTGACCTACCGCGACGCGGTGGCGCAACTCGAACTCGCCCGCCAGCAGGCGCTGCGGGCGATCGAGGTCCTCGTCGGCCGCTACCCGGCGGCGAATCTGGCCGTGCCAGCGCAACTGCCGGAGCTCTCGGCGTCCGTACCCGCCGGAATGCCGTCCGAACTGCTGGAGCGCCGCCCCGACGTGATCGCCGCCGAGCGGCGTGTCGCCGCCGCCTTCTACAGCACCGAGCAGGCCAAGGCCGCGCGCCTGCCGCAGATCTCGCTCTCGGCCAACCTCACCTCGATCTCGAGCGATTTGTTCGTCTTGCAGAACCGCGACAACCCGATGGCTAGCGCAGGCGCCAGCCTGCTCGCGCCGATCTTCCTCGGCGGGCAGCTGCAGTCGCAGGTGGAGATCAAGACCGCCGAGCAAAAACTGGCGATCGCCGATTACGGCCGCATCAGCACCCGCGCGTTCGCCGAGGTGGAGTCCGCGCTGGCGGCCGGTGTTGCCGCGGATTCGCGCGAGACGATCCTGGTCCAGGCGGTGAACCATCGCCAGCGAGCGCTCGAGCATTCGCTCTCGCGCTACCGCGTCGGATCGAACGATCTGCGCGCCGTGACTCAGGACGAGCTGGGTTTGTATTCGGCGCGCTCGGCGCGCCTGCGAGTGCAGGCCGAACGGCTGGTGCAGCGGGTCAATCTGCACCTGGCCCTGGGCGGCAACTTCGATGCCAGCACGGCGCTGGACACGACGGCACCCGCCACGCCTTAGCGAATCAGAGGCTCACGCACGAAGCCGGCCAACGCCGGCAGCTCGGCGCTGCGGCAACGGCCAAGGCAGACCGTGCCACCCGCCAACCCGAGAACGGCGGCGGCCAGAAAAGCCTCTTCGCGGCCGTCGAGCCAGCGCTCAAGCCCCGATTCCGAGAGCGGCATGCCTGCGCGGTCGGTGAGCGCTTCGATCAGATTGGCCACATCGCGATCGTCGACCTGCCCTGCGCCAAGGTCGGTCACCAACACCACGCGCTCATCGTCGAGCAGAAATGCGGCCACCAATTGCGTCGGCCGCACGCCGGTGTG
>JAVVWR010000003.1:29078-34499 GCA_036652035.1 Burkholderiaceae bacterium | reverse complement strand
TTGCTGACCTTGATCGCCGGCATCTTCAGCGACATGTCCTTGGCCTGGACGGCGATGGCCACCGCGACCTTGCGGGCGATCGACTTGTAGGCGGCGGTGATGTCGCTGTCGGGCTCGGCCACCACGGTCGGGATGCCACTGTCGGCCTGTTGGCGGATTCGCATGTCGAGCGGGAGCGAACCCAGCACTTCAACGCCGTATTCCTGGCTCATGCGCTCGGCGCCGCCGGTGCCGAAGATGTGTTCGGCGTGGCCGCACTGGCTGCACACGTGGACCGCCATGTTCTCGACCAGGCCGAGGATCGGGATGCCGACCTTCTCGAACATCTTGAGACCCTTCTTGGCGTCGAGCAGGGCGATGTCCTGCGGCGTGGTGACGACGATCGCGCCGGTGACCGGAACGCTCTGGCTGAGCGTGAGCTGGATGTCGCCCGTGCCCGGGGGCATGTCGATCACCAGGTAGTCGAGCTCGCGCCAGTTGGTCTGCTCGAGCAGCTGCTGGAGCGCCTGGCTGACCATCGGGCCGCGCCAGACCATCGGTTGGTCGGGATCGATCAGAAGGCCGATCGAGGCCACCTGGATGCCGTGATTCTCAAGCGGCTCCATGGTCTTGCCGTCGAGCGATTGCGGCTGGCCGAACACGCCCAGCATGGTCGGCTGGCTCGGGCCGTAGATGTCGGCGTCGAGCATGCCGACGGTGGCGCCTTCGGCCGCGAGCGCCAGCGCCAGGTTGGCGGCGACCGTGCTCTTGCCCACGCCGCCCTTGCCCGAGGAGACGGCAATGATGTTCTTGACGTTGGGCATCACCTTCACGCCGCGCTGCACGGTGTGGGCGACGATCTTCTGCTGCACGTTGGCCGAGACGTTATCGGCGCCAGCGCCCTTGAGCGCGGCGATCACGGCCTTGCGCAGACCGGCGATCTGGCTCGCGGCGGGGTAGCCGAGTTCGACGTCGACGCTGACGTCGGCGCCGTCGACGCGGATATTGCGCGCCGAGCGCGAGCTGACCAGGTCGCGCCCGGTATTGGGGTCGATAACGGTTTTCAGCGCCGCGGTGGCGGCTTCAACGGTGATGCTCATGGGAGGGATCCTGCGGTAATCACGGAGACCGTGTCAGTTTATCGGAGCCGACCGCTCAGAGCCCGTTGCTAGAATGCGGCCATTCCCCGAGACCGTCTCCGCCTGCGATGAGCGCCCCATTCCCGCGTTGTCCCGCCCCTGCCGCCCGGCAGCCGCGCGCGTGCACTGGGCGAATGTGACCGCGCTCTCCTGATGCGCCTTTCGGTGCCGCGCCCGCCTGCGCGGCTCTCCTTTCCGTTTTTCCGGGTTCGACTCATGACCAAGCGCCAGCTCTTCGTCACCACCGCCTTGCCGTATGCCAACGGCGCCTTCCACATCGGCCACGTGATGGAATACATCCAGGCCGACATCTGGGTGCGCCACCAGCGAATGAGCGGCAACCAGGTCCATTTCGTCGGCGCCGACGACGCCCACGGCGCGCCGATCATGATCGCGGCCGAAAAGGCCGGCATCACGCCGCAGGAATTCGTGGGCCGCATCGCCGCTGGCCGCAAGCAGTACCTCGACGGTTTTCACATCAGCTTCGACCACTGGCACAGCACCGACAGCGCCGAGAACACCGAGCTGTCGCAAGACATTTACAAGAAGCTCAAGGCCGCGGGCCTGATCTACACCAAGAGCATCGAGCAGTTCTACGACCCGGTGAAGGGCATGTTCCTCGCCGACCGCTACATCAAGGGCGAGTGCCCCAAGTGCGGCGCCAAGGACCAGTACGGCGATTCGTGCGAGGTGTGCGGCGCGGTCTATTCGCCCACCGATCTGAAGAACCCCTTCTCGACGCTGACCGGCGCCACCCCCGAGCTACGCAGCTCGGAGCACTACTTCTTCAAGCTGAGTGATCCGCGCTGCGTGGAATTTCTGCGCAGCTGGAGCGAAGGCCAGGGCGCCGACGGCGCGCCGCGCCTGCAGCCCGAAGTGCTCGCCAAGGCGCAGGAGTGGCTGGGCGAAGACGGCAAGCTCGCCGACTGGGATATTTCCCGCGACACGCCCTACTTCGGCATCCCGATTCCGGACGCGCCGGGCAAGTACTTCTACGTCTGGCTCGACGCGCCGGTGGGCTACCTGGCGAGCCTCAAGGCCTACTGCGCCAGGATCGGCGTCGACTTCCAGGCCTTCCTGGAAGCGCGCGACACCGAGCAGGTCCACTTCATCGGCAAGGACATCATCTATTTCCACACGCTGTTCTGGCCCGCGATGCTGCACTTCGCAGGCCAGCCCTACCGCGTGCCGGACCACGTCAACGTTCACGGCTTCATCACCGTGAGCGGCGAGAAGATGAGCAAGAGCCGCGGCACCGGCATCAGCCCGCTCAAGTACCTCGAGCTCGGCATGAACGCCGAGTGGCTGCGCTACTACATCGCCGCCAAGCTCAACTCGCACGTCGAGGACGTCGACTTCAACCCGGACGACTTCGCCCAGCGCGTCAACAGCGACCTGGTCGGCAAGTACGTCAACATCGCCAGCCGCGCCGCCGGCTTCCTGGTCAAGCGCTTCGACGGCAAGGTGCTCGAGTCGGCGATCAGCGGCCCGGACTGCGCGCCCGAGATCATCACGCTGCGCGCCGCCGCGCCCGAGATCGCCGCGCTTTACGAGGCGCGCGAATACGCCAAGGCGCTGCGCCGGATCATGGAGCTCGCCGACCTCGTCAACGAGTTCGTCGACCGCGAAAAGCCCTGGGAGCTCGCCAAGAAGCCCGAGGCCGCGGCCGAACTGCAGCGCACCTGCAGCGTCTCGCTCGAAGCCTTCCGCCTGCTCACGCTCTACCTGAAGCCGGTGCTGCCGGCCGCGGCCACGGCGGTCGAGGCCTTCCTCGCCTGTGGCGAGCTCGACTGGAGCCAGGTTGAGTCGCCCCTGTCGGCGGCGCAGCCGATCAAGGCCTACCAGCACCTGATGCAGCGGGTCGACATGAAGCAGCTCGACGCCCTGCTCGAGCCGCCCGCGCCGGTGGTCGAAGCCGTGGTTCCGGGCGGCGAGCCGATCGCCGAGACGATCGGGATCGACGACTTCGCCAAGGTGGACTTGCGCGTGGCCAAGATCGTCAAGTGCGAAGCGGTCGAAGGCAGCGACAAGCTGTTGCGCCTGACCCTCGACGTGGGTGAAGGCCGCACCCGCAACGTGTTCTCCGGCATCAAGAGCGCCTACCGCCCCGAAGACCTCGAGGGCAAGTTCACGGTCATGGTCGCCAACCTCGCGCCGCGCAAGATGAAGTTCGGCGTGAGCGAAGGCATGGTGCTCGCGGCCAGCCACGCCGATGGCAAGAATCAGCCAGGCCTGTGGATCCTGGAGCCGCACGCCGGCGCCACCCCTGGAATGCGGATCGGCTAAGTCCGTGCCAACACCCAACAACGAGGGCCGTACGCCGAGAGGCGTGCGGCCTTTTTCTCTGGAGACGGCAGTGAACGATCAGAGTGATGCGCCGATGGCTACGCAGGGCAAGTCCGCACTCTCCTCTCCCGGCTTACTTGATCTGAGGCCACGATCCCTGCGCGCCGGCGCTCTACACTGAGTCGCTTGTTTCGTATCGGGGAGAGGGGAAATGAGCGCAGCACAGCAGATTGCTGAGGCCTTACGGCGTCTGCCACTGGCGCCCTTCCGCCCTGCCTCGCTCGGCCTGTTCAAGGGCTATTCGCGCCAAGACCTTGGCAAGGACATCTCGGCCGGACTCACCGTTGGCGTGGTCGCTCTGCCGCTGGCGATGGCCTTTGCGATCGCCTCGGGCGTCACGCCCGAAGCCGGCATCTACACCGCGATCATCGCCGGCTTTCTGATCGCTCTGCTGGGTGGATGCCGGGTCCAGATCGGCGGACCGGCCGGCGCTTTCATCGTCATCATCTACGGCATCATCGCCAAGTACGGCCTCGCCAACCTGTTGATCGCCACCATCGGCTCGGGCGTGCTGCTGTTCCTGATGGGGCTTTTCAAGCTCGGCAGCCTGATCCGTTTCATTCCGGTCTCGATCGTGATCGGCTTTACCAACGGCATCGCGGTCCTGATCGGACTGTCGCAGGTGAAGGACTTTCTGGGCCTGTCGATCGCCAAGATGCCGGCGGACTTCTTCCACCAGGTGCAGGCCATCGCCGACGCGATCACGACGGTCAACCCCTACTCGATGGCGATCGCGGTCGCCTCGCTGCTGCTGGTGGTGTTCTGGCCCAAGTCGTATCAGATGAACGGGGCGTCCTGGAAAAAGTGGCTCGCCCACCTGCCAGGCACGGTGATCGCGCTGGCGCTCTCGACCATCGCGGTGAGCGCTTTCAGTCTGCCGGTCGAGACCATCGGCTCCAAGTTCGGCGGCATTCCGCAGTCTCTGCCCGCATTCGCCTTCCCCGAGTTGTCGTGGGAAACCGCCAAGCAGTTGTTCGGCCCGATGCTCACGCTCGCCCTGCTGGGAGCGATCGAATCGCTCTTGTGCGCCCGCGTGGCCGACAGCATGACCGACGACCGCCACGACCCCAACCAGGAACTGATGGGCCAGGGCGTCGCCAACGTCGTCGTGCCCTTTTTTGGCGGCATTCCGGCCACCGGCACGATCGCCCGCACGGTCACCAACATCAAGAGCGGCGCGGTCAGCCCGATCGCTGGCATGGTGCATGCGCTCACGCTGCTCGCCGTGATCCTGGTGGCCGCTCCGCTCGCCTCCAACATTCCGCTCGCGGCGCTGGCGGCGATCCTGATGTTCGTCGCCTGGAACATGGGGCAATGGCGCGAGTTCGTGCGCCTGCGCCAGTTCAGCATGACGTACCGCCTCACCCTGCTCGCCACTTTCTTCCTGACGGTGATCTTCGACCTGACGGTGGCGGTCGAGGTCGGCCTGGTGCTGGCCTGCCTCTTTTTCATCTACCGCATGAACACGCTGACTCGCGTGATATCGCACACCCTGCCCTTCGAGACGCCGGTGGGAATCGAGGCCTGGCGCGTCGAAGGCGCCCTGTTCTTCGGTTCGGTTTCCAAGCTCGAACACGTCACCGATCCGGTTCGCCTTGCCGGCGCCCGCGGACCGCGGGTGGTGATACTCGATTTTGCCGAACTGCTCTCGCTCGACACCAGCGCGCTCGACATCATCGAGGGCCTTGAGCGCGCACTTGCCAAGCGCGGCGCCCACCTGATCATCGCCGGCGCGGATGATCAACCGCTCTCGCTGCTCACGCGCTCGGGCTTTGCCCGGCATCTGGGCGACAAGCTCGTGCCGGACTTCGCCAGCGCAGAGATCCACGCGCGACAACTGATTCAATAAATCCGCGATCCGCGCGCGGGACTCCAGCCCCCCGATCAAACCCTCAAGGCCTTGCCGCACTTGCGGCAAGGCAAGTCAGCCCGGCGCCACTCGGCGCCTAATCGTTCG
>JAVVWR010000003.1:0-28978 GCA_036652035.1 Burkholderiaceae bacterium | reverse complement strand
CCCAACGCCGCCAAGCTCGAGCGCCTGCTCGAAGACGGCCTCAACGCGGTCGGGATCGGCCCGCAAGGCCTGTCGGGCCAGGCGAGCGTATTGGGCGTTCATATCGAATCGTCGGCGCGCCACCCCTCGACCATCGCGGTGGCGGTCTCGACCGGCTGCTGGGCGCATCGCCGCGGCCGCATCCGCATTGCCGCCGATCTGTCCTACGAAATCCTGTCGCACGAAGGAGTGGTGCTGTGAAAAAGGTCCTGACAACGCCAATCCGCGACGCGGATCTTGAGTCGCTGCAAGTGGGTGACGTGGTCTACCTCAGCGGCCAGCTCGTCACCTGCCGCGACGTCGCTCACCGCCGCCTGATCGAGCTCGGCCGCGAACTGCCAGTCGACATCCGGGGCGGCGCCATCCTGCACGCCGGCCCCATCGTCCGCCCCCGAGCCGAGGGCGGTTTCGAGATGGTGTCGATCGGCCCGACCACCAGCATGCGAATGGAAAAGTTCGAGCGCGAGTTCATCGGCCGCACCGGAGTCAAGCTGATCGTCGGCAAAGGGGGAATGGGCCCCGAGACCGTCGCCGGCTGCCAGGAGCACAAGGCGGTGCACGCGGTGTTCCCAGGTGGCTGTGCGGTGGTCGCAGCCGAGCAGGTCGAGGCGATCGAGGCCGCCGAGTGGCAGGACCTGGGCATGCCGGAGACTCTGTGGGTCAACCGGGTGCTTGAGTTCGGTCCGCTGATCATCTCGATCGACTGCCACGGCAACAACCTCTTCGAGCGCAACCAGGCCATCTATGCCGAGAAGAAGAAGCCAATCGTCGAGGCGATCTGCCGCGAGGTGAAATTCATCCGCTGACGCGGCGGGCTCAGGACGGCGTGTAGGCGAGCCGGACGTAGATCGGCGCAAACGGCGCCGCCTGGGTGATTCGCACCAGCGACTCGCGCGCGAGTTCCAGCATCGCGAGAAAGTGGACCACCGCCACCGCGGCGCCGCGGCTGGTGTCGAACAGTTCGCGGAACTCGACAAAGCGCTCGCCTTGAAGGCGCCGCAGCACCAGGCTCATGTGTTCCCGCACCGACAGCTCTTCGCGCGAGATCTTGTGGCTGGCGTTGAGCTTGGCGCGCTTCAGAACGTCGGCCCAGGCCGATTGCAGATCGGCGACGCAGACCTCGGGCAGGCGGCGCTCGACGGTCTGCTCGATGGTGACGATCGCCCGCACGAAGTCGCGCCCCACCCGCGGCAGCTCGTCGAGATTGCGCGCGGCGAGCTTGATTTTTTCGTATTCAAGCAGGCGGCGCACCAGCTCGGCGCGCGGGTCTTCGACCTCTTCGCCGCTGTCGGCCTTTTTCACCGGCAGCAGCATGCGGCTCTTGATCTCAATCAGCAGCGCCGCCATCAGCAGGTATTCGGCCGCCAGCTCCAGGTTGCTCTTGCGGATCTGGTCGACATACACGAGGTACTGCTGCGTGAGCGGCGCCATCGGGATGTCGAGCACGTTGAAGTGCTGCTTGCGGATCATGTAGAGCAGCAAGTCGAGCGGGCCCTCAAAGGCTTCGAGAAAGACCTCGAGCGCGTCGGGCGGGATGTACAGGTCCTGCGGCAGCTTGAAGAGCGGCTCGCCATAGAGGCGCGCGAGCGCAATCCCGTCGATCACGTCCAGCGTGGAATCGGCCTTGGGCTGCGCGAGGGCGGCGCTGGCCGCCTCGAGCGGAGCATCGGACGCTGCGGGGATGTTCACTCGCTCTGGGTCTGATAGACGTAGGGCTGCTGCTCGACCTTGGCCTCGGCAAAGCCTTCTTGCTGATCGCGATCGAGGTTCTTGTCCCACCAGATCGCGCGGGCTTCGCGCTGCTTGGCTTCGAGCTCGGGGATGGCGGTCTTGAGTTCGCGGATGAACTGGGTGATGTCGGATTCGTAGCGGGGCATGGTTCTCGGTACCGGGGAAATGCCCCGGGAGCACGGATTTTACGCGAGGCGATGGCGGCCCCGGGCGCTTGGCCCCGGGCCGCAGTGGCTCCTTCCCGCAAAACCGCCATCGGCCGCCAGTTCGGGCCGCCCGGCCACGCGGTTGCTGTCGCCACCCGCCCCGGGTGACGACAGCGCCTCAGGCTCGCTTTAAGCGAGCGACTGGTAGTTGGCGTCGAACATGCCTTCGCGCACGCTGGCGAGCAGGTTGGCCGGCCGTTCGCGTTGCGCCAGACCCCGCTCGTAGGCCAGTTCCGCCACGGCCACGGCGATCCGCGCCGACACCGCCCGCACCTCGGTCAGCGCGGGCAGGAGACTGCCCGCGGCCAGATCGTCCTCGGTCACTTCCTGCGCCAGCATACGGGCGGCGGCGAGGAACATCTCGTCGGGCATGGCGCTGGCACGGCTGGCGATCACGCCCAGGCCCAGACCCGGAAAGACGTAGGCGTTGTTGGCCTGACGCGGCACGAAACGCTTGCCATGAACTTCGAGATGGTCGAAGGGGCTGCCGCTGGCAAACAGTGCGCGCCCCTCGGTGTGCGTATAGGCGTCGTGCGCGGTGCACTCGGCCTTGGAGGTCGGGTTCGACAGAGCGAACACGATCGGACGCGGGTTGATCCGCGCCATCGCGCTCAGAACCTCGGCGTCGAACGCACCGGCGGCGGCGGCCACGCCGACGATCGCGGTGGGTTTGAGCAGCTCGACCGCCTCGAGGAAGGTCTTGGCCGACGCGTGCGGGTGGGCGTAAGCCAGCTTGTGCGCGGTCAGCCCGGTGCGATCGGCCGTGACCAAACCCTTGGAGTCGAACAGCCAGGCACGCTGGCGGGCCTCGGCCTCGGTCAGGCCGTCGTCAACCAGGGCGGCGGTGATCAGATCGGCAATGCCGGTGGCCGCTTCACCGGCCCCCAGGAACAGGACGCGCTGCTCGGCGAGCGGCTGACCAGTGACCCGCAGCGCCGACAAGAACCCGGCGAGCGCCACCGCGGCCGTGCCCTGGATGTCGTCGTTGAAGCAGGGAATGCGGTCGCGCCAGCGATCGAGCAGGTCGAACGCGTGGTGATTGGCGAAGTCCTCGAACTGGATCAGGACATTGGGCCAGCGGGCGCGAGCGGCGGTGATGAACTCGTCAACCAGCTCGTCGTAGTCGGCGCCGGTGACGCGGGCTTGCGGCAGGCCAAGGTAGAGCGGGTGCTCACGCAGCTCGAGGTTGTTGGTGCCAACGTCGATCAAGACCGGCAACGCGCGCGCCGGGTCGATGCCGGCGCAGGCGGTGTAGAGCGAGAGCTTGCCGATCGGGATCCCCATGCCATTGGCGCCAAGATCGCCCAGGCCCAGGATGCGCTCACCGTCGGTAACGACGATGATGTCAACGTCTTCGATCGGGTGATTGGCGAGCAGCTCGGCGACGTGACCGCGGTCATTGGCCGAGACGTAGACGCCGCGCGGCCGGCGGAAAATCTGGTCGAACTCTTGGCAGGCGAGGCCCACGGTCGGGGTGTAGATGATCGGCATCATCTCTTCGATGTGATCGATCACCACCCGGTAGTAGAGCGACTCGTTGCGATCGTGCAGCGCTTCCAGCGCCACGTATCTGTTGAGCGGCTTGGCGAGTGCCCGCAGGTTTTCGACGACTCGCGCAACTTGCTGGCTCTGCGAAATGCGCCGCGGCGGAAGCAGACCGCGCAGCTTCAAACGATCACGTTCAGCGTCGGAAAAAGCCGTGCCTTTATTGAGAACGGGATCGCGCAGCACAGCCACGCCCTGCGGCAGTTGTCGATGGCTCATCGAATCGGGGTCCTTCTGTTGGCGGGCCGAACGTGTCGCCAGCCCCCATGGCCGCGTGCTCGATCGGCCGCAGGCCAATCTTACGCAGACGGCGGCCTTGTTGCCTCGGCCACGCGGTTGCGGCCACCGCGTTTGGCGCCATAAAGCGCAGCATCTGCGACGCGGATCAAACCCTCGGCCGTACTGCCATCGCACGGGAATACACCGATCCCGATCGAGATGCTGAGCGGGCCGCACCAATCCTCGCCGGCCTCCGGCTGCAGGCATTCGACCGCAACACGCGCCTGCTCGGCCCGCAAACGCGCCGTTTCCAGGTCGGTTTCGGGCAGCACCAGCAAGAACTCCTCGCCGCCGTAGCGGCTGACCACGTCTTCCCGCCGCACCGCGCTGCCAAGGACCTCGGCCACCCGGCGCAGAACACGGTCGCCCGCGGCGTGACCAAACTCGTCGTTAAAGCGCTTGAAGTGATCGACATCAATCATCAGCACCGCCAGCGGCAATTCGCGACGCTCGCAGCGGGCCAGCTCGCGCGCGAAGCTCTCATGCATGTAGCGACGATTGATCAGACCCGTGAGCGGATCGCGCATCGCCTGTTCGCGCAGGTCTTCGCGCAGGCGAACGTTGGCGAGCGCCAGCACGATGTGTTCGGCCACCGCCACGGCGCGGGCGCGGCGCTGCTCGTGCACGCTGGCGTCGCGCGCGGCGGCGACGTAGCGCAGGGTAAGCACGCCCAGCGATTCGCCTTGGGCCACCAGCGGCACGCACAAGGAGCCCCCCGCGCCGGGGTCTTGCGCATGCACGCAGGCAAGACCGTGAACCGCGTCGGCCTCGTAGGGGCGCGCCAGTCGCAGCGACCAGCAATCGTCGCCGTTCATGGCGGCGGCCACCGGCACCCGATCGCCCCAGACGCAGCGCGGCAATAGGTCGCCACCGTCAGCGCTCAGATACAACGCGCCCGCCGCATCATCGAGCACCCGCGGCAGATAGCGCGCCGCTACCCGGTGAATTTCATCTTCCGCATTGCAGCCATGCAGCAGGTCACTCATGGCGGCCAGATACTGGGCGTGACGCTGGTTGGCTTCGAGCGCAGCAATCGACGCTCGCAGTTGTTCGTTCAAGGCCCGGGCTTCGGCTTCCATCGCGCAGCGCTGGCTGATGTCGCGAATGGTGGCGGCATAGCGCGTGCCTTGCGGCGTCGGAAATTCGGCCAGGGCAAGCTCAACCGGAAACTCGTGACCGCCGCGCGCGCGCGCGGCCAGTTCACGCGCCCGCCCGATCGCATCGGGCAAACCGGTGGCCAAGAGCAGCGCCACCGCTTCGCCGTGACGGTCGATTCCTGTCGGAGGCAGCAGCAGCGCAATCTCGCGCCCAACCAGTTCGGCCTCGTCATAGCCGAACAGGCGTTGCGCGGCCGGGTTGAAAAGCTCGATCGCGCCCGCGCCATCGATCACCACCACGGCGTAGGTTGAACTCTCGAACAAGGCGCGCATCCGCTGCTCGCTCACCCTCAGCGCGGATTCGGATTGTTTGCGCAGATCGATGTCGGTTTCGATCGAGATGAAACACGCCACCACGCCGCGTTCGTCGCACACCGGATGGGCTTCGATCGACACCCAGTAGGGACATCCGTCGCGGGCGTACTTGAGCAGTTCGACACCATGCAGCCCTTCGCCCCGGTCCAGCCGCTCTCGCATCGCCTCAACCGCTGCGCGATCGGTCTGCGGACCATAGAGGAAATCGCCCGGCCGACGACCGAGCACCTCGGCTCGTGTGTAATCGGTGCGCTGCTCGAAAGCGGGGTTGACCCAGAGAATCCGGCGCTCGGCGTCGGTAATCACGACCGGATTGGCAAGCAACTCCGGCACCGCCGCGCGCAGGGCCCATAGATCGGGCGGCCACTCGCCGGTCATCGAACCCACGCGGCCGTTGTCGTCAGGACCTTGCTCGCTGTCGTTCAAATCGGCCTCATCACGGCGTTCATGCCTGGCGTGATTGCCGCGCCCATCCCCACGCTGTCATTCGATGGCATGAAATCCACTCAAATCGGGGTGCGCGTCTCGACCAGCGCACGTGCTTTCAGCATCCGCAATCGCAAGGTGTCGTAGACCGGCGGCCCGCGCAATACCGTCGCGGCCACCACGGCCAGGGTGGTGGCGCCGAGCATGGGCACGATCTGGCTGGTGGTGGCTGTCATCTCGACAATCAGCACGATGCCGGTGAGCGGCGCCCGCACCACGGCCGCAAAAAAAGCCGCCATGCCGACAATGGCAAACGCCACCGGGTCGAGCGCCAGATCCGGCAGCAAGGCATTGCCGGCGGCGGCGAACAAGGCGCCGAACGCCGTGCCGACCAGCAGGAGCGGAGCGAACAAGCCACCCGGCGTGCCGGCGGCGTAACTGAGCGGCGCCAGAAACCAGCGCACCACCACGATGATGGCAATGCTCAGCCAGGGCGCGCGGTCATCGAGAATCCACTGGTTGAGTTCGTCGCCACCGCCCACCAGCGCGGGCTCGACCCACAGCAGCAAACCGACCAGGCCGCCGATCACCGCCGCCCTCAGCTCGGGCGGCACCGCCCGCAGACGATCGCCAAGATCGAGGCAATAGACCACCAGCCGGTTGTAAGCGACCCCAGCCGCGCCTAACAACAAACCAAAGAGAAGAAAGGGCAGCAGAGCCGACCAGGCCGGCAAAGCCAGAGCGTCCACCACGAAATCAGGCGCGTCGCCGATCAAGGACCAGGCCACCGCCGTGGCGGTGGCCGACGCCAGCAAGGTTGCCACCGCAAGCCGCACACTGAAGGCACGCGCCACTTCCTCGAACGCAAAAATGGCACCTCCCAGCGGCGCCGAGAAGGCCACGCCCAAACCCGCGCCGGCCACGGCGGTCTGCATCCGGCGCACATCGACGATCGACATCCGCGCCCACTTCGCCAGCGTGTCGCCGATCGTGGCCCCCATCTGCACGGTCGGCCCCTCGCGTCCCAGAGCTAGCCCGGAACCCAGCGCCAAGGCGCCGCCGACAAACTTCACCGGCAGGACCCGCAAGGGCGCCGGATCGGCTTCGCCACGCATCACCGCCTCGACATGCTGGACCCCGCTGCCCGCCGCCAGGGGCGCCAAGCGAACCAGCCCACGCGCGGCCGCGGCGCAGATCGCCACCGTCAGAACCGGCAGCAGAAAACCCCACGCGCCGAGATCCTGCGACCAGGCCGCCATCTCGCCGCGCCACTCGCCGGCGATCACCAACACCATGCGAAACGCCGAACCCACCAGACCGATCAGGGCGCCAGCCAGGATCGCGATCAGCGCATAAAGCAGCAGACCGCGGCGCCCGTTCTCGATCTCAGCGAGCTCATTGGCTTCAAGCGATCGGATGTCATTGGCAAGCACGGCGTCTCCTGGATCGATGGACGGCGCCATGGTAATCCCGACCCGCCCGGTGCCGCGCGCTCTGGTGCGGATTGGCCACACTCGCGGCCGCGCCAACCGCTCTCACGCCAGGATCCCGGGCACAACGCGCCTCGGACACGCCGCGCTCGGCCGCCATGACAGCGGCCGAGCGCGGCCAGAGGGCTTATGCGCGCGAGTAGAGCTCGGCCCCCTGCTTGACGAACTCGATCGCCTTTTCTTCCATGCCACGGGCGAGCGCTTCAGTGCCGCTCACGCCCTGGGCGGCGGCATAGTCGCGCACGTCCTGCGTGATCTTCATCGAGCAGAAGTGCGGCCCGCACATCGAACAGAAGTGGGCGTGCTTCATGCTGTCCTTGGGCAGGGTCTCGTCGTGGAAATCCTTGGCAGTGTCGGGATCGAGGCCAAGGTTGAACTGGTCGGCCCAGCGGAACTCGAAGCGCGCCTTGGAGAGGGCGTTGTCGCGGATCTGCGCGCCCGGGTGGCCCTTGGCCAGGTCGGCGGCGTGGGCGGCAATCTTGTAGGTGATGATGCCGTCCTTGACATCTTTCTTGTTCGGCAGCCCGAGGTGCTCCTTGGGCGTCACGTAACAGAGCATCGCCGTGCCGTACCAGCCGATCTGCGCCGCGCCGATCGCGCTGGTGATGTGGTCGTAGCCCGGCGCGATGTCGGTGGTCAGCGGCCCCAGCGTATAGAAAGGCGCCTCCGAGCAGTCGACCAGTTCCAGGTCCATGTTCTCCTTGATCAGCTGCATCGGCACATGGCCCGGGCCTTCGATCATCACCTGCACGTCGTGCTGCCACGCGATCTGCGTGAGCTCGCCCAAGGTCTTCAGCTCGGCCAGCTGGGCGGCGTCGTTGGCGTCGTAAATGCTGCCGGGACGCAGACCATCACCCAGGCTGAAGGCGACGTCGTAGGCCTTCATCACTTCGCAGATCTCCTCGAAGCGCTCGTAGAGGAAGCTCTCGCGGTGGTGCGCCAGGCACCACTTGGCCATGATCGAGCCGCCGCGGCTGACGATGCCGGTCATGCGATCGGCCGTCATCGGGATATACGGCAGGCGCACGCCGGCGTGAATGGTGAAGTAGTCCACGCCCTGCTCGGCCTGCTCGATCAGCGTGTCGCGGAAGATCTCCCAGGTCAGCTCCTCGGCCTTGCCATCGACCTTTTCAAGCGCCTGGTAGATCGGCACCGTGCCGATCGGCACCGGCGAGTTGCGCACGATCCACTCGCGCGTCTCATGAATGTGTTTACCGGTCGAGAGATCCATCACCGTGTCGCCGCCCCAGCGGATCGCCCAGGTCATTTTTTCGACCTCATCGGCGATGCTCGAGCTCAGCGCCGAGTTGCCGATGTTGGCGTTGATCTTGACCAGGAAGTTGCGGCCGATCGCCATCGGCTCGGCCTCGGGGTGGTTGATGTTGGCGGGAATGATCGCGCGGCCGCGAGCGATTTCATCGCGCACGAACTCGGGCGTGATCGCGGCCGGAATGCTCGCGCCAAAGGCCTGACCGGGATGCTGGCGCAGCAGCATCTGCGCCATGCGTTCGCCTTTCTTGCCGGTGGCGCGCAGGCTCTCGACGTAAGCGGCGCGGTTGAGGTTCTCGCGAATCGCGACGAACTCCATCTCGGGCGTGACGATGCCGCGGCGCGCGTAGTGCATCTGGCTCACGTTGGCGCCCGGCTTGGCGCGGCGCGGCTGGCGCTGGAGGTTAAAGCGCAGCGCGGCCAGCTCGGCGTCGGCCAGCCGCTCCTGGCCGAAAGCCGAGCTGGGGCCGACGAGCTGCTCGGTGTCACCGCGCTCGGCGATCCAGGCCGCGCGCAGCGGCGCGAGGCCCGATCGGATGTCGATGGCCACCGCCGGGTCGCTGTAAGCGCCCGCGGTGTCGTAGACAAAAATCGGCGGGTTGGCTTCGCCGCCAAACGAGGTCGGCGTATCGGCCTGCGCCACTTCGCGCATCGGCACGCGAATGTCGGGGCGCGAGCCCTCGACATAGATCTTGCGGGAATTGGGCAGGGGGGCGATCGCGGCCTGGTCGACCTGCGCGGTCTCGGCCGTGAATTCGGTGCGGGCGTTCATCGTGTCTCCTTCGAGGCGGAGCCCGCAGCGGGAGGACGCAGTCCTCCCCTTGCGTTTCCCTCCGCCAGTGTCAACTGGATCAGGTTCGAGGGGACTCTCTCAACCGCGGCCAGCCGCGGTACCCCCAACGCTTTCAGGCGTCAACGATAGCAGCCCGCTCGGGCAGGGCGGCGCAAGACTCGCGTGCTACCTTGCGCCGCCCAAGCCCCCGACGACCACCCATGTTGACCCTCGCGACCCTGCCCGGCTTGACCTCCAGTCTTCTGGGGGCCCTTGCGCCCGGCAAGGCGCGTCTCGCGCACGATCAGCCTCTGCCGGCGATCGCGCTGCGGGTGAGCGCCGTTGCACTGGCACCGGCTCGGCTTGAGGCTTACCGCCGTTTCTTCGGCTTTGCCGCCCCCCTGCCACTGGCCTGGCTCTACCTGCCGGCGCAGCGGGCGCAGCTGGCGCTGCTCAACCGACGCGAGTTCCCGCTCGGCGCAGCCGGGCTGATCCATGTCGCCAACTCGATCCAATCGCTCGCCGCGGTCACGGTAGACGCGCCCATCGCCATCACGATTCGGCTGGGCCAACAAAACACCCGCCGCAGCGGGCGCCAGTTCGATCTCGACACCGAGATCGAACAAGACGGCCGGGTCAAAGCGCTCATCCGCAGCACCTACCTGGCACGAGCGCCACGGGCCGCGCGTACAGCACCGTCGGCCACGAGCCGCAGCGCCGCGAGCGAGGGTGAATCGCTCGCCGTGATCGCGGTGCCCAGTTCGCTCGGACTGAGCTACGCGCGCCTGTCGGGCGACTGGAACCCGATCCACCTGCATCGCTGGGGGGCACGTCCTTTCGGGCTGGCGCAGCCGATCGCCCACGGCATGTGCGTGGCCGCAACGGCTTTATCGGCTCTGGAGAAAAGAGAGGGGCGATGCGCGCGTCAGTTTGACGCCCAGTTCCTGCTGCCCGTGCCGCTGGGCTCGAGCGCCGAGTGTCTGGGCGTTGCCGCCGCCACACCCGGCGCGACGAGCGCGCACGTGATGCTCGCCGGACGCTGCGCCCAGATCATCCGTGCGCAGTTCTGATCCGGCTTATTTCTTCGCGCACTTGCGGGCGTCTTTCTTGGTCTCGATTTTCTCGAGGTAGCGCGCACCGGCCTTGCTTTCGTAGTCCAGCTTGACGCAGGCGCCGGCCTTGGCCGGGCCGTCCTTTTCGTCCAGACGAACCTGGTCGGTCACCACCACGTCCTTGCCACCCACGACCCAGGTGCCAGCCTTGGCAGCGGGGCGCGAATCGACCACGCCGTACACATCCTCGGATGCCCAAGCCTGAGCCGAGCACAGCGCCAGTGCGCCAATCGAAACCCAACGAACGAATGACATGAGCGATTCCTCGTGAGTGAAAGAGGGTGCATTGTGGCGGCGCCATGGCCCATGCCCCGGGCCATGGCGTAGCGGGCATCCCGCTTCGGGCAGGCGATCAATCGAGCCGGAACCGGCCCACAGTCGCCTGCAATTCGACAGCGTTGTGCCTCAAGGTCTCGGCCGCGGCGGTCGATTCTTCAACCAGGGCCGCGTTCTCCTGCGTCATGCGGTCGAGTTCGCTGATCGCCTTGGCGACCTCGTTGATGCCAGCGTTCTGCTCTTGCGAAGCGCTGGCGATTTCGCCCACCACGGTATCGACGCGTGCTACCGCGCTCTCGATGTCCGCCATCACCGCACCGGCCTGGCGCACATGGCTGGCGCCCGCATCAATCTTCATGACGGTGGTTCCGATCAATGCCTTGATTTCCTTGGCGGCGGCGGCGCTGCGCTGCGCCAGCGTGCGGACTTCCGCGGCCACCACGGCAAAGCCACGGCCTTGCTCGCCGGCGCGAGCCGCTTCGACCGCGGCATTGAGCGCCAGGATATTGGTCTGGAAGGCGATGCCGTCGATCACGGTGGTGATGTCACCAATCCGGCGGCTGGCTGCGGTGATCTCGTCCATCGTGCCCACCGCCTCGCGCACCACCGCATTGCCCTGCTGCGCCGAATGCGCTGCCGCACCCGTGAGGTCGCGCGCCGAACGCGCGGCGCCGGTGTTGTTCTGGACGGTGGTGGCAAGCTCCTCCATCGCGGAGGCGGTCTGCTCCAGGTTGGCCGCGGCGCGCTCGCTGCGCCCCGAAAGGTCGCGGCTGCCGGCGGCGATCTCGCCCGCGGCGTGGGTCACCGATTCGCTCGCGGCACGAATCTCGCGGATCGTTCCGCTCATCGTGTCGGCGAAACGGTTGAAGGCCGACGCGATCTGCGCCAGCTCGTCGTTGCCGGAAGCGTCGACGCGGCGGCTCAGATCGCCATCGCCCGAGGCCACATCCGTCAGGCCGTCGCGAACCTGCTCCAGCCTTTGCAGAATCCAGCGCAAGACCAGCGGCACGATCAGAAAGGCCAACAGCAGCACGGTTGCGGCGACGGCGGCGTTCCAGCGCAGCAGAGAAACCATGCCTTGCGTGGCGACCGCACGATCGACCACCGCCACCAGAGTCCAGTCAGTGCCGGCGACGGGCTCGGCCGACAGCAGCATGTCCTGACCGCGGATCGCCACCACCGCCGACTTTCCCGCGGCCTTGGTCGATTCGATTCGAGCCAGATCGAGACTGGGTTCGAGCTCGGTGACCGGCTTGAGCGTGAGCTTGGGATCGGGGTGGGCGATAAAGCGTCCCTGGCCGTCGAGCAGGAAGATGTAGCTGCCCTCCATCGGCTTGATCGCTGCCAGACGCGCGCTCAGGCTGTCGAGCGCGACGTTGGCCGACGCCGCCGCGACGATTTCGCCGCCGCGCAGAATCGGCTCGACAAAAGCGACCACCACCTTGCCATTGCCGGCGCTCACCGAAGGCTGGGTCATCGTCGGCCCCTTGGCCTTGAGGACCGCCTTGAAAAAGGGGCGGGTCACCGGATCGTAGCCAGCGGCGTATTGCGTCGGCGGATAGGCGTACATCTTCTTGTCGGTCGTGCCGATGTAGGCGAGATCGAACTGGCCACCGACTTGAGCGGCACGGATCACCGGAACCGGATCAGCCGCATCGAGCGCAGCGGCCATGCCCTTGACCGCGCTGGCCTTGTTGCTCGCCCATTGCGCCACGGCAGAGGCCTCGACCTTGGCAACCTGCGCCACGCTGGCCTCGACCGCGCCGCCGAGCGTGTCGCGCGTCGACAGCACCGAGCCCAGCAGCTGGGCACCCATCGCTACGGCGACGAGCAAGAGCGCAAGCGCCGTCAGGCGATTGCGCAGAGATAGAAAACGAAACATGGGAGAGCTCCAGAACCGAGACCGGCTCGCGCAGAGGGCGAGCGCCTGGCCTGCTGTTCGGTCAGCCTGCCCGCTTCTTGAGCGAGAACGACGAGATCTCTTGCGGTGGCACCGCCCAATCGGGCTTTCCCCGATCCCGCCGCTAGCTCAGGCGAGCAACGCGCCAGTCCTGGTACTTCACGCCCAGCGCGGCGCCGGCGACGATGGCGGCAAACGCGAGCAGCGAGCCCAACGCCAGCGTCGAGACGCCCGAGACACCTTGGCCGATGGTGCAGCCGAGCGCGGTCACGCCGCCAAAGCCCATCAACGCCGCGCCGACCAAGTGGTTGGCCGTGTCTTCGGTCGAAGCAAAGCCTTCCCAGCGGAACCGCCCGCCCAGCCAGGCCACGGCACATGATCCGGCGACCACGCCCACCACGGCCGCCACGCCCAGCGTGAGGGTCTTGGACACATCGGAGGTGAACATCAGCCAGTCGAGCGCGCCCGCCATTGGCGCGACAAAAGAGAGCGCTTCCATCCGCCCGCTCTGCGTGGCGACAAAAGCCTCCTCCAGCGTTTGCGGGTGTTCAGCGACATGGCCGAGAACCCCGGAAATCAACCACACGACGACGATCATCACGCCGATGCCAAGGCCGGCGAGCAGATTGTCGAAGCGGCGGAAAGCGCGGTCAGCCAAAACAAAGATCAGCAAGGGCACGGCGATGGCGGCCGCCACCAGCCACTGCAGCGTCGGCCGCGCCACGCCAAAGGCGTGCGCCAGCAGCGAGGGCAGATCCTGCCGCGCCGGCAAGACGAGGTGCGCGGGCTCGATCCAGTTCACCCGCACAAGAGCAAGCCAGCCGCGCAGCGTCATGAAAGCCACCAAGCCGAGGACGATCACCACCACCAGCGCCTTGAGGCTGCCGCCGCCCAGGCGAACCAGCGACTTCAAACCACAGCCGCCCGCCAGAACCATGCCGAAACCAAACAGAACGCCGCCCACGACGCTGGCCAGCCAGGTCAGGCGCGGCGCGGTGTAGATGCTGTTGGCGGTATCGATCCAGCCCGCGGCCGCCGCCCATTGGGTGCCAAGCACGGCCACGGCGATCGCCAGCAGCCACTGCCGCATCCGCGTCCAGTCGCCAAAGGCGACCACGTCGGCCACCGCGCCCATGGTGCAAAAGCCGGTCTTCTGAGCGATCGCGCCCAAGGCAAAGGCCGCGGCAAAGCCGCCGGCCAGCACCAGGCGGACCAGCGACTGAAGTTCAAGCTCGGAAATCAAGGGCAAGCGCGGCGAGTGCCGTTACTTGGTCGCGGGCAGCCGATCGCGCGCAAGCTTGGCGGCCTCGGTGTCCGGGTACTCCTTAATCACGCGGTTAAGCGTGGCGGCAGCGCCCTTCTTGTCCTTGGATTCGATCTGGCTCGCCGCCATCGACAGCAGCGCTTCGGGCACACGCGGCGAGGTCTTGAAGCGATCGACCAATTGCTGCTGGGTCGCGATCGCGCTCTTGTAATCGCGGCTGGCGTAATACGCGCTGCCCAGCCAATAAGTGGCCGAGGGCGCGTAGACCGAGGCCGGCCAGCGCGCGAGCAGGTTGCGAAAGCCGTCGATCGCGGCCTTGAAATCGCCCGCCCGGAACTGCTCGAGCGCAGCGTCGTAAGCGGCTTGCTCGGCGCGCTCGACCTGGCCGGTCTGACCGTCGACCGTCACGCTCTGCGGCTCGAACTTGCGCAGGCGGGCATCGAGATCGCCGTAGAGGTCGCGGCTGCGCTTTTGCTGGACCGAGAGTTCGTTGGTGAGCGTCTCGACCTGACCGCGCAGACGCGCGATGTCGGCGCGCAGCGACTCGATCTGGTTGACCAGTTCGAACTGGCCGCGCTGCGAGGCTTCGAGCCGGGCCGTCAGATCGGCGACCCGCTTGTCGGCGTCGGTCTGCTTGGTGCGCAGCTCCAGGATGGCCTTGCGTGCCTCGTCATCCGAGAACAAGGCATGGGCGGGCGCAGCCGCACCCAACATCAGCAGAGCCGCACAGGCGGCGCTCAACAACTGTCGCATCCAACTCTCCCAAAAGACAAAGCGACCGGTTCGCGGTCGCTTCTTTATCGCTGCCGCGAGCCGGGCGCGCGGCGTGGATTCATCCGCCCAGGGTGCGCGCGACCGGTGACGGTCGCGCTTGGCCCCGAAGGCTTACTTATAAACGATATCGGCGCGACGGTTCTGCGCGTAGGCCTCGTCGGTGTTGCCAGTGGCCTTGGGCTTTTCCTTGCCGAAGCTGACCGTCTCGACTTGGCCGTCGGTCACGCCCAGCACTTGCAGACGCTGCTTGACGGCTTCCGAACGCTTCTGGCCCAGGGCCAGGTTGTATTCGCGGCCGCCGCGATCGTCGGTATTGCCTTCGATCACGATCTTCTTGCCCTTGTTGGCGCTCAGATAGCGGGCGTGGGTCTCGACCACCGACTGGTAATCGGGCTTGACGCTGTAGCTGTCGAAGTCGAAGTAGACGCTGCGCTTGGAGAGCGGATTGGCCGGGTCGTTGAAGGGGTCGAGTGCGGCGCCGCCGGTGGTATCGACCTTGGCGACGTTGCGGGAATCGGCACCATCGGTGCCCTGGGTCTTGTCGACGATCGGCGCGGTCGGCGTTTCGTCGAGCTTGACGGACGAGCAGCCGGTCGCGAGAACGGCAATGGCGGCAGCGGCAACCAATGCGCGCAGGTTATTCGTGATCATTTCAATATCTCCGGGAAAGGCGGTGTGTAGTACTACTTGACGTGAGGACCCCAGGTCGGTTCGCGGATATCACCGGACGGACCGGTGAGTCGGGTGCGAACACGGCCGTCGGCCGAAACAGTGCCCAGCACGCCGCGTCCACCCACCTCGGTGGCGTAGAGCAGCAGCTTGCCGTTGGGCGCAAAACTGGGGGATTCGTCCTTGGCGGTGTCCGTGACCGGGGTCTCCTGACCACTCGCCAAGTCCATCACCATGGCTTGGAAACGGCCACCGCGGCGCGCAATGAAGGCGAGCTGCTTGCCGTCGCGGCTGATGTCGGGACTGATCGCGTACTCGCTGCCAAAGGTCACTCGCTGAGCCGCTCCACCTTCGAGCGGCTGGCGATAGATCTGCGGGTTGCCGCCGCGATCCGAGGTGAAATACACGTACTTGCCGTCGGGGCTGAAGACCGGCTCGGTGTCGATGCCCGAGCTCTGCGTGAAGCGGCGCACGCCCGAGCCGTCGGCATTGATCAGATAGACCTGGGTCAGGCCATCGCGCGTGAGCGCCACCGCCAGTCTGGCGCCATCGGGGCTGAAGGCCGGCGCGCTGTTATTGCCCTTGAAATTGGCAACCACGTGGCGCCGGCCGCTGGCGAGCTGGTGGACATAGACCACCGGCTTGCGGCTCTCGAACGAGACATAGGCCAGGCGGCCGCCATCGGGCGACCAGGTCGGCGAAATGATCGGCTCGCGGCTCTTCAATGCGGTCTGCGCATTGGCGCCGTCGGAGTCGGCCACCGCCAGTTCGTAGGAGTTATGCGAATGCTGGACAACGTAGGCGATGCGGGTCGCGAACACTCCCGGGATGCCGGTGAGCTTTTCGTAAATGCGGTCGGCGATCCGATGCGCCGTCAGGCGCAGATCGGCGGCCGGCGCCACATACGAAAGACCGTCGAGCTGGGCCTGCTTGACCGCGTCGAACAGGCGGAAGCGGACATCGAAGCGGCCATCGGCCAGGCGGTTGACCGAACCGATCACCAGAGCGTCGGCACCGCGCGACTTCCACGCCGCCAGGTCGGGAGCGGCGCTGTCGGCCACCGGCGCGGCGCCGGCATCGACCGTGCGGAAGGCGCCGCTGCGGGCCAGATCGTCGCGGATGATCTTGGCGATATCGACCGGCGATTGGCTGTCACCCGCGAAGTTGGCCACCGCGATCGGGAACTGGTTCGCTCCCACGCCCGTGATCTCGACTCTCAGCTGAGCGAGCACGGGGGCGGCGCCAAGTGCCCAAGTAGCACAAACGGCCGTCGCACACAGGGCACGCCGACCGCGGGAAATCACTTCAAAGGGAAACATCGGATCGAGTATAGACATTGGGCCTCCGGGTCGCGGCGGGAAAGCCGCGAAATCAGGGAAATCCTCAGGACGCAAATCCGCAATCGGGCGCTGCGGGATTGGCATCCGCAGCGCCCGAAGGATTTCGATTAGTGCCGGAAGTGACGGGTACCCGTGAACACCATCGCCACGCCGCGCTCGTTGGCGGCGGCGATCACTTCCTCGTCGCGCACCGAACCGCCGGGCTGGATCACGCAGGTCGCGCCCGCATCGACGATCACGTCAAGGCCATCACGGAAGGGGAAGAAGGCGTCCGAGGCCGCGGCTGAACCCGCCAGCGTGAGCCCGGCCTCCTTGGCCTTGATCGAGGCGATCCGCGCCGAATCGATGCGGCTCATCTGGCCCGCGCCAACGCCAAGAGTCATGCCATCGCGGGCGAAGGTGATGGTGTTGGACTTGACGAACTTGGCCACGCGCCAGGCAAACATCAGATCCATCATCTGCGCCGCGGTGGGAGCGAGCTTGGTCACCACCCGCAGCTCGGACTCGGCCACCGCCTTGACGTCGGGCGTCTGCAGCAGCAGACCGCCACCCACCCGCTTGAAGTCGAAGTCGTTCTGCGCGTCGCCCATCGCCACGGTCATCAGGCGCAGGTTCTGCTTGGTGCCAAAGACAGCCAGCGCTTCCGCCGTGAAGGCCGGGGCGATGATGACTTCGGCGAACTGCTTGGAGATGAGCTGGGCCGCCGCGCCGTCGACCTCGCGGTTGAAGGCGATGATGCCGCCGAAGGCCGAGGTCGGGTCGGTCTTGAAGGCCTTGGCATAGGCCTCGGCCGGGTTGATGCCAAGCGCCGCACCGCAGGGGTTGGCGTGCTTGATGATGACGCAGGCGGAGGTATCGAAGGAGCGCACCGCTTCCCACGCCGCGTCGGCGTCGGCGATGTTGTTGTACGAGAGCTCCTTGCCCTGCAGCTGGGTGTAGCCGGCGAGCAGGCCGGGAGCGACCAAGCGCTCGCGGTAGAAAGCCGCGGCCTGGTGCGGGTTCTCGCCGTAGCGCATGTCCTGCACCTTGACCCACTGGCGGGTCAGCACCTCGGGGAAGGCGCCGCGCTCGCCCTGGTCGTCGAGCGAGGTCAGGTAGTTGGCGATCATGCCGTCGTAGCGGGCGGTGTGCGCGAACACCTTCTTGGCGAGCTTGAGCCGGGTGGCGGCGCTGACGCTGCCGGCCGCCTTCAATTCGGTGGCCACGCCGGCGTAGTCGGCCGGATCGACCAGCACGGTCACGCTCTCATGGTTCTTGGCCGAGGAGCGCAGCATCGCCGGGCCGCCGATGTCGATGTTCTCGATCGCGTCCTCGAAGCTGCAGCCGGGCTTGGCAATCGTCTGCTCGAAGGGATAGAGGTTGACCACCACCACGTCGATCGGGTCGATCGAATGCTCTTTGAGCGTGGCCATGTGCGCCGCGTCCGGGCGGCGCGCGAGCAGGCCGGCGTGGATGCGCGGGTTGAGGGTCTTGACGCGACCGTCGAGCATCTCGGGAAAGCCGGTGTAATCGGCCACTTCCTGGCAGGCGATGCCGGAATCGGCGAGAAGCTTGGCGGTGCCACCGGTCGAAAGAATGTGAAAGCCCAGCGCCGCGAGGTCGCGGGCAAAGTCGACCACGCCGGTCTTGTCGGAGACGCTGATGAGAGCCTGCTTGCGCATGTTGTTTACCTTTCCTTATTGCGCGAGGCCGTGTTGTTGCAGCTTCTTGCGCAGGGTGTTGCGATTGATTCCGAGCAGTTCGGCCGCGGCCGACTGGTTGTTGGCGCAGCGCTCCATCGCGAAGGCGAGCAAGGGCCGCTCAACGGCGGAGATCACCATCTCATGCAGCGCATGCGGGCGCGAGCCGTCGAGTTGAACAAAGTAGTCGTCAAGGCTGCGACGCACGCATTGCTCGAGCGTCTCACCGCGGGGTTTGCGGACGCGTGCAGGTGCTTCGGCGGCATGGGTGGCGACGCTCTCGGGCGCCTTCGATGGCAGGTCCAAAACTTCCCCCTCAGTGCAGCGCACGCTCGATATAGCGCAGATGCTCGTATTCGTATTGATTGAAAAAATCCGCCACCGCACGCGCCTGCTCCAAGCTGGTGTCGAGCCGGTTCATGCCCGAGCAGAAGGCTTGACCACCGTCCAACTCGCCCAGATACCAGATGATGTGCTTGCGGGCGCTGCGCACGCCGGCCACTTCGCCGTAGAAGCGGTAGTGGTCTTCGAGATGCTCGAGCAGAAGCTCTCGCACCTCGGCTGTCGCCGGCGGCGGCAGCGTCTCGCCGGTGGCCAGAAAGTGCGCCACCTCGCGGAAAATCCAGGGCCGGCCCTGAGCGGCACGGCCGATCATCACGGCGTCAGCGCCGGTTGCCGCCAGCACCTGACGGGCTTTGGCCGGCGAATCGATGTCGCCATTGGCCACCACCGGAATCGCCACCGCCTGCTTGACCGCGCGGATCGTGTCGTACTCGGCCTCGCCGCGATAAGCGCAGGCACGAGTGCGACCATGGAGCGTCAGCATTGAAATACCGGCCGCTTCGGCCCGGCGCGCGATCGACAAGGCGTTGCGACTCTGCGGGTCCCAGCCGGTGCGGTACTTGAGCGTGACCGGCACGTCGACCGCCGCCACCACCGCGTCGAGGATTCGAGCGACCAGATCCTCATCGCGCAGCAGCGCCGAGCCGCAGGCCACGTTGCACACCTTCTTGGCCGGGCAGCCCATGTTGATGTCGATGATCTGCGCGCCGCGATCGACGTTAAAGCGCGCCGCTTCGGCCAGCATCACCGGGTCGGCGCCCGCCAGCTGTACCGCCTTGGGTTCGACCTCGCCGTCGTGGTTGAGGCGGCGGGTCGTTTTCTCGCTCGCCCACAGGCGCGGGTTCGACGCCGCCATCTCGCTCACGGCATATCCCGCTCCCAGCTTCTTGCACAGCTGCCGGTACGGCCGATCCGTCACCCCCGCCATGGGCGCGACGAACACATTGTTCGGCAGCTCGTGGGAACCGATGCGCATGGGCGTGGGAACGGGGAGGAAGCGGGCAGGTCTGGGATTCTAACGAAGCCGGGCCCCCGATCCGCGCCCGACCATCGCCGGCCTAGAGCCGAACGCCGAACATCAGCAATTGCGCGAGCTCGGAGCGCAGCCGCGGCGACGCCCCGAGCGCGCTGATTCCCAGGCTTCGCGCCAGCGCGAGCGGGGTGAAACGTTCAGCGAACAAGCCGGGCATCGTGCGAGTGAGCGCCAACAGAACACGCCGATCCCAGCGCCGCGAACGCTCGTACAACGGGATTACCTTGAGCGGATCTTCCCCCTCGGCGAAAGCCTCCGCGATGCGCGCAGCCAATTCGCGCGCATCGCGCACCCCGAGGTTGAAACCCTGGCCCGCCACCGGATGCAAGGTCTGGGCCGAATTGCCCAGATACACCAGGCGATGGTCCGACAGGCGATCGCGTGCCACTTCAAACAAGGGGAAGCGCCCGCCAAGTTCGAGCGAGACGACCCGGCCGATACGCGGTCCGAGTTGCGCCTGCAGGGCCGCCCGATGCTGCGTCTCGCTCCAATCGGCGCGCGCCGCCGCGGCCGCCGTCGGCAGACACCAGACCAGCGACATCCAGCGCGCGCCGGCACGAGCACTGCGGCCTGGCAAGGGCAAAAGCGCGAGCGGCCCGTCGCGGGTGAACCGCTCGATCGCCGCGCCCGCGGCGATGCCTTCGACCTCGACCTCGCCCACCAGCGCCATCTGCGTGGGCGGGCGCGTCGCCTGCGCCCCCATGCCCTCGGCGCTCACAGCCAGGCGAGCATCAAGCTCACCGCCGTCTTCCAGCTGGACCAGCACCGAATCCGGACGCTGCAAGAGAGTGCGCACGCGCGCCGGCCGCCGCAGCTCGATCAGCCCGGGCTGCGCCGCCGCCGCGGTTGCCAGCGCGACGAGCAGATCGCCATAACGGATCGTCGCGCCGAGATCGGCGCCGCCCAGGTCGGCGGCCGACATCACGGCGCGTCCGAACTCGCCCTGCGAGGAAACGAACACCTCCTTGATCGGCGCGATCTGCGCCGCCGGCAAGCGCAAGAGCGGCGCAAGAATCTGCAGGCTGCCGCGCGACAGAGCGAGCAGGCGCGCGTCGTGCCGGGCCTCGTCGATTCGCCGCGCATCGAACACGACGCTGGGCACGTGCGCGCGCGCCAGAAGCAAGGCCGTGAGCAGCCCGGCCGGGCCGCCGCCCAGGATGGCGATCGGCAGCGTCATGAGGCCACCGCCGCCAGTTCGGCCTCGAGCCGGGCGAGCTCGCGCGGAGTGCCGACATTGGCCCAACGGCCGGTGAAGATTTCACCGCTGACGCGACCGGCATCGGCGAACTGATAGAGCCAGGGAAAGAGCTTGGCGCGCTCGGGCGCGAGACCGCGAAAGATCCGCGGCGAGAACACCGCCAGACTGGCGAAGGTGTGGGTCGCCGGCGAGCGAACGATGCGGCCCTCGGCCAGACCCATGTCGCCACGCGGATGAAAGTCGGGGTTGGGCACCAGGACCAGGTGGGCGTCGATCTCGCCCGCGGCGATGCGCGCCGCCGGCGCCACCAGGCGCGAGTAATCGAAGTCGGTGACGATATCGCCCGCGACCACGACGAAGGGCTCGTCGCCCACGGCCAACAGGGGCAGCGCACGCACGATGCCGCCACGGGTCTCGAGCGCCTGCTCAGCGGTCTGGCCTTCGTGCGAATACGCGATCGACACACCCAATCGCTCGCCCTGCCCGAGCTGCGCCGGGAACTCGGCGCCCAGGTGCGCAGTGTTGACCACGAACTGATCGACCCCCGCGCGCGCCAGGGCGGCGATCTGCCATTCGATCAGACGCCGCCCGCCCGCCACCAGCAGCGGCTTGGGAGTCACGTCGGTCAAGGGGCGCATCCGCTCGCCCCTGCCCGCCGCCAGTATCAGAGCTTTCATCGCGATTCCCGCCGCGCCGCGAACGGGCCTTAGAAGGTGTAGCCGAAGGTCGGTGCCGCGCCCTCGGCCGCGTCGAGCACCCAGCCCAGGGGCTTTAATTCGTCGTAGCGGCCGATCACGCTGCGCGCGTAAGCGATAAAGCGCGGCGTGTCTTCAAGGTATTTGGGCTTGCCGTCGCGGTAATGGATGCGAGCAAAGATGCCCAAGACTTTTAGATGGCGCTGCAAGCCCATCCATTCGACATCGCGCCAGAACTGGCCGAAGTCCTCCGGCACCGGCAAGCCGGCGGCTCGGGCGCGCTGCCAGTAACGGATGGTCCAGTCGAGCACCAGTTCCTCCGGCCAGCTGAGAAAGGCGTCGCGTAGCAGCGAGGCGATGTCGTAGCTGATCGGGCCGTAGACCGCGTCCTGAAAATCAAGAATGCCGGGATTGGGGCTCGCCACCATCAGGTTGCGCGGCATGTAGTCGCGGTGGACGTAGACCTGCGCCTGCGCCAGGTTGTTGGCAACGATGCGATCGAACACGGTCTCGAGCACCGCCGCCTGCTTGGCGTCCAGCGTGAGCCCGCGATGCCGGCCCAGATACCACTCGGGAAAGAGCCCAAGCTCGCGCCGCAGCAGCGCTTCGTCGTAAGGCGGCAGCTCGCCGGGGCGGCTCGCCAGCTGCCAGCGCACCAGGGCGTTGATCGCATCGCTCATCAAGGCGTCGGCGTTGTCGGCCTTGATCGCCTCCAGATAGGTCTCGCGGCCAAGGTCGGTGAGCAGAAGAAAACCCTGATCCACATCCTGCTCAAGCACCCGCGGCGCGTTGAGCCCGGCCTCGAGCAACAGGCGGGCGACGTGGATGAAAGGCCGCACGTCCTCTTTGTCCGGTGGAGCGTCCATCACGATCAAGGAGCCCGCGCCCGCCGGGAGGCGGAAGTAGCGACGGAAGCTCGCGTCAGCCGAGGCGGGTGCGAGCGAATCGAGCTCAAGCCGGTAGCGGGGAGCGAAGCCGGCGAGCCAGGCGAGGGCCTGGTCGCGGCGGGAATCGGGAGCGGTGCAGTCGGAAGTCACGAAAGCCTGAGGGGTAAGCTGCGGGGCCAGAACCTGCGGGTGCCTATAATCCAGGCGCCTCGCGAGACCTCCTATTCTAAATGCCGCGTAACCGGGCCAGCACCCGTCCCCTCCCGCGCCTTGAGCGCCAGCCACCTCTGCCGCACCGCTTGCCGCTTGCGGCCGCGATCGCTTTGGCTTTTTCCGGCCCCCTGTTCGCCCAGCCCTCGACGCCGCAGGGCGTGACGTGGCCGGCGCTCAAGCTCGAGCGCGCCCTCAACGAGAAGCGCGACGCCCAGGCGGCGCAGCCGCCGAGCTTTGCTCGCGCCGATCACATCGAGGGTTCACCCGATGACAAGCTGATCCTGCGCGGCGACGCCGAACTGCGTTACGGCGCCACCGTGATGCGCGGCCACACGATCACCTACACCCGCGCCACCGACGAGGTCGAAGCCGAAGGCGATGCCCAGGTCTCCCGCGGCGGCGCCGTCTTTACCGGCCCCAGTCTCAATTACAAGGTTGACGCGCAGACCGGCGAAATGCCGCGCGCCAGCTACACCTACGCGCCACGGCGGCTGCGCGGCACCTCCAGCCTGCTCGAATTTCTGGGCGAGGGCCGCACCCGGCTCGACGAAGCCAAGCTCACGACCTGCCGGCCGGGCGACGAATCCTGGTGGGTGCAGGCCGAAAAGCTTGAGCTCGACGACTTTGATGAGAGCGCCACCGGCTCATCGGCCCGGATCTATTTCAAGAACGTGCCGATCTTCGCCGCGCCCTGGTTCAGCTTTCCGATTGGCGACAAGCGCAAGTCCGGCGTTCTCACGCCCGGCTTGGCGATGAGCTCCACACTCGGTCTCGACATCAAGATTCCGTACTACTGGAACATCGCCCCCAATTACGACTACACCATCACGCCGCGCCTGATGAGCAAGCGCGGCCTGATGCTGGGCAACGAGCTGCGCTACCTCGAGCCCGAATTCCGCGGCACCTTGCGCTACGAAGTCTTGAACAATGACCGCGTGACCGGCACCAAGCGCGACGCGTTCAGCCTGCATCATGAGTATTCCTCACCCACCGGTCTGATGGCCGGGGTCAATTACAACCGGGTCTCGGACGACAGCTTCCTCACCGACTTCTCGAGCAACATCGTCGATTCGTCGCAGACGGTGCTGCCGCAGGACGCCTACGTCGGCTTTAACCAGCCGCTGTGGAATACCGCGCTGCGGGTGACCAAGAACCAGACCCTGCGCCTGCCCGGCGTGGCCTACTCCAAACCTTACGAGCGCGAACCGCAGGCCACGTTCAACACCTATCTGGCCGACTGGAAGGGTTTTGAAGTGGCGGGGCTGCTTGAGGCCACCCGCTTTGTCCACCCCGACATGCCCTCGGGCACCCGCTCGATCATCAACCCCAGGATCTCGTATCCGATCCTGCGGCCGGGCTGGTTCGTGATCCCCAAGGCGCAGTACCTGGCGACCTGGTATTCGATGGATAACGGCTCATCCGGCGCGATCGACAAGAGCAGCGAGCGGCTGATGCCGATCGCCAGCCTTGACTCGGGCCTGATCTTCGAGCGCGACACCACCTGGTTTGGCCGCGCCTCGCAGCAGACGCTCGAGCCGCGCCTGTACTACGCCTATACGCCTTACCGCGACCAGAGCCGGCTGCCGAATTTCGACAGCGCGTTTGCCGATTTCAACTTCGCCCAGCTCTTTACCGAAAACATCTACTCGGGCTACGACCGCATCAGCGAAGCCAACCAGGTCTCGGCCACGCTCACCACCCGCTACCTCGACAGTGAAACCGGCGACGAGCGCCTACGCGCGGCGATCGGCCAGCGCTACTACTTCTCCGACCAGCGCGTGACCCTGCCCGGCCAGCCCGCGCCGACCAACCTGCGCAGCGACCTGCTCGCCTCGGTTGGTGCCAAGCTCGCCCGCCACTGGAGCGCCGACATCTCGGCCCAGTACTCGGCCCAGCTCGGCCAGTTCACCAAGGTCACCGGCGGCGTGCGCTGGCAGCCGCGCGCGGCCTCGGTGCTGGGCGTGTATTACCGCTACAACCTCTCGCCCACCGATCCGACCGGCTCGATCAAGCAGATCGACGTCGCCGCCCAATGGCCGCTCACGCGCGATCTCTACGGCGTGGCGCGCTACAACTATTCGCTGCTGGCGAGCAAACCGATCGAGTCGCTGGCCGGTCTCGAATACCGCGCCGACTGCTGGATCCTGCGCGCGGTGGCGCAGCGCTACACCACCTCGACCCAGACCGAAACCTCCACCTTCTTCCTGCAGCTCGAGCTCTCGGGCCTGGGCGGCGTTGGCGTCAATCCGCTGGAAGCTCTGCAGCGTAATATTCCTGGCTATCAGGCTCTCAATCCGCTCCCGCGCGAACCGGGCCGCTTCGAGTTCTACGAGTAATCCATGAGTCTTCCTTTCTGGCTGGGCGCTGCCCTGCTCGCCGCGCCCCTCGCGTTGGCCGCTCAAACCCCTTCCCCCACGCCGGTGCCGCAGGCCGCTCCCGCGGCGGCAAGCGCCGCGCCGCGCGCGCCCCAGGCGATCGACCGGATCGTGGCCGTGGTCAACGACGAAGTCATCACCGAAAACGAACTGCGCGCCCGCGTCCAGCAGGCCGCCATGCAGCTGCGGCGCCAGAACATCGCGCTGCCGCCGATGGAGCAGTTGCGCCGCCAGGTGCTCGAGCGCCTGATCGTCGAGCGCGCCCAGCTGCAGCAGGCCAAGGAAACCGGGGTGCGGGTCGATGACGCCACCGTCAACGCCGCCATCGGCCGGATCGCCGAAGCCAACAGCATGACGCTGCCGCAACTGCGCACCCGGCTCGAAGCCGACGGCATGAGCTTTGCTCGCTTTCGCGACGAGATCCGCGACGAGATCACCACCAGCCGTCTGCGCGAGCGCGAAGTCGACAGCCGCATCCAGATCCCCGAGAGCGAAGTCGACGCCTTCATGGCCGAGCAGGCCGGTGTGACCGGCGACGCCGACGAATACCGCGTCGCCCAGGTTCTGCTGCGCGTGCCCGAAGGCGCCACCCCCGATCAGGTCGAGGCGATCCGCAAGCAGGCCGATGACATCGCCACCAAGGCCAAGAGCGGCGACGACTTCGCCCAGCTCGCCGCGAGTTTCTCGTCCGGTCCCGAGGCGCTGCAGGGCGGCGACCTCGGCTGGCGCAACGCCGACCGCCTGCCGACGATCTTTTTTGATGCGATCAAGAACCTGAAGTCAGGCGATGTGGCGGCCGTGGTTCGCAGCCCCAACGGCTTTCACGTGCTCAAGCTGACGGCCAAGCGCGACGCGGTCCAGGCCAAGCTCGCTGGCGGCCCGGTGCAGCAGACCCACGCGCGCCACATCCTGTTGCGGGTGTCGGATCTCACGCCCGAGCCCGAAGTCCGGCGCCGCCTGGAAGAGTTCAAGGGCAGGATCGAAGCCAAGCAGACCGACTTCGGCACGCTCGCCCGCCTGCACTCGCTCGACCCCAGCGGCACCCGTGGCGGCGACCTCGGCTGGCTCTACCCGGGCGACACCGTGCCCGACTTCGAGCGCGCCATGAAAGAACTCAAGATCGGTGAGGTGAGCGCGCCGATCCAGTCGCCCTTTGGCTGGCACCTGATTCAAGTGCTCGAGCGCCGCACCGAAGAGGCCAGCCCCGAGCGCGCCCGCATCACCGCGCGCCAGGCGCTGCGTGAGCGCAAGGCCGACGAGGCCACCGCCGACTGGCTGCGCCAGTTGCGCGACCGCGCCTACGTCGAGATCCGCCCCGAAGAGAACTGAGCGCGATGACGGCCGTCGCTGCATCGCGGCCCGCCTCTGCGCCCCGCCTCGCTTCGCCACTCACGGCGCCAATCGCACTGACCACCGGCGAGCCCGCCGGCATCGGCCCCGAGATCGCCCTCAAGGCGGCACTCGCGGTCGAGGCCCCGGTCGTTCTGCTGGGCGATGCCGGCCTGCTCGAAGCCACCGCGCAACAGCACGGCCTGCCTTGGCCGCTGCCTGCGCGAGTCCGGATCGATCCCATCCCGCTCGCCACCCCCGCTCAAGCCGGCCGGCTCGACGCCCGCAATGGCCGCTACGTGCTGCGCCTGCTCGAGCGCGCCTGCGACGGCTGCCTGGCTGGCGAGTTCGCCGCGATCGCCACCGCGCCGGTGCAAAAGAGCGTGATCAACGAGGCCGGCGTGCCGTTTACCGGCCACACCGAATTCCTGGCCGAGCGCAGCCACACGCCGCAGGTGGTGATGATGCTGGTCGGCGGCCTGGGCCCGACCGCGATGCGGGTGGCGCTGGCCACCACCCATTTGCCGCTGCGCGCCGTGCCCGATGCGATCACCGGCGAATTGCTGGCGGCCGTGATCGACATCCTGGCGCACGATCTGCGAACCCAGTTCGGCCTGGCGGCGCCGCGGATCGCCGTCACCGGTCTCAACCCGCACGCAGGCGAAGGCGGGCATCTGGGCCGCGAAGAGATCGAGGTGATTGCGCCCGCGATCGCCGCCGCGCAAGCGCGCGGAATCGACGCCACCGGCCCGTGGCCGGCCGACACCATTTTTGTCGCCGAGCATCTTGCGCACTTCGACGCGGTGCTCGCCATGTTTCACGACCAGGGCCTGCCGGTGCTCAAGCACGCCAGCTTTGGTCAGGGCGTCAATGTGACGCTCGGCCTGCCTTTTGTGCGCACCTCGGTCGACCACGGCACCGCGCTCGACCTGGCGGGCAGCGGCCGCGCCAACGCCGGCAGCATGGTCGCCGCCCTCAAACTCGCGACGCAGCTCGCCCACACCCGAATCACGGAGACACGATGAGCGAGAAACTCGAAGGCCACCGCGCCCGCAAGCGCTTTGGCCAAAACTTCCTGCACGACATTCACTGGATCGCCAGGATCGTTGCCGCGATCGACCCGCGCCCGGGCCAGAACCTGATCGAGATCGGCCCCGGCCAGGCCGCCCTGACGCGCGAGCTGATCAAGGGCGCCGGCCACGTGAGCGCGGTCGAGATTGACCGCGACCTCGCCGCCTGGCTGCGCACCCAGTTCACCGAAGAGCAGCTCACCCTGATCCAGGCCGATGCACTCAAGTACGACTGGCGCGGCCTGGTCGATCAGGCGCCGGTGCGGATCGTCGGCAACCTGCCGTACAACATCTCGAGCCCGCTGCTCTTCGAGCTCGCCGAAGTTGCCGACGGCGTGATCGACCAGCACTTCATGCTGCAAAAGGAAGTGGTCGACCGCATGGTCGCCGGCCCCGGCAGCAAGACTTACGGACGCTTGTCGGTGATGCTGCAGTACCACTACACCCTGCGCAAAATGTTCGACGTTCCGCCGGGCGCCTTCAACCCGGCACCGCAAGTCACCTCGAGCATCGTGCGAATGATTCCCAAACCCGCGAGCGAGATCGAACCGGTCGACCCCAAGGTCTTCTCGCGGGTCGTGGCCGCCGCTTTCGGCCAGCGCCGCAAGACGCTGCGCAATGCGCTCTCCGAAGTGATGAACGAGGAAGCGATTCGCGCCGCGGGCGTTGAACCCGGCGCCCGCGCCGAAACGCTAGACCTCAAGGCCTTCGTCAGGCTGGCCCAGGTCGCCGCCAGCCTGCCCCCGGCCGCCTGACACTCCCTCTCACCCAACCCGCACCGGACCGCGCCATGGAACTCGCTTGCTTTGACGACTTGCTCACCGCCGCCCGCGGCCAGCCGCAACCCCAGCGGCTGCTATTTGTGTTCGCTCAGGCCGGCCTGCCCGCCGACGCCACGCCCGAAGAGATCGCCCGCTTCGAAGCCGGCCACGGCGGCCAGCTCGAACCCGTGATGTGCACCGACAAGACCCCCGACTCGATCGCGAGCTTTGCCGATCTGGTTGAGGAAGCAAAACAGTTCGACCAGCCCTGGAGCCTGGTGTTCGTCTCTTCGCTCTCGGGCCGGGACGGCGTGGCGCCCACCAGCGAAGCGGCCGAAGCGCCGCTGCAGCAAATCGTTGAGTCGATCAAGACCGGCCACCCGCTCCATTGCATTGCCTTCGACGCCGAAGGCTGGCCAATCCATTTCGACTAAAGCCGGCTCGCCCCACCCGCAGGACGTAGACCATGAGCACAAATTCAGGCAGCAAACTCGACCGCGTGGTGCTTGAGGCGCGCCGCGCCGCCGAGCAACGCGAACAGGGCTACCGCGAGCGGGCGCTCAAGATCTACCCCTGGGTGTGCGGCCGCTGCGCCCGCACCTTCGGCCGCGAGCGCCTGCAGGAACTCACGGTTCACCACCGCGACCACAACCACGACAACAACCCGCCCGATGGCAGCAACTGGGAATTGTTGTGCGTGTACTGCCACGACAACGAGCACTCGCGATATCTGGATTCGACGGGGCGCAGCTCGAGCGCTGATACGCCGGAAACGGCGACTCACAATCCGTTTGCTGCTTTAGCTGGATTGATCAAGAAGCAGCCATAGAGC
>JAVVWR010000002.1:93421-103251 GCA_036652035.1 Burkholderiaceae bacterium | reverse complement strand
CGCAGCAAATACCCCTCAAAAAAATGCCAGTCAGCTCTTAACTGACTGGCATTGCCCGATCGGGGCCTTCGTCATTGGTGGGACCGAACGCTTCAAGGTGTGCGCAGGGTCGGCAGGCCGCCCAGCTTGGCGCCGGTTTTGATGCCTTTGGCGGAAAACCAGCCTTTGCTCATTTCCAGGGCAAAGCGCACCGGAGCCTTCGAACAATGGCTGTCTTCGGTACGTGGCTCCATGTCCTCGATGTTGAGAATGGTGCCGTCATCGGCAACGAACGCGACCGAGAGCGGAATCAAGGTGTTGCGCATCCACATGCACTGACGCATTTTTTCGTCGAAGACGAAAAGCATGCCGCCGTTGGGTGGCAGGACCTCGCGGAACATCAATCCGCGTTGGCGCGTCGGATCCGACGCGGCGACTTCGGCCTTGATGAGGTGCATGCCAGCGGAGATCTGCCGGATCGGCAGCATCGTGGCGGGCGTTTGGGCTTGCGAAGCCAGGGCAAACAAACTGAACGTGACGGTGCTCAGCAGGCGAATCACTCGAGTCATTGGGTTCCTTTGGCGGCCGCAGTGAGGGCCATTGTAGGTAAACGTGCCAAAGGAAAAGGCAGGGCGAGCCCTGCCTTTTGAGACCGAAGCCGCCAGAAACTTAAGCGGGCTTGACTTCCTTCTTGGTCGACTTCTTGGCGGTCTTCTTCTTCGAGGTCTTGGCGGTCGCTTCTTTCTTGGCCTCGGGCTTGGCCTCGGCCTTGGTGGCGGGAGCGGCCGCCGGAGCTGCGGCGGGAGCCGGAGCCGCCTTGACGGTGGGCGCGGTCACGGCAGTGGCAGGCGCCGGGGCGGCTTGAGCGAAAGCGGCACCAGCAAAAAGGGTCGAAGCGAGAACGGCGATGAGCTTGTTCATTGGGATTCCCTAGGCTTGTAAGTTCGGGCCGGAGGAGCGGTTCTTCCGGCTCCGGTCATAAGCGATAACGCGCCTGGTACTTAT
Organism: Burkholderiaceae bacterium; assembly: GCA_036652035.1. Classification (GTDB taxonomy): domain Bacteria; phylum Pseudomonadota; class Gammaproteobacteria; order Burkholderiales; family Burkholderiaceae_F; genus JAEZVV01. The sequence goes on along the minus strand of JAVVWR010000002.1, from coordinate 102,267 downwards.
CCGGTTGACGTGTCATTTCAGCCGTTGGGAAGGCCTTTCATCCGGGTAAACTAGAGCCGCAACCGGATCGACCGGGCGCGCCGGCGTAGCCGCCGCGCAAAGCAAACTCGATGATGAACGGAGACCTGATGTACCAGCACATCACCGTGCCGAAGGACGGCCAGAAAATCACGGTCAACGCGGATTTTTCGCTGAACGTGCCCCATAACCCCATCATTCCGTACATCGAGGGTGACGGCACGGGCTTCGATATCACCCCGGTGATGATCAAGGTGGTCGATGCCGCCGTGGCCAAGGCCTACGGCGGTGAGCGCAAGATCCACTGGATGGAGATCTTCGCGGGCGAGAAATCGACCAAGGTTTACGGGCCGGACGTGTGGCTTCCCGAAGAAACGCTTGAAGTTCTGCGTGACTACGTGGTCTCGATCAAGGGCCCGCTCACCACGCCGGTCGGCGGCGGCATTCGTTCGCTCAACGTGGCCTTGCGTCAGCAGCTCGATCTCTATGTTTGCCTGCGGCCGATCCAGTACTTCAAGGGCGTTCCCAGCCCGGTCAAGGAACCCGAGAAGACCAACATGGTGATCTTCCGTGAGAACTCGGAAGACATTTACGCCGGTATCGAGTGGGAGGCCGAGAGCGAGGGTGCCAAGAAGTTGATCAACTTCCTGATCAACGAGATGGGCGTCAAGAAGATCCGCTTCCCCGCCACCAGCGGCATCGGCATTAAGCCGGTTTCACGCGAAGGCACCCAGCGCTTGGTTCGCAAGGCGATCCAGTACGCGATCGACAATGACCGCAAGTCGGTCACGATCGTGCACAAGGGCAACATCATGAAATACACGGAAGGCGGCTTCCGTGACTGGGCCTATGAGCTTGCGCAAAAGGAATTCGGTGCGCAGTTGATCGACGGTGGCCCGTGGTGCTCGTTCAAGAACCCGCGCACCGGCCGTGACATCGTGATCAAGGACGCGATTGCCGACGCCTTCCTGCAGCAGATCCTGCTGCGGCCGGCCGAGTACGACGTGATCGCCACGCTCAACCTCAATGGTGACTACGTCTCCGACGCCCTGGCCGCGCAAGTCGGTGGCATCGGCATTGCCCCGGGCGCGAACCTCTCGGATTCGGTGGCGATGTTCGAAGCCACTCACGGCACTGCTCCCAAGTACGCCGGCAAGGATTACGTCAACCCGGGTTCCGAGATCCTTTCGGCCGAGATGATGCTGCGTCACATGGGCTGGACCGAGGCGGCTGACCGCATCATCAGTTCGATGGAAAAGTCGATTGCCAGCAAGAAGGTGACCTATGACTTCGCGCGGCTGATGGAAGGCGCCACCCAGGTGAGCTGCTCGGGCTTCGGTCAGGTGATGATCGAGCACATGTAAGCGCTCGCGGGCGAGCCTTGCCGGGCGCCCGACGATCAACGACAAGCGCTGCTACGGCAGCGTTTGTCGTTTCTGGGCGGCGCGGCGGGCAACTTGGCGCCAACGAAAAGCCCCGCTTGCGCGGGGCTTTTCGTGGACCGGGTAGCTTCAGGCAGCCTGGATATTCGACGCCTGCTTGCCCTTCGGACCTTGAACCAGTTCGAACTGGACTTTTTGACCTTCTTTGAGGGTCTTGAAGCCGTTCATCTGAATTGCCGAGAAGTGAGCGAACAGATCTTCACCGCCGTCATCCGGAGTGATGAAGCCATAGCCCTTCGCGTCGTTAAACCACTTAACCGTACCAGTTGCCATTTTCAGCCTTTCCACGATTGTCCGATGCGCCGCTGCGGGGTGTTTGAGTTTTCCGCTGCGCCACATTCCGCTCTCTGTGCGCCAGGCCTTCGCCTGATTCGCCCACTGTTTCCGTCTTGTCCAAGGCGGTCAGCTCGTTCGATTGTTCGAGCAAACCCGGGGGTGAGTCAAGCGTGCGAGCCCTCCAAAGGTGTGCGAAGGGTGGACTTCGACATGCACGCAACACCTGGGTGGTTTTGTGCTTGATTCCAGAGGAAGCGGTACCAGATTGAAAGTGTTGCAAAGCGTGGGGCGATTGCCCGTTTGCACCCGAAGCTGGCTTGACGCTTCCCTTATGATTGTTTCGACACAGGCATAGTGGCTTTCGTGGCCAGACGAGTCGAATCAGATGACAGAGCGGGTTGGAGATGGCGTCGTCGTCGAGAAACAGGCGGCGCTCGTCAAGCCGCCACCCATGTACCAGGTGGTGTTGCTCAATGACGACTACACACCGATGGAATTCGTGGTCGGGGTGTTGCAGGATTTTTTTGGCAAGGGCCTTGAGCAGGCCGAGCGCATCATGCTCATGGTCCACCATGAGGGGCGGGGTGTGTGCGGGGTCTACCCGCGCGATATCGCCGCGACTAAGGTCGAACAGGTGTGCAGTTATTCGCGTCAGCACCAGCACCCGCTGCAGTGCGTGATGGAGGAAGCATGATCGCGCAAGAACTTGAAGTCAGTCTGCACATGGCCTTCGTCGAGGCTCGTCAGGCGAGACACGAATTCATTACCGTCGAGCACTTGTTGCTGGCGCTCCTTGACAACCCGTCAGCGGCCGAGGTGTTGCGGGCGTGTTCCTGCAACATCGAGGATCTGCGCAAGAGCTTGCAGAACTTCGTCGCCGACAACACGCCGGTCTTGCCGCCCAGCTCGGAGGCGGACACGCAGCCGACGCTCGGATTCCAGCGCGTGATCCAGCGCGCGATCATGCATGTGCAGAGCACCAGCAATGGCAAGAAGGAGGTCACCGGCGCCAATGTGCTGGTGGCGATCTTTGGCGAGAAAGACTCGCACGCCGTCTACTACCTGCACCAGCAGGGCGTGACGCGGCTCGACGTCGTCAACTTCGTCAGCCACGGCATCACCAAGGTCGGCTCGGACGAGAAGGTCAAGCCGCAGGCCGAGACCGAGCAGGAGGTCGAAGGCAAGGAACAGGCCTCGCCGCTCGAGCAATACACAGTCAACCTCAATCAGCTCGCGCGCGACGGCAAGATCGATCCCCTGATCGGCCGCGAGCCTGAGGTCGAGCGCGTGATTCAAGTCTTGTGCCGCCGCCGCAAGAACAACCCGCTGCTGGTGGGCGAGGCCGGCGTGGGCAAGACCGCGATCGCCGAGGGCCTGGCGTGGCGCATCGTCAAGGCCGAGGTGCCTGACATTCTTGAGCAGGCCCAAGTCTATTCGCTCGACATGGGGGCGTTGCTGGCCGGCACCAAGTACCGCGGCGATTTCGAGCAGCGCTTGAAGGCGGTCTTGAAGCAGTTGAAGGCCAATCCCAACGCCGTGCTTTTCATCGACGAGATCCACACCTTGATCGGAGCCGGATCGGCTTCGGGCGGCACGCTGGATGCTTCCAACCTCTTGAAGCCCGCACTGGCTTCGGGGCAGTTGAAGTGCATCGGTGCGACCACCTACAACGAGTACCGCGGCATCTTCGAGAAGGACCACGCGCTCAGCCGTCGCTTTCAGAAGGTCGACGTCAACGAGCCGACGGTGCAGCAGACGATCGAGATCCTCAAGGGCTTGAAGAGCCGCTTCGAGGAGCACCACGGCGTCAAGTACTCGAGCGGTGCGATCACCGCCGCGGCTGAGCTCTCGGCCAAATACATCAACGACCGTCACCTGCCCGACAAGGCGATCGACGTGATCGATGAAGCTGGCGCCGCGCAGCGCATCCTGCCCAAGTCCAAGCAGAAGAAAACCATCGGCAAGGCCGAGGTTGAGGACATCATTGCCAAGATCGCTCGCATTCCGCCGCAGACGGTGAGTTCGGACGACCGCGCGCAATTGAAGAACCTCGACCGCAATCTGAAGAACGTGGTGTTTGGTCAGGACCCGGCGATCGACGCGCTTGCCGCCGCGATCAAAATGGCGCGCTCGGGGCTGGGCAAGCCCGACAAACCGATCGGCTCTTTCCTCTTCTCCGGCCCCACCGGGGTTGGCAAGACCGAAGTCGCCAAGCAGCTCGCCTTCACACTCGGAATCGAACTGATCCGCTTTGACATGTCGGAGTACATGGAGCGTCACGCGGTGAGCCGTTTGATCGGAGCGCCTCCGGGCTATGTCGGGTTTGACCAGGGCGGCCTGCTGACCGAGGCGATCGCCAAGAAGCCGCACGCGGTGCTGCTGCTCGACGAGATCGAAAAGGCCCACCCCGACATCTTCAACATCCTGTTGCAGGTGATGGATCACGGCACCCTCACCGACAACAACGGGCGCAAGGCCGACTTTCGCAACGTGATCGTCATCATGACGACCAATGCCGGGGCCGAGACGCTCAACAAGTCGGTGATCGGCTTTACCAACACGCGCGAATCCGGCGACGAGATGGCCGACATCAAGCGCATGTTCACGCCCGAGTTCCGCAACCGGCTCGACGCGATCATCAGCTTCCGCGCGCTCGACTCCGAGATCATTTTGAGAGTGGTCGACAAGTTCCTGATGCAGCTCGAAGACCAGCTTCACGAGAAGAAGGTCGAAATCTCCTTCTCGGATGCGCTGCGTGAGCATCTCTCGAAGAAGGGTTTCGACCCGGTGATGGGCGCGCGCCCGATGGCGCGCCTGATCCAGGACACGATCCGCAAGGCGCTTGCCGACGAACTTTTGTTTGGCAAGCTGGTCAATGGCGGGCGGGTGCGAGTCGATGTCGACGAAGGCGGGCAGGTCACGCTCGACTTTCCTCCACCCGATGCGCCGCGCAAGGCCACTCCGCGCGAGTCAGCGGTGATCGTGAGCTAGTTTTCTCGAGACTCTCTTCTTATGTGAGCACCGCTGATCGCGGTGCTCTTTTTTTTGGGCACAATCCGCGAACGCGGCAAAAGATCGCGTTTACCCGGGAGACCGCTCTTGAAAACGATGACGAAAATCGCCAGCGGATTGGCGATGGGTCTGTGCCTGTCGGCCGCCGTGCTGGCGCAATCGACCACCCCCGAGACCCGCGCTGGCCAGGTTTTGGCGGCCAACTGCGCCAACTGCCACGGCACCCAAGGCCAGGCCAAGGGCGCGATGCCCAGCCTCGCCGGCCAGCCCAAGGTCAGCATCGTCGAGCAGATGAAGGCCTTCCGCGACGGCAAACGGGCGGGAACCATCATGCCGCAGCTCGCCAAGGGCTACAGCGATGCGCAGATCGAACTCGCTGCCGATTACTTCTCGCGCCAGCCAGCGGCTCGCTGAGGGACCTCCATGAACACGAAGAACATTTCGCGGCGCGAGCTCATCAAGTTGGCGGCCGCCACCGGTGCGGTCTCCACCCTCGGCGCCTGCGCCAGCCTGGAAGACAAGAAGGGGCTGGGCAAGGTGGTTGTGGTGGGTGCGGGTTATGGCGGCACCACGGCGGCGAAATACCTGCGCCTGTGGTCGGAGGGGCGCATCGACGTGACCCTGGTCGACCCGGCCGAGGTCTTTGTTTCCTGCCCGATCTCCAATCTGGTGATTGGCGGCTCCAAGACCATGGCCGACATCACGGTCAGCTACGCCGGTCTCGACAAGTACGGCGTCAAGCGAGTGCGCGACAGCGTCGCCGCGATCGATGCCGAGAAAAAGCAGGTGCGCCTGGCCTCGGGCGGCACGCTGCCCTATGACCGTCTGGTGGTCTCGCCCGGCATCGAGTTCCAGTACGACCGCATTGCCGGCATGACGCCCGCCGCGCAGTCGACCATCCTGCATGCGTGGAAAGCCGGCCCGCAGACCGTCGCTTTGCGCCAGCAACTGGTCGACATGAAGGACGGCGGCGTGGCGGTGATCAGCATTCCGCTTGCGCCTTATCGCTGCCCGCCCGGGCCTTACGAACGCGCCTGCCAGATCGCCTGGTACTTCAAGAACCACAAGCCCAAGAGCAAGCTGATCGTGCTCGACGGCAACCCCGACATGGTTTCGAAGAAGCCGCTCTTTACCCGCGTCTTCGCCGAGGACTACAAGGGCATCATCGACTACCGCGTCAATTCGCCCGTGACCGAGGTCGAAGCCGCCAGCGGCACTTTCATCACCGAGCTGGGTGACCGGGTGCAGGGCCAGGTGATGAACCTGATCCCGCCGCAGCGCGCCGCCAACCTCGCGCGCGACTCGGGCCTGATCACCGCCAACAACCGCTGGTGCGAGGTCGACTGGATGAGCATGGAGTCGATCAAGGTGCCCAACGTCCATGTGCTGGGCGACTCGACCCTGCCCGCGCCGCTGATGCCCAAGAGCGGCCACATGGCCAACCAGCACGGCAAGACGGCGGCGGCAGCGATCATCGAGCTCATGCTTGGCAGCAAGCCGATGGCGCCGATGATGGCCAACACCTGCTACAGCTATATCGACGACAAGAGCGCGGTTCACGTCGACAGCGTCCATCGCTTCGTGGCCGAGAAAAAGACCATGGAAACGGTGCCGGGCTCGGGCGGGATCTCCAGCCAGGACCGCGCCAGCTGGGCGCTCGAGGGCGCGTATGCCTGGGGTTGGGCGCAGACCATCTGGGCGGATATGCTCGCGTGAACGGGCGGCGGCCGGCAATGTAGGTCGCCTGACCAGCGTGATGGCGATAGCAACGAGTTCGGCGGCGCCTGGCGCCGCCGACTTGTTTTCAAGCGGGAGAAAGACGATGAGCGACGTGGCAGAAGAGTTTGAGGACGAAGGCGAACTGGCGAGCGATGTGGAACTGCACTTGCCCGACGCGGTGTGGTCGCTGCCGTATCTGGAGCGCTACCTGCGTTCGCGCTCCAATCCCGATTTCTGCACTCTCGACGACTCGCGCTATTTCATCCGCTGCGTGCTGCCGGTGCCCTTCAGTTACCAGGAAGGTTTCTTTGGCTGGGGCATTTGGGTCGAGGTGGCCAAGGCCGATCACGACGCCTATCTCGCCCACTACCAGCACGGCTCGGTCGAGGTAGCGCCCTTGGCTGGCACGGTTGCCAACAATCTGCCTTCGTTTAGCCCGACCCTGGGCCTGCCGGTCACGGTCACGCTCGACGACGAACACCGACCTTTTGTTCAGATCGATCCCAGCTCGCGTCACAAGCTCGCTCGCGAGCAGAAAAAGGGAATCGACCGCGCCCGCCACGAGGCGTTAGCGGCCGAGTTCTCCTAAAACCCGGCTGTTTTCCGGTCTTACTGTTCGCGCACCCAGGTCTGGGTGCGACCGAACAGCGATATGCCAAGGAAGCCGCGGACTTCAAGCTTCTTGCCGCCATCGACCAGCTTGGCCTTGGCTTTGTAGGTCTTGCCGTTCTTGGGGTCGAGGATCTCGCCGCCGGTCCATTCGTCGCCCTCGTTTTTGAGACCCCACAGAATCGTCATGCCGATCACGGGCTGATCCTTGCGCGCACCGCTGCACTGGTCGCACTTGGGGTTGGGCTCGCTCGGGGCGATCAGCTTGTCGATCCTGCCGGCGAGTTGGCCGTTGTTGTCGCTGATGGTGATGATGGCCTTGGGCTTGCCGGTTTCGTCATCGATGCTCTTCCATACGCCGACCGGCGAGTGCGGCACGCTGGCCTGGGCATTGGCCTGCGCCAGGCTGACGCTGCTGGCAGTGAGCAGGCCGAGGGTGACGATGGCGGGGGTGGTGAGGCGGGTCAGGCGTTGCAAAACAATGTGCATTGAAGAGCTCCAGATTAAACCGCGAAGGGGCTTGCAAGGTCACGTTCGCGCCGCTGCCAAGGGCTGCCGCGAGCGATCGAATTTCGGGCTGTAGTTTGGCAAAGTCGACGCGGATCGTGGCTAATTTTTGTTGGTGGAAAACATCATCCGGATGAGCGAGTTATCGGCGGCGGCGCTAGCGGTGCCCAAGCTCTCGCCAGCTGGCCTCGCTCAGGGTGATGCCGTAGTGGCGGGCAGCGGCGCGGATGTTGGCCCAGGCCAGGTCGCGATCGGCCTCGCTGACGCCCTCGACCTGGTCGAAGCGGGTCACAGCGTCGCGCACATGGCTCGCGCTGGTCAGGGGCTCTTTGCGTTGCGCCGGAAAAGCGAAAGCCGAGGCCGGCAGGGCGTCGCGCGCCGCGGCATCGAGCCGCCCGGGCGGTTCGTCGTGAGGCTGCCAAGTGGTGTGAGTCATATCGGCTCCGTCGGTGTTGAAAACGTGAAGCTTGATGCTCGCAGCTCGGCGCTGCGGCCGCGGCTCTGCGCGCCCGAGATGAGAGTGCGTAGCGCCACGGATGCCCTCGCCCGCTGAAGCCTTTCTCCGGCATTTTCACGATGCGCGCCCTGGCGTGACGGCGCGTGCTTTCGCCAAGCTGGCGATAACGGTTGCAGGGCGTCACTACGATTCTTCCTACGAACTGCTGGCCGATACCGTGCCGCGTGACACGCAAGCCGTGCGCGTGTTGGACATGGGTTGCGGTGACGGCCACCTGCGCGCGTCTCGCTTGCCGTCAGCCGGACGGACTCCAGTTGATCGGCATCGACATCAGCCGCAGCGAGCTGGCGCAGGGTGCCCGGCAACTGGGGGCGAGAGCGACGCTCGGTTGCGCCCGGGCACAGGCTTTGCCCTTGCGTGCGGCCTCGGTTGAGCACGTGCTCAGTCATATGGCGCTGATGCTGATGGACGAGTCAACCAAGGTGCTGGCCGAGTTGCAGCGGGTGCTGGTTCCCGGCGGTGGATTCGCTGCGATCGTCGGCGCGCGGGTGACCAACTGTCAGGTGAGCGAGACATTCCTCGATGTCTTGCGGCCTTTCGTGTCGTCTCTGGCGTGGCAGCCGCTACGGCTGGGCGATCGACGCTGGTGGGATGAGGCTGGCATCCGCGACTTGTTGGCCGGCTTTGACGAGGTGCGGATCGTGACTGCGATTGTGGAACGGCGTGTCACTCCGGCGCTTGCCTGGGAATGGTTGGCCGAAACCTACGATCCGGTGCGCTTGGCCGACGCGGAGCGCGTCACTCTG
>JAVVWR010000002.1:62894-93321 GCA_036652035.1 Burkholderiaceae bacterium | reverse complement strand
GTTGGCCGAAACCTACGATCCGGTGCGCTTGGCCGACGCGGAGCGCGTCACTCTGAAAGCCCGCTTTCTGACGGCCGCTCGTGCTCGCGTTGATGACGACGGCTGCATCGAGCAGCGGATCGGGTTGCGACGGATCACGGCTCGGGCGCCGGCCATCTCCGGTTAGCCCGCCAGACAACGGAAGGAATGCACGTGGCGGATCGCGGTCCGCTTATTTGGGCTTGCGAAACTCGTTTTCGATCCAGGCTGTTGCGCTGGCGGTATTGAGTTTGAAATCGGGCGCCACGCTCACCTGGGCCAGGGGCTCGTCGGAGTCGTCGAAGGCGCTCAGCAGGGCCGACGGGTTGTCGTCGTCCGGCGTGATATCGAGGCTCACCTTCACGCGCGCGGAAGCGGTGTTGACCCACACGCTTTTGTGCAGCGTGGCGTGCAACTGCTGTTCGTGTCGGCGCAACACTTCTGAGGCCGTCTTCACCAGTGTGGAGAAAGCCGGGCCGTCGAGCGGTTTGGGGTTCTTCTTGTCGCGGCCCATTGTCCAGGGGCCGACCAACGCGGGCTCGGCCTCGCCGTCGAGCGTCATGGCGACGGCCCAGCCCTCATCGTCTTCGTTCTTGATGACTTGCGCGGTCCAGCCATCGGCGCGCCAGCGGCGTGCTTCCTGAACGGTGGCGTCGGTGTCGGGTTCGGTTTCGGGCGTGGTCATGTTGGTCAAGGGAAACAGCGAGTCCCGCGTTCCGGGGGCAGGCGGGCAGCTCAAGGATTGAAGGGCCATCGGCTGAGGCCAGCGAGGGCTGGGCGGCGAGCCGGGTGGCGAGCGGCTCAGTGCTCGCGAAACGCGATTGTGCTGGCGTTGTGGGGCTTGAAGCCGGGCTTGTCCTGGTAGAACTCGCGCAGCAGGGCAAGGTCTTGGGGAATATCGCCGCTCATGCGAACAAAGCGCGGGCAGGCGACGAGCTTGCGCTTGAAGTCGAAGAAGCACAGCCCAACCGGCAGATCCGCTTGCAGCGCGAGAAAGTAGAAGCCCGAGCGGATCGTGGCGCGATGCGAGCGCGTGCCTTCGGGCGCCATCGCCAGCCAGCACCAGGGCTGGGCCTGCATCATCGCGGTGATCTGTCCGACCGCGCCTTGCGGGTCGTGGCGGTTGACCGGCATGCCGCCCCAGGCGCGGATCAGGCGGCCGAGCGTGGCGCCGGTCAGCCCGCGGAACAGGCTTTCCTTACCGACGAAACGAAAGGGAATGCCGAGCGCCCACTTGGCAAGAATGCCGACGATGAAATCCCAGTTCGAGGTGTGCGGATAGACGATGATGATGCCGCGCGGCTCGGGCAGCGGGGCGAAGTCGACCCGCCACCCGGCGAGCTTGAGCAGGCCGCGGGCAAGCCAGGACAGCGGCCCGCGCGCAGGGTGCTGGCCCGAGGTGGCGGTCATCAGTGTTTGCCGGTGGAGCCGAAGCCGGCCGTGCCGCGCTGGCTGGCGGAAAAATCATCGACCACGTTGAAGCAGGCCTGCACCACCGGAACGATCACCAGCTGCGCCAGGCGTTCCATCGGCTTCAAGGTGAAGGCCGTAGTGCCGCGGTTCCAGGTCGAGACCATCAGTTCGCCCTGGTAGTCCGAATCGATCAGACCGACCAGATTGCCCAGCACGATGCCGTGTTTGTGGCCCAGCCCCGAGCGGGGCAGGATCAGCGCGGCGTAGCCGGGGTTGGCCAGGTGAATCGCCATGCCGGTCTTGACCAGAACGGTCTGGCCGGGCTCGATCACCAGCTCGTCGTCGATGCAGGCGCGCAGGTCCAGGCCGGCCGAGCCGGGGGTGGCGTAGTGCGGAGCCGCGTCGTGCAGGCGGGGATCGAGGATCTTGACGTCAACATTCATGAAGCAGACTTCTTCTTGAGAGATTCGAGGCGCCTGGCGCCCCAGATGATCAGGCCCACGCCAATGAAGAAGCCGAACGGCCCCTGGTTGCTGATCAGCGTGGTGACGAGGCTGAGAACGCCCAGGGCGATCGCCGCGAACGGAATGACTTGCGCGAACTGGAAGTCGCCACTGCCGAGCTTGGCGATCAGCTCGCGCGCCTGCTCGGCGCTGAGCACCGGCGCGCCGCCCGGCGACGACGGCTCGTCTGCCGCGCTCGTCAGAGACTGCGGAGCATTGGCCGGATGCGGCTGGCCGCTGGCGTGGCGGGCGAGCGACTCGCGCTGCAGGCGTTCGATGTAAGCGACGAAGTCGCCGTTGGGCGGTTCCTGCGAAGCGAGCGGGTTCATGGCGTGATTCCCTGGGCAATCGCGGCGACGATCCGCCGCGCCTGATCGAGCTTGTTGGCGAGCGGCAGCGGGGTGGCGCCGGCCGCGTCGATCAGAACCACCTCGCTCGCATCGGCGCCGAGCGTGTCCTGAGCGCGGTTGGCAACGATCAACTGCAGGCGCTTGGCAAGGAGTTTGGCGTGCGCGTGATCGACCACGTTCTCGCTCTCGGCGGCAAACCCCACGCAATACGGTGCGCAGGGCAGGGCGGCGACGGTGGCGAGAATGTCGGGGTTTGGCTCGAACTCGAGCACGGGCGCGGGCGCCCCCTTGGCTTTCTTGATCTTCTGCTCGCTGGCGTTGGCCACGTGCCAGTCGGCCACCGCGGCGACGCCGATGAAGACATCGCAGGCGGGCACCTCGGCCAGCACCGCGGCAAGCATTTCGCGCGCGGTGAGCACGCTGATGCGGCGCACGCCCAAGGGTGTGGCAAGCGTCGTGGGGCCGGCGACCAGCACCACCTCGGCGCCGGCCTCGCGCGCGGCACGAGCCAGAGCGAAGCCCTGCTTGCCGGACGAAAGATTGGTGATGCCGCGCACCGGATCGATCGGCTCGAAGGTCGGGCCGGCGGTGATCAGCACCCGCTTGCCGGCCAGGCGCTTGGGCTGGAAAAAGGCGATCACCTCAGTCAGCAGCTCGGCCGCTTCGAGCATGCGGCCGGTGCCAACTTCACCGCAGGCCTGTTCACCCGCTGCCGGGCCCAGCAGGCCCACGCCGTCGGCCGCAAGCTGAGCCAGATTGCGCTGGGTTGCCGGGTGCGACCACATCTCGACATTCATCGCCGGAGCGACCAGCAGCGGACAGGTGCGCGCCACCGCCAGCGTGCTCAGCAGATCGTCGGCAATGCCGTTGGCCGCCTTGGCGATGAAGTTGGTCGAGGCGGGCGCCACCAGCATCAGGTCGGCGTTGCGGGTCAGGGCGATGTGCGGCATGGCATTGGCCACGCGAGCGCCTTCGGCACCCCATTGGTCGGTCGCGACCGGCTGGCCCGACAGCGCTTGCATCGTGGTGGCGGTGACGAAGTGCTGCGCGTTGGCGCTCATCACCACCTGCACGCTGGCGCCTTCGTCGCGCAGGCGCCGAACCAGCTCGCAGACCTTGTAAGCGGCGATTCCGCCGGTCATGCCGACGAGGATGTGTTTGCCTTGGAGTTCCATGATGGGCAGCTTAGCGGGACTTTTTGACCCGCAGCAGTTCGTCGAGCACGAGCAGGACCGCGCCGCCCACGATCGCCATGTCCGCCACGTTGAAGGCCGGCCAGTGCCAGCCCTTGGCGTGGAAGTCGAGGAAATCGATCACATGGCCATAAGCCACGCGATCGATCACATTGCCGATCGCCCCGCCCATGATCAGAGCCAGCGCAGTGGAAAAGAGCTTCTGCGTGCCGTGGCGCGCAAGCAGAACGGCGATGAAGATCGAGGCCCCCACTCCCACAACGGTAAAGAAGTGCCGCTGCCAGCCGCCGGCGCCCGCCAGAAACGAGAAGGCAGCGCCCTCGTTATAGGTGAGCACCAGGTTGAAAAAGCTGGTGACCGGGCGCGAATCGCCGTAGTCAAACACGCGCTCGATCACGAGCTTGCTGAGCTGGTCGAGCACGACGACCAGCGCCGCGAGCAGCAGCCAGGGGTAGAGCTTTGGCCACCAGGTCTTGCCTTGGGTGAAGCCACCGCGAGCGGGCATCAGGCCACCTCGCGCGTTTCACCCGCGCCAAAGAGGTTGGTTTCGCAGCGGCCGCACAGCGTCGGGTGCTCGGCGCTGTGGCCGACAGCCTCAACGTAGTGCCAGCAGCGCTCGCACTTCTGGTGGGCGCTGGGCGTCACAACAATCTTCTCGTCCGCGGGCGTGCTCGCCCGGTGCAGGCTGGCGCGGCTGGTGATGGTGACAAAGCGCAGCTCATCGCCGAGCGAGGCGAGCAGGTCGAAGCGCTCGCCATGGAGGTGGATGTCGACTTCGGCCTGGAGCGAGGAACCGATCTGGCCCAGCTCGCGCTGCGCTTCGATCTGCTTCTGGATCTCGGTGCGCACGGCGCGCACCGCTTCCCACTTGGCGAGCAAGGCGTCGGCGCCGCTGATGGCGGGCAGATCGGCGAAGGTCTCGGTGAAGATGGTGCCGCTGGCGTTCGGGCTGAAGACCGCGAAAGCTTCTTCGGCGGTGAACGACATGAAGGGCGCGATCAGTCGCAGGAAGCTCGCGGTGAAGTGCCAGATCGCGGTCTGCGCCGAACGCCGCGCGAATGAGCCGGGTGCGGTGGTGTAGAGGCGGTCCTTGATGATGTCGAGGTAGAAGCCTCCCAGATCGTCCGAGGCGAAGGTCTGGAGTTTGGCCACCACGGGGTGGAACTCGTAAACCTTGAAGTGCGTCAGGGTCTCGGCCTGCACCTGGGCCGCGCGAGCGATCGCCCAGCGGTCGAGTTCGAGCATCTCGGCCACCGGCACGGCGTCGCGGGTGATGTCGAAATCGCTGGTGTTGGCGAGCAGAAAGCGCAGCGTGTTGCGGATCCGGCGGTAGCTCTCGACCACGCGCTTGAGGATTTCGTCGCCGATCGACAGCTCGCCCGAGTAGTCGGTTGATGCCACCCACAGACGGATGATCTCGGCGCCGAGCTTGTCGCTGACTTCCTGCGGGCGAACCACGTTGCCGACCGACTTGCTCATCTTGCGGCCGTTGGGGTCGACCACGAAGCCGTGCGTGAGCAGCGCGTTGTAGGGCGCGCGGCCGTCGATCGCGGCGCCGGTCAGCAGGCTCGAGTGGAACCAGCCGCGGTGCTGGTCCGAACCCTCAAGGTAGAGATCAGCCGGGTAGGCGAGATCCTCGGCGTGCGAGCCGCGCATCACCGTGCGATGGGTCGTGCCCGAGTCGAACCAGACGTCGAGGATGTCGGTGGTCTTGTCGTAGAGCGCGGCTTCGTCGGCGGGCAGGAAGTCGGCCGTCGTGCTCTTGGACCAGGCCTCGATGCCGCCGGCTTCGACCTTCTGGGCAGCGACTTCAAGCAGCTCGAGCGTGCGCGGGTGCAGCTCGCCGGTGGACTTGTTGACGAAAAAGGGCAGCGGCACACCCCAGTTGCGCTGGCGCGAGATGCACCAGTCGGGGCGGTTGGCGATCATGCCGTGCAGGCGGGCCTGACCCCAGGCGGGGTAGAACTGGGTTGCCTCGACCGCGTGCAGTGCGGTCTGCCGCAGGGTTTCGCCTACGGTTTCGGTCTGCATCACGCCCTTGCTGTCGGCGGTCTCGCCGTCCATGCGAACGAACCACTGGCGGGTCGCGCGATAGATCAGCGGCGTCTTGTGGCGCCAGCAGTGCATGTAGCTGTGGGTTTGCTGGCCGCCGTGCAGCAAGTGGCCGGCCACGCGCAGCGCGTCGATCACCTTGGGGTTGGCGTCCCAGATCTTGAGGCCGGCAAACAGCGGCAGCCAGTCGGCGTAGACGCCGTCGCCCTGGACCGGATTGAGGATGTCGTCGTTGGCAACGCCATTGGCCTTGCACGAAATGAAGTCGTCGACGCCATAGGCCGGCGCCGAGTGAACGATGCCGGTGCCGGCGGTGGCGTCGACGTAATTGGCCAGGTAGACCGGCGAGAGCCGGTCGTAGCCGGCGTCGAGCGCGGCGAGCGGATGCTTGAAGGCGACGCCCTCGAAATTGTCGCCGGTGGCAGTGGCGACCACCTTGCCCTGGAGGCCAAAGCGCTCGAGGCAGGACTCGACCAGCGTCTCGGCCAGGATCAGATAGCGGTCGCCCGCATCGACCAACGCATACACCAGTTCGGGGTGCATGTTGAGCGCCTGGTTGGCAGGAAGGGTCCACGGGGTGGTGGTCCAGATCACCGTGAAGGTGGGCTTGTCGAGCGCCGGGCGGGCAAAGGTCTTGGCGACGCGGGCCATGTCTTGCGCGGCGAGCGGAAAGGCAACGTCAACCACCGGGCTCTTCTTGTCCTGGTATTCGACCTCGGCCTCGGCCAGCGCCGAGCCGCAGTCAAAGCACCAGTTCACCGGCTTCAAGCCGCGATAGACAAAGCCGCGCTCGACCATCTTGCCCAGCGCGCGGATCTCCGCCGCCTCGGTCTTGAAGTTCATGGTCAGGTAGGGGTGCTCCCAGTCGCCCAGCACGCCCAGGCGCTTGAAGTCTTTCAGCTGCTTGGCGATCTGCTCGGTGGCGTAGGCGCGGGCCTTGGCCTGGACCTCGTCGCGCGGCAGGTGCTTGCCGAACTGCTTTTCGATCTGGATTTCGATCGGCATGCCGTGGCAGTCCCAGCCCGGCACGTAGACGCCATCGAAGCCCTCGAGGATCTTGGACTTGATGATCATGTCCTTGAGGGTCTTGTTGACGGCGTGGCCGATGTGGATCTCGCCGTTGGCGTAGGGCGGCCCGTCGTGCAGGATGAATTTCTTGGCGCCGGCGCGGGCGGCGCGAATCGCGGCGTAGAGCTTCTTCTCTTCCCACTGCTTGACCCACTGCGGTTCGCGGCGGGCGAGGTCGCCGCGCATCGGGAACGGGGTGTCAGGCAGGTTGAGCGGGTACTTCTTGTCTTGCGCGTCCTTGGACGCGGGTTTCTTGGCGTCAGCCATTCGAACTCCTTGGCCCCCTCGGGCTCTTCAAGGGTGATTGAAACGAGAAAGGATTCAGGCGCCGGCGGCAGCTCCGACGGGCGCCAGCAATTGGCGGGCACGAACCGCGTCGCGTTCGATCGCGGCAGTCAGCTCGGCCAGGGATTCGTACTTTTCTTCGTCGCGCAGCTTGTGGACGAATTCGACCCGCACCAGACGGCCATAGACCTGTTCGGCAAAGTCGAACAGATGCACTTCGACCAGCCAGTGGCCGTCGGCGGTGACGGTCGGGCGCAGCCCCACGCTGGCCACGCCATTGATTGGCACCGGTCCAAGCCCGTGCACCCGCACCGTATAGACGCCGTGCAAGGCGGGGCGGCCGCCGCTGCGGCTGCCTGAGACGCGCAGGTTGAGGGTCGGAAAGCCGATCGTCCGGCCGAGCTTGGCGCCGTGCAGAACCCGGCCGCTGATGCTGTAAGGGCGGCCGAGCAAGGTGCCCGCGCGCTTGAGCTCACCTGCGGCGAGCGCTTCTCGCACCGCCGAGCTCGAGACTCGCAGCGGGCCGTCCTGCACGGTCGGCATCACCTGGAACTCGTAGCCGCCGGCGGCGGCCTGCGCCGCCAGCCACTGAGTGTCGCCGGCGCGCCGGGCGCCGAAGCGGAAATCGTCGCCGACGGTCAGCCAGCGAGTGCGCAGGCCATCGACCAGCACCTGGTCGATGAATTCCTGCGGCGTGCGGCTGGCAAAGCGGCGGTTGAAGTGCTTGATGTAGACGCGGTCGATGCCGCAGGCTGCCAGTCCTTCAAGCTTGTCGCGGATGTTGGAGATGCGCGCCGGCGCGGACTCGGGCGTGAACAGCTCGCGCGGGTGCGGCTCGAAGCTCAGCACCGCCGCTTCGATGCCACGCTGGCGCGCGGCGGCAACCACGTGCGCGAGCAAGGCCTGATGGCCGCGATGAACGCCGTCGAAATTGCCAATGGTGAGAGCGCAGTCGACGCGCTCAGCCAAACTCGGGATACCCCGGAAAACCCGCATGGAGACTGATTCGGAGAGAAAGTGGGAAATTATACGGAGCGTGGCAGGCGTGACGCGGCGTTCTTCGCAGGGATTGACGCGATGTCTGAGGCGGGGCAAGCGCCAATGGGAGAAAGCCTGCTCGCCGGTAGAATCGATCCATGAAGAATCTTGTCGTCCTGATCTCTGGCCGCGGAAGCAATCTCGAGGCCATCATTGAAACCGCTCGCGCCGAAGACTGGGCCGGGCGTTTGGGCGTGCGTATCGCCGCCGTCATTTCCAATCGGCCGCAGGTCGCCGGTCTTGCCACGGCCCAGGCCGCGGGCATTACCACGCGCGTGGTCGATCACACCAAGCACGCGACGCGCGAGAGTTTCGACGCCGAGCTGGCGACCGTGATCGATCGCTTCCAGCCCGAGTTGGTGGTGCTGGCGGGCTTTATGCGCGTACTCACTGAAGGGTTCGTGCGGCGCTACGAGGGCCGCATGATCAATATTCACCCGTCCTTGCTGCCGGCCTTTCCTGGTATGGCGACCCACCGCCAGGCGCTCACCGCCGGGGTGCGGATCCATGGCGCGACGGTTCATTTCGTCTCGGCCGAGGTCGATGCCGGCGCGATCGTGGCGCAAGCCGTGGTGCGTGTTGCGCCTGCCGACGATGAAACGAGCCTGGCCTTGCGTGTGCTGGCGCAGGAGCACCTGCTCTACCCGCGCGCGGTGCGCGCCATTCTCGAAGGCGAGGTCAGCTGGGCCGAAGGCCGCGTTCGCATGACGCCTGCCACGGCCCAACAACTGACGGTGTTCGAGCCAGAAACTGCCCAGGAAAATTTCAAATGAAGAAGTCACCCCTGCGCCCCAAGACGCCAGGTTCGCGCAAGCCCTCCGGTCCGCGTCCGTCCTCGCCGCGCGCGGGGGATGCCCGTCCGGCCAAGAAGCTGACCGATCGGCAGAAGGCTGCCGCGGCGCGCCGCGCCGCGATGTCGCCCGAAGAGCGCCGCACCCACGACGAAAACCAGGCGCGCAATCCGCATATGGCGCCGCGCGTGCCTGGGCAGATTCGCGTGACCGCGCTGGTGATCGACGAACTGACTGCGGCCTTGTCAACGGTGCTCAAGCTCGACGGCCCGGCCGACGTTTTGATGTCGCTCTACTTTCGCCGCAACCCGCACCTGGGCAGCCGCGATCGCAGCATGATTGCCGAGGGCATTTTCTATGCGATGCGGCGCCTGGCCACGCTGTCGTGGATGATGCAGCCGGCGGTGCCGGCGCGGGTGCCGCGGATGGCGGCGCTGGTCACGTTGGCGCGGCAGTACGGCCGCGACGCGCTCGATGAGCGCGCGGTCGGGCGCGATGCCAAGCCGCTCGACAATATGTTGAGCGTGAAGATGAAGCTCGCTCCCGCCTCGGTCCAGGCCGAAGTCTCGCCCTGGCTGTACGACGCGGTGACCGCGCAGTACCCCGATGCCAACGCTCTGTTCGAGTCGATCAAGGAATCGGCGCCGCTCGATCTGCGGGTCAACCTGCTCAAGGCCAAGCGCGAAGAGATTCTTGAGGATCTCAATTCGCATGGCGTGCGCGCCGAGGCCACGCCGTATTCGCCCGAGGGCGTGCGCGTCTTTACCAAGCCGAATCTCACGGCGTGGCCGATCTTCCGTGACGGCAAGATCGACGTGCAGGACGAGGGCAGCCAGCTGATCGCCCGTCTGGTGCAGCCGCGCCGCGGCGAGATGGTGGTCGATTTCTGCGCCGGTGCGGGCGGCAAGACCCTGGCGCTGGGTGCGTTGATGCGCTCGACCGGCCGGCTCTACGCCTTTGATGTCAACGAGAAGCGCCTGGCGGCCCTGACGCCGCGGATGCGCCGCGCGGGCTTGTCGAACGTTCACCCGGTGGCGATCCGCAACGAGGTCGATCTGCGTGTCAAACGCTTGAACGGCAAGGTTGACCGCGTGTTGGTCGATGCGCCGTGCTCCGGCACCGGCACTCTGCGTCGCAACCCTGACTTGAAGTGGCGTTTTGACCAGGAGGAAATGGCGCGAATCAACGAGATTCAGCACGCGGTGATCCGCGCGGCGGCCAAAATGCTCAAGCGCGGTGGCCGGCTGGTCTACGCAACCTGTTCGCTGCTTGAACAGGAAAATCAGCAGGTGATCGAGGATTTTCTGGCCGAACATCCAGAGTTTGAACTGGTATCGGCGCCCGAGGTGTTGGCGGCGCAAGGGGTCAAGATCGAGTCTGAATACGTCGAACGCTTTGGCCCTTACTTTGTGATGCTGCCGCATCTCAATAACACCGACGGCTTCTTCGGCGCAGTGCTGGAACGAATCGACTGAGGGTGCCGATGAGCCAAGAGTCCCTGCCCGCCGCCACGCTGATTGGCGAAATTCTTGAGGCGATCGAAGCGGGGCTAACACGGCCGGCAACGATCTGGCAGTTCGCTGTGATTGCCATGGCGCTGGCCTTGGGGTGGGTCGGTTCGCGCTGGTTGCGTGCGCGGGTTGCGGCGCACGGTGAGACCCGTGCCGGGCGTACTGGCGTGGCCGGCCACGCGGTGCGGATGTCGACCGACGCGGCCACGCGGCTCGCGTTCCCATTGATTTCCATGGTCTTTCTGTTGGGCGGCGTCGCAGTCCTACGCTTGTCCGGGCTTTTGTCCAAGTTTGGCCAGTTGCAGTTCAGCCGGCTGGTTTTTGTACTTCTCGGCGCGCTGGTTTTGATCCGGCTTTTTGTCTATGTGTTGCGCAGTGCATTTGCCAACTCGCGATTGATTGTTGGTTTCGAGCGAACGCTCGCGACCGCGATCTGGGTGTTGGTGGCGTTGCATCTGACCGGGGCTTTGGGCGACATCATCGCGTGGCTCAAGGCCGAGCGTCTGCCGATCGGAGGTGAGTCGCTCACGCTCTGGTCGATGTTGGTCGGTCTTTTTACCGTGGCGGTGACGCTGCTGGCGGCGCTGTGGGCGGGGGCCGCGATCGAGGCGCGCCTGATGCGCACGGAGACGATCGCGCCAAACTTTCGCGTGGTCTTGTCGCGTGTGGCCAAGGCCGCGTTGATTGTTTCTGCCGTGCTGTTTGGCATGTCGGCCGTGGGGATCGACCTCACCGTGTTGTCGGTTTTCGGTGGTGCGTTGGGTGTCGGTCTGGGTTTTGGCCTGCAGAAGATTGCGAGCAACTACGTCAGCGGTTTCATCATCCTGCTCGATCACAGCCTGAAGATGGGTGACCTAATCACGGTCGACAAGTATTACGGTACCGTTTCGCAGATCAATACGCGCTACACCGTGGTCAAGGCGCTCGACGGAACCGAGGCAATCGTTCCCAACGAAATGCTGGTGTCGACTCCGGTCACCAACCATTCATATACCGATAGTTCGGTGCGTGCCGCGGTCAAGGTGTCGGTGGCTTACGACGCGGATGTCGAACAAGCCATGGCAATCATGGTCGAGGTGGCGACTGAGCAAGTGCGCGTGCTGGCCGATCCCGCGCCAGGCGCATTTCTTACCGGCTTCGGCGCCGATGGCATCGACCTTGAGGTGGGGGTCTGGATTGGAGACCCCGCGCAGGGCACGCTCGGGGTTCGGTCGGCGATCGCGCTCGAGATCTGGCGGCGTTTCCGTGCGGCCGGTATCTCGATCCCCTTCCCGCAGCGGGATATCCGCATCGTTTCGATGCCGTCCAACGCAGCGCCGACGTTGCCGTCCGGTTGATTCCTGTGGTCGGAGTGTTGTGTCGGGGTTGTCCCGTGTTGTCGTCGTAGAATGTGTCCTCGGGTTTGGCGGGCGCGATCGGTGCTGCCATCCGTTTTGGCGTGAGCGCCCCGCGGCGCATAGAGGACACGATGGATATTCTTGATTTTCTGGACGGTGGCCTGTTGCAGTTTTCCTGGTGGCAGGTGCTTCTTGCCGGCCTGGTGATGACGCAAGTGACAATTGCCGGCGTCACGATCTACCTGCACCGTTCACAAGCGCATCGCGCGCTGGACTTGCATCCCGCGGTGGCGCTTTTTTTCCGTACTTGGTTGTGGCTGTCGACCGCGATGCTCACTCACGAGTGGGTTGCGATTCACCGCAAGCATCACGCCAAGTGCGAGACTCCGGACGATCCGCACAGCCCTCAGACCCGCGGTCTCAAGACCGTTCTGCTGCGCGGCGCCGAGCTCTACCGGGCCGAGGCCGAGAATCCCGAGACGATTGCCCGCTTTCGTCACGGCACGCCGACCGACTGGATCGAGCGCCGTGTGTTTTCCCGCTTTCCTACGCTTGGCGTGGCGCTGATGCTGGTGATCAACGTCGCGCTTTTCGGCGTGCTCGGCATCGTCGTGTGGGCGGTGCAGATGATGTGGATTCCGATTCATGCCGCTGGCGTGATCAACGGTATCGGCCACTTCTGGGGCTACCGTAACTTTGACGCACCGGATGCCAGCACCAACATCCTTCCGGTGGGCTTCTGGATCGGTGGAGAAGAGCTCCACAACAACCATCACACCTTCCCCACCTCGGCCAAGTTCTCGGTCAAGTGGTACGAATTCGATATTGGTTGGACCTATATCCGCGTTCTATCGGCGTTGCGCCTGGCAACGGTCTTGCGGCGTGCACCGGTGCCGACGATGGCCGAGCCCAAGGGGCTGGTCGATAGCGAAACTCTGCAGGCGGTGATCGCCAATCGGTATGACTTGCTCGCCAAATACGCACGCGCGCTGCGCGGCACTTACAAGGAAGAGATCAAGCGCCTGGGGAACTCGCCGGCGGTCGAGCGCGCTCGTCAGCTCTCGCTCAAGCGTTCGTTGCGCCTGTCCAAGGTAGATCAGTTACCGGCAGACCATCAAATGGCTTTGCGCGATTTGATGGCGCAGAGCAAGGCGATGGCGACGATGGTCGAGATGCGCACGGAGCTCGCAGCGATCTGGGAGCGATCGAGCAGTTCGCGTGAACAGATGCTCGCCAACCTGCAGGACTGGATTGCTCGAGCCGAGGCGAGCGGAATTCGCGCGTTGCAGGATGCAGCGTTACGGATTCGCCGTTATCGGTTGGTTGCTGTGGCCTGAGTGTTCTGCCGCGAGAAAGGCCCACACCAGGGCCGCTCGATGGGGCGATGTCCGTCGAGGGTTTGGATGTTTGAAGATGCATCGTTGATGAGCAAAACAAAAAGCCCGGCAGAGCCGGGCTTTTTGTTGGGAGACGAAGCTTACTTCAGCTTCATTTCCTTGTACGGGACGTGCTTGCGAGCCACCGGGTCAAACTTGGAGATTTCCATCTTCTCCGGGGTGGTGCGCTTGTTTTTCGTCGTCGTATAGAAGTGACCCGTTCCAGCGGTCGACTCCAGCTTGATCTTTTCGCGAATGCCCTTGGCCATCGTGAACTCCTATCAGATTTCGCCGCGGGCGCGCAGGTCCGCGAGGATCGGATCGATGCCAACCTTGTCGATCGTGCGCAGGGCTGCCGTGGTCAAACGCAGGCGAATCCAGCGGTTCTCGCTCTCAACCCAGAACCGATGGTATTGCAGGTTGGGCATAAAACGACGCTTGGTCTTGTTATTCGCGTGCGAGACGTGATGGCCGACCATCGGCGCCTTGCCGGTGACTTGACACACTCGTGCCATCGCTAACTCCAGTCTTTTAAGTTGAGGCGCCCTGCGAACAAGTAGCGAGATTTCCGCTAAGGCGAGATAGAAAGCCAAGCATTATAAGGAATTTTCCGGCGCTTTGCCAAGTCGCTTCGAGGCGAAAGTGCTCCCCGGGCAAGCCCTGGGTTCACAACAATCCACGTTCAGCGAATGACAGCGACCGGTTGCCGGCAACGATGAGATGATCAAGAACTCTTACATCCACCATCGCCAGCGCGCTTCTGAGGCTGGCAGTAAGCAGCTCATCGGCACGGCTGGGCTCGGCCAAACCAGAAGGGTGATTATGCGCCAAGATGAGCGCGGCTGCATTGTGCTTGAGTGCAGCCTTGACAACCTCGCGTGGGTAAACGCTGGTTTGGGTGAGGGTGCCGGTAAAGAGAATTTCGTCGGCGAGCAGGCGATTCTGGGCGTCAAGGTAGATCGCGACGAAGACTTCATGGGCAAGTCCGCCCAGGCGTAGCGCAAGAAAATCCCGCAGACGTTGTGGTGAATTGAGGACTTCGCCGCTGGCCAGTTCCTCGCGCAAGACGCGTCGAGCCAACTCCATCACCGCCTGCAACTGGGTCCATTTGGCCGGCCCCAGGCCGGGTGTCTGGCTGAAGTCTTGGCAGGTGCTGGTCAGCAGTGCGTTAAGGCCGCCCGCCCGCTCCAGGGCGATGCGAGCCAAATCAAGAGCGGAGCGGCCAGTGACGCCGGTGCGCAGGAAAATCGCAAGCAATTCCGCATCGCTCAAGGCCTGCGCCCCGCGAGCGATCAGTCGTTCGCGGGGGCGTTCACCCTCGGGCCAGTCCTTGATCGTCACGTCCTGCTCCTCGCTTAGAATCGCACCTTATGGAAAACACCTCTCTCACCGTGCGACGCGGCTCGCATCTGACTTTGCATTATCGGCTTGCGCTGCTCGACGGCAAGCTTGAGCGCGAAGTCATTTCCACCTTTGGCGGCAAGCCTGCCACTTTTGAATTGGGTGCAGGGCATCTGGGCGCGCCAATCGAAGAGCGTCTGGTCGGTTTGACCGAGGGCGCCGAAACCACGATCGAGCTGGCTGCCGGCGAAGCCTATGGCGAGCGCAATGCGGTTCTGGTTCAAACGCTGTCGCGTTCGGCGTTTGATGCCAATGCCGAGGCCGACAGCGACTATCAGCCCGGCGACGTGGTGCGGTTTACCGCGCCGGATGGCGTCCGGATCTCGGGGGTTCTCAAAGAGATCGATTCCCAACAGGTTGTGGTCGATTTCAACCATCCCCTGGCGGGCCGTCCGGTGCGGTTTACCGCCCACATTATTGGAGTGCTGTGATGGAAGTGTTGTTGGCTCAACCGCGCGGATTTTGCGCGGGCGTCGATCGGGCCATCGAGATCGTCGAGCGCGCCTTGGCCGTGCACGGCGCGCCGATCTACGTGCGTCACGAGATTGTTCACAACCGCTACGTGGTCGAAGACCTGCGCTCGAAGGGGGCGGTGTTCGTTCGTTCGCTCAACGAGGTGCCGGCCGGTGCCACCGTGGTGTTCTCCGCGCATGGCGTGGCGCGCGCGGTGGAAGCCGAGGCAGCGCGGCGTGATTTGCGCGTGTTCGACGCCACCTGCCCGCTTGTGACCAAGGTTCATGTTGAAGTGGCCAAGATGCGCGCCGAGGGGCGCGAGATCGTGATGATCGGTCATGCCGGTCACCCCGAGGTCGAAGGCACTATGGGGCAGGTCGACGATGGCATCTATCTGGTTGAAACCGTCGATGACGTGGCCGGCTTGACGGTGAGCGCGCCCGAACGACTTGCCTATGTGACCCAGACCACGCTCTCGCTCGACGACGCCGCCGCCGTGATCGCTGCGCTTAAAGCCCGGTTCCCGGCTGTGGCTGAACCGAAGAAGGCCGACATCTGCTATGCCACCCAGAACCGCCAGGACGCGGTGAAGTTCATGGCGCCTCAAGTCGATGTGGTTCTGGTGATCGGCAGCGCGAGCAGTTCGAACTCGAACCGCCTGCGCGAAGTGGCCGAGCGTTTTGGTGTGCCGGCCTATCTGGTGGACTCGGCGGATCACGTCGATCCGACATGGCTTGGCGGCCGTGCGCGGGTTGGTGTGACTGCTGGCGCCTCAGCGCCGGAGTTGCTGGTCGAGCAGTTGATCGAGCGCCTGCGTGTGCTGGGGGCGGGCAGCGTCAGGCCGCTCGACGGCGTGCAGGAAAACGTCGTTTTTCCTCTGCCTAAAGGTTTGGCGCGGCTGGCGGCGAAATCAGCTGATAAGGACCTTGCATGACGCGTCGGACGTGGGTGGCAGCGCTGGCTTTTCTCGTGCTGGGGTCTGGTGCTGTATCGGCCCAGACCGTGATCGATGGCGTTCGTTTCGATCCGGTGCTTGAGTTGGCTGGGCAGCGTTTGGAGCTCAATGGCGCCGGGGTGCGTCAGCGTTTCATGATCGGGGTCTACGCGGCGAGCCTGTATGTGCCGAAGCGCTCGAACAATCCGGAACACTTGACCGCGCAGCGCGGGCCCAAGCGTGTGGCGCTGCGCTTTCTGCGCGACGTCGATTCCAATCTTTTCGTCGCGTCGCTGCACCACGGGCTCAAGGCCAATCACAGCGAGGAGCAACTCGCCAAGTGGCAACCCCAGGTCGAGTCCTTGACGGCAACGATCCGCACCATTGCGCTGGCGCGCCGGGGTGACAGCATCACGTTTGATCTCAACCCGAGCGAAGGCATCCGCGTCACGGTCAATGGCGCAACTCGCGGCCCGGTGATCCCCGGTGAAGACTTCTATGCGGCGGTATTGCGTGTGTGGATTGGCGGCAAGCCGGCTGATGAGAGTTTGAAGAAGGGCATGGTGGGCGCCTAGAGCGCCTTCAATAACGAGAAGCACCCTCAAGGAGACAACGCAATGCATTCTTATCTTCGCAAGTGGTCGGCTGCGGCCGGTTTGGCTTTGGGCCTGGCCTTGGTCGCAGGCGGCGCGGGCGCTCAGGGGGTGTCGGTCGAAGGCATTCGGTTTGAATCCACGGTTCAGGTTGGTGGCCAGACGCTGCAGCTCAATGGCACGGGAATTCGTACCCGGGCCATCTTCAAGGTCTACGCTGCTGGCCTCTATGTGCCAAAGAAAAGCGCGGATGCGGCCGGCGTGATCGGCGAGAAGGGCCCGCGCCGCGTCAGCCTGGGCCTGTTGCGCACGGTCGATGCCGATAGTTTTATCTCGTCGTTCAATGACGGCATGAAAGCGAATGTGCCGGAGGCGCAACTCGCGGCCCTCAAGCCCAGGATCGACGCGCTCGATGCCATTCTCAAGAGCATCGGCGAGGCCAAGAAGGGTGACCTGATCAACTTTGATTACACCCCGGAAGGCGGCACCCGCATCACCGTCAATGGCCAGGCCAGGGGCAATGCCATTGCAGGCGAGGATTTTTATTCGGCCGTCTTGCGTATCTGGCTCGGAGGCAAGCCGGTTGATGCGGGCCTGAAGCAGGGTTTGCTCGGTCAGTCGTGATGGGCGTGCGGGCGCGCTTGCGTGAGCCGGGCTCGCCCGCCGACTTCGACGCGGTGGTGGTAGCGCCCTTTGGCGCCGTGGGTATTCGGGCCTCGGGGGCGCAGCTGGAAGAACTCGTCTTCCTGCCGGCGATGTGTGTGTGCAGCGCCCGCACGGTTGGCGCAGAGCGCGTGGCGCGGCAAGTCGAGGATTATCTGGCGGGACGTCGTTGGCAATTCGATGGGTTCGAGCTGCCCGCAGGCACCGATTTCCGGCGCCAGGTCTGGCGCGCGATCGCTGCGATAGCGCCAGGAGCGACCCGCACCTACGGCGAGATTGCCGCTGAGCTGGGGTCGGCTCCTCGCGCAGTCGGCCAAGCTTGTGGCGATAACCCCTTGCCGCTTCTGATCCCCTGTCATCGCGTGGTTGCCGCTTCCAGCGTGGGTGGTTTTGCCCATAGCGGCAGCGGCTTTCACCAACGAGTCAAGTTATGGTTGCTCGCGCACGAAGCGCAGTGTCGCTGAGCGTGTCAGCCGCGCTCGCTCCCGAGATCGATGAATTTGTTGACGCGGTGTGGTTGGAGGATGGTCTTTCCACCAACACGCTGGCTGCGTATCGACGGGATTTGAACGGTCTGGTCGCGCATCTCGATGAGCGTGGTCTGCTTGCGGCGAGCGAGGCCGACCTGAGCGATTGGATCGCTGCAGAGCATGAAGCCACTCGCACTTCAACTGCCAATCGCCGTCTCGCCGTGCTGCGGCGTTTTTATCGCTGGGCTTTGCGTGAATCAAAAATTAGCGCGGATCCGACGCTGCGCTTGCTGTCGGCCAAGTTGCCGGTGCGTTTCCCGGTAGCGATCAATGAGGAGCAAGTCGAGTTGCTGCTGGGCGCTCCTGATGTGCAGACCCCGCTCGGGCTGCGCGACCGCGCGATGCTGGAGCTGCTCTACGCCACCGGGCTGCGCGTCTCGGAATTGGTGGGGCTGAGTCTGGTGCAACTGTCACTGCAGGAGGGCTTGGTGCGGGTGCTTGGCAAAGGCAGCAAGGAGCGCATCGTTCCCTTGGGTGAAGAAGCACGGCTGTGGCTTGAGCGCTATTTTGCTTTTTCGCGTACCCAGTTGCTGGGGCGGCGCAGCTCCGATGCGGTCTTTGTGACCCAGCGCGCGGTGGCGATGACCCGTCAGGCCTTCTGGCTGATCGTCAAGCGCCATGCGCGAATGGCGGCGATCAGTGCGCCGCTGTCGCCCCACGGGCTGCGCCATGCGTTTGCTACTCATTTGCTCAACCACGGCGCTGATTTGCGGGTGGTGCAATTGCTGTTGGGTCATGCGGATATTTCGACCACCCAGATCTACACCCATGTGGCGCGCGCGCGCTTGAAGAGCCTGCACTCGCAGCATCATCCGCGTGGCTGAGCGCCGTTAAACTCGCCTGCATGGCTAAGCATTCCCACGTCTCAGAAACGCCGGCCACCCAGTGGCTGCGGAAAAACAAGGTCGAGTTCGACGAACACGTCTACGAGTACGTCGAACATGGGGGGACCGCGGTCTCGTCGGAGGCGCTTGGTGTTCCCGAGCACGCGGTGGTCAAGACGCTGATCATGGAGGACGAGTCGGCCAAGCCGCTGGTTGTGCTCATGCACGGCGACCGCAAGGTCTCGACCAAGAATCTGGCGCGACAAACCGGGCGCAAGCGGATCGAGGCCTGCAAACCTGAGATTGCGCAGCGCCATAGTGGCTACCAGGTCGGAGGCACCTCGCCGTTCGGCACTCGCAAGACGATGCCGGTCTATGTCGAGGCGAGCGTGCTCGACCTTCCCCGCATTTACATCAACGGCGGTCGGCGCGGTTATCTGGTCTCGGTCGCGCCCGCCGTGCTCACCCAATTGCTCGGCGCGCAGCCAGTTGAATGCGCGCTGGAGGACTGATTCATGACTTTTTTCTATCTCGTCGCAGCGGTGTTGGCGGCGTACCTCCTGGGCTCGGTCTCGTTTGCCGTGGTGGTGAGCCGGTTCTTGGGCCTGGCCGATCCGCGCAGTTATGGTTCGGGCAATCCTGGCGCGACCAATGTTTTGCGCTCGGGCAACAAGATCGCCGCGTTGGTGACTTTGCTTGGGGATGCAGCCAAAGGCTGGATCGCCGTGTGGGCAGCCCAACGTTGGGGCGGCAATTGGGGTTTGGAAGACGGCACCGTGGCGCTGGTGGCGATGGCGGTGTTTTTGGGCCACCTCTATCCCATCTTTCTCAAGTTTAAAGGTGGCAAGGGGGTGGCGACGGCAGCGGGCGTCCTGCTTGCGCTCCAGCCTTGGCTGGGCCTGGCGGCCCTGATCGTGTGGCTGATGGTGGCGGTGTTCTTCCGCTACTCGTCGCTGGCCTCGATCGTGGCGTGCGGATTTGCGCCGCCGTTCTATGCGCTGGTGTGGGGATTTGGCCCGACCTTCGTCGCCGTGACAGTGGTGGCGGGATTCACCGTGTGGCGCCATCGCGTCAACATCGGGAAGCTGATGGCTGGCAAGGAAAGCCGAATTGGCCAGAAGGCCAAGCCCGGCGCGGCGCGCTGAGGGCTTGGCCCGCTGGGCCTAGGCTTCAGGCACGCGCGGTCGCTTCCGCCAGTGTCCAGCGCGGCCGCACCGAGTACGCGAGCGTCTCGGCTAGTGATGCAATATCGAGCCGCTGCAGACGCGCCAGTCCAGCCGCGGCGATCATTGCTCCGTTGTCGGTACAAAGGTGGAGTGGTGGAAAGTGAACCGCTGCGCCGCGCTTGGCGACCTCAGCTTGCAGGCGTGTTCGCAACTGCACGTTGGCGCCGACTCCGCCGGCGACCACCAGGGTCTTCATGCGAGTCTGGTCGAGCGC
Source organism: Burkholderiaceae bacterium (assembly GCA_036652035.1). Classification (GTDB taxonomy): domain Bacteria; phylum Pseudomonadota; class Gammaproteobacteria; order Burkholderiales; family Burkholderiaceae_F; genus JAEZVV01. Next base: position 73,548 of record JAVVWR010000002.1, on the reverse strand, counting down.
TCGCATGGCTTTGGTCGAAAGGACATCGACCACGGCGTCAACGAAGGCGCGCGCGATATCGGCACGCAGTTGCTCGGTCATAGCATCGCCGGCGCGCCGCACCGCGGTCAGAACCGCCGTCTTGAGCCCTGAAAAGCTGAAGTCGAGGTCGCCGCTCTTGAGCATGGGGCGTGGCAGCTCAACAGCGCGGGCTTGACCCGACTCGGCCAGCTTCGATACGGCAGGGCCGCCGGGATAGGGCAAGCCGAGCAATTGGGCGGTCTTGTCGAAGGCTTCACCGGCGGCATCGTCAAGCGTTTCGCCCAGCAATTGGTACTGGCCGAGCGCGTCGACACGCAGCAACTGGGTATGGCCGCCCGAGACCAACAGCGCCACAAAGGGAAATTCCGGGCGTGGCGCCGCCAGCAGAGGGGATAACAAGTGGCCCTCAAGGTGGTGGACGCCCACCACCGGCTTGCCCAGAGCAAAGCCGATGGCATGCGCGACGCTGGTGCCCACTAGCAACGCCCCCGCCAGCCCGGGGCCTTCGGTGACGGCGATGGCGTCAACATCAACGCGGGACTTGCCAGCTTCGGCGAGCACTTGGTCGGTCAGCGGCAATACCCGCCGAATATGGTCGCGAGACGCTAGTTCAGGCACCACGCCGCCATAGGCGCGATGCATCTCGATTTGCGAGTGAAGGGCTTGGGCGAGCAGGCCGTGGCGGTTATCGAGCAGGGCCACGCCGGTCTCGTCGCAGGAGGTTTCGATTCCGAGGATCAGCATGGTCCGAAGTCTAATCGGGTCGCCTTGCGGGTCTTTCCCGGGGGTGCCGGCGATAGGTGAAACGGTTTGGCGCTTGTCTCTGGTTTCGTTTTGCGACTACAATGCTTGGCTTTCTGCCGGTAAGTTTGTTACCACTAGGTGCCCGATGCCCACTATTCGCGTCAAAGAAAACGAACCCTTCGAAGTTGCGCTGCGTCGCTTTAAGCGCACCATCGAAAAGAGCGGCCTGCTCACCGAACTGCGTGCCCGCGAGTTCTACGAGAAGCCCACCGCCGAGCGCAAGCGCAAGAAGGCTGCCGCCGTCAAGCGTCACTACAAGCGCCTGCGCAGCCAGATGCTGCCGAAGAAGATGTATTGATGGTTCGCCATCGCGCTCGATGCGCGTGCCGCTGAGCTTGGCTCGCCGCGCGCATCGGACGGTCGTGACATGAGTCTCAAAGCCCGGATTTCCTCCGATATGAAAGACGCGATGCGTGCTAAAGACGCAGAGCGGCTTTCGGCTATTCGGCTCTTGCTCGCGGCGGTCAAGCAGAAGGAAGTCGACGAGCGCGTCGAGGCGGACGATGGTGCAGTGCTGGCCATCATCGCCAAACTGGTCAAGCAGCGTCGTGACGCTGCTGAGCAGTACGACGCGGCTAATCGCCCGGATCTTGCCGCGAAGGAGCGGGCCGAGATCGAGGTGATCAACGTCTACTTGCCGCAGCCGCTCGCGGCCGAGGAAATTGCCACGCTGATCGATTCGGCCATTGCTTCGGCAGGGGCGACCGGTCCGCAGGCAATGGGCAAGGTGATGGCCTTGCTCAAGCCGTCATTGACGGGCCGGGCGGATATTGCCCAGGTCTCAGCGCAGGTTAAGGCGAAGCTCCTCTGAGTTTTGCCTGTTCTTGCGGTGGGTTTTCGCATTGCGCGTTTTCGCGCGATGCGTTTTCGCACGTGCATAAATTGGCCGGGCGCCCATGATTCCCCAGAGCTTCATCTCGGATTTGCTGGCCCGTGTCGACGTTGTCGACGTGGTGGGTCGTTATGTACAGCTTAAAAAGGGCGGCCAGAATCAATTGGGTCTGTGCCCTTTCCATAACGAAAAGTCGCCCTCGTTCACCGTCAGTCCGTCGAAGCAGTTCTATCACTGCTTTGGCTGCGGCGCGCATGGCAGCGCGATTGGCTTTTTGATGGAGTATCGCGGGCTGGGCTATGTCGAGGCGATCCGCGAGTTGGCTCAAAGTGCGGGACTGACAGTTCCTGATGAGCCTGGCAACGTTGAGAAAGCGAGCCGGACGCGCGCATTGACCGATTTGATGGGCGAGGCGGCGGAGTTCTACAAGACGCGTCTCAAGGCCAGTCCGACGACCATCGACTACCTCAAGAACCGCGGCGTGAGCGGCGTGACCGCCGCGCGGTTTTCGCTCGGCTTCTCGCCCGACTCCTGGCAGCCTTTAAAAGAGGCTTTCGCGACTTACGAAGATTCGCGTCTGCAGGAGGCGGGTCTGGTGATTGTGGGTGACGAAGGTAAGCGTTATGACCGGTTTCGCGGTCGTCTGATGTTTCCCATTCGCAATAGTCGTGGCGCGGTGATCGGATTCGGGGCGCGGGTTCTCGGTTCAGGGGAGCCCAAGTACCTCAACTCGCCCGAAACCCCAGTGTTCCACAAGGGCCAAGAGCTTTACGGCCTGTTCGAGGGGCGCGAGGCGATTCGCGCCAATGGTCGCGCGGTCGTGGTCGAGGGCTATATGGATGTCATCCAGCTCTCGCAAGCGGGGTTCGATGAATCGGTCGCGGCGCTCGGTACCGCCGTCACCAGCAGCCATGTGGCGACCTTGCTCAAACTCACCGACCACGTCGTGTTTGCGTTCGATGGTGACAATGCCGGCCGCAAGGCCGCGCGCCGCGCGCTCGAGGCGGCTCTGCCCGTGATTGGCGATACGCAGCGTGCCAGCTTTCTCTTGTTGCCCGAAGGAGAGGATCCCGACAGCTTGATCAAGGAGCGCGGGCGCCAAGCGTTTGAAGAGGAGCTGGGCCAGGCCTTGCCCTTGTCGCGGTTTTTCCTGCGGGCCTTGGGTGAGGGTAAGGCGCTGGATACATCCGAAGGGCGAGCGGCTCTGCTGGCGGAAGCCAAGCCGCTCATTACCGCAATGCCGGGTGGCGCGATGCGCCTGCAGTTGATGCAGGATTTGGCGCATGCCGCTCGTACCGAGCTCGACGAGGTCGAGGCTCTCTATGGCTTGCGGCGTGCCCGCTCCCCCCGGCGTGCCGCCCGGTCGCGTCCGGTGCGCCACGTTGAAGTTGAAGACCTCAAGCAGCGCATCCTGCAATACCTGTTGGCTCATCCTCTGCTGGCGCGGGAATTCAACGCACAGATCGTCGATGAGCTGGTCGGGCGCGACGAGCCGACCGATGAGCAGATTGTTGAGGTCTGGCGTGCGGCAACCGCCGTTGATGGCGGAATGGCGCCATCGCAGGCCGCGCTCATGGAGGGCTTGGGAGCCAGCCAATGGGGCGAGGAATACCGCCATCTGGCGGCGCGAGAAATGATGCTCGAGACTCCGCTCGAGGCGGCACGTCAGGAGTTGAGTGCGGCCTTTCTGAATCTGGAGTTGCAGCGTGTCAGCGCCGAACTCGAAGCTTTGATTTCGGCTGGACTCACTGCCGAGTCGCGGACTCTGATCCAACGGCTGATGGAGCGGCAAGCCAAACTCAAAGCAGCGCGTCAAGCCTCGGCAGGTAGTTCGCAGTGATTGATGCGGCAGGCTGTGGCGCCTCGAAAATGGGCGCGCCTGCTACAATTAAACATTTTTCCGGGCGCCCCTCCAATCGGAGCGCTCTGGAGGCGCCCAGGAGATCGCGATTGATCGGAGGCGCCTGACATCCCGCTGACTTGCGCGCACGGCAGACACCGACCGGACCCGCCCAAAGGGGCTCCGGCATTCATGTCGAAGATCCTGCGCCGAACGTGAGTCGCAGCGGCGCAGCGCGAAGTGCCCGCGGTTTCTTTTTTAAGAGTTTCGAGTTGAGCCCGTTTGCAAGTGGCCCGGATGTCAGGCCGCCGCCGACGGGCGGACGTATTGGCGGGCTTGTCATGGCCTGCTGCGCCCAGAGATTTATTGAGACCGGTGCCGCAGGGCACGGGCGGTAAAAACGATGAGAGTGCGTGGCTGCACTGAACCAAAGTGTGGCTGCGTGGACGAAGGTAGTCCGGGCGCCGGGCGACGGCGGATCGTGGTGGACAACCAGGTGGAGCAATGGTGACGACGAAAAAGACGGCAGCGAAGACGGTGACGAGGGCGGCCAAGACGAGCGCGAAGACGGCCGAAGCAGGCATCGAGAAGAAAGCGCGGGTGACCGCATCCTCTGATATCACGATCGTTGACACCAAGAAGAAGGCCCCTCCGAAGCTTGGCGCTGCGCCGCGTGGCCGGCCGGGGCGCAAGCCCAAGTCGCAGACCGGTGATGACATGGGCGGTGGCCTCGATTCGCTGCCGGAAGCGTCTGACGACTCGATCGACCCCAGTGTTCAACTGGTCGAAAAGCTCACCGCACGCAGCAAAGGTAAGAGCAAGAGCGCGCGCGAACGCCTGCTCAAGGAAGCGCTTGAGAAGAGTTATCACGGCGCCGAAGAAGACGTCGAGACCCGCCGCAACAAGTTGAAGGCGCTGATCAAGCTAGGCAAGGAGCGTGGCTTCCTGACCTACGCCGAGATCAACGACCACCTGCCCGACAACCTGGTCGATGCCGACGCGATCGAAGCGATCATCACCACCCTGGGTGACATGGGCATCCAGGTGTTCGAAGTCGCGCCCGACGCCGAAACGCTGCTGATCAGCGATCACGTTCCGAATGCCGCCGCCGACGACGCCGAAGAAGAAGCCGAAGCTGCGCTCTCTTCGGTTGACGCCGAATTCGGCCGCACCACTGACCCCGTCCGCATGTATATGCGTGAGATGGGCTCGGTCGAGCTGCTGACGCGCGAAGGCGAAATTGAGATTGCCAAGCGCATCGAAGACGGCTTGAAGCACATGGTGATGGCGATCTCCGCCTGCCCGACCACCATTGCCGAAATTCTCGCCGCCTCGGAGAAGATCCGCGCTGGCGAAATGCCGATCGACGATATCGTTGACGGCTTGGTTGACCCCGCCGCCGAAGATTTTCCCAGCGCGAGCGGCTCGTCCGATGACGACGAAGACGCCGACGACGAAAGCACCGACATCGGCGCGTCCGGCATGACCGCCGGCCAGCTCGACGACCTCAAAAAGAAGGCGCTTGAGCGATTCGACCGTTGCTCGAAACTGTTCGAGAAGATGCGCCAAGCCTACGAGAAGGAAGGCTATCGCTCCAAGACCTACGTGAAGTCGCAAGAGACCATCCAGGAAGAGCTGATGGGCCTGCGTTTTACCGCCAAGACGGTCGAGCGCCTATGCGACACCTTGCGCGCGCAGGTTGACGAAGTCCGTGCGATCGAAAAGCAGATCTACGAGATCATGGTCAACAAGTGCGGCATGCAGCGCACGCACTTCCTCAAGCACTTCCCCGGCCACGAAGTCGACACCGAGTGGACGTCGAAGGAAGCGGCTTCGGGCGAATCCTATGCTGTTGTTCTGACGCGCAATCTGCCCGCGGTTCAGCAGTTGCAAGGTCGCTTGACTGACCTGCAAACCCGCGTTGTCCTGCCGTTGAAGGATCTGCGCGAGGTTTACAAGCAGATGGCCACGGGCGAAGCCAAGGCGCGCAAGGCCAAGCGCGAGATGACCGAGGCCAACCTGCGCCTGGTGATCTCGATTGCCAAGAAGTACACCAACCGCGGCCTGCAGTTCCTTGACCTGATCCAGGAAGGCAACGTCGGTCTGATGAAGGCGGTCGATAAGTTCGAATACCGCCGCGGCTACAAGTTCTCGACCTACGCCACGTGGTGGATCCGTCAGGCCATCACGCGTTCGATCGCCGACCAGGCGCGCACCATCCGCATCCCGGTGCACATGATCGAGACGATCAACAAGATGAATCGCATCTCGCGTCAGATTCTGCAGGAGACTGGCACCGAGCCTGATCCCGCGACCCTGGCGATCAAGATGGAGATGCCCGAAGACAAGATCCGCAAGATCCTGAAGATCGCCAAAGAGCCGATCTCGATGGAAACGCCGATCGGCGATGACGACGATTCGCATCTGGGCGATTTCATCGAAGACACCACTACCGTGGCCCCGGCCGACGCCGCTCAGTACTCGAGCCTGTCGGGCGTGACCAAGGAAGTGCTGGATTCGCTCACGCCGCGTGAAGCCAAGGTTCTGCGCATGCGTTTCGGCATCGAGATGAACACCGACCACACGCTGGAAGAAGTCGGCAAGCAGTTCGATGTCACCCGCGAGCGGATTCGCCAGATCGAGGCCAAGGCCTTGCGCAAGCTGCGTCACCCCAGCCGCTCCGACAAGTTGAAGAGCTTCCTGGAAGGCCAGTAACTTGCCTGCCGGCGAATCCAGCCGGCCCTGTCGTCTTGACGGCGGGCCGTTAGCTCAGCGGTTAGAGCAGGGGACTCATAATCCCTTGGTCACAGGTTCAAATCCTGTACGGCCTACCAAACTGAAAACCCTCCGCGCGCGACGCGTGGAGGGCACACTCCTCGGAGGCGGACCCGCCTTCGCGCCGCCGCGTCGGACCGCGGCACTTGCCTGAGTCTCACGCACGCATGTCCGAGTATCACGACTTTTCGCATTTCGGCCTCGATCCGCAGATCCTCGCCGCCATCCAAGAGATGGGCTACACCACGCCGACTCCGATCCAGTCCAAGGCGATTCCCGTCGTTCTGCAGGGCGGTGACGTCATGGGCGCGGCGCAGACCGGCACCGGCAAGACGGCCGGTTTCGGCCTGCCGATGCTGCAGGTGTTGATGAAGCATGCCAACAGCAGCGTTTCGCCGGCGCGCCACCCGGTGCGCGGTCTGGTGCTCGCGCCGACGCGCGAGCTGGCCGATCAGGTGGCCGACAACATCAAGAAGTACGCGTCCAAGTCGCCGCTGCGCGTCGCGGTGGTCTACGGTGGTGTCGACATGCGCCCGCAGACCGAGGCGCTGCGCGCCGGGGTCGAGGTGGTGATCGCCACCCCCGGCCGCCTGCTTGACCACTTGGAACAGAAGAACACCAACCTGTCGCAGGTCGAGGTCGTCGTGCTCGACGAAGCCGACCGCATGTTGGACATGGGCTTCTTGCCCGACATCTCGCGCATTCTCAACCTGCTGCCCAAGCAGCGGCAGAGCCTGATGTTCTCGGCCACGTTCTCAGAAGAGATCAAGAAGCTTGCCGCCAACTTCCTCAAGGACCCGGTCCTGATCGAAGTCGCGCGCCGCAACGCCACCGCCGACACCGTCAAGCAGGAAGTGGTGCGGGTGCACGAGTCCGAAAAGACCGACGCCCTGCTGCAGCTTCTGAAAACGCGCGGCCCCGAGGGCGGTCGCCTGACTCAGGTTCTGGTGTTTGTGAACGCCAAGATCGAATGCCGACGCCTGGCGCGCCAGTTGCAGAAATCCGGCGTCAATGCCGATGCGATCCATGGCGACAAGACCCAGGAAGAGCGCATGAAGGCGCTCGACGGCTTCAAGGACGGCTCGATCGAAGTGCTGGTCGCCACCGACGTGGCCGCGCGCGGTATCGACATTGCCGACCTGCCGGTGGTGATCAACTACGACGTGCCCTTCCAGGCGGAGGACTATGTTCACCGCATCGGCCGTACCGGCCGTGCCGGCGCCAAGGGTCTGACGATCATGTTCATGACCGGCTCCGACGAGCGTGGCGTGGCGGCGATCGAAAAGCTCACCAAGCAGAAGTTCGAACAGGTCGAGTTGACGGTCGAGCGCAGCGGTGAGCGGCGCGAGCCGCGCGAACCGCGTCGCGAACGCTCCGAGCGTCCTGAGCGCGACTCGCGCGAGCGCAGCCGGTCGGCCGCGAGCGGTTCGCGTCAATCGGCGCCGCTCGATCCCTTCTTCTCCAAACCTTACGAGCCGGCCGATGGCGCTCCGGCTACTCCGATCGAGTCGGCCAGCACCACCAACACACTGGCTCGCAAGCCGGTGCGATTGGCGGCGCTCTTGGGCGGAATCAGGAAGTAGGACTGACGGCCGGTGTCAAGGCCGTGACTGCAGTCAGTATCGGGCCGCTTTGCGGCCCGATGTGTTTGGGGGCTCAGGTTCCGCCAAAGCGTTCGCGCCAGAGTTCCGTGGCTCGCTCGTAGAACGCAGCCGGTCTATCCGCGCCCAAGGGATCGAATCCCAGGTGAAGCCAGGCGCGCTCGAGCTCGCCGAGGATGTTGCCAGTATCGATCGCGCGGGCACCGGTCTGTTTCGAGAGCTTTTCGCCCCGCTCGTTGGTGAGCACGGGAACATGCAGATACCTCGGCGTTGCCACCCCCAGCGCCCGCTGCAAATGGATCTGCCGCGGCGTGTTGTCGAGCAGGTCAGCGCCCCGCACCACGTGCGTGATGCCTTGCTCGGCGTCATCGGCCACCACCGCCAGTTGATAAGCCCACAGACCATCGGCTCGACGCACCACGATGTCGCCCACCTCACACGCCAGCGACTGCGAATACAGGCCGATCGCGCGATCCTCAAAACCGATGCTTGTCGCTGGGACGCGCAGCCGCAAGGCACGTACCGCGCGCCCGCGGGTGCCGGCACGGCAGGTGCCGGGGTAGACGCCGAGAGCCAGTCTCTGCCGCGCGCACTCAAGCTCGATTTCACGGCGCGAACACGCGCAGCCATAGACCGCGCCGGCGACGATCAATTGCTCCAGCCGGTCCTGGTAGGTCGCGCCGCGGGCGCTCTGAAATATCACTGGCTCGTCGGATTCGAGGCCGAAGCGGCCGAGGGTGGCGAGAATGTCGCGGCTGGCTCCCGCCACTTCGCGTGGCGGATCAATGTCTTCGATGCGAACCAACCAAACGCCTTGATGGGCGCGCGCATCGAGCCAACTGGCCAGGGCGGCGACCAGCGAACCGGCGTGCAGCGCGCCGGTGGGCGAGGGGGCAAATCGCCCGCGGTAGAGGGAAGGGGTCGACATTGACGTCATTTTGCCGTGCTGCGCTGAAATCCTGGCGGCGTCGGCTACGCGAACATTGCCTGCGGTCAGGGCATCGGGCCAACCGGGCTGGTGGGATCACACCCGATGCGATGAATTGGCTCAAACCGAAAGCGGCGGATTCTGTCCGCCTCCCCGCGAGCGCGGCGCCTGCCAAGCTCACGCCGTTAAGGCCGTGCGCCACTCGGATGAGCTGAGGCGCTCGATCCACCAGTCGAGCGCGCGGCCACGGTGACTGGCACGCCAGGCAAGCTGGAGCAGCCCGTCGGGTTTGCCGGCTTCTGTTTCGCGAGTCACCAGGGCACCCGAGGCCAGTTCGGCCCGGATTCCGTGCTCGGGCAAAAATCCCACACCCAGCCCGGCCTTCTGGGCGGCGATCTTGGCCGCCATCGAGGGCACGATCAGCGTTTCTGAACCGGTCAACCCGGTCGCTCGCGGGGCGAGCCGCTGTGAACTGTCGGCCACCACGATTTGCCGATGCCGCTTGAGTTCAGATTCGGCGAGCGGTTCGCCGGTCGCCGCCAAAGAGTGCCCAGGGGCAAGCGCAAACACGAAGTTGATCCGACACAGTTCGGCGAGCTTGAGCCCGGCGCCATGGCGCCCCGGCTCGGGGCGTTCTTGCGAAGCGCCCACGGCCAGATCGGCCCGGCCCGAGATCAGAGCATCCCAGGTCCCTCCCAGAACCTCGTGGCTGAGTTTGATTCGAGTTGGCGCGACCGCCGCAAACTCGGCCAGAGGGACGAGCAGGGTTTCGAACGGGATGATGGTGTCGAGCGCGATTCGAAGCTCCGGCTCCCAGCCGGCGGCCACGTGACGCACGCGGCGCGTGAGTTCCTCGGTGGCCGCGAGCAATTGCCGGCCTTCCCGCAGCAGCTCTTCGCCGGCCGGAGTCAGGCGTGCGCCGCGGCCGCGACGATCGAAGAGCAGAACGTCGAGTCCGTCCTCGAGCCGGCGCACGGAATACGTCACCGCCGACGGGACTCGGCCCAACTCGTCGGCGGCCGCGGCAAAGCTGCCGCGGCGGGCGATGGTGTCGATCAGGATTAGAGCGTCGAGGGTCAGCGCGCGGTTCATGAATTCAAAATAATTGAATGCAAGCGTCAGGAAACAGTCGATGCTAACCCGGTCATGCCCATGGAAAATGCCGTCTCATACAGGGCACAACGTTGAGGTGGAGCACTCAATCCAATTCATCGTTCACCCTGGCGCTTATCGGGAGAGCTTCGATGATCACGATCCGGCACGCTGCCGACCGCGGTTACTTCAACCACGGCTGGCTCAAGACGCATCACAGCTTTTCGTTTGCCGATTACTACGACCCGCTGCACATGGGTTTGGGGCCGCTGCGTGTGATCAATGACGACACCGTAGCCGCGGGTGCGGGCTTCGGCACCCACGGCCACAGTGATATGGAAATCATCAGCTATGTGTTGTCGGGTGAACTGGCGCACCGCGACAGCCTGGGCAATGGCTCGGTGATCCGGCCGGGGAATGTGCAGCGCATGAGCGCGGGTACGGGCGTGCGTCACTCGGAGTTCAATCACGCCACCGATTTGCCGACGCATTTTTTGCAGATCTGGATCGAGCCCGATCGCCGCGGCCTGAGCCCGGGCTACGAAGAAAAAACCTTTTCGGAGGCGGACAAACGCGGGCAGCTGCGCTTGATCGCCTCGCCCGACGGAGCAGCCGGTTCGGTCCGGATTCACCAGGACGCGCGGATCTACGCCGGGCTCTTTGACGGGTCTGAATCTGCCGAGCTTGCACTCGCGCCGGGGCGCCGCGCCTACGTCTTTCTCGCCCGCGGCGAGTTGAGCGTCAACGGGCAAGGCATGAAG
>JAVVWR010000002.1:32132-62794 GCA_036652035.1 Burkholderiaceae bacterium | reverse complement strand
CGCCTACGTCTTTCTCGCCCGCGGCGAGTTGAGCGTCAACGGGCAAGGCATGAAGGCGGGCGACGGCGCCCGTCTGGAAGACGAATCGCAGATCCGGGTGGGAGCCGGTTCGGGCGCCGAAGTGCTGCTGTTCGATTTGCCTTGACGGCCGAATTCAACGAGCTGGGAGACGTCCATGAATCACGTTGCTCAATCCTTGATTGCCCTGGTCGGACGACTTTTATTGGCGCTCATGTTTATCTTTGCTGGCGTCGCCAAGATTGGCGACTTTGCCGGCACTGCCGGCTACATCGCCACCCAAGGCTTGCCGCTGGCGAGCGCATTGGCAGCGGCGGCGATCGTGCTTGAGATCGGTGCCGGGTTGGCCTTGATCGTTGGCTTCAAAACCCGAGCCGCCGCGCTGGCGCTGGCGATCTTCACCCTGGTTGCGAGTTTCATCTTTCACAACTTCTGGGTTTTGCCGGCCGACTCGCAGACCCTTCAGATGCTGATGTTCATGAAGAACATCGCGGTCACTGGCGGGCTGCTGATGGTGGTGGCCCAAGGCGCCGGGGCTTGGAGCTTGGATGCGCGCGGGCGACGCGGCAGCTGGCGCTACAACTAAATTGAAAGCGGCAGCACGCCGCGTATTGAGAGGGAAAATCAAAGTGACTCAAATCGTCATCGTTTATCACAGCGGCTACGGCCACACCAGAAAACAGGCCGAAGCGGTTCATGCCGGCGCCGCCGCGCATGCCGCCGCGGCCTTGCTCGCGATCGACGCCAACGGCGAGCTGACAGCGGATGGCTGGGAGCAGCTGGCGGCGGCTGACGCCATCGTGTTTGGCTCACCCACCTACATGGGCGGCGCGTCGTGGCAGTTCAAGAAGTTCGCCGACGCCAGCTCCAAGGCCTGGTTCTCGCAGCAGTGGAAGGACAAGATCGCCGCCGGCTTTACCAACTCGGCGAGTATCAACGGCGACAAGCATTCGACGCTGCACTACTTCTTCACATTGGCAATGCAGCACTCGATGGTCTGGGTTGGCACCGGCATGCTGCCATCGAACAGCAAGGCGGCCACGCGCAACGACCTTAACTACCTGGGCTCTTCGGCGGGCGCAATGGCGCAGTCGCCGTCGGACTCAAGTCCGGAAGAAGGGCCTTTGCCGGGCGACCTTGAAACCGCGCGTCGGTTCGGCGAGCGAATCGCACGGACGGCGCTGCGTTGGGGGAAAGCCAAGTAGCCGCCTCGCCGGTCTGAGGCACCAAAGTAAAAAGGGCTCGCCAGTGGCGAGCCCTTTTGTCTGCGAGAGTGACCGGACTAGCCGAGCACTCGCTTGAGAAACGCCGCGATGTCGGCCACCTCTTGCTCGCATACCGAGTGCTCCATCGGGTACTCGTGCCACTCGACCGGATGGTCCAGCGCGATCAAGGCGTCGCGCGAAGCCAGTCCGCGGGCCATCGGCACGATCGGGTCGGCGCTGCCATGCGCCATGAAAACCGGTGTTGCGTGGGTGGCGGTGTGGCGTTCGGCCGCGAACAAATCGGCCAGTGGCAGGTAGGTCGAGAGCGCCATCAAACCGGCGAGCGGCTCGGCCTGGCGCAGCCCGGTGTGCAGCGTGATCGCTCCGCCCTGCGAGAAGCCGGCCAGAACGATGCGCGAGCGCGGAATGCCCGCCGCCACTTCGCGCTCGATCAACTGCTCGATTTGGCTGTGCGAGCGGCGGATTCCCCCCTCGTCTTCGCGCCGCACCAGGTCCACGCCAAGGATGTCGTACCAGGCCCGCATCACATAGCCGGCGTTGATCGTCACCGGAATCTGCGGCGCGTGCGGGAATATGAAACGGATCGGCGGAATGCCGAAGCGGGCCAGTTCCTGCACGATGGGAACGAAGTCGTTGCCGTCGGCGCCCAGGCCGTGCAGCCAGATCACGGCGGCGGTGGGCTCGGTGCTTTGCGGCTGGAGTTCGACGGTGTCGAGTCGTTCAGTCATCACTTGGCGCGGATCGCGTTCTTGGGGCGGAAGGCCTTGCTCACCGAGTCGTGGGTCTCGATGTAGGGGCCGCCGATGAGGTCGATGCAATAAGGCACGGCCGCGAAGATGCCGGGAACGAGGGGCTTGCCTTCGGCGTCCTTGAGGCCTTCGAGCGTTTCGGCGATCGCCTTGGGCTGGCCGGGCAGGTTGATGATGAGCGCGGCGTGACCTTCGATCTCTCGCAGCGCGCCGACCTGGCGCGAGAGGATCGCGGTGGGCACAAAGCTCAATGAGATGCGGCGCATCTGCTCGCCAAAGCCGGGCATCTCGCGGGTGGCCACGGCCAGCGTCGCTTCCGGCGTGACGTCGCGCCGCGACGGCCCGGTGCCGCCGGTGGTGAGCACAAGGTCACAACCGACTTCATCGACCAGTTCGACGATCGCCGCCTCAACCAGCTCGCGCTCGTCGGCGATCAGGCGCGAGTGGATCTGGAAGGGCGAACTCAAGGCCTTGCCGAACCAGGCTTCGAGGGCGGGAATTCCTTGGTCCTGATAAACCCCTTGCGAGGCGCGGTCGGAAATCGAAATCAGCCCGAGGATCAGCTCATCGGGGTGCGAACGTTCAGCCTTCATCGTCTTGGTCTTCATCGTCTTTCTTGAGCAGCGACTCGGGCGGGGCCAGCAACGCATGCACGAAACGGTAGATCTCGCGCGAGGTCTTGGGCGGTTTGGCTGCATCGCGTTCGCGGCGGGCGCTGCGGATCAGGGTGCGCAGCTCTTTGACGTCGGTGGCGGGAAACTGCGCAACGAAGTCGGTCAGCGCGGCGTCGTCTTCGAGCAGGCGGTTGCGGATCGCTTCGGCCCGGTGCATCACCAGGACCGCGGCCTTGCTGTCGCCGCTGGCGCGGCCGAGCGCGGCGCGCACGGCGTCGGCGTCGAGCACGCGCATCTGCTTGCCGATCAGCTGAAGGTGGCGGCGGCGCGCCTCGTGTGCCTTGATCCGCTTGGTTTCAAGCAGCGTCGCGCGCAAGTCGTCGGGCAGGTCAATCTTGGCGAGCTGGTCCGGGCGCAGCTCGGAGAGCTGGCGGCCGAGGTCTTGCAGCGCGTGCATATCGCGTTTGCGCTGGCTTTTGCTCGGACCACGCCACTGGGGAATGTCGTCGTCGCCGTCGTCGGTTTGCTTGTCGGTGGGATCCATCATGGCCGGTATGATACTTGGCCACCTTAGCGAGTACCGACCCCGCATGAGCTCACTCTTTGCCGTCTCCGATCAGCGCCTGCACGAATTGGCGCAACAAGCCCTGGCTCACGCGCGCGCGCTGGGCGCCACCGACGCCGTCGCCGAGGTCAGTGAATCCACCGGGCTGTCGGTCACGGTGCGCAAGAAGGACGTCGAGACCATTGAGCACACCCGCGACAAGGGCCTGGGCGTGACCGTGTACATCGGCCAGCGCCGCGGCCATGCCTCGACCTCGGACTTCTCCGAGCAGGCGGTGCGCGAATCGGTGGCGGCGGCGTGGAATATCGCGCGCTTTACCGCCGAGGACGAAGCGGCCGGTCTGCCCGACGCTGACACGCTTGAGACCGCGCCGCGCGATCTCGACCTTTTTCATCCCTGGGCGATCGATGCCGATACGGCGATCGACATCGCCAGCCGCGCCGAAGCCGCGGCTTGGGGCGTGAGCAAGAAAATCGTCAACTCCGAAGGCGCCAACGTCTACACCAGCTCAGGTCACTTTGTTCTGGCCAACAGCCGCGGTTTTGCCGCCGGCTACCCCTATTCGCGCCACTCGATTTCGGTCAGTCCGATCGCCCGCGACCGCCGCGGCATGCAGCGCGACGACTGGTATTCGAGCTCGCGCGTGCCGGCCGAACTCGCCTCGCCCGAGGCGATTGGCGATTACGCCGCGCGCCGCGCACTGGCTCGCTTGTCGGCACGCCAGCTCGGCACTCGCCAGTGCCCTGTCCTGTTTGAAGCGCCCTTGGCTTGCGGTCTGATCGGCAATTTCACCCAGGCCGCGAGCGGCGGTTCGCTCTATCGCAAGGCCTCGTTCCTGGTCGACGCGCTGGGCAAGCCGATCTTTGCCGATCACTTGAGTATTCACGAAGATCCTTACGTGGCGCGCGCTGGCGGCTCGAGCCCCTTCGACGAGGAAGGCGTTCGCGGCCACGAGCGCGACGTGGTCGCCGATGGCGTCTTGCAGGGCTATTTCCTCTCGACCTACTCGGCGCGCAAGCTCGGCATGAAGAGCACCGGTAATGCCGGCGGTTCGTACAACCTCGAACTGCGCTCCAAGCTGACGCAAGCGCAAGACGATTTCCGCGCCATGCTGGCCAAGCTTGGCACCGGCTTGCTCGTGACCGAGCTGATCGGTCAGGGCGTCAATTACGTCACGGGCGATTACTCGCGCGGCGTGACCGGTTTCTGGGTCGAGAACGGCGAGATCGCCTACCCGGTCGAAGAGATCACGATTGCCGGCAACCTGAAAGAGATGTTCATGAATATCGCCGCGGTGGGGGCTGACACGATCAAGCGCGGTTCGAAGATCACGGGCTCGGTGATTGTCGAAGGCATGACCGTCGGCGGAAGTTGAACGAAATCCGGGCTTGGCCTGGGCGAATTCGGGGAAGTGAAAAAGGCGCGTTCAATACGCGCCTTTTTTTTACGCAAAAAAAGGGGCTCGATCGGCGGTTTGGTGCGCAGGTGTGCGAATCGCGCCAATGTTGCGCAGAAATGGAATGGCTTTGCGTTGGTTGGTGATTTCCCGAGGATAGAATCTTTTTCAGCGGAGCCAGGGCGTCCGTGATCCGCTCTTGTCCGACGGCGCCCGTCCAATACCTCACGCAAAGTGGAGACAGATTCATGCAACGTCGTAGCTTCCTGAAGAACGCCGGCACGGCCGGTGCCGGGCTTGCCGCCGCAACCCTGGCCACTCCGGCGCTGGCACAAAGCGGTCCCGAGGTGAAGTGGCGCCTGACTTCGAGCTTTCCCAAGAGCCTCGACACGATCTTCGGTGCGGCCGACGTGATTGCCAAGACGGTTGCTACCGCCACCAATGGCAAGTTTCAGATTCAGGTGTTTGCCGCCGGTGAAATCGTTCCCGGTCTGCAAGCGCTTGACGCGGTGCAGAACGGCACGGTCGAGTGCGCACACACCGCGCCCTACTACTACTTCGGCAAGGACCCGACTTTTGCGTTTGCCTGCGCCGTGCCCTTTGGCATGAACGCGCGTCAGCAGAACGCCTGGATGTACGAGGGCGGCGGCAAGCAATTGATGGCCGAGTTCTTCAAGGACTACAACATCATTGCTTTTCCAGCGGGCAACACTGGCGCGCAGATGGGGGGCTTCTTCCGCAAGGAGATCAAGACCGTTGCCGACATGAAAGGCTTGAAGATGCGCATCGGCGGCTTTGCCGGCACGGTGCTGACCAAGCTTGGCGTGGTGCCGCAGCAGATCGCCGGCGGCGATATCTACCCTTCGCTGGAGAAGGGCACGATCGACGCGGCCGAGTGGGTTGGCCCCTACGACGACGAAAAGTTGGGCCTGGGCAAGGTCGCCAAGTACTACTACACCCCCGGCTTCTGGGAGGGCGGCCCCGAACTCGACCTCTTCGTCAACCAAGCCGCTTACGCCAAGCTGCCCAAGGAGTACCAAGCAATTCTCGAGGCCGCCTGCGCCTATGCCAACGTCATCATGCTGGCCAAGTACGACGCCAAGAACCCCGGCGCTCTGCGCCGCTTGATCGCCAGCGGCGTGCAGTTGCGTCAATGGCCACGCCCGGTGCTCGAGGCGGCGTGGAAGGCGGCCAACGAGGTCTACGAAGAGACCGCCGCCAAGAACCCCAAGTTCGCCAAGGTCTACGGCCCCTGGAAGGCGTTCCGCGACGACCAGATCCGCTGGTTTGGTGTGGCCGAGCAAGGCTTTGACAATTTCATGGCATCGACCCTGCGCACGGTCGCGTCGGCACCGGCGGCTAAAAAATAAGAACGCTTGCCGTCATGAAAGCCCCGCGCTGTCGGGGCTTTTTCTTTATCGGAGCTCGATCGTGCAGCCCGCTCTGATTACGCCAAGATCGTTGGGGACCTTGCCCCAAAACGGAGCTGAACCCGCTTTCTGCCTGTAAGTCTCAACCTAAGCTCGAACTCGGGTTTGCGTGTGGTTTGAACCGGGAATTCAAGGCGACTATGGCGTGGGAAATGGCAGAGATTGATGCGGCACAGGCCGAGCACGCGTGTGTTACCTCAGCTCCAACATCGGGCTTTTCCTGTTTCATCCCGCCCGCACCGCAGCCAACACAAAGTGGACCTTGCGGTATCTGCTTCGATTTCAACGAGGGGGCTCGCGTCAGTCTGCCTGAGGGGGAGTGGCGCGTGCGCTTGTCCGATACCGAGACCCACAACACGCTGTTTGAAACCGGCATTGGCGCGGGCTATGTCACCAGCAGCAAGAAGTATTTTGTGCCCTTTCGGGTCGAGGTCTGGCACGGGCAGGAAAAGGTGCTGGATCACGGCTTGAATCTTGCGGGGCAGCCGGTTCTGATCCAGTTTCCGGTCGGAACTCTGGGTGATGTTCTGGGCTGGTTTCCTTACGCGGCGCGGTTTGCCGATCGGCATGCTTGCCGGCTGACCTGCTCGATGGCTGGCAATCTGATTCCTCTGTTTGCCGGCACCTATCCAACGATTCGCTTTGTCACGCCGGAGCAGGTCAAGGCGTCCGACTACTACGCCACGTATTACCTCGGCCTTTTTTTTGGCGACGAAGAGCGGCACTTCCAGCCGGGAGATTTCCGCCTGGTCGGTCTGCATCGCACCGCGGGTCACATTCTTGGGGTCGATCCAACCGAGGCGCCGGCGCGGATCGATCTGGCGGATGAGAGCCGTCCGATTCCCGAGCGCTACGTCTGCATCGCGGTGCAGAGCTCAACCCAGTGCAAATACTGGAATCATCCGACCGGCTGGATCGAGGTAGTCCGATTTCTCAAGGCAAGGGGTTTGCGGGTTTTATGCATCGACCAGAAAGCCTGTCACGGCGCCGGGCTGACCTGGACCACCTTGCCGCACGGCGCCGAAGATTTCACCGGTGACTGGCCCTTGGCTGAGCGCGCGCGGCTGCTCAAGCACGCCGAATTCTTTGTCGGGCTCTCCAGCGGACTGGCGTGGCTGGCGTGGTCAGTCGGAACCCCCGTGAGTTTGATCAGCGGATTTACCCATCCGATTAATGAATTCTTCACGCCGTATCGAATCTTCAATCACCACACCTGCAATAGCTGCTGGAACGATCCGCGTCATCAATTCGATCACGCGGATTTTTTCTGGTGTCCGCGTCACCAGGGCACGCCGCGTCAGTTCGAGTGCACTCGGCTGATCACCCCGCAGCAGGTGACCGCCATCCTGGGACGTATTCCACCGCGCAGTCATACGGCTGCCGAAGGGCTAGCACCATGACACCTCTTGCCCAGCGTCGGCGCTACGGCCAGCGTCGCTTCGTGCGTTCGATCCACGTCTCGCGCCTGTTGCTGCTCTTGCTGGGATGGTTGCCACTGGCGCAGGCCCAGGCGTTCACCACGCCGGTGACGGGGCCTGTTTCTGGCGAGACGGTTGCCCATGGCACCCAGGTGGTGGCCAATGGCGGGGTCGCCAGCAATATTTTTGTGAGCCACTCCGGCGGAGTGCAGGAAATCCAGTCTGGTGGGGTCTCGAAAGCTTCGCGAATCGACGGCACGCAGACTATCTCGGGTGGCGGCAGCGCCATTGGAAATTTAGTCACAGGTACCCAAACCGTTCTGTCGGGAGGGGTGGCTGATAGCAATCAAATCACCGGTGTCCAGGTTGTTTCAAGTGGTGGACTGGCGTCTTCGACCGTGCTTAACGGCGGCACTCAGAACAACGCTGGCACAGCCAGTGGCACAACCGTGATCAGCGGCGGTCTGCAGGTGAGCGAGTCAGGCGGTGTGTCCTCGGCAACGCTAGTGCTCGATCAGAGCTATCAGGTGGTCAACCAAGGAGGGCAAGCGGTGTCGACCACGATTAGTTCCGGGGGCAAGCAGGACGTATCGGCTGGAGGCCGGGTCAGCGACACGCTGGTCAAGTACGGCTACCAGACCATTTCGGCGGGGGGGCTGGCGATACGGACCACGCTTGAGCGCGACAGCGAACAGCAGGTTGGGGCCGGTGCGATCGCAACCTTCACCACGCTGGGCAGCGGCAGCAACCAAATAGTCGAAGGCGCGGCC
Organism: Burkholderiaceae bacterium; assembly: GCA_036652035.1. Taxonomy (GTDB): domain Bacteria; phylum Pseudomonadota; class Gammaproteobacteria; order Burkholderiales; family Burkholderiaceae_F; genus JAEZVV01. Next base: position 54,608 of record JAVVWR010000002.1, on the reverse strand, counting down.
CTGACCACGACGCTGCTTTCCGGGAGTCGGCAATACGTGTTTAGCGGTGGGGTGGCCAGCAGCACCACGGTGGAGAGCGGTGGTCGGATGATGGTATCCAGTAAGGGCCAGGCGTTCGACAGTACTTTGAGCGGTGGAATTCAAGTGATCCAGTCAGGGGGAGTCGCGGCCCTGACTTCCGTGGGGCAGGGCAGCGATCAGTTGGTCGAAGGCGGGCAAGTGTCGGGAACGACCATTGGCAGTGGCGGACGCCAGTTCGTCAGCGCTGGCGGTGTGAGCCGCCAGACCACCGTCAGTAGCGGTGGCCTGGTGCAACTTCTCAGCGGTAGCGTCGCTTCGGCCAGCACGCTTGAGGGCGGTGGTCAGCGGGTCGAGGCCGGCGCATCGGCCACTCTCACGACGGTTGGCGTGGGGAGCGATCAGGTCGTCGCTGGCGTGGCGACCGACAACACCATCAACGGTGGTCGCCAGTTTGTCGAGAGGGGCGGCACCGCCGCCATCAATGTCGTCAACAGCGGCAGCCAGATGGTCTCGAATGGCGGCACGGCCGATCGCACAACGCTCAATGGCGGCAGCCAGTTCATCGCCGCCGGCGGGACGGCGACTTCAACGACTGTCAATCGCGGTGCCGAGCAGTTTGTCGCAGGCGCTGTCAGCGAGACGACGGTCAATCCGGGCGGCAGCCAGCGCCTGTCGTCGGGCGGGATCGCCACCGCGACCCGACTCGACGGCGGCATGCAGAGAGTCTTGGCCGGCGGCGTGGCGGTCAGTACCAGCGTCGCCTCAGAGGGCCGCCAAACCATTGGCAGCGGGGGCGTGGCGACGCAGACCATCGTCGTGGCGGGCACGCAGACGGTGCTGGCGGGCGGGAACGCCAGCGCGACCACGTTGGGCGAAGGCGGCGGCCAGAATGTCGAGGGAAAAGCCAGCGCGACGAGCATCAATAGCGGTGGCCGCCAGTTTGTCAGTGCCGGTGGCGAGAGTCTGTCGGCGACCGTGAACAGCGGCGGATACCAGATGGTTTCAAGCGGCGGGGGCGCGACGGGCAGCCTTATCGCCGGCGGCAATCAGACCATTCTGGCCGGCGGCACGGCCACGATGACCGTAATGCAGAGTGGCGATCAAATTGTCACGGGAGTGGCGGTCGGGACCACAGTCGAGGGAGGCCGTCAGTTTGTCTACGCCGGGGGCGTGGCCTCTGACAGCGTCGTCAATGGCGGCAGCCAGACCGTGTCGAGCGGGGGGCAGGCCAACAACACGACGCTCAACGGTGGCAGTCAAGCCATTACTGCGGGCGGCGTGGGAACGCAGACCACGATCAACAGCGGCGCCTCGCAACACGTGAACGGTTGGGCGAGCGGCACCACGCTTAACAGCGGAGGGCGACAGACTCTTGGCGTTGGTGGGGTGGCGATAGCCACGACGATTGTCGGTGGCACCCAGTCGGTTTTCCCGGGAGCGAGCGCGAGTTCCACGGTCGTTGGCAGCGGCGGTGCGCAAATCGTTGGCGGGACTGCCGACCTCACGGTGGTGGGCGACGGCGGTGGGCAATGGGTTCTGGCGGGCGGGGTGGCGACATCGGCCCAGCTCAATGGCGGCACTCAGACGATTTCGGCGGGGGGCGTGGCGCTCGACGTACAAGTCAATAGTGGTGGCGTGCAGGCGGTGGCGGGACAGGCCAATGGCACGACGGTCAATGCCGGGGGCCAACAGAACGTGCTCAGTGGCGGCGTGGCCAGCAGCACGAGCGTGGTCAATGCCGGCCTGCAGACGATCCGTGCGGGTGGCCGAGCCATCGACACCACGCTGACGCTGGCCACGCAGTCGGTGCTGGCGGGCGGGGTTGCCGATGACACCACCGTGCGGCAGTTGGGGCGACAGATTCTTGCCAGCGGAGGGCTGGCCAATCGGGTGACGGTTCAGACCGGTGGCGCGATCCAGATCGAGGGTGGGACGGCTAACGCGGTCTCGCTGGTCGGCTCCGGGGCGAGTCTGGTCTTGGCGAGCGGGGCGCTGGAGGGGGCTACGGCTGTCAGTGGGCAAGGCCATCAAGTGTCCCTTCTGGGAGGGGCCGCGCGCGGCAGCATCGCCGTGTCTGGCAGAGACAACGTGCTTAGCCTCGGGGCGAGCGATCTCGCCGCGCTTTCGCCGCTGACCGATCGCAGCGGACAAAACACGCTGATCGTCTTGAGCGGAACGACAGTGGCAGCGCTGACGGCCCAGGCGGGGCAAGCGGTGCCGAGCGGCGTGCTTGACTGGCAGAACTGGGGACAGGTGCGGGTCGACGCCGGCGGCTCTTTGCAGATGGCGGGGAACTTGGGCTTGGCCGCGGGCGGAACGCTAAACCTTGCCGGGGTCTTGTCAGTACCAGTCAGTGCCGAGTTCAGAGGCAACTTGGTCAACGGCGGTTGGCTCACTGTCGGAACTGCGGGTCATTACGCCGCGCTGACAGTGGCCGGCAATTACGAAGCCAACCATGGTCTTCTGGTCAACAGCGTATCGGCCGGGCAGGGGCGTGCCACCTCACTGCGTTTATTGGGAGCGGTCGCGGGAACAACCCGCGTCCAGTTTCAGAACGATGGCAGCGCGGGAACGCTGGGCGAGAGCATCCCTTTCATTGAGACAGGGGCATCGGGCGATGCGGGGAGCGGAACTTTTATCGCCGCCGCGCCAGTGGGGCGCAAGAACGTCTATGACGTCAGGCTCCAAGGCAGCCCCTACGTCTGGGAAATTGTTCGCAACGGCCAGGGTTGGGCTCTGCAGTCGCCAGCGGTTCCGCCTCTCCCGCCCCCGCCTCCGCCTCCGCCTGATTGGCAGCCAGCGCGCTTGCTGCCCGAAATTCCGGCCTATGGCACCTTGCCTGCGGTTTCAGACATCGTGTTGCGCGGCAATCTCATGTCACTCGGGCAGCGGCTCGACACCGTGCCAGGTGTTGAGCGCGATATCTGGGTCAAGCTCGATGCGTCCAATCTGCAGCAAGGCGCGCAGTATGGTTTCTCGTTTAAAGGTGAAGGCACGGCCGTGACCCTGGGGGCGGATCGCAGCGGAGCTTGGGGCAACGACCGATTCTGGCGTGCCGGGGTGTTTGTCGCCTGGAATCAGGCCAAGATCGACATCAATGGCGAGGGCTTGGTCATCCCCTCTCACGCCACCTCCAACATCCACCTCGAGAGCGTGCAGGCAGGGCTATACGGTCAGCTCGAGCAGAACGCTTGGTTCGGTCGGGCGATTGTCTTGGGCGGCCGAGAGCACGCCAAGATGTCGACTGAAGACAGCTATTTCAACACGCTCCACGCCACGGTATGGGGTTTGCACCTGGCGGCGGGCAAGACGTTCGAGCCTGCCCCGAGTTGGCGTCTGATGCCGCAGATCAACGCAAGCTACGCCAGCTTCGATTGGGACCTGGTCGACGACAGCATCAAGGGTCGTTACGAACAGACTCGGCACGGGTACGGCGGGGCGGGAGTAAGAATCGAGAAAACCTTGGATGACACGACACGTTTCTGGCTTCGCCCCGCTGTGACCCATCAATTTGGCGACAGCGCGGCGCTGGCTTTGAGTGCGCCGAATGTCTACCTGCCAGCGGCGGGCCCGAGCACCACCTGGCAAGTCCAGGCGGGGTTCAATCGTGAGACGCATTGGGGGGGGTATTACGGTTTGATCGGTGGCAGTTGGGCGAGCGGCCAGCAGATCGGGCGGGTCGAAATCGGTTGGCGCTGGCTCTGGTGAGTTGCGCCTCTCGCCGGCCTGTCGCAGGCCAACCGTTTGGCCGCCGAGCGGGTCAGCGCACGGCGGCAACGAGTGAGCGGGCTCCGATCGTTGCCCGCCGCAGGCCGGCAGAGCCGTTAACTCGGGCTCGTGGGGGCGCTGGCTGCCGTGTTCGTCGGCTTGTCTTGGCCGCCCACCCCATCGACTTCCTCGAGGATCAGGTTTTTCTCGGCACGACCACCGCTCCAGTAGTCGGCATTGGCAATGCCAAGGGCTTCGGGGTGGAACACGGGTTCGATGCCGGCCGCGCGCTGGCGCTCGTAGTCGCGCAGAGCGAGGAAGGCGGGTTTTTGCAGCAGGATGATGGCGGTGATGTTGAGCCAGGCCATCAGCCCGACGCCAAGGTCACCCAGCCCCCACGCCAGGTCGGCGGTCTTGACCGCGCCATAAGCGGTCGAGGCCATCAAGGCGATTTTCAGAACGAACATCAGCCACGGCCGGTTGATCTTGCGGTTGACGTAGGCGATGTTGGTTTCGGCGATGTAGTAGTACGCGACGATGGTGGTGAAAGCGAAGAAGAACAGCGCGATCGCCACGAACATCGACCCGAAGCCCGGCATCACCGCTTCCATTGCCACCTGGGTGTAGCCGGGGCCGGCGAGCACACCCGTCACGCCGGTATAGACCGCGGCTCCGTCGGGAGCCTGGACGTTGTAGCGGCCGGTGATGAGCAGCATGAACGCGGTGGCCGAGCACACGAACAAGGTGTCGACATAGACCGAGAAGGCCTGCACCAGGCCTTGCTTGACCGGGTGGCTGACCGACGCGGCCGATGAGGCGTGCGGGCCGGTGCCCTGGCCGGCTTCGTTCGAATACACGCCACGCTTGACGCCCCACTGGATCGCCATGCCGAGCATCGCGCCAAAACCGGCGTCAAGACCGAAGGCGCTGCGCAGAATCAGGCTCATCACTTCTGGCAGCTTCTCGATGTTGAGGCCGACGATCACCAGCGCCACGATCACGTAGGCCTGCGCCATGAAGGGCACGACCACGCTGGCGAAGGTGGCGATGCGCTTGACTCCGCCAAAGATGATGAAGGACAGCAAAATGGCCAGCAGCGCGGCCGTCACGCTGGGGGCCATGTCGAAGGCCGATTCCATGCCGGCGGCGATCGAGTTGGCCTGCACGCCCGGCATCAGGAAACCGCAGGCGAAGATGGTGACGATCGCAAACACCCAGGCGAAGCGTTTCATGCCCAGGCCCTTCTCGATGTAGAAGGCCGGGCCGCCGCGATACTGACCGTCGAGCTTTTCCTTGTAGATCTGGCCCAGGGTCGATTCGATGAAGGCCGAGCTCGCGCCAAGAAAGGCCACCATCCACATCCAGAACACGGCGCCGGGGCCACCAAAGGTGATGGCCGTGGCCACGCCGGCGATGTTGCCGGTGCCCACCCGACCGGCGAGCGTCATGGCGAGCGCCTGGAACGACGACACCCCGCTGTCAGTGCTCTTGCCCTCGAAGATCAGGCGAATCATTTCGCGCAGGTGGCGCACCTGCAGGAAGCCGCCGCGCAGCGACAGAAAGAGACCCACGCCCAGGCACAGATACACCAGGGCCGGGCTCCACACGATGCCGTTGGCGGCATTGACAACTTCGATCATCGGACAAACAACTCCAGACGGGCGCGAGCGTCCGGGAAAATCGGCGCCCGCCGCAGGAGGTGAAAATTACCGTGATCGCCCTTGTTGCAGGGCGGGAAAGTCCGGGTGAAAGCGTTCGAAGTTCGATGTGGATCAAGCCGCGGTCTCGCGCTGGGACTGCCATTGCCGCCAGCCGCGTGCGCGCAGTTCGCACGCCGGGCAATGGCCGCAACCATGGCCCCAGTCATGTCGGGTGCCGCGCTCGCCGAGATAGCAGGTGTGGCTCTCGGCGACGATCAGCTCGACCAGGGGCGCGCCGCCCAGTTGTTGGGCGAGCTCCCAGGTCTGCGCCTTGGTCAGCCACATCAGCGGCGTCTCGATTGTCATCCGGCTGCCCAGGCCCAGTGAAAGCGCAACTTGCTGCGCCTTGATCGTGTCATCGCGGCAATCGGGGTAGCCCGAGAAATCGGTTTCGCACATTCCGCCCACCAGCACATCGGCGCCGCGCCGGTAGGCCAGCGCCGCGGCCAGCGTGAGAAACAGCAGATTGCGTCCCGGTACAAAGGTGTTGGGCAGGCCATTGGCATCCATCTCGATCGCTCGCTCATCGGTCAGGGCGGTGTCGCTCACCTCGCCCAGCACCGATAGATCGAGCCGATGGTCCTCGCCCAGGCGCGGTGCCCAGGCCGGAAAGCGGGCGATGAGGCCGGCGCGAACCGCGTGCCGTTGATCGAGCTCGATCCGATGCCGCTGGCCGTAGTCGAAGGCCACGGTTTCGACCCGGGTGTAGCGATCAAGCGCCCAGGCCAAGCAGGTGCTCGAGTCCTGGCCACCGGAAAAGAGCACCAGGGCCGAGCGTGGGTCGGAGAACGAAGGAGGATGCATGGGCGCCTCGGGCAAAAAGCGGATTGTCGCCGCACCAAAGACAAGAGCCCCGCCGGGGCGGGGCTCGGTTGATCAAACCCGACCGATTAAGGCTTCTTTTCTTCGGCCGGCGGGGGCGCCTGGAAGGCGTCTTGCAAGGCCTTGTCGGCCGCGTCGTCAGCGGCCTTGCTGGCTTCGCTCGGTTCGCTCGGTTCGCCGTTGGCGGGCTGCCCCTCGGCCGGCGGCGCGCCAAAGCCGGGGAAGCTCGCGTCCGGCGCCGGCGCGCCATCGTTGGGCATGTTGAAGTTCACCGAGTTCGGATCGACCAGCGGCGCGTCGCTCTTGTAGACCATGACCATCTGCGGGAAGGCGATCACCAGAGCCACCATGATCAGCTGGATCACCACGAAGGGAATCGCGCCCCAGTAGATCTGGCCGGTGGTCACCGGAGCGGTGAGGCGGCCGGTCAGCTTGTCGATGTACTCGGTCTTGGGTGCAACACTGCGCAGGTAGAAGAGCGCAAAGCCGAAGGGCGGATGCATGAACGAGGTCTGCATGTTCACGCCCAGCAGCACGCCAAACCAGATCAGATCGATCCCCAGTTTTTCGGCCACCGGGCCCAAGAGCGGCACGATGATGAAGGCGAGCTCGAAGAAGTCGAGGAAGAAGGCGAGCACGAACACCAGAACGTTGACGAACACCAGGAAGCCGAGCTGGCCGCCGGGCAGATCCGAGAGCAGGTGCTCGACCCAGCGGTGGCCATCGACGCCGTAGAAGGTGAGCGAGAAAATGCGCGCGCCGATCAGGATGAACACCACAAAGGTGGTCAGCTTGGCGGTGGTGCTCATGGCCTGCTTCATCAGGTCAAACGACAGGCGCTTGCGAGCGATCGCCATGATCAGGGCGCCCGCCGCCCCCATTGCGCCGCCCTCGGTGGGGGTGGCGATGCCGAGGAAGATCGTGCCCAGCACCAGGAACACCAGGGCGAGTGGTGGGATCAGCACAAACACGACGCGCTCGGCCAGGCGCGAGAGCAAGCCCAGCCCGGAGATCTTGTTGATCAAGGCGGCGACGAAGGCGATTGCCATTCCCATCGCCAGGCCGACGATGATCGATAAGTCGGTTGGCGCGTCGGGCGGCAGCTTCCAGGCTTCGAAGGCAATCGCCCCGGCGCTGGCGATCACGGCCAAGGCCAGCAGCGAAGTGGCGCCCGAGTTGCCGTTGGGTTCGGCGAGTGTGCGGGCCTCGAGCGGCAGCGCCGGCACGAAGCTTGGCTTGAAAATCGCCACCAGAATGATGAAGCCCGCATACAGGCCGGTCAGCACGAAGCCGGGAATGAAGGCCCCGGCGTACATGTCCCCCACCGATTTGCCCAACTGATCGGCCATGATGATCAGCACCAGCGAGGGCGGGATGATCTGCGCCAACGTGCCGGAGGCCGCAATCACGCCCGAGGCGATGCGACGGTCGTAGCCGTAGCGCAGCATGATCGGCAGCGAGATCAGGCCCATCGAAATGACGGATGCTGCCACCACGCCGGTGGTTGCCGCCAACAGTGCGCCGACGAAGATCACGGCAAACGCGAGGCCCCCGCGCACCGGACCGAAGAGTTGGCCAATGGTGTCGAGCAAGTCCTCGGCCATGCCGCTGCGCTCGAGGATCAGACCCATGAAGGTGAAAAAGGGAATGGCGAGCAGGGTTTCGTTGCTCATCACACCCCAGATCCGTTCCGGCATCGCCTGAAAGAGCGAGGGGGCGAGCAGACCGAACTCGATCCCGAGCAAGCCAAAACCCATGCCGATCGCGCCCAGAGAGAAGGCGACCGGATAACCGAGCAGAAGAACCACCACCAGCGCGGCGAACATCATCGGCGCCATGTTGGCAATCAAGAATTCGATCATGCCTCGCCCCCGCGCATCTTTGCGATTTCATCGGCCAGCATTTCCTCGGCCGACTTGCCTTCTTCCTTGGCGTGGGGATCGGGGCCGTCACCGGTGAGAAAGGCGACGATCTTGATCAGTTCGGAGATGCCCTGGAGGAACAGCAGCGCGAAGCCCAGCGGCACCATCAGGCGCGCGGGCCACAGGATCAGGCCGCCGGCGTTCGATGACATCTCGTCGTGGGTGAAGGCCTGCATGAAGACCGGCCACGACAGCCAGGCCATCATGATGGTGATCGGCATCAGAAAAGCCACGGTGCCGAGCACGTCGATCCAGGCCTGGGCGCGGCGTGACAGGCGCGACGAGATCACGTCGATCCGCACCATCTCGTTGGCCTTCAGGGTGTAGGCGGCGCAGAACAGGAAAATCGCCGAGAACAGATACCACTGCAGTTCGAGCCAGGCATTGGACGATTGGTCGAACAGGTATCGAACCCCCGCATTGCCCGAGCTCACAAGCGTCACGATCAGGATCAACCACATGACGATGCGGAAGATCCTTTCGTTCGCCCCATCGATCGCGCGTGAGAGCGCGAGTAGAGCTTTCATTGTCATCTCCTCTAGTCCATCCGGCAGCCGCAAGCGGCCACGCTGCGCTCCTCACGCAGCGTGCGGGATTCTACTGAGGATTAAGGCTTAACCCTGAGTTGGGTTCAGGCGATGCCGCGATCTGAAAGCCGCTGTTGCCAACGAGCCACCTGGGCGCGCACCTGCGCCGGAGCGGTGCCGCCGACGTGGTTGCGTGCTGCCACCGAACCGTCGACCGTCAGAACCTCGAACACATCCTCGCCGATGACGGGCGAGAAGGTCTGCAGTTCGGCCAGCGTGAGCTGCGGCAGTTCAATATTGCGTTCGCTGGCCAATCGAACGGCGCGGCCCACGGCTTCGTGCGAGTCGCGGAAAGGAACGCCACGCTTGGTCAGGTAGTCGGCCAGGTCGGTCGCGGTCGAATAACCCTCTTCGGCGGCGCGGCGCAGGGTGGCGCGCTGGGGCTCGATGCCGGGAACCATCTCGGCAAAGGCGCGCAGCGTGTCGCGCACCGTATCGATGGCGTCAAACAGCGGCTCCTTGTCTTCCTGGTTGTCCTTGTTGTAGGCGAGCGGCTGGCCCTTCATCAGCGTGATCAGACTCATCAGATCGCCCACCACGCGGCCGGTCTTGCCGCGCGCAAGCTCGGGCACGTCGGGGTTCTTCTTCTGCGGCATGATCGATGAGCCGGTGGTGAAGCGGTCCGGCAGCTTGATAAATCCGTAGCGCTGGCTCATCCACAGCACCAGCTCTTCCGAAAAGCGCGAGATATGCACCATCAGCAGGCTGGCGGCGGCGCAGAACTCGATTGCGAAATCGCGGTCGCTCACCGCGTCGAGCGAGTTCTGGGCGACGGCCTCGAAACCGAGCTGCGCGGCGACGAACTCACGGTCAATCGGGTAGGTGGTGCCGGCCAGCGCCGCGGCGCCCAAGGGCAGGCGGTTGACGCGGCGGCGCAGGTCGACCATGCGCTCGCGGTCGCGCTCGAGCATCTCGGCGTAGGCGAGCAGGTGGTGACCGAAGGTGACGGGCTGCGCCACTTGAAGGTGGGTAAAGCCCGGCATGATGGTGTCGGCTTCGCGCTCGGCCAGGTCGACCAGCGCGGCCTGCAGCTGCGAGATCAGGGCGATGATGCGGTCGATTTCGCCGCGCACGTAGAGGCGAATGTCGGTGGCGACCTGGTCGTTGCGCGAGCGGCCCGTGTGCAGCCGCTTGCCGGCGTCGCCGACCAACTGGGTGAGGCGAGCTTCGATGTTGAGATGGACGTCTTCAAGCTCCAGCTTCCACGCGAATTCGCCGCGCTCGATCTCGCCGCGGATCTGAGCCATGCCAGTCTCGATCGCGGCAAGGTCGGCGGCGGAAATCACGCCGACCTTGGCAAGCATGGTGGCGTGCGCGAGCGAGCCGGCGATATCGACCGCGGCCATGCGCTGGTCAAAGTCGACGCTGGCGGTGTAGCGCAGAACAAACTCGGCCACGGGTTCGGCAAATCGGCCCGACCAGGCCTCGCTCTTGGAGGCGAGGGGATCGGCAGCATGGAGGGTGGGCTTTGACATAATGGCCTTGAAAGTGTGCGCGCCATGGCGCGACGTGAAAGCGTTTCGATCGAATTTTATAGGCTCGTGAGCAAAGCCCTTCCTGCCGTCAGGCCCATCGCTGGAACACGCGCCGCTGCCGCTGCTCCGGTTCCTCCTCAGCTCATTCCCGATGGTTGCAACCTCGGCGTGCTGTTGCGGGTTTTGCTCGCTCTGTTGCTGGGCGTGGCCGTGGTCAGTGCAGCAGGAGCCACCACGGCGGTCGAGTGGAGCGAGAACTTTCTGCGAGCATCGATCCTGGTGTCCTTGGGGGCGCCCGCGACGCTGCTGCTGTGGTGCCTGCTGCGCCGGGTGGCGGGCCGATGGCGGGCGCCGGCGCAGCGCGCCATCGCCTGGGCGACTCCCGCTGTGGTTGTGGCCGCCAGCGCCAAGCTGCTTGGCGCCGATCTCTGGGGGGTGATTTCCAATGGGCTGCTGGGTCTGGCGGTGGGAGTTGCGACCCAGCACTACCTGGAGCTGCGCGAGCGGGCGTTTTCTCCGGCGGTGGCCGAGGCGCGCTTTCAGGCCTTGCAGTCGCGGATCCGCCCCCATTTTCTGTTCAACAGCCTCAATGCCGTGCTCTCGATCATTCGCACCGATCCGATGAAGGCCGAGCGCATGCTCGAGGCCATCGCCGAGTTGTTCCGGGCCGTGATGGCCGACACCCGTCGCCTGGTTCCGCTGGCTGACGAGATCGAGCTGTGCAAGTCGTATGTCGAGATCGAGCAAACCCGGCTTGGTGATCGATTGCAGGTGGAATGGAATGTTGGCGCCTACCATCCCAACGCAAAAGTGCCGCAACTGCTGCTCCAGCCGATCCTGGAAAACGCCGTTCGATATGGAGCTGAGCGCTACGACGGCGCGTGCAAGATCGAGGTGGTGATTCGCCAACACGGATTCCGGCTCGAGATCGTGGTGAGCAACCCGATTGCACCTGATCGGCCCGAGCGTGAGGGCAACCAGATGGGCTTGAACAACATCCGCGGTCGACTGGCACTGATCTACGACCTCGAGGCGCAACTTGAAGCTCGTGTGCGGGGCGACCGCTTCGAGCTGAAAATGGTGCTTCCAGTCGAGCGTGGAACCTGAGGAGACGCGATGCTTAAAGTGCTGATCGTCGATGATGAACCGCCAGCGCGGGCTCGCCTGTTGCAGGTGTTGTCGGACTCTGCGGCGCGCTTGCCGCACGAAGTGGTGGGCGAGGTCGACAATGGCTTGAAAGCGCTCGACGCGGTCGATCGCCTGCACCCGGATGTCGTTCTGCTCGACATCAACATGCCAGTGATGGATGGCATCGAAGCCGCGCGCCACCTGGCGCAACGTCAGCACCCACCGGCACTGATCTTTGTCACCGCGCACGACGACCGCGCGCTTGAAGCCTTTGAAGTTCACGCGATCGACTATCTGATGAAGCCGGTGCGAGCCGATCGCCTGGTTGCCGCGCTCGAGCGCGCGCAGAAAATGCACACGCACGAGCCCAAGATCGAACAGATGGCGCGCGTGGTGGGTTCGGTCCGAACGCATCTGACCGTCAGTGAGCGCGGTCGCATGATCCTGGTTCCGCTCGACGAGGTGATTTATCTGCGGGCTGAACTCAAGTACGTGACGATCCGTACCGCGCAGCGCGAATTCCTGACTGAAGAATCGCTTACCGCGCTCGAGAGCGAGTTCGGCGATCGTTTTGTTCGTATCCACCGCAACGCCCTGGTGGCGAAGGCCGCGATCGAAGGTTTCCAGCGCGTCAAGGCGAGCGAAGAAGGCGAGGGCGGCGAAGGCCATTGGGAAGTGATCCTGCGCGATCTGCCCGAGCGCTTGCCGATCTCTCGCCGCCAGTGGGCGAGCGTCAAGGCCGCAACCAAGCTGTGAGCGCGCTTGGATCCCGTCATTGCGCCGGGTTGACGGCAGTGTTCGGAGTCTCATAAACGCAGCCCATCGGGGTCAGAGACAAGCAGTATTGGATTGAAAATCGGGCTGTTCTTACAGTCCTCTTCATGCGGCACGAGTTGCCGTCCCGCCACTGAAGAGGACTGTCATGAAAACGCAAGATCCGATCCCCACCCTGACCACCAGTGCCGGCTGCCCCGTGGCCGACAACCAGAATTCGCTGACCGCCGGCGCGCGTGGTCCGGTTCTGATGCAGGACTGGCAATTGCTCGAAAAGCTCGCCCACCAGAATCGCGAGCGAATTCCCGAGCGGGTGGTTCACGCCAAGGGTTGGGGCGCTTTCGGCACGCTCACCATCACACATGACATCAGCCGCTTCACCCGTGCCAAGCTGTTGGGCGAGGTGGGCAAGGTCACGCCGTTGCTCGCGCGCTTCTCGACCGTGGCCGGCGAGGCGGGTGCGGCCGACGCTGAGCGCGACGTGCGCGGGTTTGCTCTTAAGTTCTATACGGAAGAAGGCAACTGGGATCTGGTTGGCAACAACACGCCGGTCTTCTTCATTCGCGACCCGCTCAAGTTCCCCGATTTCATCCATACCCAGAAGCGTCATCCACAGACCAATCTGCGCTCGCCCACCGCGATGTGGGATTTCTGGAGTCTCTCGCCCGAGAGCCTGCATCAGATCACGACACTCTTTTCCGACCGCGGTTTGCCAACCGACGTTCGCCACATCAACGGCTACGGTTCACATACCTTCAGTTTCTGGAACGACGCGGGCGAGCGCTTCTGGGTCAAGTTTCACTTCAAGACCCAGCAGGGACACCGGTACTGGACCAATGATGAAGCGGCCGAAGTCGTTGGCCGCACGCGGGAGTCGACCCAGGAAGATTTGTTCGGAGCGATCGAGCACGGCGACTTTCCACGCTGGACGATGTATGTGCAGGTGATGCCTGAACTCGAAGCCGAAAAGACGCTGTTCAACCCCTTCGATCTCACCAAGGTTTGGCCGCATGGTGACTACCCACTGATCGAAGTGGGTGTGATGGAACTCAACCGCAACGCTACGAACTACTTCGCCGAGATCGAGCAGGCGGCGTTTTCGCCGAGTAACGTGATTCCGGGCATCGGGTTTTCTCCCGACAAGATGCTGCAGGCCCGCATCTTCAGTTACGCCGACGCTCACCGCTATCGCATCGGCACGCATTACGAGGCCTTACCGGTCAACGCTCCCCGCTGCCCGGTACACCACTATCACAAGGACGGGGCGATGCGGTTTACGCCGAACTTGCCGAACGCCAACGCCTACTACGAGCCGAATTCGTTCAAGGGGCCGCAGCAAGCGCCTGAATTCCGCGAGCCGCCGCTGCGGATCTGCGGTGACGCCGATCGCTACAACCCTCGCGAAGGCAATGACGACTTCAGTCAGCCACGGGCACTTTTCCGCTTGTTCGACGCTGGCCAGCGGCAACGCCTGTGCAGCAATATCGCGGCCGCGATGGCGGGGGTGCCGAGCGAGATCGTCGAGCGGCAGCTCGCCTTGTTCGATCGCGTCGACCCAGCCTACGGTGCTGGCGTGAGGCTGGCACTGGTTCTGTAAGGCGGCGGCGTCGCGCGCGCGACGCTGATTCAGGGGCGGATACCGGTTGTTTGCCCCTGATCTTTGCGCGCGATCTAACCGGTGTTGCGCAGACCGGCCGAGATCCCGTTGATCGACAGGTGAATGCCGCGTTTGATGCGCTCGTCGGTATGGCCTTCCCGGTGACGCTTGATCAGCTCGACCTGTAAATAGTTGAGCGGGTCCACATAAGGCAGTCGGTGCTTGAGTGCTTGTTCCAGCGCCGGTTGCGACTCCAGCAGCCGGCCTTGCCCGGTGATGACGAGCAGGTGTTGGCAGCTCAGTTCCCACTCGGCGCGGATGCGCCCGAAGATCAGCGGGCCGCGAGTCGCATCGCGTGCCAGCCGTGAGTAGCGTGCGCCGATCGCCAGATCGGTCTTGGCGAGCACCATTTCCATGTTCGAGAGCAGCGAGCGGAAAAACGGCCATTCGCTTGCCATGGTCTTGAGCTTTTGCAGCCGCTCGCGCCGGGCCTGGGGCGATCCGGCGGCCGCGAGCCAGGCTTCGATGCCGCTGCCCACGCCATACCAGCCCGGCAGCAGCAGGCGGCATTGCCCCCAACTAAAGACCCAGGGAATCGCGCGCAAGTCCTCAATCCGTCCGGTCGGCTTGCGCGAGGCTGGGCGGCTGCCGATGTTGAGTTCCATGATCTCGGCGATCGGCGTGGCGGAGAAGAAATAGTCGGCAAAGCCCTCGGTACCGTAGACCAGGTCGCGATACGCCGCGTGTGAGCAGGCGGCGATTTCGGCCATCGCGGCTTCGTACTCGGCCTGGCGCTCGCGGTCCGAGGCGGGCGCCAGGCTCGCCTCGATAAAGGCCGCCGCCAGCAGCTCAAGGTTGTGCCGGCCAATGCGGGCGTCAGCGTATTTGGCCGAGATGATCTCGCCTTGTTCGGTCAGTCGTAGCTGGCCGCGCACGCTGCCGGCGGGTTGCGCGAGGATCGCCTCGAAGCTCGGGCCGCCGCCGCGGCCGACCGAGCCGCCGCGGCCGTGAAAGAGCCGCAGGCGAACGCCTTGCTCGTCGGTCAGGCTCACCAGCGCGCGGGTGCTTTGGTAGAGCTGCCAGTGGCTCGCCAGAAACCCGCCATCCTTGTTGCTGTCGGAATAGCCCAGCATCACTTCTTGCAAGGCGGTCTCGGGGGCGAGCAGTCGCACGCGCAGCGCGGCATCGGCAAAAAGGTTCGCCATGATCGCGGGGGCGCGCTCAAGGTCGGCAATCGTCTCAAAGAGCGGCACCACCATCAGCGCGCAGCGGCGCGGCGCGCCGCCCGTGAACAGGCCGCATTCCTTCTGCAGCAAGGCGACTTCAAGCAGATCCGACAGCGCCTCGGTGTGCGAGACGATGTGCTTGTCGATCGCCCGCTCGCCAAAGCGCTGGCGCAGTTGGCGCGCGGCATCGAACACGGCCAGTTCGCGCCGGGTGAGCTCCGAATAATCGAGGTGAGCCGAGACCAGCGGGCGTGAATGAGCCAACTCGCGGGTGAGCAAGTCGATTCGCTCGGCTTCGTTGAGTGCGGCGTAGTCCTGACACACCTCGGCGCGAGCGAAGAGCTCGGCCACCACGGTCTCGAAGATGTCCGAACTCTGGCGCAGGTCGAGCGTGGCGCCGTGAAAACCGAAGACATCGACCGCGCGCTGCAGGGGGGCGAGCTTGAGGCGGGCAATGCGTTGGCCGTGGTGCGCGGCGAGCGAATCGGCCACGATCGCGAGGTCGGCTGCGAATTCCTCGCTGCCTGCGTAGGGCGCGGCCGTGCCCACGGGCGAGCGGGCGTTGAAGGCGAGGCCCAATTGGCGCGCGGTGGTGATCAGCCGGGCGTAGACGCCGGTGAGGGCGCGGCGGTAGGGCTCGTCGGCGCGTTGCGGCGAGTGGTCGGGGCTGGCGTCGGCCAAGGCCAGCAGCGCCGGGGAGACCGGAGCGAGCAGTTGCGAGAGCGAAAGCTCGGCCCCCAGCGCATGAACCGAGTTGGCGTAATGCTCGAACACCGTGCTCGCTTGTGCCGTCAGCGCGGCGCGCATGGTGTCGGCGTTGACGTGCGGGTGGCCGTCGCGGTCGCCGCCGATCCAGCTGCCCAGGCGCATAAAGCTTGGCATGGCCTCGCCGGCCGCTAGTTCGGCGGCGAGCCGGGTGTGGAGCGCAGGCAGTTCGGTAAGAAAGGTCGAGCGCCAGTAGGCCAGCGCGTTTTCGATTTCGTCGGCGACAGTCAGCTTGGCCGGTCGCAACATGCGAGTGGCCCACAGGGTCTCGATGGTGGCGAGCAACGCCTCGTCGATCTCGGTGCGGCGCTCGGGCTCGCGCTCGCGCGCTTCGAGCAGGCGGGCGATGTCTCGTTCGGCATCGAGAATGCTCTTGCGCCGCACCTCGGTTGGGTGAGCGGTGAGCACCGGCATCAGACAGGCGCTTTGCAGCAAGTCGCGGATCTTGGCGCCCGGCTGTTGGGCCAGCACCCGTGTGAGCGGCCCTACGCCCGCGCTCTGGGCGCGAATCAGCTGGCCGTCTTCGGCGATGTTGGCCAGAAGAGAGAAATAACTGAAGGCGCGCACCACCGCGATCGTCTGGTCGCTCGAGAGCTTCTTCAAGCGGGCGTCGAGCCGGTGCGCGATGGCCGGGTCAGCGTCGCCGTGAGCCAGGGTGGTCGAGGCCTGGCGGATCGCTTCCACCGTGGCAAATAAATCGTCGCCTTCGTGGGTCTTGAGCGTGGCGCCGAGCAGACGTCCCAGCAGACGAATGTCCTCGCGCAAGAGGGGAGTGTTGGGGGAACTCATGGGGAAAGCCTGCGTCAGCGTAAGCAAGGAGTAAGCAGGGCCGATGCTAGACTGCCAGCGCGTTTTTCACCCTCATTTTCCCCAAGAGAGTTGCCATGGCTGTGCCCTCACGCTGTGTGATTGCAACGCGCGAGAGCCCGCTCGCGCTGTGGCAGGCTGAATACGTCCGTGACGTGTTGTCGGCCCGTTACGCCGATACTTCGGTCGAACTGCTGGGCATGACGACCCGCGGCGACCAGATCCTCGATCGCACGCTGTCGAAGGTGGGTGGCAAGGGCCTCTTCGTCAAGGAACTCGAAGTCGCCATGCTGGAGCGCCGTGCCGACATGGCGGTGCATTCGCTCAAGGACGTGCCGATGACGCTGCCCACCGAGTTTGAACTCGGTGCCGTCATGCTGAGAGAGGATCCGCGCGATGCTTTTGTCAGCTCGAAGTACGCCAGCCTCGACGAGATGCCCGCGGGCGCCAAGGTCGGCACGGCCAGTCTGCGTCGTGAGTTGATGATCCGGGCGCGCTATCCGCACCTGACGATCGAGTCGATTCGCGGCAACGTTGGCACCCGTCTTGCCAAACTCGACCGTGGCGATTTCGACGCTCTGGTGATGGCCGCGGCCGGTTTGAAGCGTCTCGGTCTGGCCGAGCGCATTCGGCAGGTGATTCCGAGCACCGTGTCGCTGCCCTCGCCCGGTCAGGGCGCGCTTGGCATCGAGGTGCGCGCGGGCGACCCCGACATGCTCGCCTTCGTTTCCGTCTTGAACGATCCGCACACCCGCGCCTGCACCGCGGCCGAGCGAGCCGTCTCGCGCGCTCTCGGTGGTTCGTGCCAGGTTCCGCTCGCCGCTTACGCGGAGATCGAGGGCGGCGTGATGTGGCTGCGCGCTCTGGTTGGCAACCATCAGACCGGCGCGTTCGTCGAGACCGACGTGCGTGGCGCCTGGGACGATCCTGAGACGCTCGCCGCTCAAGCCGTGGCCCGACTCAACGATCTGGGCGCGCCGCAGCTCCTCGCCGCCCTGGTTTGAAGCCGCGCGTGCCGGTCATCGTCACTCGCCCGGCCGAGGCCGGACGTCGACTCGTGGCCCGGCTCGCCAAGGCCGGCCATGAGGTCTGGTGGTGGCCCGCGTTCGAGATCGCGCCAGCTGCCGATGTCGACGCCGTACGCCGACGGCTGGCCACCCTGACCGATTTCGACCTTGTGATCCTGGTGAGCCCGGCGGCCGTGGCGGCCGTCGCGGCCTTGCAGCCGCACTGGCCGGCGGGAGTCGCCATCGCGGCCGTTGGCGCGGGGACGGCCGCGGCGGCGCGAGCGACGTTTGGCGCCGGAGTCGAGGTGGTCGCGCCGTGCGCCGATGCCACCGAGTCCGGTTCCGAAGCCTTGTGGCAGCAGTTGCTCGCGCGCGGCTTGCCGCGCCGGGTTCTGATCGCCCGCGCCGAGCAGGGGCGGGAGTGGCTGGCCGCGCAGCTCGTTGCCGCCGGTATCGAGTTCGAGCGCCTGGCGGTGTATCGCCGCCTGCTTTTGACGCTGGGCGAGAGCGATCGGGAGCAGCTTGTCACCCGACTTGCGGGCGCGCCGCCACAGCTGATTGTCACCAGCAGCGAAGCAGTCGAGGGCCTGGTCGCCAGTTTGCAATCCGTGCCCGGTGCTCTGGCCTGGGCGCAGGCGGGTCGTGTGCTGGCGATTCATGCGCGGATTCGCCAGCGTCTGCTTGAAGCGGGCTTTGCCGAAGTCGAACTGGTGGCCGCCGACGATGACTCCATGCTTGCCCAGTTAGAATCCCATTCATCTGCCGCGCTCTGATGGCGCCAGAAACGTCATTTCCATGAGCGAGCCTTCGACCCCCAATCCCCAGTCGCCGCCTTCGCCTCTCCCGGAGGAGGCCGAGCGCGTGGCCGTGCCGCCACCGCGCCACCATGACTCTGCCCAGCGTTACTGGCTGATTGGCGTGGTCATTCTGGCCGTGGTCACGGTGTGGGCACATGTCAGCCTGTCGCGCTTCAAGGACGAGGCTGGCCGTCGCATCGCCGATCTTGAGCGGCGTGTGACCCTAAGCCAGGATGCGGCGGTTCGCGCCGAAGCCGAGGCGCGGGCTGCGACTCAGAAAGTGGGCGAGCTTGAATCGCAGCTGGCCGAGGAACAAGGTCAGCGCGAAACCTTGGAAGAGCTCTACACCGAGTTGTCGCGTGGCCGCGATGACGCCGCGGTGATCGAAGTTGATCGGCTGGTGAGCATGGCGGCCCAGGAGCTGCAACTCGGCGCCAATATCAACGCTGCGCTGGCGGCTTTGCAGACTGCCGATTCGCGTCTGGCGCGAGTCGACAACGCCCGCTTCGTTCCGCTGCGCCGCGCTCTGGCGCGTGACATCGAGCGGCTCAAGGCAGCTCCCGCGGTTGATGTGACCGGCCTGGCTCTCAAGCTCGATACCTTGGCTCAGGCGGTCGATTTGTGGCCGCTTGCGGCCGACGCCCGAGCGCTCGCCCCGCTGCCTGCGGCGCCCGCCAAACCCGGCTCGACGCGTGCGCCGCTGGCTGAAGCGGCCGACGGTTGGGCCCGCGCGCGTGCCTGGGTGGCAGCCGAGTTCGGCGATCTGGTGCGGATCCGCGAAGTCAATTCGCCCGAAGCCTTACTGATCGGCCCGGCCCAGCAGCGTCTGGTGCGGCAGGAACTGCGCTTGCGCCTGTTTGACGCTCGCCAGGCCTTGCTCGCTCGCAATGACCGCATCTTCCGCGCCGACCTGGCTGAGGCCGATGCCATGCTCACGCGGTATTTCGACATTCATCAGCCCGCCGTGATCGCCGGCCAGACTCAGTTGCGCGCGCTTGCCAAGACCGTTCTCTCGGTCGATGCGCCGACCATTTCCGACAGTCTGAGCGCGGCGCGCCAGCTGCGCGGCGCGGCGCGCTAGGCCATGCGCTCGATCTTCTGGTTACTGTTGCTCGCGCTCGGCGCTGGCGCGGCGGCGATGCTGTTCGAGACTCGCCCGGGCAACGTCGCTTTCCTGCTGCCGCCCTGGCGGCTCGATCTGTCTTTCAACCTGTTTCTGGTTTTGCTCGCCGCGCTGCTGGTGTCGGTGTGGTTGCTCGCGCGCTGGAGCCAGGTGCTGGCCGAGTTCCCCGAGCGGGTCCGGCTTTATCACTCGCGGCGTGAAGAGATTGGCGCGGCGCGCGCCTTGCGCGAGGCCGTCCGCTTATTGCTCGAAGGTCGCTTCGCCCGCGCCGAACGCGCCGCCCGCACGGCGCGCTCGGCGCCGCAGATGGCGGGCATCGCGGCGCTGCTTGCCGCTCGCGCTGCGCACCGGATGCAGGAATACGAGCGACGCGACGACTGGCTCGCCCGCGCCGGCCAGGATCCCGAGATGCAAGCCGCGCTTTTGCTCACGCGTGCCGAGCTTTTTACCGAGCAGCGTCGCAATGAAGATGCGCTCGAAGCGATCGACAAGCTCCAGTCCTCGGGCGGTCGGTATCTGCACGCGACCCGGATCGCGATGAACGCCAATTTGCAGGCGGGGCGCTGGGCCGAGGCCCTCAAGCTGGTACGTGCACTCGAAAAGCGCGCCGCGCTCCATCCCGTGGTGGCGCGGCGGATCAAGCAGACCTGTTACCGCGAATTGCTGCAGCAACGGCGGTTTGATGCGGCCGAGCTTGATAAGACTTGGTTGGCGATTCCGGCGGCCGAGCGTCGTTCGCCCGGTCTCACGCTCGAAGCGGCGCGTCTGCTCAACGTTGCTGGGCGTGGACGACAGGCCGCGGCGGCGATCGAAGCGGCGCTGGGAACGCCCAGCGCTGATTGGGACGACATCACGACGCCGCGCTTGCTCGGCGAGTACGCCCGCGCGCAGGTTTTTCCCCCGCGCGAACAGATCGAACGAGTCGAAAAATGGTTGGCGCAGCCGCCGCGCGACGTCGCCGCTCACGCTGCCCTGCTGCGCACGGCCGGTCTTCTGTGCCTGCGCGATCAACTTTGGGGTAAGGCTCGCACCTATCTTGAAGACAGCCTGCGCAGCCAGGCTCATCCCGCCACGCAGATCGCGCTGGCCCGGCTGGCTGAAACCACCGGAGAGGCGAGCGAAGCCGCCGAGCATTACCGCCAGGCGGCGCTGGGATTTGCCGATGGTTTGGCGGATGCCGCTGCCAGTTCCAACCCGGGCCGTGTTGCCCGGCGTGAACCGCTGCTCTGATCTGCGGCCTCAGGTTTTCGGTTTGTGGCCCGACCGCGATTGCGTGTTCGTCGGTCCAATGAACGAGGGCCGGACTGGCGTCCGGCCCCGGTCTTAGGCCTGGGCCACCTCGCCCGGCGAGTCGGGGGGTGCGTCTCCCACCAGTTCGCGGTACGCATGCCAAGTGCCGTGTCCCACCAGCGGTGCCGTCACCAAGAGCCCCACCATGCCAAAGGCCAGGCTGGGGCCGATCAACACCACCACGATCAAGGCCCACAGCAGCATCGGTGCGGGGTTGGCGAGCACGGCGCGCACATTGACGATCAGCGCGTAGATGGTGTCGACCTTGCGGTCGAGCAGCATCGGCAGAGAGATCGCACCGACGGCGATTGCCAGCAGGCCGAAGAACCCGGTCACGACACTCCAAACCAGCAGGTAAGGCCAGTTGGCCAGACTAAAGACCTGCCCCAGCAGTCCGTCGAGGGTAGGGAAGTCGTGGGTCGAGATCAGCGCGAAGAACACCGCCGAGACCCGGCCCCAGATGATGAAGACAAAGGCAAGGATCGAGGCGATCCAGCCGATGTTGGCGGGGTTGACCCGCCAGCAGGTGAGCGAATCGGCGAGGCGGGTGGTCTCGCCACGCTCGCGGGCCCGCGATAGCCAGTAAAGACCGCTGCAAACGAAAGGCCCGATCAGGAAAAAGCCGGCGATCAGGCTCCAGGCCCATTGCCACTGCCAGCGATAGATCAGAAGGACCGTCAGCCCCATCGCGGCGAAAACAGCGCCGTAGAAGGCGCCGGCGAAGTGGGTGGCGGCAAAGTCGCGGGCGCCGGCGGCCAACCAGCGCAAGGGGGCGGCCAGTCCGACAGGGTGGACCTGTGGCAGTCGGGGCGGGGATTCCGGGGAAACGGCGGCGGGATTGACGCTGGCTTCGATGCCCATTGCTGTTGCTCCTTGCTGGCCACGGGGAGATCCCAGTGTTGAGGAGCGTGGCGGCGGCGTCTATGTGCGGCGCGCCATGGTGTGGCGCCTGCTCGGGTGCGGGAAAGGTGGAGGCAAACCGAGCTGTTGGCTCGCGAGCCTCGTTACAATGCGACCCCGCCGTTTTTTTGCCATCACAAGGACAACCAACATGGGCCTCGACCGAGTCCAGGCAGGTCGCGACCTGCCGAATGACTTCAACGTCATCATTGAAATCCCCGCTCTTGCCGACCCGATCAAGTACGAGGTCGACAAGGAGACGGGCGCGATCTTTGTTGATCGCTTCATCGGCACGGCGATGCATTACCCCTGCAACTATGGCTATATCCCGCACACCATCGCCGATGACGGCGATCCGGTCGACGTGCTGGTGATCACGCCTTTCCCGCTGCAAGCCGGTGTTGTCGTGCGCTGCCGCCCGCTGGGCGTGCTGATGATGGACGACGAGGCGGGCGGTGACGCCAAGCTGCTCGCGGTGCCGATCCCCAAGGCCTTGCCGCGCTACAACAAATGGCAATCCGTGGCCGACGTGCCGGAAGACCTGCTCCACGCCATTCGCCATTTCTTCGAGCATTACAAGGATCTCGAAGAAGGCAAATGGGTCAAGGTCAAGGGCTGGGAAGGTTCCGAGGCCGCGGCCCGCGAAATCCTCGCTGGCGTGGCGGCGTACCAGGAAGCCAATCCCAAGCCGGCTTTCTGAGCTTCGCTCTGCTCGCAAGAAACGCGCCTTCGGGCGCGTTTTTTGTGAATGAGTGCAATCGACCGTTGCGAATTTCAGGGCTGGGGCCAAAGCGAGCTGCGCTCGTCCAGAGCATCGAGTTGGGCCT
>JAVVWR010000002.1:29750-32032 GCA_036652035.1 Burkholderiaceae bacterium | reverse complement strand
GATCGGCGGGTCCGAGCCCTGCGCGGCTATTGGCAGAAAGGTCGACGTGCCGCTTGCAACAAGCCGCGAGTTTCGCCGCCGCGTGCCGAATACTCGCGGGTCGGAGAAAACTTGCGTGCAATAATCGTCTTTCTCTCTTGGCTCGGTCATCAATGAGTTCGCACGTCAGAGTTGCGGTCGCGCAGATCAATTGCATCGTCGGTGATTTCGAAGGCAATAGCCGACGCATCCTGGAAGCCGCCCGCCAGGCCCAGGCGGCCGGGGTTCACATCCTTGTCACGCCCGAGCTCTCGCTCTGCGGTTATCCGCCGGAAGACTTGCTATTGCGGCGGGCTTTCTATGAGGCGGCCGAGACGGCCCTCGAGCGTCTGGCGTCGCGCTTGTTGCCGTTCCCCGAGCTGCGGGTGGTGGTCGGCCACCCTCTGGCGCGCGAGGGGCGGTATTACAACGCCGCGTCGCTGATTGCCGCGGGGGCGGTCGCGGGCACGTATTGCAAGCACGACCTGCCCAATTACGCGGTGTTCGACGAGCAGCGCTATTTCACGTCCGACAACCGCCCCTTTGTGTTCGAGCTGGGCGGCACGCGTTTTGGCATCAACATCTGCGAAGACACCTGGTACGGCTACGCGCCCGAATGCGCAGCGGCGGCCGGAGCGCAGGTGTTGCTGGTGCCCAACGCCTCGCCTTTTCATAGAGGCAAACACGCTCTGCGCCTGCAGCGGATGCGGGCGAACGTGTCGCGCTTGGGCCTGGCGCTGGTCTACGCCAACGTGGTGGGGGGGCAGGACGAGCTGGTCTTCGATGGCGCCTCCTTCGTGCTCGACGCGACCGGTGAGGTGGTGGCGGCCGCGGCGCACTGCGAGGAAGCGATCCTGATCACCGATTTCGTCGATGGCGTGCCGCAGCCCGGTTTGATCGCCGCTGCGCCCTCCGACGAAGCGGGCGTCTACTCAGCCCTCGTGCTGGGCGTGCGCGACTACCTCGGCAAGAACGGTTTTCCGGGCGCGATCATTGGCCTCTCGGGTGGGGTGGATTCGGCGCTGACTCTGGCCATCGCGGTCGATGCCTTGGGGGCTGAGCGAGTGCGAGCGGTGATGATGCCGAGCCAGTTCACGGCTCAGATCAGCCTTGATGACGCGCGCCAGCTGGCCGCGAACCTTGGTGTGCGCTACGACGTGTTGCCGATCAAACCCGCGTTCGACGCCTTGCTCGGCACGCTGGCCGACGAGTTCCGCGGCCGCGCCTGGGACACCACCGAAGAGAACCTTCAGGCGCGCATCCGCGGCACGCTGCTGATGGCGCTCTCGAACAAATACGGCTCGATTGTTCTGACCACCGGCAACAAGAGCGAGACGGCGGTCGGCTATTCCACGCTCTACGGCGATCTGGCCGGTGGTTTTGCGGTGATCAAGGATCTGGTCAAGACCTTGGTCTATCGCCTGTGCGCCTATCGCAATACGGTGGCGCCGGTGATCCCGGAGCGGATCCTGACGCGAGCGCCCAGCGCCGAACTCAAGGCTGACCAGACCGACCAGGATTGTCTGCCGCCCTACGAAGTGCTCGATGCGATCATCGAGCGCTACATGGAGCAGGGTGAATCGATCGGCGAGATCCTGGCGGCGGGTTTTGACGAAGCCACCGTGCGCCGGGTCGTCAAGCTGATTCGTGGCTCTGAATACAAGCGGCGCCAGAGCCCGGTCGGGATCCGGGTCACCCACCGTGGCTTTGGGCGCGACTGGCGTTATCCGATCACCAATCGCTTTCGCGAGGAAGAGGTTTGAGGTTTTCCGTGCGACGGGAGGCGATCGAGCTGCTTCACGTCGATCCGCCGCCAAGTTTTTTTTGAACCCCTGGGAGAGTTCCATGAAACAGATCACCGCCGTCATCAAACCGTTCAAGCTTGACGAAGTGAGAGAGGCGCTGGCCGACGTTGGCGTCTCGGGACTGACCGTGACCGAGGTCAAGGGCTTTGGCCGTCAGAAGGGTCACACCGAGCTGTATCGAGGTGCCGAGTACGTTGTCGATTTTCTGCCCAAGGTGAAGGTCGAAGCGGTGGTGGCCGACGAGCTGGTCGAGCTGGCGATCGAGGCAATCCAGAAGGCGGCTCGCACCGGCAAGATTGGCGACGGCAAGATTTTCGTGATGCCGGTCGAGCAGGTGGTGCGCATTCGCACCGGCGAGATTGGGGAAGCGGCGGTTTGACGCGCCTCGCTTGGAGCGGTCTGCTGGCTGTCGTGCTGCTGGCGGCCGGCTGTGGCAAGGTGACCGATGACTACCCCAGC
>JAVVWR010000002.1:26064-29650 GCA_036652035.1 Burkholderiaceae bacterium | reverse complement strand
CGCCAGTCGCGCCGCCAGGCCAGCATGCGCACCAGCACGGTGACGACCGCTGCGATCCACAGCGAGCTCGCTTCCCCGAGGTCTAGCCAAACCAGCGCCAGATAAGTCCAGCAGCCCACGAAGGCCGCGGTGGCGTAGGGCTTGCCGTCCTTAAGAACCATCGGGATCTCGTTGAGGAAAACGTCGCGCAACAGGCCGCCAAAAACGCCGGTGACCACGCCCACCATGGTCGCCGAGAAGGCGGGCAGACCGGCTTCGATCGCCATGGCCGTACCCGCCACCGAGAACAGCGCCAGGCCGACCGCGTCGGCGAGCAAGAAGAGCCAGAATGGAAAGTGCTTGTGCATCACTCGCAGCACCAGCGGCGCAGCGAGGGTCATGGCAAAGACGACCAGCACATAGCTCTCCTCCTGCACCCAGTAGAAGGGCCGGCGATCGAGCAGCAGATCGCGGATCGTGCCGCCGCCAAACGCGGTGATGAAGGCGAGCACGAACACGCCAACCGGATCGACCTTCTTGCGTTCGCCTTCCATGATGCCGGAGAGGGCAAAGGCGACGACGCCGATGAATTCGAGAAGCTGTAACAGTTGCAATTGATTCATAAGGGGCAATCTCGGTGTGGCCGCGCACCGCTCAACAGAACGATTAACGCGCCCGAGCCTCCGTCGGCCGGCCTGGCCTGAACGAAGGCGATGACTTCCTTGCGCTGGACCAGCCAGGCGAGGACCTTGCGTTTGAGAACCGGCTGCCGGTCTTTCGACCCCAGCCCCTTGCCATGGACGATCCGCACGCAGCGTTCGCCATGTTTGAGTGCTTCGCGCAGAAACGCGCTCAGCGCGCCGCGCGCCTCATCGACACGCAAACCGTGCAAGTCGATCTCGGCCTGCACGTTCCAATAGCCGCGGCGCAGCTTGCGCACGATGTCGGGACCCAGGCCCGGACGGTGGTAAGCCAGCGCCTCGTCGGTCTCGAGCCAGCGGTCGACGTCGATGTCGTCGGACAGGGCGTCGGGCTCGATAGCCTCGTCGCCAGACGTGCGCGGGCGCGTTAGATGTGCCGGTGGCGGTGGGTGGTGCCAGTGACGTCGGCGCATCGGCAGCGGTGTGACGCTACCGAGCTGCTCGATCGCCTGGCGGAATTCGTTGGCGGCGCGCTCTTGCTCAGCACGCCGGGCCGCCGCTTCGGCCCGTTCACGTTCAATCTCGCGCGCACGGGCCCGCAAAGCAGAGCGCAACTCGCCAAGCCGGGTGGAATCCTTGAGCGGCAAGAGCGAGCGCGCTGAGGTTTTAAGCGCCCTCGGCCGCCGACAGCGGCAGATCGGCCGTGGTCTGGGCTTCGAGCCAGCGCTGGGCGTCGAGCGCGGCCATGCAGCCGGTGCCGGCCGAGGTGATGGCCTGGCGGTAAACATGGTCGGCGACATCGCCGGCGGCGAACACGCCGTCGACACTGGTGGCCGTGGCCATGCCGCTGAGGCCGGTCTTGGTCACGATGTAGCCGCCGCGCATCTCGAGCTGTTCGGCAAAAATGCCAGTGTTGGGCGAGTGACCGATGGCAATGAAAACGCCTTGCAGCTTGAGTTCGTGGGTCTCGCCCGAGTTTTTGTCGAGCAGGCGCACGCCGGTCACGCCGGAGTCATCGCCCAGCACTTCGTCGAGCTCGGTCCACAGGTGAAGGACGATCTTGCCCTCGTCGACCTTGTCCATCAGCTTGTCGATCATGATCGGCTCGGCGCGGAACTTGTCGCGGCGGTGGATCAGGTGCACGACCTTGGCGATGTTGGCCAGGTACAAGGCTTCTTCGACTGCGGTGTTGCCGCCGCCCACCACCGCCACTTCCTGGCCGCGGTAGAAAAAACCGTCGCAGGTGGCGCAGCCCGAGACGCCGCGGCCCATGAAGGCTTCTTCCGACGGCAGACCGAGGTACTTGGCCGAGGCGCCGGTGGCGATGATGAGCGAATCGCAGGTGTAGTCGCCGTTGTCACCGCTCAGGCGGATCGGCTTCTCAGCCAGGTGAGCGGTGTGGATCTGGTCGAACACCATTTGCGTCTCGAAGCGTTCGGCGTGGTCGAGAAAGCGCTGCATCAGCTCCGGACCTTGCACGCCCTTGGGGTCGGCGGGCCAGTTGTCGACCTCGGTGGTCGTCATCAGTTGGCCGCCCTGGGCGATGCCGGTGATCAGCGTCGGCTTGAGGTTGGCGCGGGCCGCGTAGATCGCGGCGGTGTAGCCAGCCGGACCCGAGCCGAGGATGAGGACGCGGGCGTGGTGCTTCTTGGACATGGAGGATTCTCCCGGGGTGGCGACAAGAAGCGCCACGCTGAATTCGGTCGATGCAAATGAAGGCGGTGATTATAGGTGGGGGCCTGGCCCAGGCTGGCAAGCCTGCGGGATCGCACCGATGCGTGATCTCGGACACGCCGGCCTGGGTTGCATGCGCCGTGTCCACTTAAGCTCGGCCCGCCCTGTTGCCTTGAGGCCGACCTTGATGAGGTACCCATGCATGCCAGCCCCAAGGAGTCCGCGGCCCGTTCGGCCGTGCTGGCCGGCCTGCTCGATACCGTCAACAGCGTTACGGCGGCGCTGCTGGCCGATTCCTCGGTGCTGCTTGCCGACGCGCGTACTTGCCGAGCCGATATCGATCGGTTCGGGCCGAGGCGCTGGCACCGGCTCGGCCGCGGTGCCCGCCAGTGGCGGGGGTGGAGCTGCGGTTGGGCAGGACGCCAGAATCGCGCAACAGACCCGGGCGGAGCGTCGGTCTTCATGGGCGGCGGTCTCCCGGTCCGCGCGCTGCCGGTGCCGGGTCGAGGGGCAATCATGGGCGGGAGCCTGGCTCACGGAGGGCGGGTTCCGGACGCGAGCTTGTGGAGTGCCGAGGCCGACCGTTGGCGAATAAGTCCACGGTGTTGCCGCGGTGGCGCGAATACGGTGCCGGCGCAAGCCGGTGGCGAGCAGGTCGCCACCTATAATGCTGAGATGGCTCAGACCTCGCCTGACAACGCTCTGAAAAGCCCCGCGGGTGGCGCCTGGGTTCGCGGAAAATCCGCTCGCCCGGCCGAACCGCCGCCGGCTCCTGGCCGCCTGACTCACCTTCTGGGTGAGGCCGGCTGGTTCTTTGGCGCGCTTGCCGCCGTCGCGCTTTTCTTCATTCTCGCCACTTACACCAAGCTCGATCCCGGTTTTTCGCATGCCACCGCGAACGTGGCTGTCGCCAACCTGGGCGGGCGCCTGGGGGCGTGGCTGGCCGACATTCTGCTTCTGCTGCTGGGCTTGTCGGCCTGGTGGCTGGTGGCGGGAATGCTGATGTGGGTGGTGTTTGGGTTTCGCCGCCTGCATCGACGCGCCACCGGCATGCCGCTCCAGCCCGTGACATTGCCCGGCTGGGCGCGTGGCGCGGGTTTTGTCTTGCTGCTGGGCGCGAGCGCCGGGCTGGAGTCTTTGCGCTTGCACAGCCTGACGGCGCAGCTACCCGACGATCCGGGCGGCATTCTGGGCGATGCGCTCGCTCATGGCCTGGCTATGGTGCTGGGCTTTACTGGTGCCACCGTGCTCTTGATCGCGTTGATCGCGGTCGGGTTGTCATTATTTGTCGG
>JAVVWR010000002.1:0-25964 GCA_036652035.1 Burkholderiaceae bacterium | reverse complement strand
GATCTGCTTGACGAGCCGCCGGTGCATGCCGAGACCGTCAGCACCGAGACTCTGGAGTTCACTTCGCGCCTGATCGAAAAGAAGCTGCGCGACTTCGGGGTGGAGGTCACGGTGATCGCGGCCTACCCCGGCCCGGTGATCACTCGCTACGAGATTGAACCGGCCACGGGCGTCAAGGGCAGCCAGATCGTGGGTCTGGCCAAGGACCTCGCGCGCGCCTTGTCGCTGGTGTCGATCCGGGTGGTCGAGACCATCCCGGGCAAGAGCGTGATGGGCCTCGAATTGCCCAACGCCAAGCGGCAGATGGTCAAGCTCTCCGAGATCCTCGGTTCCCAGGTCTACAACGAAAGCCATTCGCTGGTGACCCTGGCCCTGGGCAAGGACATCGGCGGCAAGCCGGTGGTGGTCGACCTGGCCCGCATGCCGCACTTGCTGGTGGCGGGCACCACGGGCTCGGGCAAGTCGGTCGGGATCAACGCCATGATCCTTGCCATGCTTTACAAGGCCGATCCCGCGCAGGTGCGGCTGATCCTGATCGACCCCAAGATGCTTGAACTCTCGATCTACGAGGGCATTCCGCATCTGCTGGCGCCGGTCGTCACCGACATGAGCAAGGCCGGCAACGCGCTGCAGTGGTGCGTGGCCGAGATGGACAAGCGCTACAAGCTGATGAGCAAGCTCGGCGTGCGCAGCCTCTCGAGCTACAACGCCAAGATTCTCGAGGCGCGTGGCAAGGGCGAGTTCGTTGTCAACCCTTTCAGTCTCACGCCCGAGGCGCCCGAGCCGCTCGACACCCTGCCCATGATCGTGGTGGTGATCGACGAGCTGGCCGACCTGATGATGGTCACCGGCAAGAAGGTCGAGGAACTGATCGCTCGCATCGCGCAAAAGGCGCGTGCCGCCGGCATGCACTTGATCGTCGCCACCCAGCGCCCCTCGGTTGATGTGATCACCGGTCTGATCAAGGCCAATATTCCGGCGCGCATCAGCTTCCAGGTCTCGAGCAAGATCGACTCGCGCACTATTCTTGACCAGATGGGGGCCGAGGCGCTGCTGGGCCAGGGCGACATGCTGTATCTGGCGCCCGGCACCGGTCTGCCGACGCGGGTGCACGGCGCCTTCGTGTCCGACGGCGAGGTTCATCGCGTGGTCGAAGTGCTCAAGGCCAAGGGCCCGCCGCAGTATGTCGACGGCCTGCTCGACGCGCCCGAGGATTCGATCGACGCGGCCGCCGCTGGCGACTCGGGGGGCGAGAGTGATCCGCTCTACGACCAGGCGGTCGAGATCGTTATCAAGAACCGCAAGGCCTCGATCTCGCTGGTTCAGCGCCACCTTCGCATCGGTTACAACCGCGCGGCCCGCCTGCTTGAAGAAATGGAAAAATCCGGGCTGGTCTCCTCGCTCACCAGCAGTGGCAACCGCGAGATCCTGATTCCCAATCGCGAGGAGTGAACGCAGCGGGAGCGGGTTTGAATTCCGGCGCGGCCTTGGTCGCGCCAGTCACCGGGCGCCATCCGCGCCAACGGAGCATCGTTTGAAAAAGACTCTTTTCGCCGTGGCGCTGGCCGCCTCGGCTCTCGCATGGGCGATTCCGGCGCAGGCCGCCGGCAGCATCGACCAACTGCGTGCCTTTCTGACCCAGACCCAGTCGGCTCGCGGTGATTTCACGCAAAAGGTCAGCAACCGCGACGGCAAATCGACCCAGCCCGTCTCGAGCGGCCGCTTCGAATTCCAGCGTCCGGGCAAGTTCCGCTGGACCTACGTTTTGCCCTACGAGCAGGTGATCGTCTCGGATGGCAACAAGCTCTGGCTCTATGACAAGGACTTGAACCAGGTCACGGTCAAGAAGCTTGCGGCGGCGCTGCCGGCAAGCCCCGCCTCGATCCTCTTCGGTTCGAACGACTTCGAACGCGAGTTTGAGGTCAGCGACGACGGCAGCAAGGACGGTGTGGCGTGGATCGTTGCCCAGCCGCGCGGCAAGGACACCAGTTTCCAGCGCATTCGGATCGGTTTTCGCGATGGCCTGCCGGCCGCGATGGAACTGCAGGACAGCTTTGGCCAGACCTCGCGCCTGGTCTTTGCCAAGGTCGAGCGCAATCCCAGGCTTGATACCGATGCCTTCCGTTTTTCGCCGCCCAAGGGCGCGGATGTTCTGGAAGACCGCTGAGCGTCTCAAACCCTTGATCTGCCCCCGGGTTGAGACGCCGAACCCGGGGCATCATTGCCTCAGGCGTCGCCGGCTTGACTGGCCCGCAACGACTTTCATCGCCAGCCATGAGCCAGAACGAACGCCTCTACCGCATTGACCAGCTGATCAGCGATCGCGGCACGATTTCCTTCGTCGATTTGCAAGAGGCGCTCGAGATTTCTCGCGCCACTCTCAAACGCGATCTGCGTTATCTGCGCGAGCGATTGAACGCTCCGATCGTGTTCGATCGCGAGGCGGGCGGTTACCGCTTCGACCAAGCGATCCCGCGGGTGGGGCCACGTTACCGCCTGCCAGGGCTGTGGTTCTCCGCCGACGAGATCCACGCCCTGATGACCACCCACCAGCTGCTCGATTCGCTCGATGAAGGCGGCCTTATCGGCCCGCACATCAAGCCCTTGATGGCGCGGCTCTCGGGCCTGCTCGACGCGGGTGAGGCACCGGCGCGCGAGGTGATGCGACGCGTGAAGTTGCTTGCTGCGCAAAAGCGCCGGGTGGCTCCGAAGTGTTTCGAGCTGGTGGGATCGGCCCTGGTCAAGCGCAGGCGATTGTCGATCGACTACTTCACCCGCTCGCGCAATCAGCGCGGGGTGCGGGAGGTCTCGCCGCTGCGCCTGGTGTACTGGCGCCACAACTGGTATCTCGACGCCTGGTGTCACACGAGCGAGGCGCTGCGCGTGTTCTCGCTCGACGCGATCGAGCGGGCTGAGTTGTTGGAGAAGGCTGCCCGCAACGTGGCGCTGGCCGAGGTCGATGCCCAACTCGGCAGCGGCTACGGGATCTACCGCGGTGGACGTACCCAATGGGCCACGCTGCGCTTTACGCCGGAAGCGGCGCGCTGGGTCCGGGCCGAGGTCTGGCACGACGAGCAGCAGGGGCGCGATCTGGCCGATGGTGGCTGGGAGCTGAAAGTCCCATTCACCCAGTCGCCCGAGCTGGCGATGGATATCCTGCGCCACGGCGAGAACGTCGAGGTGATCGCTCCGGCCGCCCTACGGCGCGCGGTGGGCGAACGCCTAGCCGCGGCAGCCGCGCGTTATGCCGATCGGTGAGTGTCTGCAGGCGCATGGCCTGAGTCCGTGGACACGGTCTGCGTCAGCGCCAGCACGGATTACGTTTTTTATAAGCGGGAAATCGGCACCGACGATGACCCGCTGTTTCTGCCGCGTGGCTGGATAATTCAGCTATGCCTTCGATCTTCTTTTGCGGCGACACCCATGGACGCTTCGATCACGTGATTGCAGCGGTGCGCGAGCACCGGCCGCAGGCGATTGTGTTTCTAGGGGATCTGCAGCCGCCCGCGGCGCTCGACGAGGTGCTCGCACCCGTGCTCGAGATCGCCGAAGTCTGGTGGATCCCGGGCAACCACGACACCGACAGCGATCTCTATCACGACCGCTTGTGGCGATCGAGTCTGGCGGCCCGCAACCTGCATGGTCGCGTGGCCGAGGTGGCGGGGGTGAGAATTGCCGGTTTGGGCGGCGTGTTTCGCGGCCAGGTCTGGATGCCGCCGGCCGAACCCAATTACCCGAATGCGGCGAGCTTCATTGCTCGCGCCGGTCGCGGCAATCTTTGGCGCGGCGGCCTGCCGCGGCGCCATCGCAGCACCATTTTTCCATCGACTTACGATGCGCTCTCCGGCCTTCAGGCCGATGTTCTGATCACGCACGAGGCGCCGTCCTGGCATGCCAAGGGTTTTGGTGCGATCGATCGGCTGGCGCGCCAGATCGGCGCGACCGCGGCGTTCCATGGCCATCAGCACGAGACCCGGTATTACGGCGAATCGGCCGGGCTGCGTCCCTACGGCGTAGGGCTGCGCGGCATTGTCGATTTCGACGGCCGCGTCATTGTGGCGGGCGAGGACGAATCCCGGCGTTAGTCGGTTCAGTCAGGCGCAGCGAGTTGGCCACCACCAGAGCCGAACTGGTGGCCATGCCCAGCGCCGCCAGCCAGGGTGTGATCTCGCCCAGCGCCGCGAGCGGTATCGCGAACAGGTTGTAGGCCGCAGCCCAGCCCAGATTTTGATGCAGGATGGCGCGGGCTTGCTGCGCGATCCGGCGGGCGCGGGCGATGGCCGCCAGGTTGTCGCCCGCGATCAGAAAATCGGCTGAGAACTGGGCCAGTTGCGGCGCCTGGGCAAACGAGATCGAGGCCTCGGCGGCGGCGAGCGTCGCGGCGTCGTTGAGCCCATCCCCCACCATCACTACCGGCTCGCCCGTGGTTTGGCGCGCCTGGACCCAGGCGAGCTTGGTCGCGGGAGATTGCCCGCTCAGGGCTTGGTCGAGCTGCGCGATGGCGGCTACGTCTTTGACCGCGCGGCCGTGGTCGCCGCTCAGGCAGACCTGCTGCGTCAATCCCAGGGTGCGCAAGGCCGGGCCGAGTTCGGCCAGGCCGGAGCGCGGCACGTCGTCGAACTCGAACACGGCGCCGCGGCCGGTGGCGTCGCTCATGGCCACGACCATGCGGCCGGCCGAGCGTGCCGCTGCGATCGCGGCGCCGGCTGCAGCGGGCAGTGGTGCGGCCGGCGCGACGAAGTCCGGCGCTCCCAGGCGCCAGTGGCGGCCCTCGACCTGGCCGGCGACACCCAGGCCGGGCGCGAGATCGATCGATTCGGCCGGGCGCGGTGGTGTCGGGCCTTGGGCCGAGCGGATCGCCTGAGCGAGTGGGTGGCTTGATTCGGCTTCGAGCGCTGCGGCGGTCGAGATCGCGTTGTCGCGGTCCAGCCCGCCCCACGTTGTCACGGCGGCGAGCATGGGTTGGCCGAGCGTCAAGGTGCCGGTCTTGTCGAAGACCACGGTGCGAGCGCGTGCCAAGGCGTCGATCGCTCCGATGCGCAAGGCGATCACGCCGGCGCCGGCCAGGCGGGCGGCTGCCAGCGCCAGCGTGAGCGGGGTGGCCAGGGCTAAGGCGCAGGGGCAGGTGACGATCAGCACGGCGATGGCGGCCGGCAAGGCCTGCGCCGGATTTATCGCGAGCCAGGCCAGGTAGGTCAGTCCGGCGGCAACCAGGATCACGCCGACTAAAGGGCTGGCGAGCCGGTCGGCGAGTTCGGCCACAGGCGGGCGGCTAGCCAGTCCGCGCTCGAGCAAGGCATTGAGCTGCCCCAGGGTGCTGGCCGCACCGGTCCGGCTGAGCTTGAGACTGACCGCCTGGTCCAGATTGATGCTGCCGGCGCGCAGCGAATCCCCGGGCCCCCGCATAAGGGGGTGCGGCTCTCCCGTGAGAAGCGCTTCGTTGACCGCGGTGGTGCCCGCCGTGATCTCGCCATCGGCGGGAACGGTTTCGCCGGCGTGGATGCGGATGATCTCGCCCGGCTTGAGATCGAGCGCGGGGACCCGCTCGCCTGGCGAGTTCGCGCGCCGGGCGAGCAAGGGTTCGAGAACGGCCAGCCGATCGAGCTGGGCGGCCGCCTTCAAGCGTGCCCGGGTTTCGAACCAGCGTGCCGCCAGAACCACCAGCACCAGCATCGCGATCGAATCGAAGTAGACCGGCCCACCCGCCAACAGGCCGGGCAGGCTGCCGAGCCAGGCGGCGATCAGCCCGAGCGCGAGCGGAACGTCCATGCCGAGGCGCCGATGCTTCAAGTCGCGCCAGGCGGCGACAAAGAAGTCGGCGCCGCTATAGGCGAGCAGCGGCAGGCAGATCGCCGCCGACAGCCAGCGCAGGATGATCTCCCACAGTTCGCTGTGCCCGGCCGTGCCGGCGAGGTAGAGCGCGGCCGCGGCATTCATCACGGCCGTGCCGGCGACGGCCGCAAAGATCAGGCGCGAGCTGTCGCGCCGGCGGGCCTGATCGTCGACGGTGGCGCGGTGGCCGGCGGCGCACGGACGGGCGCGGTAACCGAGGGCGGTAA
Source organism: Burkholderiaceae bacterium (assembly GCA_036652035.1). Classification (GTDB taxonomy): domain Bacteria; phylum Pseudomonadota; class Gammaproteobacteria; order Burkholderiales; family Burkholderiaceae_F; genus JAEZVV01. The sequence goes on along the minus strand of JAVVWR010000002.1, from coordinate 19,905 downwards.
CCGTGTTCACCGCGGTGCCTAGGCTGGCTTGGCCGGGTGGCCAGATGAGCCGCGCTGTGTGCGAGGCGTAGTCGATCTCCACCGCGGCCACGCCCGGGATGCGGCGCAATTGCTCGCCGATCAGCCACAGGCAGGCGGGGCAGCGCACGCCATCGAGCGCGAGCCGCGCTGATTCGTCGCCGCCGGGCAGCGACTCGAGTGCGACGCGGCATTCGGGGCGATCGAAAAACTCGGCGGGGATCAGGGGGGCTTGCGCCCCGGCCCGCGGCGCCTTGGCGGTGCGGGTCCGGTAGTAGTCGGACAGGCCAGCCGCGTCGATCGCGCTGGCAATGGCCGCGCAGCCGGCGCAACAGAAGCGCCGCTCGGCACCGTCGATGCGGGTGTTCCAGCGCGCGGTCGGCGCCAGTTCGCCGCAGTGAAAGCAGGGCAGGGCTGGCGCGTTCATGGCGAGCCCCGGACAGACTTACCGGGCGGGCAGTGCCTTGGACAGGTCGGTGGTGTCATTGAGCGCGGTTTTCCCCGCCGCCACGCCATTGCTCTTGAGAATGAAGGCGAGGATGTCGATCGATACCGGCGTGCTCTTTGATCCGGGGGCTTGCATCGGCATCTTGGCGTGAACTTCGTGCCAGACCTGGCTGAAAGGCTTGGCCCCCCACGCCCGCCAGAACGGCCGACCGATGAGCGCCGGGCCCATGCCACCGCCGAGCTTGGCGCCGTGGCACATCGCGCAGTTGGCGGCAAAGAGCGTGGCGCCCTGGCTCGCCTGAACTTCGGTGTACCAGCCGGGGCCCGCGGTGGCGGCCGGGGCGGCCGGGGCGGCCGTTGGTGCGGCGATGGCCGCGGCGGGTTGGGCGGGGGTTGCGCCTGGCAGGGCGCGCGGGGCGACCGGAGTGGCGGAGTAATACGCGGCCAGACCGGCGATCTCGGTGCTGCTTAAGCGTTTGACGGTGGCTCGCATCGCCCGGTAGGTGTCGTTGTGGCGTTCGCCGGTATGGAAGTACTCGAGCATTTGTTGCAGGTACTCGCCTTTTTGCGCTGCCAGCGCCGGCATGCCATACATGCCGGGGTTGCCGGCGCCGCGAGTGCCGTGGCAGTAGTCGCAGCCGACGATCATGCGGCCGCCGTCGCCGAGCTTGACCAGTTGCATCACGGTGGGATTGTCAATGGGCTTGATCGTTGCGGCTGCGCGCGGCTGCGCGGCGTAGAACGCGGCCAGGTCGGCCATGTCGCGCGGACTCAAGGCGCTGACAAAGCTCTGCATGATGGCGTTGGGCCGCGCGCCCGACTGGTAGTCGTGCAATTGCTTGTAGGTGTAGAGCGCGTCCTGCCCCGCCAGGTCCGGAAACTGGGGGGAGGGCGAGATGCCATTGTCGCCATGGCAGCCGGCGCAGGGCGCGTGCAAGGTCTTGCCGCGAACGGCGTCGCCGGCGCCGATCTGTTTGACGGTGACTAAATTCCAGGCCACTTGCGAGGGCTTGTTCTGTGCCGCGGCCGGTAGAGCGAGGCTGAGCAGGGTGAGAGCGAGAATTAAGCGCATGTCCATGGCTCCGGCGGGCTCTAGCTAAAGCCCCAGGGCAAGGCGTTGAACTGGCGGATCAGGAAGAACTGGGCGATCGGGTAGCCCCAGGACACCGCCATCAGGACCAATAGCAACCAGTTCCACAGAGCAAAGCCGTTGAGCGAGGCGGGAACCGAGAACACGGGCTCAAGTGGGCGCGCAAACTGAAAGTCGCCGCTGCCGCCCCAGCGCGGCGTGCCGTGGGTCAGGGCCAGGTTGATCACCAGCAGAACGCCCGAGATCAGCAGTAGAACGCCGCCGATGATCATGATTCCGGTCCACGGCAACCAGGGCTGCCAGAACTCGGGGGCGTAGGCGTAGTAAGCGATGCGGCGCGGCATGCCGAGCAGCCCGACCCAATGCCAGGGCAGCGACAGGATGTTCATGCCGATCACCCACAGCCAGAGCTGGGCGAGCGCCAGGCGCGGAGACCACAGCGCATGACCGGTCAGCCGTGGCCATAGCCAGTAGGCCAGGCCGAAGTAACCGGTGACCGCCACGCCGCCGAAGATGTAGTGGAAGTGGGCCGTGATCCATTGGGTGTTGTGGACGACCGTGTTCTGTCCGTACGACGCGTTCACCAGACCGCCAAAGCCGCCGACGATCAGCATGAAGAGCGCCAGAATGCCAGCCAGCACGGTCGGCTCGCCCCACTTGAGTCGGGCCATCCAGCCAAAGAGCCCGCTGCCGCCGCGCAGCCGGCCCGAGGTCTCGAGCGAAGCCCAGACCGTGAAACCGGTGAGCAGGGTGGGAATCGCCACCATGAAGGTGCCAAAGCCCTGCAGCAGCTTGAAGCCCGCCGAGTGCGGCGGGTCCATGTAGAGGTGATGCATGCCGATCGGCAAGCCGAAAATCAGCAGCATCACGAAGGCGATGCGGGCCATCTCGTCGGAAAAGAGATAGCCGCCCGCCTCTTCCGGGACGACGGTGTAGAGAAAGACGTAGCAGGGAATCAGCCAGAAATAGACGATCGGGTGGAGCGTCCAGGCAAAGAGCGAGCGCGCCAGGTTGACGTCGATGCTCGGGATCAGACCCAGGGCGAGCGGGATCAACTGCAGCAGGACTTCGATCACCACGCCGACCATGGTCCACGCCCACACCAGCGCGCACACGCTCATGCCGAACTGGGCGAGCGGCAAGGGGCGCCCGGGGTTGACCTGCTTCCAGCGGGCCGACATCACCAGGGTGATCAGGATCCAGCCGATCGAACCGGCGACCAGCAGCGCCGCGCCGACATAAAAGGTCCAATGAGCCAGCTGCGGCGGATAAAAGGTGTAGAGCACCGAAGCCTTGCCGGCGAGGACCGATACCGCTGCCAGCACCGTGCCGACGAGCATCACCCAGAAACAGGTCCACGCCAGACCTGCGCCCCAGACCGCGGTCTTGAGCGCGCGGGAACTCAGGGCATAGCCCGCGCCGGTGATGAAGAAGATCGTCAAGGCATAGCCCATCACCACACCGTGCAGCGTGGTCGAGGCGTAATAGCTGGCGGCGTGTTCGCCGAGCACGCCGTCGCGCTCGAGCACCTGGTAGACGCCCAGGAGCAGAGCGACCGCAAACAGGATGAAGGCCACCCACATGTGGGCGAGGGCCAGCCGGGTTCCGCTGTGGGGTGTTGTCGCCATCGTCGCCTCCCTAGATCACCGGTGTGACGGTGATTCGCGCCCACATCGACTGGTGCCCGTAGCCGCAGTATTCGTTGCAAAAGAGCGGCAGAGAGACGCTGCCGTCGGGGTTGGGGGCGCCGATCTTGGCCACCTGCTTCATCTGTACCTGGGTGCGGACCTGGGACACGTAGCCCGGCACCACCATGGTGTTGATGTTGGTGCCCGGCACATTGAGGCCGTGGACCACGTCGGGGGTGGCGATACGAAAGGTGATCGGGGTGCCGGCGGGCACCGTGATCTCCTGCGGATGGACCAGGTACTTGGCCATCACCAGCCGCACCGTGACCGAGCCGTCGGGCGCGGTGGTGACGCCAAGATTGGACTCAGCGAATTCCTCGGACAGGTGCAGCCGGGTCGAGTCGATCCGCTCGCCCGGATTCGACGGCGGATAGATGTTGAGCAGGGTGAAGCTGGCGATGATCACCAGCAGCATCAGCCCGACCATCAGGCTGGCGATGATCGCGTAGCGCTTCTCGAAAGCGTCGATGTGCATGGCGCCGCCCTCAGTTCACGGGGCCTTGGGCCAGGAACTTGCCGACGTACATCGCCATCCAGGCGAGGAACATCAGCAGCACCACGCTGAGTGTCAGCGCCCAGGTGCCACGCGGCACTTGCGCAAGGGCCTTTTTCTGCTCGGGGGTCAGGTCGGGCATGCCGTTCTCCGATCGGTAGACATGGGCAGCGTGAGGGCGATGCCGGTGGCGGCGAGCGATTTTTTCTGCCGGGATCGAGCAGGCAGGATAGGGGGGCCGCTGTGGGGGCGTGTCGGATGGGCGGAACGAGCGGTGCTCAAATGAGGCGGGTCTTAGGGATTCATGCAACGGCGTCGAAGGTGTTGCTTGAATCGAAAAGGCCTGCTCGCGAGCAGGCCTTGGGCGGTCATCCTGCCGGGCGGCAGGTGCGGCTGATTTACTGGCCGGCGTTGGGGAAGAAGAGCTGTTCGCCGCCGATCTTGTAACTGGCGATGGCCGCCTGACCGGCGGGCGAGGTCACCCAGTCGACAAACTTCTGCGCCTCGGCCGTCTTGACGTGCGGGTGCTTGGCGGAGTTGACCACCATCACGCCGTACTGGTTGAAGAGGCGCTTGTCACCCTCGACCAGGACGGCCAGATCGGCGCGGTTTTTGAAATTGAGCCAGGTGCCGCGGTCGGTCAGTACATAGGCGCCGGCCGAGGCGCCGATGTTGAGCGCCGGCCCCATGCCGCAGCCGCATTCCTTGTAGCCGTTGCCTTTCTTGTCGGCCAGGCCGGCGGCGGCCCAGTAGCGGTTTTCGGCCGCGTGCGTGCCGCTCTTGTCGCCGCGCGAGACAAAGGGCGCGTTGGCCGCGGCAATTTTTTGCAGTGCCACGCCGATGTCCTTGCCTTTGGCGCTGGCGGGGTCGTTCTTCGGGCCGACCACCACGAAATCGTTGTACATCACGGGGAAGCGCTTGACGCCATAGCCGGCGGCAACGAATTTCTCTTCGGCCGGCTGGTCGTGCACGAACAAGACATCGGCGTCGCCGCGGCGCGCCATGTCGAGCGCCTGGCCGGTGCCCAGCGCCACGACCTTGATCTCGATTCCGCTCGCCTTCTTGAACTCGGGCAGCAGGTGGGCAAAGAGCCCCGACTGCTCGGTCGAGGTGGTCGAGGCCATGGTGATGCTCTGCGCCGAGGCCGCCAGCGGGACGGTCAGCGAGGCAATCGACAGGGTGGCGGCAAGCAGCCAGCGGGAGCGCAGATTCATACGAGTTCTCCTTGAACAAATAGGCGGGCGGCCTCGGGCAGAGGGCCGTTGAAAAAGTCATGGACGGGCAGGTCGGCGAGCACCCGGCCGCGCTCGAGGTAGATCACGCGGCTCGCCAGGCGCTTGACCTGGCCCAGGTTGTGGCTGGCAAACACCAGCGTCATGGCGGCGCCGGCGCCGAATTCGCGGATCAGCTCTTCGACCTCGCGCTTGGCGCTGGGGTCCAGACTGGCGGTGGGTTCGTCGAGCAGCAGCACATCGGGCTGCAAGGCCCAGGCGCGCGCCAGCGCCAGGCGCTGCTGCTGGCCGCCCGAGAGGGTCTTGGCGTTGCGATGGGCGAGCGCGGCAAGGCCTACGCGCTCGAGCGCGGCGACCGCCTCGTGCTTGGCTTGGCGCCACGGCCGGTCGCGCAGCCACAGCCCGAGCGCGACGTTGTTGCGGGCACTTGTGCGCAGCATGTAGGGGCGCTGAAAGAGCATGGCGACCCGGGTGCCCCGGGCCTGCTGCAGCCGGCCTTGGGTGATCGGTGCCAGCCCATGGAGAGCGCGCAAGAGCGTGCTCTTGCCGCTGCCATTGGCGCCGACCAGGGCAACCCGCTCACCGGCGGTGATCGTCAGGCTGGCGTCGGCGAGCGCCTGGACGGCGCCGAAGGCGACGCCAACATCCTCGAGTTCGAAGATCGCGCTCATGCCGTCAGTCCCCGTGTGGCGTCGACCGCGGCGGCGCCGTCGAACCGGCCACGCCAGTGGCGCAGCGCGGCGATCAGCGCGTTCAAGGCGAGTACCACGGCGAGCAGGATGATGCCCAGCGCCATCGCCAGCGGCAGGTCGCCCTTGCTGGTCTCGAGCGCGATCGCGGTGGTCATCACCCGCGTGAAGCCATCGATATTGCCGCCCACGATCATCACCGCGCCGACCTCGGAGATGGCACGGCCAAAAGCGGCGATCAGTACCGTGAGCAGGGCGTAGCGCTCGTCCCAGCCGAGCAGCAGGCTGCGCGCCAGGGGGCGGGCACCGAGCGACTGCAGCTGTTCGCCGTGCGCGCGATCGGCGTCCTCGACAATCTGGCGGGTGAGCGCCGTGACGATGGGCAGCACCAGGATGGTCTGCGCCACGACCATCGCCTTGAAACTGAAGAGCCAACCCAGAAATCCCAAGGGACCCGAGCGTGACAAGAGCAGGTAGACGATCAGGCCCACCACGACCGAGGGCAGAGCGAGCAAGGTGTTGAGCACGGCAAGCAGGGCGCCGCGCCCGGCAAAGCGCGACACGCCCAGCCAGGCACCCGCGATCACTCCCAGACTGCAGGCAAAGAGGCAGGCGACCGCGCTCACCGCGAGCGAACGTCCGACAATGCTGAGCAAGGTGGGATCGAAACGGGCGACCAGGCCGAGCGCGGTGGTGGCGGCGTCGGAAAAGGTATTCATCGAGTCGCATATTAGAGAGGAACCCGGGGGTAAAGGCGCTCGCATGGGATATCGAGCTATGCAATCTTGTGCATAGCAACTCGGGCGGATCGGGCGCGGATTGAGGCACACTCGCGCCGTGCACAAGATTGAACTTTCCTATTCGCTCGAGTCGCGCCGTGCGCGCGACGCCTTGATCCGCAACCCCTTGCTCGACCTCTTGCACGCGGTGCAGTCGCAGGGCTCGATCTCGGGCGCTGCCCGCGTTTTGCGCCTGTCCTATCGCCATGTCTGGGGCGAGCTCAAGCGCTGGGAGGGCGAGCTCGAACGCGAACTGATCGTGTGGGACCGCGGCCAATCAGCGCGGCTGACCGAGTTCGGCGAGAAACTCCTGTGGGCCGAGCGTCAGGCGCAGGCGCGCTTGGCGCCGCAGATCGAAGCCTTGACCGCCGATCTGGAGCGAGCGTTCGCGGTGGCTTTCGACGACGCGGCCCACGTCCTGGGTTTCCATGCCAGCCATGACGACGCTCTGGGCGCTTTGCGGACTCAGGCGGCGCAAGGTGCCCGCCTGCATCTCGATATTTGTTTCACCGGCAGCGTTGACGCGATTCGCGCTTTGAATCAGGGGCGTTGCGTGATGGCGGGATTTCACGTTCCGCCCCACGCCGAGAAAGGCAGCCTGGCCGAGCGCACGTATCGGCCCTTGCTCAAGCCCGGTCGCCACAAGCTGATCGGTTTTGCCCGTCGCACCCAGGGCGTGGCCGTGGCGCGCGGCAATCCGCTGGCGATCGGCTCGCTGGCCGATGTGGCCGATGGCCGGGTCCGCTACGTCAATCGGGGACCGGGCACAGGAACCCGATTGCTGCTTGACGACTGGCTCGAGACCTCCGGCACGCCCCCCGGTGCGATCCGCGGTTACGAGCTCACCGAGCCGTCGCACGCGGCAGTGGCGCAGGCGGTGGTCTCGAACGCCGCCGATGCCGGTCTGTGCATCGAGCCGGTGGCCCGCTCGCGCGGGCTGGATTTCGTGCCAGTTGCGGATGAGGAGTACTACCTCGTCTGCCTCAATTCGACCTTGGAGTCGCCCGCGACGCAGGCCTTGCTCGAGGTGCTCAAAAGCCCCGAATGGCAGGCGCGGCTCACCGCGATGCCAGGCTATTGCCCTTCGCACAGCGGCGAGGTGCTGGCCATGAGCCGGGTCCTGCCATGGTGGAAGCTGCGCCCCAAGCAAAGCGCTCGCACCGCGACCGCTTTGCCCTAGCGAAGTCTTAGACCAGGCCTTCGAACAGCTGCACCGTGACGAGTTCGCCCGCGGCGACAGGGCCGCGATCGTGTTCGAGCACGATCAGGCAGTTGGCCTCGGACATCGAGCGCAGAACGCCCGAGCCCTGCTGACCGGTGACGCGCACCGACCACGCGCCGCTCTCGCCCGCCGCAAGAATGCCGCGCTGATACTCGGTGCGACCGGGACGCTTGCGCAGGGGGGCGCTGCTGGCGGCTTGCAGCTTGGGCAGTTCGAGCCCGGTGGTCTGGCCCGCGAGCGCGAGCAGGGCGCTGCGCACGAACTCGTAAAAGGTGACCATCACCGCCACCGGGTTGCCCGGCAGACCGAAGAAGTAAGCCTGGCCAATCTTGCCAAAGGCCATCGGGCGGCCCGGTCGCATCGCGATCGTCCACGACACTGCCTCGCCCAGGCGGCCGAGCAGTTCGCGGGTGAAATCGGCCTCGCCCACCGACACGCCGCCGCTGGTGATGATGGCGTCGGCGTTTTCCGACGCGGTGCGCAGCGCGGTTTCGAGCGCAGTGGGGTCGTCGCGCACCACGCCCATGTCGATCACCTCGCACCCCAGCCGGGTCAGCATGCCCCACAGGGTGTAGCGGTTCGAGTCGTAGACCGCACCGGGTGCGAGCGCTTCGCCGACCGAGGCGAGTTCGTCGCCGGTGGAAAAAAACGCCACTCGCAGGCGGCGCCGCACGCTGACCTCGGCCAGGCCGAGCGAGGCGATCAGGCCCAGGTCGGCCGGGGCAATCTTGTGGCCGGCGAGCAGGCAGGGCTTGCCCAGCGCCAGGTCTTCGCCCGCGAGCCGCACGTGTTGCCCCAACTTCTGGCCGGCGGGAATGTGAACCTGGTCTTCGCTGCTTCGCACCACTTCCTGGATCACGACCGTGTCCGCGCCTGTGGGCAATACCGCGCCGGTCATCACTCGCACGCATTGGCCGCGGCCCACAACGCCTTCGAAGGGCTTGCCGGCGAAGGCGGTGCCGATGCGGGTCAAGGTGGTTTCGCCGGCGGCGTCGAGGTCGGCGTGGCGCACGGCCCAGCCATCCATGGCGGCGTTGTTGTGAGCGGGAACGTTGACGGTGGAAATCACGTCCTCGCCCAGCACCCGGCCGAGCGAGGCGCGAACGGCCACCCGTTCGATCGCCCCCACCGGGGAGATGCAAGCGCGGATGATCGCTTGCGCGTCACGGACCGGCAGCGCAGTGGGGTCGTAGTCGTCGCGGTCGTTGATGGCCTGGGAGAGGGTATTCATCGTTGCTCGTGCTGCGCCAGTTCTTCGCGCGTATTGATGTTCGAGAAGGCCAGTTCATCGTCGAAAGCGACTTCGACTACCTTGAGGCTGGCATACCAGATGTCGATCTTGCGCTCGCCGCGCGCCAGGAATTCGGAGAGGTGCGGCAGTACGCTGGTGCGAACCAGGGCGAACACCGGATGTGGCTGGTCGCCGGTTTTGGCGACGGCGAGGTCGGCATCGGCCGCGCTGCGGGCGGCTTCGAGCCGCTCGACCAGGTCGAGCGGCAGAAAGGGCGAGTCGCAAGGCGCGGTGACCACCAGCGGTGTGGTGGCGGCCTGCAAGCCGGCATGCAGGCCGGCCAGGGGACCGGCAAAACCGCCAATCGCATCGCTCACCACCGGGCAGTGGAATTCGGCGTAGCGCGCGAGGTTCTGGTTGGCGTTGATCAGGATCTGGCCCACCTGCGGCCGCAGGCGGTCGATCACATGCGCGACCATGGCCCGGCCTTGCAGCAGTTGCAGGCCTTTGTCGACGCCGCCCATGCGGCGGCCTTGGCCGCCGGCGAGGATCAGTCCCGTGATGGTCGAGTTCATTGCGAGTCTCCGGCAGGGGAGGCGCCGGCGATGAAGCGCTGGCGGCCGGTAAAGAGCAGGTAGCGCTGGTTGATGGCGCGGCCGAGCATGGTGATGCCGATGCGTTGCGCGATCTCCCAGCCCATTCGGGTCAGGCCGGAGCGCGACACCAGAAACGGAATTCCCATCTGGGCGGCCTTGATCACCATTTCAGAGGTGAGGCGTCCGGTGGTGTAGAAAATCTTGTCCGAGCCGTCGATGCCTTCGAGCCACATCTTGCCGGCGATGGCATCGACCGCGTTATGGCGGCCCACGTCTTCGACAAAGGCAATGATCTCGCTCGCGGCTCCGGCGTTGGAGGCCAGAGCGCAGCCATGGACCGCGCCCGCGCTCTTATAGATGGTTTCGTGGCGGCGCACCGCGTCGAGCACGGTGTGCAGGGTGGCTTCTGAAAGAAAGACGTCGTTGCGCAGGCGGATCGAATCGACCTCTTCCATCAGATCGCCAAAGACCGTGCCCTGGCCGCAGCCGGTGGTGACGGTGCGCTTTTCCATTTTTTTCTCGAGCGCGTCGATCCCGCCGTGGGTGGTGATCGCCACCGCGTCGGTTTCCCAATCGACCTGGACCGTGGCGAGCTCGTCGATCGAACGCACCAGCCGCTGATTGCGCAGGTAGCCGATGGCGAGCGCCTCGGGCGCCTGGCCGAGTGTCATCAAGGTGACGATTTCGCACTTGTCGACGTAAAGCGTGAGCGGGTTTTCGCCGGCGATCGGCGTCGCTACGTGTTCGCCATGCTCGTTGACGGCGTCGACCTCGAAGGTCAGCGGACGGGAGGCATCGGTAATGACGGGCGGCATGGGATCGGCCTTGGCTGAAATGGGGGGATGGGTCCGCCAGGTCAGCGATCGGCCCAATGATGACTGGCGTAAACCCTTCTCTCGATCGTGGTGGGCGTCGGCTGCATTGGAGGCAGGGGCTCGCCACGATTTGCGCCGGTATCTCCAAGCCAGGAGAATGCCAGACTAACTCGTAGGGAATCATATCAACGTGTCCAATCCCAATCGCCGCCTGGCAGCCGTCTTGATGGAACACCGGACCATCGACAACCCTTGGGTATCGGGGGTTTGGCGTCCGATTGCCGTGATCGAGGATGACGTCGAGGTGGCCACGCCGCCGCGTCTGGTCGAATCCAAGGACGGTCGCGAACTGTGGTTGCACACCGGCTTGGTGGTCGAGATCTTTCGCGACGAAGCCGACGGCTATTACCTCAACCTGACGACCGAGCAACCCTTCGCCTTTGTCGAATGGGAGTTGACCGAGTCCGGCCCGGAAACGCGCTGGATCACGCTCAGCTACGACGAGGCTGCTCGCCGCATCGACGGCGGTGCCCAGGTCGAAGGGGTGCCGATGCCCTCGGATTGGCTGCCCTGGCTGGCGGCTTTCACCGAAGAACACTTTGTTCCGCTGAAGAAAAAGGAGCGCGTGCGTCCCAAGTCGTTCAAGGGCGCCCGGCGCGACGACGCATGAGCGACGAGGGTTCGTCCTTTCTGTCGCGCTGGTCGCGGCGCAAGCTTGAGGTTCAGCGCGAGCAGGCGGCAGCCAAGCCGGCGGCGCCGCTGCCGGCCGAGCCTGTGGTGCCGGCCGCGACCGCTGCCGCCGTCGCGGCGCCAGCGCCGGTGGCCGAGCCCGCGGTCGAATTGCCGTCGCTCGAGTCGCTCGACGGCCTGCGGTCGGACTATTCCGCGTTCATGGGCGAGAAAGTGAGCGAGGACACCAAGCGTTCTGCGCTCAAAAAATTGTTTGGCGACCCGCACTTCAATCAGATGGACGGGCTCGACATTTATATCGGCGACTACACCCACTTCGAACCGCTGCCCGACGCGATGCGGCTGGTGCTCAATAGCGCTCAGGAATTCCTGCTCGACTCCGAAAAGGCGTCGATTGCGCCGGCGACCGCGGCGCTGCCGCCGGCGGCGCCCGAGCCGCTCGCCGATTCGAGCCGAATCGCCCGCGAGAGTGAAGTTCCGGTTGAAATTCCCGCAACAGTCGCCTCTGGCGAAACGACTGCTGCATCTTCCGAATCCCAGACGACGGCGGTTGCCGGCCATCCGCCGCTGCCCGCGTCGACGTCCCTCTGAGTGGTCATGAGCACTGACAACAGCACATTGAAGGTTTGCAACTGCAACCGCACCCTGCGTCTGGATGGTGCCGCCTTGGGGCGAGCCCTCGGCAGCGAGCAGGCGATTCCGATTCACACCGAGCTCTGCCGTAAAGAGGTCGACAGCTTTGCCGGTGCTTTGGGGGGCGACACCTGCCTGGTGGCTTGTACCCAGGAAGCCCCGTTGTTTTCCGAGCTGGCCGATTCGGTCAAATCGACCACTGAGCTCAAGTTCGTCAATATCCGCGAAACGGCGGGTTGGTCGGTCGAAGGGGCGAGTGCCACGCCCAAGATCGCCGCCTTGATCGCGATGGCGAGTTTGCCCGACCCCGAGCCGGTGCCGACCGTGACCTACAAGTCGAGCGGTCAGGTGTTGGTGATCGGCCCGGCCGAAGCCGCCGTGAGTTGGGCCGAGCAGCTCGCCGGTTCGCTTGAAGTCAGTGTCCTGATTACCAGCGTGCGCGGAGCTGAACTGCCCGCCACCCGCAGCTATCCGATCTGGTCGGGCCAGCCCAAAAAGGTGAGCGGACATTTCGGTTCGTTCGAGGTCGAGTGGGACGCGACCAACCCGATCGATCTCGAGACCTGCACCCGCTGCAATGCCTGCATCCGGGCTTGCCCGGAAGATGCAATCGACTTTACCTACCAGGTCGATCTCGCCAAGTGCAAATCGCATCGTGCCTGCGTCAAGGCTTGCGGCGCGATCGGCGCGATCGATTTCGGCCGCGCCGCGGTCGCGCGCAAGGAAAAGTTCGATCTGGTGCTCGATCTTTCCGCGCAGCCGCTTTTGCGCATGTCCGAAAAGCCCCATGGCTATCTCGCGCCCGGTGCCGATCCGCTCGAACAGGCAATGGCCGCGGCCAAGCTCATCACGATGGTGGGCGAGTTCGAGAAGCCACGCTTCTTCCGCTACGAAGAGCGCCTGTGTGCCCACAGCCGCAATTCCAAGACCGGCTGCACTCAGTGCATCGATGTCTGTTCGACCGAAGCGGTGATGTCGCTGGGCGACAAGGTCTGGGTTCACCCCTTCCTGTGCCTGGGTTGCGGTGATTGCGCCACTACCTGCCCGACTGGCGCCATGACTTACGCCTACCCGCGCGTGGCCGATACCGGCATTCGCCTCAAGAAGGCCTTGTCGGTCTACCGCGCCGCCGGCGGGCGCGATGCCGCGCTGCTGTTTCACAACGCCAAGAACGGCCGCGACCTTCTGGCGCGTCTTGCTCGCCGCGGCAAGGGTTTGCCAGCGCGAGTGATTCCGATCGAGGTTCACAGCGTCGGATCGATCGGCCTGGACGTTGTGTTGGGCGCGATCAGCTACGGCGCGAGCCAGGTCTTGATGCTGGTCGACGACGCCGGCGCCGCCGAGCACGGTCAGTTGATCGGCCAGCAAGCCAAGATCGCCGACGCCGTTCTCAACGGACTGGGCTACGCCGGCTCGCACTGGCAGCTGCTGCACGCCGACGATGTCAAGCCGTTGGAGGCGGCGATCTGGTCGCTGCCACCGGCGGTCACGGTGGCAACGCCAGCTCAGTTCAATCTTTCGAACCTCAAGCGCGGAACGCTCAATTACGCGCTGACGCATCTGCTGGCTCAGGCGCCAACTCAGCAGGACGTGATCGCTTTGTCGCCCGGCGCGCCCTTTGGCACGATCGTGGTGGACACTAGCCAGTGCACGTTGTGCAAGTCCTGCATCGGCGCCTGCCCGGCCTCCGCGCTGATCGACACCGAAGAGGCGCCCAAGCTCCGCTTCATCGAGCGCAATTGCGTGCAGTGTGGTCTTTGCGAGAAGACTTGCCCGGAACGGGCGATCACGCTTGAGCCACGTTTGCTGCTGACCGCACAAGCGACCGAGTCCGTCACGCTCAATGAGGCCGAGCCCTTCAATTGCGTGCGCTGCGGCACGCCGTTTGGCACCAAGCGAATGATCGACAACATGACTGGGCGGATGGCGGCGCACTCGATGTTCGACACCGGCGCTGCCCTGAGACGGATCCAGATGTGCGCGGACTGCCGCGTGATCGACATGATGGAGACGAAGAACGAAATTTCGATCTTCGACGTGAAGAAGTGAACGCCATGACCGAAACCGAAACCATTGCGCTGAGCTCCGAAGACCAGGGCCGCGCCAACCTGTACGCGCTGCTCGCGCGCCTGATGTACGCCGGGGCCGACGCGGGTTTGCTGCGATCGCTCGCGGATGCCGTCGAGATGTTCGAGGGCGAAGGGCCGCTGCCGATCGCTTGGCGCAAGCTCGCGGCCGCGGCGGCGCGTACGAATGCAGGGGCGTCCGTGGCGGATTTCGACGCGACCTTTGTCGGTGTTGGCAAGGCGCCGGTGACGCCCTATCTGTCGCACTACATGGTGAGCAGTGGCCATGAAAAAGTTCTGGTCGACCTGCGCGACGAGCTACGGGAACTCGGCCTGGTGCGGGACGCCAAAGCGGTCGAACCCGAAGACCATGTGGCGGCCTTGTTAGAAGTGATGCGGCACTTGATCGCCCGCGGCGATTCGGACGAATCCCTGGCGGCGCAGCAAGCATTTTTCGGGCGCTTTGTGGCGCCCGGATATCGCGGTTTTTGCGACGCGGCGCGCCAAGTTGAGCTCTCTGAGTTCTATCAAGGCGCGATCGATGTGGTGGACGCCTTTCTCCAGGCAGAAGTCGAGCAATTCGAAATGTCTTAAGCGCTTTTGATTGACTTTTTCTTGGCCGCCAGCAAGCATCGGGCTGCCAATCGATAGGAAGGGGAAACCATATGTCCATCGAAAAAGTCAGTCGTCGGAAGTTCTTCTCCACGGTGGTGGTCGGTGGCGTGGCTACCGCTACCACCGCTATCGCTGCCACGCTCGTTGGTCAGCGAATCCCAGGGGCCGCGCAAGCGGCCGAGCCCCGCCCAGCCGAGGGCTACCGCGAAACCGCGCACATCAAGAATTACTACCGCTCTACCCTGGTTTAGTCGGGAGATCCGGATGCTCACCAAGAAGACATCGGGCGTTGCGCTCGCCCAAGGCCGTCTCGCTCGCGCCATTGCCGGGCTTTCGGGCAAGACGATCGATCGCCGGACCTTCCTCAAGCGCTCCGGCGTGACGGCGGGGGCCGCCGCCTTCGCCTCCCAACTCCCCTACAGCGTGATCGGCCAGGCCGAGGCTGCGGCCGAAACCACTGGCGCGGGCAAGAGTGAGTCTCGCCGCACGGTCTGCAGCCACTGCTCGGTCGGTTGCGCGGTGGATGCAATCGTCAAGAACGGGGTGTGGGTGGAGCAGGAGCCGGTGTTTGATTCGCCGATCAACCTGGGTTCGCACTGCGCCAAGGGCGCTGCGCTGCGCGAGCACGGCATCACCGAGCATTCGCATCGTCTGAAGTACCCCATGAAGCTGGTCAACGGCAAGTACCAGCGGATCTCGTGGGATCAGGCGATCGACGAGATCACTAAGAAGATGCTCAAGCTGCGCGAGGAGTCGGGGCCCGACGCCGCGTATTTCATCGGGTCTTCCAAGCATAGCAACGAGCAGGCCTATCTATTGCGCAAGTTCGTGTCGTTGTGGGGCACCAATAACTGCGACCATCAGGCGCGGATCTGTCATTCCACCACGGTCGCTGGTGTCGCGAATACCTGGGGTTATGGTGCGATGACAAACTCGTACAACGACATGACGTTCTCGAAGGCGATCCTCTATATCGGGTCGAATGCCGCCGAGGCGCATCCGGTATCGATGCTCTATTCGCTGCACGCCAAGGAGAACGGCGCCAAGGTGATCGTGGTCGATCCGCGCTTTACCCGCACCGCGGCCAAAGCGGATCAATACATTCGCCTGCGCTCGGGTGCCGACATTCCTTTCGTCTACGGAATGCTCTATCACATCTTCAAGAACGGCTGGGAAGACACGGCGTATTTGAAGGCTCGTGTGTGGGGCATGGACAAGGTCAAAGAGGAGGTCATGAAGTGGACCCCTGACAAAGTGACCGAAGTCTGCGGCGTACCTGAGGATGAAGTCTTTCGCGCAGCCGAAACCATGGCCAAGAACAAGCCCAGCACCATCGTCTGGTGCATGGGTCAGACCCAGCACACGATTGGCAACGCGATCGTGCGCGCGTCCTGCCTTTTGCAACTGGCGCTCGGCAACGTGGGGGTTTCGGGCGGCGGCACCAATATTTTCCGCGGTCACGACAATGTGCAGGGCGCGACTGACGTCGGCCCCAACCCCGATTCGCTTCCCGGCTACTACGGCGTCACCGCCGGTGCTTGGTCGCACTGGGCGAATGTTTGGAACGTCGATCTGGATTGGCTCAAGAAGCGTTTTGCCTCGGAAGCCTTGATGACCCGTCCAGGTACGACGGTGAGCCGGTGGTTCGACGCCGTGCTTGACCAGAATGACGTCATCAACCAGGGGCCGAACGTGCGAGCGGTCTGGTACTGGGGTATGTCGCCCAACACCCAGACCCGCGGACTCGATATGAAGAAGGCGATGGACGCGCTGGACCTGTTGGTAGTCTGCGATCCCTACCCATCGGCGACGGCGGCCATGGCGGCGATGCCGACGCCCCCGGGCGGCAAGCTCAACCCCAATCGTGACGTTTACTTGTTGCCGGCCTGTACGCAGTTTGAAACGGTGGGCACGGTGACCGCGTCGAACCGTTCGCTCCAGTGGCGGGAGAAGGTGATCGAGCCTTTGTTCGATTCGCGCACCGATCACGCGATCATGCTCAGGCTGGCCGAGAAGTGGGGCTTTGGCGATGAGCTTCTGGGCAAGCGAGGCGGTCGGCAGAACCTCAAAACGATCAAGGGTGCCGGTGGCTGGGACGAACCAATTATCGAAGACATTCTCGCCAACGAGATCAACAAAGGCACCTGGACCATCGGTTACACCGGGCAATCGCCCGAGCGACTCAAGCTTCATATGAAGCACATGAATACTTTTGATGTTCGCACGCTGCGCGCCAATGGCGGGCCGTGCGATGGTGACTACTTTGGCTTGCCATGGCCGTGTTACGGCACACCCGAGATGAAACATCCGGGCACGGCGAATCTCTATGACACCTCCAAGCCTGTGATGGAGGGTGGCGGCAACTTTCGCGCCAATTTTGGCGTCGAGCGCGATGGACAAAACCTGCTGGCCGAGGACGGCTCGTACTCGAAGGGCGCTGACATCACCACTGGCTATCCCGAGTTCGACTCGGTATTCCTGAAGAAACTTGGCTGGTGGAGTGAACTGACGCCCGAGGAGCAAAAAGCTGCCGACGGCAAGAACTGGAAGACCGATCCGTCGGGCGGAATCATCCGCGTCGTGATGACCAAACACCAGTGCATGCCGTTTGGCAATGCCAAGGCGCGCGCGGTGGTTTGGAACTTCCCGGATCCGATTCCGGTTCACCGTGAACCCTTGTTCTCGAATCGCCCGGAGCTCGTCGCCAAGTACCCGACTTACGCCGACCGTAAGGATTTCTGGCGCCTGCCTACGCTCTACAAGACGGTGCAGGACAAGAACATGGCGGACAAGGTCTACGAAAAGTACCCGCTGGTGCTTACCTCCGGGCGCCTGGTCGAATACGAAGGGGGGGGCGACGAAACTCGCTCCAATCCGTGGTTGGCCGAGTTGCAGCAGAACATGTTTGTCGAGATCAATCCCAAAGCCGCCAACGATCGCGGTATTCGCAACGGCGAATACGTATGGGTCACGACTCCCACGGGAGCGAAACTCAAGGTCATGGCTTTAGTTACCGAGCGGGTGGGAGCGGGAACGGTGTTCATGCCGTTCCATTTTGCAGGCTGGTGGGAAGGGGCTGATTTGCTGCAGTACTACCCCGAGGGGGCGGCTCCCCTCGTGCGAGGCGAGGCGGTCAATACCGGAACGACTTACGGATATGACTCCGTCACGATGATGCAGGAGGGCACCAAGACCACCCTCTGCCAAGTGGGAACGGTTGCCTGAGCCAGCAGCGAATCGAACTAGGAGAACAGAATGGCGCGAATGAAGTTTCTCTGTGACGCGAATCGCTGTATTGAATGCAATGGCTGCGTTACAGCTTGCAAGAACGCCAACGAAGTCCCTTGGGGCGTGAATCGCCGTCGTGTTGTCACCATCAATGATGGCGTTCCCGGTGAGCGCTCGATGTCAGTCGCTTGCATGCATTGCTCTGATGCCCCATGCATGGCGGTATGCCCGGTTGACTGTTTTGTGCGCAGCGACGATGGAGTGGTCTTGCATGACAAAGACCTGTGCATCGGCTGTGGCTACTGCTTCTACGCCTGCCCCTTCGGCGCGCCCCAGTTTCCACAAGCGGGTTCATTTGGCCTGCGCGGCAAGATGGATAAATGCACCTTCTGCCAAGGAGGCCCGGGCAAGGGCACTGCGGAAGAACAGTTCAAGAAATATGGGCAGAACCGGATTGCTCAAGGAAAGTTGCCTTTGTGCGCAGAAATGTGTTCGACCAAAGCGCTGTTGGCAGGCGATGGCAATGTCATCGCCGATATCTACCGTCAGCGCGTGACTGTGCGAGGCAAAGGGGCCGATGTCTGGGGGTGGGTGACGGCGTACGGCCCCCCGAAGAACCCGGGCGTGGATGCTCCTGCCGCAGCCAAATAGGAGGGCGAGTGATGAATGCGTTCAAGAAGCTTGGGTTCGCCGGGTTCGCATGTTGTCTTACTCTTCTGCTGGTGGCGTGCGAAAAGAGGATTCAGCTCTACGAGCCCGGCGTGTACAAGGGCGCTCCGCTCACGGCGCCGTGGGACACGCCGCAATACGGTGGGCAGACTGCGGCATGGGAGCGCGCAATCGAGACCCGCACGCGGAACCAGAATGAATACTGGCGCATGCAAGCCCAATAGGAGTCTCCGCATGATCACCCTCTCATGGCGGGCGTCGTTGGCAGTTGCTGCGCTGGTGTTTGCGGGCCAGGCAGTAGCGCAAGCTGTTACGCCACAGCAGCAAGAGTCCGCGCGCCAGGAGGTTCGCGAAAATCTGGCGCAGCCTTATAACAACGCGCCGGTCTATCGCGAGGTTCGCGCCGGTCAGTCAGGCTTCACACAACTCGGAGCGCCAAGCGAGCGAGGTGTTCTGATCCAGTCGGCCGGGCAAACCTGGAAAGAAGCTCGCACCCCAATTCTATTGGCGGGAGGATTGATGGTCGCTCTCGCAATGGTGGCGCTGGGGAGCTTCTATTCTTGGCGGGGTCCGATCAAAGTTGGCGAGACCGGCTCAAAGAGGATGATCAAGCGGTTTCAGCCGTCAGACCGCTATGCGCACTGGTTCATGGCGATCGTTTGGGTCGCTCTGGCGGTGACCGGATTGATCATCTCATTCGGAAAGAGTCTGCTGCTGCCGGTGATCGGGTTCACTGCGTTTTCGTGGGTCGCGGCTGCGGCGAAGAACCTCCATAACTTCATTGGGCCGTTTCTCATCGTCGCTGTGCCATGGATGATCGTCCGCTATCTCCGTTACAACTGGGTCGACAAAGAAGACTTGATTTGGATGACCAAGATCATCGGCAACCTGACTGGCCATGAATACCCGTCTGGCAAGTTTAATGGTGGCGAGAAGATGGTCTTCTGGCTCGTCCTCGTAGTGCTTTCCACGGTGTTGATCGTCACCGGCCTGGTGCTGGACTTTCCTAATTTTGGGCAGTCGCGCTCCACGATGCAGATCGTCAATCTGATTCACATGTTGGGCGCTTATGTCGCCATGGCGCTGGCTTGCGTACACATCTATTTGGGCACCGTCGGCATGACTGGCGCTTACCGTGCCATGCGCGATGGCTATGTCACGGCTGAGTGGGCACAACACCATCACGAGCGCTGGTACGCGGACGTCAAGGCGGGCAAGGTGCCGGAGAGCCCAATGGTTCCTGAGGCTTCCGTGCCTGAGCCGGTCAGGCAGGCAGTGTTGCTCGCTGATAAGTGACTCGCGGGAGATGGCAATGGTGAAGATGCTCTTGATTGCTGCGTGTGGCCTCACATTTGGCGAGGTTGCCATCGCGAAGCTGCCGCCACTGACTGTCGAGCAACAGGCGGCCGCGATGTCGCTCGTGTAAAAGCTACGTACGAGGGGAAAGTCGTTGCGTACCAGTTATGTGTGTCCGAGACACGCATCGCAGATAACTGTCGTGGTCAAATTTTTGTGGACACGCCGATAGGAGATTGGGTGGTTGATTAGGGTGTCGGTTTGACGGTGCTGCGCTCGTAGTCGGCCGGCGACAGGTACTTCAAGGTCGAGTGCAAGCGGGTCGAGTTCCCCGCCAAAGGTTTCGTCAGTCTGGACCAGGCCCGCTCTTGGGCCGCGCAATTCGTGCGTTGGTACAACGTCGATCAC
>JAVVWR010000001.1:115464-134315 GCA_036652035.1 Burkholderiaceae bacterium | reverse complement strand
CTGGCGAGGTGCTCAAGTTCGCGCAGGCGGTGGGCGCCGACACCCTGCAGATGAACTTCATCCAGCTCTATCCGTACGCCGAACCGGAGACCGGCATTCTCGATACTCCTGCCTTGTATCCGTTCAACGGTCCCGGCGTCGGCATCGTCTATGTGACCAAGCACGGCAAACGGTTTGTCAGTGAACTCGAACGCCGCGACGTGGTGAGTTTCGCCCAACTCAATCTATTGAAGCAGGGCGCCGACATGAAACCCTCGTTCTCGGTCTTCAATGAAGAAATGGTCACGAAGATGGGCGGAACGATGGAAGAGGTCAAGGCCGGCCTTGAGAAAAAGCGCTTCATCAAGGCCGCGACGATCGAGGAACTGGCCGACAAGATGGGAATCAACAAGGTGGCACTGGTTGAGAGCATCAAGAAGCACAACCAATACCTCAAGAACGGCAAGGACCCCGAGTTCAACAAACCGATCACCAAGCAGATGATCTCGCTCGAGAAGGGGCCGTATTACGGTGTCGCCCAATGGCCCTCGGTGCACCACACCATGGGTGGCCTGCGGATCAATCCGCAGGCGCAAGTGGTTGATATCTGGGGCAAGCCGATTCCGAAGCTCTACGCCGCGGGCGAAGTCACCGGTGGTGTACACGGCAGCAACCGACTCGGTTCCAACGCGATTGCCGACTGCGTGACCTTTGGCCGTGTCGCTGGCAACAGCGCTGCCAAGATGGTCTAAGTGCACACCCGCCGCGCTCCGGAGTTCGCGGTTTGACTTCGGAGTGTCGCGCCGCGTGGCTCGAACGCCGCGTCTTGCCGACGCGGCGTATCGCTCCGATCAGGAATCCACCATGCCGCAATTTTTGCTGACATTACTGTTGTTGGCGTTGAGCTCGATGAGCTGGGCCGCAACATCCCCCAAGTGCGCCGACTGCCATTCCAACCTGACTCAGGTGCTGCCCGCCTCTCACCCGGCGATCAAGGGTCAAGACATCGCGGCCTGCCTGGCTTGTCACCAGTCCGGCGATGGCAAGGCGAGCCCTAACGCCTTCTCCGCCAAGCTGCACGCGGCTCACGCCAAGAAGGGCGTCGAACTCGATTGCGGCACCTGCCACAAAGTGACTGCCAGCAAGTCCTTCTCGCTGCCGGGCCGGTCTTCGATTGGCGCGGCCGACGCTGATACTTACGCGGCCTTGCGAGAGATCACGAGCGGCTACGCCGACGGTCCGAATCTCGACGCAATTCACGCCAAGAAAGGCATCAGCTGCGCCGGTTGCCATGGCAAGGCGTTGCCGCAGCTCGACGACAAGCCGACCACCGAGCGCTGCCTCGCCTGCCACGGCAGCTACGAGCAGCTCGCCGCCAAGACCCCGGGGCAGGATCACGCCAGCCGCAACCCGCATCAGTCACACCTTGGGCCAATCAACTGCACGGTCTGCCACAAGGCGCACCAGACGTCTGAAACCTACTGCCTGGATTGCCACCGGCTGTTCAAGATGAAGCCGATCCCGGCTGGCAAGCCGGCAGGAAGCTGAGCCGCTTCATCCGATGCGCTAGTCCGTCACCGCGATTTCAGAGGCAGGCGGCAGCCGATAGCATGAGAGTGGGGTTGTTGAACCTCGCCAAAGGACACTCATGGAGTTGCCGCTTCGTCTTCCTTCGCAATGGCTGGCCTCGTCCCGCGCTGGCGGCAAGAAGCCGGGACAGCGCGGGACGGGTTTTGTCCAGTCGATTCTCAGCTACACGCGGCTGGACGTGCCCAGTGTCGAGCGCTGGGAATCGGTGGTGAGCTTTGGCCCCGGCCATGCCGACCCGCTCGCGGCCAACGAGTCTTTAAGCCGCGCCTTGGGTGGCCGGGCTGGCGAAGCTTTTCTGTTTCGCGCTGACAGCGAGACCCCCGGCCGCTACTGGGTGTATTCGCGCGAACCCTGGCGCGAGCCGCCGCTCGAGGCGATCAGCGCACTGGCGCCCAAGCGCCATGTGCTGCAACTGGCCGAGGGCCTGCCCTACCGTTTCACGCTCGAGGCCTGCGTCGGTCGCGAGACTGTGATTGACGGCGCCAAGCACGTCGATCCGTTTCGCAGCGTTGAGGAAGTTGAAGCCTGGCTGCCGCAAGCCGGAGCCAAGTACGGGTTCCGGCCCGACTTCTTTCACGTTGCCATCCGAGAGATCGCGTTTCCCTATCAGGGGCGGGTGCTGCGAATCCGTTATGCCGCGCTCGAAGGCGTCATGCACATCACCGATGAAGCGCTGATCAAACCGGTTCTGTTGCGCGGCGTGGGTTCGCACCGTCGCGTCGGTTTGGGACTGCTGCAGATATCCGGCTAGCACGGCCGCGCCAACCCGCGGCTCGACGCGCGGTTCGGCCGCTCCCGGTATCCTCGTCGCGCGATTGGGCAGAGGAGATGGTGGTGGCTTGGGTGCGTTGGATCGGTCTGGTTCTTTCCGTGGTTTGGGTGGCGGGGGCGGCGGCGCAGCCGCGCGCGGCTCGGCTGCCTGAGGCGGTCGTCACCCAGCTGCGCGTGGCGAAGATTCCACCCGCGGCCCTGGGCGCGATGCTCGTCCCGTTGACCGGTCCCGGGCTGGAGTTGCGGCACAACGAGACGCAACTGCTTAACCCGGCTTCGACCATGAAGCTGGTGACCACGCTGGCCGGTCTGGAATTGCTCGGGCCGCAATTCACCTGGCGCACGGAGGTCCTGGCCGAGAGCGTGCCGCGCGCCGGAGCGCTCGAGGGCGATCTTTTCATCCGTGGCAGCGGCGACCCGGCTTTCGTGATCGAGAACCTGTGGTTGCTGACGCAACGCCTGCGCGGCGCCGGTATCCGTGAGATCCGCGGTGATCTGGTGCTTGACCGCTCGGCGTTCGAGGCGGTAGCGCACGACCCCGCGGCCTTTGATGGCGAAGCGCTGCGTCCCTACAACGCGGGGCCCGACGCTCTGCTGCTCAATTACAAGACCATCAGCCTGAACTTCATTCCTGAACCGGATGGCAAGACCGCCCGTGTCTACGCCATGCCGCAGGTGGCGGGTCTGGTGCTGCCGGCCCATGTTCGTGTCGAGGCCGGTCCGTGCAGTGACTGGCGGGCGCGCCTGGGTGGCGATTTCACCGATCCGCTGCGGCCGCAGTTTCGCGGTGCCTATCCGCTCGCCTGCGGTGAGCGCGCCTGGCATCTCAATCTGCTCGAGCCGACGCGCTACTTCGAGATGGTCTTTCGCAGCCTGTGGGAAGCTGGCGGCGGCACTTTGACGGGCCGGGTACGCGACGGCGCGCCTTCGCCCAGCGCTCGCGTGCTAGCGGTCCAGGAATCGCGCCCGCTCGCCGAAGTGATCCGCGACATCAACAAATTCAGCAATAACGTGATGGCGCGCCAGCTTTTCCTTTCGCTCGCGGTCAATGGTGACAAATCGCCGGCGACCACGGCGCGGGCGCAGGCCGTGGTTGCCGACTGGCTGGGCGGCAAGGGCATAGGCGCGAACGAATTCGTGCTCGACAACGGCTCGGGTCTGTCGCGGGTCGAACGCATTTCGCCCCGCGCCTTGGCGCGCTTGCTGGTGGCGGCCTACGTTTCACCCTGGATGCCCGAGTTCATGTCGTCAATGCCCATTGTTGGCGTCGACGGCACGATGAAAAAACGCAATGGCGCCGTGGGCTCGGCGCATATCAAGACCGGTCTCTTGGCCGATTCGAGAGCGATCGCGGGTTACGTGCTCGCCAGCAGCGGCCGGCGCTATGCGGTGGTGGCGATCGTCAATCACGCCAATGCCGGTGCCGCGACGCCGGCGCTCGACGCACTCTTGAACTGGATCTATATCAACGGCTGAGCCTGGGCTAAGCTCAAGTGGTCATTTCAAGGAGACGCGAGCATGTCGAGCCATCCTGCTGTACCGAGCGCCGTTGGCGCCGAGATTTATTCCGGCAACCGCCCCAAGCGCGAGCAACTGGCGGCTGACGTCAAGTCCGCTCTGGCCAGTGCCGAAGCCATGTTGCACGAGGCCGCCAGCGCCAGCGAGCACGAGGCCAAGGTCTTGCGCGAAAAAGCCGCCGAAGTGCTGGCGCGCGCGGGCGACGCGCTTCACGGCGCGGCCGACACCGCTGTGGCCAAGACCAAGGCGGCGGCGCATGAGACCGACGTCTGGGTTCATGAAAATCCCTGGAAGGCGGTCGGTGTTGCCGCCGGAGTCGGCCTGCTGGTCGGCCTGCTGGTCAACCGTCGCTGAGCATGGTTGATCCTGTGGCGAGCGTCGGCCTCGCGGCCGCGCTGCGCAATATCGTCGCCACGCTGCATTCGATGCTGGTCACCCGGGTCGAGCTGGCGTCGGCCGAGCTGGCGTTGGCGCGCGATCATCTGGTCAGCTCGCTGGCGCTCTTGATGATGGCGTCGGTATTCCTTTTCCTTGCCCTGGTGGCGGGCTCCTTGCTGATCGCCGTGATCTTCTGGGACACCTACCGGGTCGAGGCGGTGACCGGGCTGACGGTGGGCTACGCTGTCATCGGCGTGGTGCTCGGGCTGATCGCCCGCGGTCGGCTCAAGGCCATGCCGGGAATCCTGGAGGGCACGGTCGAGGAATTGCGGCTCGACGCCCAGGCCTTGCGCGTGGCGCCAGCCGGCGCTGAGGCAAGACCGCCGGGAGTGTCGCAATGAGCGGGGCGCGCACCGAATTTCTGGCTCAACAAGTGATCCGCCTGCGTACGCAAGCGGCGCAAGAGCGTTCGCAGCTTGTCGTTCAGGCGGGTGCTGTGGCGGGGCGCACGGCCGGCGTGCGGGCCACCGCACATTCCGCTCTGGGGCTGGCCGAGCGTTTCCTTGGCAGCGGTGCGGGCGGAACTCTGCTCTCCAGCTTGGCGCGAGCGGGTCTGGTGCCGGTCGCTGTCCGTTGGGGCGCGGCCGCGCTGCGCTCGCGCGTCGGCCGTCTGGTTCTGGTCGGCGCTGCGGTTGGGGCGGGTGTGTGGTGGTGGCGCCAGGCCAAGCCGCCGTTGCCGCCCCAAGATCCAAGCGCTTAAGGCGCTCGTCAGCGCCTTGTCATGAGGCGCTGACCACGAACGCCACTAATGCATCTGGCGGATCGCCGTCACGACCGTGGCGGGCGTGAGAATCTCGGGCAGCACCGTGGACTGGCCCTGGCGGTCATACAGGAGATAGAGCGGCACGCCATTGCGGCCGAACTCGGCCAGCGCACGCGTGATCCGCTCATCGTGATTGGTCCAGTCGGCGCGCAGCAACACCACGCCAGCGCGTTCAAACGCCTGCTGCACCTCGGCCTGGTTGAGCGCAACGCGCTTGTTGACCTGGCAGGTCACGCACCACGCGGCGGTGAAATCGACAAACACCGGCTTGCCGGCCGCGCTGGCTTGTGCCACCGCCTCGGGCGACCAGGCCTGCCAGCCGTCGCTGGCGCTGGTTGTGGCGCGCGTTGCCAGTGCGCCGGTGGTCAGCGGCGCGAAACTTGTCAGCGCCAGTGCCAGACCGGCCACGGCAACCCAGACAAATCGGCGTCGGCCGCGTTGCGAGCGGCCCAAGCCCCATGCCGCCAAGGCGAGCGCGACGGCGGCGAGCAATAGCAAGGCCACACCGTTCGTATCGACCTGTTGCGCCAGCACCCACACCAGCCAGACGCAGGCGATGAACATCGGGAAGGCCATGGCCTGCTTGAATATCTCCATCCAGGCGCCGGGGCGCGGTAACCACTTGACCCAGCCCGGAATCAAGGTGAGCAGCAGCCAGGGGGCCGACATGCCCAGACCTAAAGCAGCGAAAACGGCGAGCGCGACCGGTGCCGACTGCGTGATCGCGTAACCCAGCGCCGCGCCCATGAAGGGCGCGGTGCAGGGCGAAGCCACGATCACCGCCAGCACGCCGGTACCGAAACTGCCGCGAACGCCGTGGCCGTCGAGCTTGCGTGCCGCGCCGCTGTTGGCCGCGGCCGTGCCGAGCGTGAACTCGAAAACGCCGAGCAGGTTGAGGCCGATCGCAAAGAAGAGCAGGGCGAGCGCGCCTACCACCCACGGCGTCTGCAGCTGGAAGCCCCAGCCCAGCGCGGCGCCTGCGGCTTGCAGGGCGATCAGCGCGCCGGCCAGAGCCAGGAAGGTGAGCATCACGCCCGCGGTAAAGGCCAGCCCGTGCGGGGCCAGCGGGCCGGTAGCACGGCGGTGTTCAGCCAGGTGCAAGAGCTTGAGCGAGAGCACCGGGAACACGCACGGCATCAGATTGAGGATCAGACCGCCGAGAAAGGCCATGCCGAGGGCGGCCAGCAGCGAGATCGGAGCGCTGGTGCTGTTCACAGAGGCGATGGGCAAGCTCTCGGCGAGGGGGGCGAGCTCGGCAGCCTCCTTGGCGGCGGGCGCCGTCGCGGCCGTCGATGTGGCTGCGGATACGGCCGCCGAGGTGGGGGTGGTCGTCACAGCCGCGGCGACGACCGGGGCTTCGATCGTTCCGGTCCAGCCGCCCTTGGCCGGGCCGCCGTCGGCCACCAGAACCCCGCGCAGTTGCGAGAAGTCCTTGGCCACCGGTGGCGTCGCGGTGAGGCTCAGCGTGGCGGCGCCAGCGTCGTTCTTGAATGCCTGGGGCGCGGCGGCTTCGATCCGTCCCTCTTCCAGCGGAAAGAATTCGAGCGAGCGAACCGGCTTGCCGGCGGGCAAGGTGAGCTGCAGGCGGATGCGCGTGCCGTCGATCTCGGCCTTGGCCGACGTGCCCTTGAGGGCTTGCGGTATCAGGCTTCGAGTCTTGGCAAAGAGTGCTGCCGAGGGCGACGGCGAAGCGGTCGCCGCCACCGGAATGGTCAGCGTGAGGTCGGCCTCGCCGGGAATGCAGACCTTCTCGCACATCAGCCACTCGACGCGAGCGGCAAGCGTGACGCGGGTGCCGGGCTGGGCGCTCGTCGGCACCTGGATCGCACTGGGCAGCAGCAGTTCGCCTTCGTAGCCGTAATTGACGAGCGGCCCGGTCGGCATCCGGCCGGGGTGCGGCCATTCGATCGCACCGGCGCTCCAGCCCGCGGGCAGCTTCCATTCAATCCGGGTCGGCAGGCCGGAGTCGCCTGGCACCTGCCAGTAGCTGTGCCAGTGCGGGTCGTGCAGCAGGCGAACGCCGAGCTCGAGCGTCTGGCCGGGGACCGCCGCGGTGCTGGCGGCGATCAGTTCGGCTTTGACGGGGGCGGGCGGGGGGGCGTTGCGGAAGGGCGATTGCGCCAGCGCGCTCAGAGAAAGCAGTGCGCCGGCCGCGAGGGCGAGGAGATGTCTCATTGCCTAGGGGTGGGCGCAGGGCCCGGGTCTTGTCGGTGAAGCAGGATCGAAACGACGGGCCGCATGATGCCAGCCCGTCGCTCGAATGGGCGCCTTACTTGATCGCCGCAAAGGCGCCGCGGGCGGCTTCGAGGGTCTGGGCGATCACCGCGTCGTCGTGCGCGGCCGAGACAAAGCCCGCCTCGAACGCCGCCGGCGCGAGGTAGACCCCGCGGTCGAGCATGGCGTGGAAGAAGCGGTTGAAGCGTTCACGGTCGCCCGCCATCATCTGCGCGAAGCTCTGCGGCACGTCCTTGCTGAAGTAGATGCCGAACATTCCGCCCACGCTGTCGGCGCAGAACTCGATGCCCGCCTCGTGAGCGGCCGCGGCAAGCCCTTGCGCGAGCTTGGCGGTCTGCGCCGCGAGCTTGGCGTGAAAGCCCGGCGCCTGGATCAGCTTCAAGGTGGCGAGGCCGCAGGCCACCGCCACCGGGTTGCCCGACAGGGTGCCCGCCTGATACACGCCGCCCAGCGGAGCGAGGTGTTGCATCACGTCGCGCCGGCCGCCAAAGGCCGCCACCGGCATGCCGCCGCCGATCACCTTGCCAAGCATGGTCAGGTCGGGGGTGACGCCGTAGAGCGATTGCGCGCCGCCCAGAGCCACGCGAAAGCCCGTCATCACCTCGTCGACGATCAGCAGCGCGCCGTGCTGGGTGCACAGGCGGCGCATGGTGGCGATGAACTCGGGCGTGGCGCGCACCAGGTTCATGTTGCCGGCGACCGCCTCGACGATCACGCAGGCGATGTCGTCGCCATGGCGCTCGAAAGCCTCTTCGAGCTGCTGCGGGTTGTTGTAGTCGAGCACGAGGGTGAACTGGGTCACCTCGGCCGGCACGCCCGAGGAGCTCGGGTTGCCGAAAGTCAGGGCGCCCGAGCCGGCCTTGACCAGCAGGCTGTCGGAGTGGCCGTGGTAGCAGCCCTCGAACTTGATGATCTTGCGGCGGTTGGTAAAGCCACGCGCCAGGCGGATCGCGCTCATGCCGGCCTCGGTGCCCGAGGACACCAGGCGGACTTCCTCGATCGCCGGCATGACCTTGCGGATCTCTTCGGCGATCACGATCTCGGCTTCGGTCGGCGCGCCAAAGGACAAGCCGTTTTCAATCGCGGCGTGAATCGCGGCGACCACCTCGGGATGGTTGTGGCCGAGGATCATCGGGCCCCACGAGCCGATGTAGTCGATGTACTGCTTGCCCTCGGCGTCCCAGATGTGGGGGCCGGCGGCCTTGGTGATGAAGCGCGGCGTGCCGCCCACCGAGCGGAAAGCGCGCACGGGCGAGTTGACGCCGCCGGGGATCGAGCGCTGTGCGCGCTCGAACAGTTCTTCGTTGCGATCCATCATTCCTCCATCGAGATTCGAGGTCATGGGCGCGCCGCGCGGGCACGCCCGAAGTCAAGTCACTGCCAGTGATCGGTGGCGCTGCGGTTCGCGCTCGGCAAGCCGCAAAGGCCAGTGTCATGTGGCCGGAGTTCGGTATGCGCGCGAAGCGCCAGCGCCGACCTTTGACCTGCCGCGTCAGCGGCCGTAAAGCTTCAGGCATTATCCGATGTGCCATTGGCGCGACGGACCAGTTGATGGCAAGGGTATCTCCTTGCTTGGCTGTTTGCGGCGCGCCGAAAGTGCGGGCTGATCGATAGCGCGAAGGCGGTAGAAACCACCGCGACCGCGCCGTTATGATCGTTGGCTAAGTGTTTGATTTTACCGAACCACAGAAGTTTTCCATGACCTCGAACCTTGTGACTCGCACCTGGATGTGTCTGATCTGCGGCTGGATTTACGACGAAGCCGCGGGGGTGCCGGAAGAAGGCCTCGCGGCCGGAACGCGCTGGGAAGACATCCCGCCCAACTGGACGTGTCCGGAGTGCGGCGCGCGCAAAGAAGACTTCGAGATGGTCGAGATCTAGCAAGGACATCGGCGCGGCTTGCGAGCGGCGCTGGCAAAAAGGCCGCTACCCATGGCAAATGCAACGCCTGCCCAGGATTTCTCGGACATCCGCGGCAAGAAGGTGATGGTGATCGACGATTCGAACACCATCCGGCGCAGCGCCGAGATCTTTCTGAATCAGGCCGGCTGCCAAGTCATCCTGGCGCAGGACGGCTTCGAAGCGCTGGCCAAGATCAACGATCACCAGCCCAGCATTATCTTCTGTGACATCCTGATGCCGCGTCTCGACGGCTATCAGACCTGTGCGCTGATCAAGCGCAGCCCCCGTTTCCACGCCACGCCGGTGGTGATGCTTTCGTCCAAGGACGGCCTGTTCGATCGCGCTCGCGGTCGCATGGTGGGTTCGAGCGAATACCTCACCAAGCCCTTCACCAAGGACAGTCTGCTGTCGGCCGTGCGCGAGTATTCGACCCACTGAGCGTCATGCCCGATACCTCCATGCCGATCAAGAAAATCCTGATCGTCGATGACTCCCCGACAGAGCGTTATTTTCTGGGCGAGTTGTTGACCCGCCACGGCTATACGGTCTCGGCCGCCGAAAGCGCGGAAGAAGCCGTCCTCAAGATCAAGGCGGCACCGCCCGACCTGATCCTGATGGACGTGGTCATGCCCGGCCAGAACGGTTTCCAGTTCACTCGAACCCTGTCGCGCGACCCCGAGACCCAGGCCATCCCAGTCATCATCTGCACCAGCAAGAACCAGCAGACTGACCGCATCTGGGGCATGCGCCAGGGCGCGCGCGATTACCTGGTCAAGCCGATCAAGGCCGAAGAGTTGCTGGAGAAAATCGCCGCGCTCGGCGCAGCGTAGGCGAGCGCCATGGCTGATCGGCACGACACGACTCCCCGCCCACTGGGCAAGTTGCGTGAGTTCTCGAACCAGCTCGCCGAACGCTTGCGGACGGCGCCACAAGCGGCGGATCAGACCAGCCGGCTCGCCGTCCGGATGGGGGAGCGGGGCTACCTGGTCGACATGAGTCTCGCGTCCGAGATCGTGCCCTTGGGGGCGATCGCGGCCGTGCCCTGGACCCGGTCCTGGTATCGCGGTCTGATCAATGTGCGCGGCCGCCTGGTCGGCGTGGTCGATCTCGATGGTTTTGCCGGCCGTCACGAACTGGTGGCCGCAGACTCGCAGCAGGCGCTGGTCTTTGGCGAAGCCCTGGGCATCAATGCGGCCCTGGTGGTCAGCCGGGCTTTTGGCCTGCGCTCGCTCACTGCCCTGCGGGCGATTCCGGCTGTGGGCGAGAGTCCGGCCTGGGAGCGTGGCCATTGGCTCGACGCCGACGGCAGCATGCTGATCGAGCTCGACTTGCGCGCGCTCGTCAAGACGCCGGCTTTCGCCATGATCGGTGCGTAGCGCGCCATCGGGCAGTCAAACAACACGATGGCCGCGCCCGGCGCGTCCGCGGTCCACGGTAGTGGCGGAGAAGAGAAATGCCTTTCAGCTTTGATTTCCGGACCAAGCAGGCAGCCCGCCCGCCGCAGCCCGTCTCAGCAACCGATTCCCGTCCTTCCGAGCGGGCCGAGGACGCGGCTTCCGTCACTCGCACGCCGCGGTCGGCCGCCAAACCGGTGCCGCCGGTGACCGGCCAATCGGCCTGGATCGAGCGCGTGCTCCACTGGAAGCTGCCTGGCATCGGCACCAAGCCGCTTGCCGCTCAGGTGAAGGTGCTGGCGACGCTGCTCGGTGCGAGCCTGGTGATTGTGGTCGGCACGCTCGTGATCGACACCCGGATGGCAAGCAACGGCACGCTCCAGACTGAGATCGTCGGCGACACGCTGATGCATACCCAGCGTCTGGCCAAGGCCGCGCCTTATGCGATGCAGGGCAATCCGGCCGCCTTTGTCGAATTGCGCGAAAGCCGCGACGCGATCGCCGGCAACCTTGATGCGCTCGCCAATGGCGATCCGATTCGCGGCCTGTCGGCCTCATCGTCGGCGATTCAGGACCCGCTGGCCAAACTCACCGAACGCTGGCGCGCAACCGAATCGGCGGCCTCGGCCATCATCGCCAACGAAAAATCCTTGTCCGCGTTTGGCGTGGTGCTCAAGACCATCAACGAGGCGATTCCGCGGCTCTCCTTGCTGACCGACGAGATCATCGTCACTCGAATCGGCGGCCGCGAAGGCATGGTGGCCGGTCAGCTGGCCGTCATCACGCAACGCATTGGCCGCACCGCCAACGCGCTGGTGTCGGGCAACGTCGCCAGCAACGAAGCCGCTCTGCAGCTCGGTCGCGACGTCAACCAGTTTCGCGATCTGATCCAGGCGCTGCTCACGGGCAGCGAGTCGTTGCGCATTGCAGCGGTGGGCGACACCGAGGCGCGCGCCCGCCTGCAAGACCTGCTCCGCTTCTACAACAGCTTCCAGAAAGACGTTGCCGCCGCTCTGCCGGGGATGCAACAGGTGGTGCAGTCCAAGCAGGCTGAACTTGCGATCCTGGGCGACGCCGAGAGCCTGCGTCAGCAGGTCGGCACGCTGCAAAGCCTGTATCAGGCCGAGCAGGCGACGCGCAGCATCGCGCTCGTCGTGATGATCGTCTTCGCCCTGCTGGCGCTGGCCAGCATGTTCGCGATTTTCCAGGTCCTGCTGGCCGACTCGCGCGGCCGCACCCGCGACGCCGAATCGCGGAAAAACCAGGCCGAAAAGCTCGAACAGGACGCCAAGCGCGCCAACGAACAGAACCAGGCCGCGATTCTTCGCCTGATGAACGAACTGCAGGAAGTGGCCGACGGCAACCTCACCGTGCAAGCCACCGTGAGTGAAGACATCACGGGCGCCATTGCCGACTCGGTCAACTACACCGTCGAAGAGCTGCGCGCGCTGGTGGGCCGGATCAACAACACCGCCGAGCAGGTCAATACCGCATCGAGCCAGGCGCGCGACATCGCCACCCGGCTGCTGGCGGCTTCTGAGGCGCAGTCGCGCGAGATCAAGGACACCGGCGAGAAGGTCCTGAAAATGGCCTCCCAGATCAATGACGTGTCCCAGAGCGCGGGCGAATCGGCCAAGGTGGCGCGGACCTCGGTCGACGCAGCCGAGCGCGGCCAGGGCGCGGTGGCCGACCAGATCGCCGGCATGAACGAGATCCGCGAACAGATTCAGGAAACCGCCAAGCGCATCAAGCGTCTGGGCGAGAGTTCGCAGGAAATTGGCGAGATCGTCGAGCTGATCACCGACATTACCGAGCAGACCAACGTGCTCGCCCTGAACGCGGCGATCCAGGCCGCGAGCGCGGGCGAAGCCGGGCGCGGCTTCTCGGTCGTGGCAGAAGAAGTGCAGCGCCTGGCCGACCGCTCGGCCGAAGCGGCCAAGCAGATCGGCGCGCTGGTGCGGACGATTCAGACCGACACCCAGGATGCGGTCGCGGCCATGGAAAAGAGCACGCAAGGCGTGGTTGAAGGCGCCAAGCTCTCGGACGCCGCCGGCACCGCCCTGACCGACATCGGCAGCGTCTCGCGCCAGCTGTCCGAGCTGATTGAACGGATCGCGGTGACCACCAACGACCAGGCGCAGAGCGCGGGCGGGGTGGCGCAGTCGATTGAGCGGATTTTGGCGGTGACCGAACAGACCTCGCAGGGCACGCGCCAGACGGCGCAGTCGATCGGCCAGCTGACCACGCTGGCGCGCGAGCTCAAGGCCTCGGTCGCGCGATTCCGCGTCGGTTAAAGAGCAGCGAGGTGCCGGGCGTGACGCACAGTGAACCCGGCCCAACGCCGATAGAAACATCAGAGCGCGCCGGGACCTGCCCGGCGCGTGCGCATCACGGTTGGCGGCGCAAGTGTCGCTGCCGGCCCGAGAGGCAAGCATGATTGAGAGCACCGACAGCCCCATGGCCCCCGCCGCCAACATCGCCCCGCTCGCGTGGGTGATCGGCGAGATTCGCAATTCGCTGGCGGCCGCCGCGAAGGCGAGCGAAGAGTTCCTGGGCGATCGCCGCGACATCGAACGGTTGCGGCGCGCGCGTGACCGTGTGCATCAAGCCAACGGAGCCTTGCAGCTGCTCGATCTGCGCGGGGTGGCGCTGGTGGCCGACGCGGTCGAACAGATCCTGCGCCGCTACGAAGACGAGCCCGAGCTGTGCACGGCGAGTTCGGTGCGCTCCATCGATCGTGCCCTGATCGGCATCATTGCGTATCTGGAAGGATTGCTCGCGGGTCGCGCCAACCAGCCACTGCTGCTCTTTCCTTACTTCCGCGACGTTCAGGCGCTGACCCCGGGTGCGCGTGCCCAGGCCGCCGATCTGTTGTTCCCCGATCTCACCCGGCGCCCGCCGTTTCACCAGGTGCAGCCGCGCGGCCTCACCACCGACGAATTGCGGGTGCGGCGTTCGCGTTTCGAGTCCGGTCTGCTGGGTTTCCTGCGCAATCCGCAAGATCCGTCACCGCGCCGCCAGATGCAGGATGCGCTCGAGGATCTCGAATACATGCCGCAGCGCGGGCTGGCGCGCAGCTTCTGGTGGGTCACCCACGCCCTGCTCGAAGCGCTCGCCGAGGGCGGCCTGGCCGTCGATCTCGACGTGAAGCGACTGCTCGCCCGGATCAACCTGCAGCTGCGCCGAATGATCGAAGGCAGCGGCGCGGTGGCCGAACGGCTGATGGTCGACACCTTGTTTTTTGTCGGCCGCGCCGATCCGGCCTTGCCGCGGGTGGCCGAGGTGCGCTCGCTCTACGCGCTCGACAGCCTGATCCCGCCGGACTTCGAAACCCCCACGCTGACGCCGCGTGACGCCCGCGCCACCGAACAGCTGGCCGAGGCCATCGCCACAGCCAAGAGCGCCTGGTCGGCCCTGGTCGAGGGCGTCGGCACGGTGGCTGCGTTCCAGCACGAGATGAAGTTGGCCGCGAGTGCCGCGGCGCGGCTCGATGCCGCTCCGGTGGCCGAGGTGATTGCCGCCGTCAACGCGGCTGCGGCGACCTGGCCGGGTCTGCCCGAGGCCGCCCGCGAGACGCTGGCGCTCGAACTCGCCCAGGCGATGCTCTTTATCGACCTCGGCATCGCGGCCTTGCCGCAGCTCGATCCGGATTACGCCCCGCGCGCGGTGGCGATGGCGCAACGCCTGCACGCGGCCGCGAGCGGCCAGGCGCTGGCCGACACGCTGCCCTGGCTCTCCGAGCTGGCGCGGCGCGAGCAGGACCGTTCCGCGCTCGCGAGTCTGGTCGCTGAAACCCAGACCCTGCTGCGCGAGATCGAGCAGCGGCTTGACGCCTTCTTCCGCGACCCGGCGGCCGGCCGCGCCGATCTGGCGGCGACCGACTCGCAATTCGATCAGATCGCCGGCGCTCTCGCCGTGCTTGGCCACGCAGCGCCGGTCGCGGCGCTGCGCGAGGCGCAGGCGGCGGTGCGGCGCTGGTGCGACCCGCAGTCCGTGGCCGAGTCCGCGGCGTTTGATCGCGTGGCGCAAAGCCTGGGGGCTCTGGGATTTTTTGTCGAAGAATTGCGTGAGGGAGCGCAGCGTCCGGCGGGGGTCTTCCAGTTTGGCGCCGATGACGGTGCGTTTTCAGCGGCGATCGGTGTGCCGGCGGCCAAGCTCGCCGCGCCCGACGACGAATTGCTGCCGGCGCCGGAAACCGTCGCGGTCGAGCCGGCCAATGACGGGGTGGCCGCGCCCGACAACGTCGAATCCGTCGCACGCGCCAACCGCGCGGCGGCCGAATCCGCCGCGTTCACGCTCGCCGGCTTTCCCGACGCCGCGGCGCAAACCGCCGCGCTGGGCGAACTCGGCCGCTTGCTGCCGCTGCTGGCGCAGGAAGCAGAGATTCTCGACGACGCCGCCCTCAAGACGCTGGCAGTCCGTGCTCAGCCCCTGCTGGCCCGCCTGCGCGATGGCGCCGGTCTCGAGGTGGCGGCGCAACTCCTTGCCCTGTTCGCGCCCACGGCGGGCGCCGACGCCGTGACGCCGTCGGCGCCCTTGCCCGCGACCCAGGCGGCCGCCGACCTCGAACTGTTGGCGATTTTTGTCGAGGAAGCGCGCGAGGTACTCGAGACCATCGACGGCGAGCTGGCCGAGATGCGCCGGCACCCGTCGGACAAGACCACCATCACCAACGTTCGACGTGCCTTCCATACGCTCAAGGGATCGAGCCGGATGGTGGGTTTGAAGCCGTTCGGCGAAGGTGCGTGGGCGGCCGAACAGTGTTTCAACCTGTGGCTGGCGCAAGAGCGCCCCGCGACCGACGATCTGATCCAGCTGGCGGTGGCGGCGCGCCATGTGATGGCCGGCTGGGTCGATGCGATCGAGAGCAACCCGGCGGCTGCGCTTGACTTCGAGCCGCTGGTCCTGGCCGCGAGCCGCGTGCGCGAAGGCGGTGCTTTCCGGCTTGAGACCGAGCTCGTTTCCGTCTCCGCTCCGGTGCCGAGCGAATCGGCCGAAGACAGCGAGCTGCCCGATTTCAACTTTGACGATCTCGACGCTTCGATCGCCACCGCGGCGGCGGCGCCCGGCGAGCTGCCCGAGGAATCCTTGCCGGCGCTGCTCGAGGAGCCGCGGCGCGAGGAAGTGCGCCGCATCGGCCCGCTCGAGATCAGCCATGGTCTGTATTCGGTGTTCCTGACCGAGGCCGATGAATGCATGCGCGTGTTGGCGCAGGACATGGCCGAGTGGCGCTACGAGCCTGGTCGCAGCGTGACGGCGCAATCGGCGCGGCGGGCGCATTCGCTCGCGGGAATCACGGCCACCGTCGGCCTGGGGCCGGTGCTTTCGATTGCCGGTCCGCTTGACGATTTGATGCACGAGCTGTCGATCCTCGGGCCGAGCCGTCACTTCGAGTTCGCACCGCCGCAGTTCGACACGCTCGAGCGCGTGACCGACCGCATGCGCGGCATGCTTCACCAGTTCTCCGCCGGCGTGTACCCGGACGAAGCCCCGCTCGAGGCCGCGGCCGTGCACGACCTGCTGATCCAGGTGCGGGCGCACGCCGCGCTGCACGCCGAGGGCGAGCCGGCGGTCGAAGCGGGCATGCCGCCGCTCACGGCCGACGGCGCTCTGGCCGAACACCTTGAGGTGGGGGAGCCCGCCAACGAAAGCCTGGCTGCGCCCGAGGAGTTCGAGACTTTCGAGATCGAAGCCGCGCCGGCGCTCGATGACGTCGCGTTCAGCCAGGTTGACGCGGCGCTGGCCTTGACCGATCTCGACGATTTCGGTGACTTCGGCTCTTTGGCCTTGATCGAACCCGCGCCCCTGCCACTGACCGGGCTCGATTCCGCCGAGCGGGTGGCGATCGATGCTCCGCCGCTCGAACTTGACGACGCCGACAGCAAGCTGCGTGACGAGATCGATCCTGAACTGCTCGATATCTTTGTGGTCGAGAGCCACGAGCAACTGCCCGCGATCGGCGCCGACCTGCGCGCCTTGAGCGAGGACCCCGACAACCGCGAGGTGGCGCGGGCCCTGATGCGACGCCTGCACACGGTCAAGGGATCGGCACGGATGGCGGGGGCGATGCGCCTGGGCGAGCTGGTCCACGCGATGGAAACCCGGATCGAGAACTCGATCTTGGCGGGCCGGGTGCCGGCCGAGGTTGTCGATCAACTCCAGACGCAGTACGACCGCGCGCTCCAGCTTTTTGACGCGCTCCAGATTCCGGCCCCGGTAGCGCCCATCGCTCCGGTGGCCGACGGTGTGACGGCGGTGAGCGGCGAGCCGGCGCTGGCAGCCGAGCCGGCCGCCAGCGGCGTGGTCGAGCTCGCGGCGCCCGCCGCGGCGGCCTCCTTCATCCGGGTGCGCGCCGATGTGCTCGACCGGCTGGTCGATCAGGCGGGCGAGGTGGCGATTGCCCGCTCCAAGCTCGAGAACGAGGTGGGCACGATGCGCGCCTCGCTCACCGACCTGACCGAGAACATCGCCCGCCTGCGCGGCCAGTTGCGCGAGGTCAGCATCCAGGCCGAAGCGCAGATCTCGGCGCGCGGCGAACACCTGTCGCGCGAGTCCGAGAACTTCGATCCGCTTGAGTTCGACCGCTTCACCCGTCTGCAGGAGCTCACCCGGCTGCTCGCCGAATCGGTCGAAGACGTGGCCCTGGTTCACGGCAACATGGTCAAGGGCCTGCAAATGGCCGAACACGACCTGGTGAGCCAGTCGCGCCTGACGCGCGACCTGCAGCAGCAGCTGATGCGGGTTCGCCTGGTCCCTTTTTCCAATGTGTCCGAGCGGCTTTACCGGGTCGCCCGCCAGACCGCCAAGGAGCTCGACAAGCGGGTCCATCTTGAAATTCGCGGCGGCGCGACCGAAATCGACCGCGGGGTGCTGGAGCGCATGGCCGCGCCCTTCGAACACCTGGTGCGCAATGCGATCGTCCACGGGGTCGAACGGCCGGCCGCGCGCGAGCAGGCGGGCAAGCCCGAGCTCGGCGAACTCAAGATCGAGGTGCGGCAGGAAGGCAACGAAATCATCGTCACCTTTGCCGACGATGGCGCGGGCTTGGCGCTCGACCGCATCCGCGAGCGCGCGGCCGCGCGCGGCGTGGTGGCCGCCGGTCAGGAACTCAGCGAGCGCGAGCTGATGGATCTGATTTTCGCGCCCGGCTTCACCACGGTTGACGAGATCACCGAGCTGGCCGGTCGTGGTGTCGGCATGGACGTGGTGCGCTCCGAGCTGGCGAGCTTTGGCGGCCGCGTCACGGTCGCGAGCGATGCCGGCCGCGGTACCCGCTTCACGCTCTACCTGCCGCTCACGCTGGCCGTCACCCAGGTGGTGCTGGCGACCGTGGGGCAGCGCCGCTGGGCGATTCCGGCGGCGATGGTCGAGCAGGTGCGCCGCCTGCGGCCGATGTTGCTGGAGCAGTCGCTGGCCGAGGGCGTGATCGATCTGCCGCCGGCCGGTCCGGTGGTGTTGCGGCCCTTGGCCCAGCTCATCGACGACGAGGTGGGGCCGCTGCCGCATAAACCGATCCCGGTGGTGCTGGTGCGCTCGGGCGAAGATCGCCTGGCGATCTCGGTTGACGATGTTTCGAGCAACCAGGAAGTGGTGGTCAAGAACGTCGGCGCCCAGGTGGCGCGCCTGGCCGGCATTCTTGGCGCGACCATTCTTGGCAACGGCGAGGTGGTTCTGATCATCAACCCGGTGCAGTTCATCACCCGGGCGCCGGAGCCCGCACCGGTCTTCGAGCCGGTCGCCAGCCTGGAGCCGGCCGCGCCGGCGGCACCGGTCGTGATGGTGGTTGACGATTCGATCACGGTGCGCCGCGTCACTCAGCGCCTGCTCGAACGTCAGGGCTGGGAAGTGTTGCTCGCCAAGGACGGCGTCGACGCCCTGCGCCAGCTGCAGGATGTGCGGCCCGACATCCTGCTGGTCGATATCGAGATGCCGCGCATGGACGGCTTCGATCTGACCCGCCATGTGCGCAGCAGCCGTGCCACCGCCGGCATTCCGATCGTGATGATCACCTCGCGCACCGCCGACAAGCATCGTTCGACGGCCTTCGAGCTGGGCGTCAACGAGTACCTCGGCAAGCCCTATCAGGAAGAGGAACTGCTGGCCGTGATCAAGCGCTACATGGCCGATCGCGAACGGGTCTGATCGACCGGCGCGCGGCTGGGCGCCAGGCCAGGCCGCGCGTGGCTTTCCCGGAAAGGGAGACCGACGCGGATCGGCGCATTGGCTGACCTGGGTCCAAGCGCGCCGTCTTGTCCTTTGCC
>JAVVWR010000001.1:85960-115364 GCA_036652035.1 Burkholderiaceae bacterium | reverse complement strand
CGCGGATCGGCGCATTGGCTGACCTGGGTCCAAGCGCGCCGTCTTGTCCTTTGCCTACACTGTGGTCTTAACCGGGACCTTCCCGCGGAGGCAGTAATGACAGACAGCATCCCCAAACAGGTTGATTACGACGAAGTCGCGGCGCTGATCGATCAGCTCGAGACCGATCTATCCAAGCTCAAGCAAGGCTCGGCCGATGTGGCCACCTTGCGCGCCGAAGTCGAGCAATTGCGCATCGCTCTCGGCTCGGACGAGCCTGCGGCTGTCAAGCAAGGCCTCGAAGGTTTGCAGGAACGTCTCCAGCCCGAGATCTACGACGACGTGGTGGCGACCAACTATTACGTGACCTGGCTCGGCCGGATCCTGGGACTCTGAATGCAGACCACGCACTTGGGCGCCAGCGGGCTCACGGTTTCGCGCCTGGCGCTGGGCATGATGACCTGGGGCAGCGCGGCCTGGCGGCCCTGGATTCGCAGCGAAGAAGAAGGGCGGCCGGTGGTGCGGCGGGCGATCGAGCTCGGCATCAACTTCTTCGATACCGCCGACATGTATTCGGCCGGTGTGAGCGAAGAGATCACCGGACGCCTGCTGCGCGAATACGGCCGGCGCGACGAGATGGTGGTGGCGACCAAGGTGTTCTACCCGGTCGATCTCGCCTTCAAGGGCGGCAACGCACCCGGCCCCAAGCCGGCGGTGACGCCCAATAGCAGCGGCCTCTCAAGAAAACACATCCTGGCGGCGATCGACGCCAGCCTCTCCCGGCTCAAGCTCGACTACGTCGACCTCTACCAGATCCACCGCTTCGACCCCACGGTTCCGGTCGAAGAAACGATGGAGGCACTGCACGACGTGGTCCGCGCCGGCAAGGCGCGCTACATCGGCGCCTCGAGCATGTACACCTGGCAGTTCGCCAAGCTGCAGGCGGCGGCGCAGCGCAACGGCTGGACCCGCTTCATCTCGATGCAGAACCACTACAACCTGGTCTACCGCGAGGAAGAGCGGGAGATGATTCCGTACTGCCGCGACACCGGTGTCGGCGTGATTCCCTGGAGCCCCTTGGCGCGTGGTTTTCTGGCCGGAAACCGTGCGCGCGGCGATCAGGCTGCGGGCGCCACCGCGCGCGCCGCGACCGACGACATCGCTCAGAAGCTCTATTACCGCGACGATGACTTCGCCGTGGTGGACGCTCT
Organism: Burkholderiaceae bacterium; assembly: GCA_036652035.1. GTDB lineage: Bacteria > Pseudomonadota > Gammaproteobacteria > Burkholderiales > Burkholderiaceae_F > JAEZVV01. The sequence goes on along the minus strand of JAVVWR010000001.1, from coordinate 114,174 downwards.
CACTCGGCTGGCGGCCGAGCGCGGCGTGAGCAACGCCAGCCTGGCCTACGCCTGGCTCGCGTCACGCCCGGGCGTGAGTGCTCCCATCCTTGGCGTGAGCAGCGTCGAGCAGCTTGAGCAGGCAGTGGCTGCGCTGGAACTGACTCTCAGCGCGGAAGACGTGGCGCGGCTGGAATCGCCCTACCAGCCGCATCCGGTGCTCGGCCACGTTTGAGCGGCGAGCAAGGCCTCACCAGGATCCCGTCGGCGCCGTCGGCCGGTCCTTGGGCAGCTTGGCGAGCAGGCACTTGACGCTCGCCTCGGTCCGCGCGCCGGGCCATTGGCCGAGAACGAAACTGCGGTATTGGTCTGGCGTAATGCGGCCATAGAAGAGCCGCGAGGTGGAGTCGAGCCAGGCGTCGTAGACATCCATGCCGTCGAGCGGTGGCAGGGTGTTCATCAGCAAGGGGCCGATCCACAAGGGCTGGCATTCAGCCTGGGCCCGGTCAAGGTAGGCGTTGAACTCGACCGCCCGCACGTTCTGCCAGGCGTCGGGAGCGCAGGCCGCCAAGGCAGCAATCAGGGGCAGGGCGGCCAGAAGGCGGGGGCGTGTCATCGAAGAGTCCCGGCAGATAAGCGAGTTTTGAGCTTAGACCTTAGTCCGCCGATCCGCAGCCCGGGCGGGACGAGCGATGGCAAGCGCCCCAACGCCAAGGGCCGCTCAACGAGCGGCCCTGGTTCGAAGGCTAAGACTGGCTGTGACTTAGCAGCCGCCCTTCTTTTCCTTCTTCTTTTCTTCCTTCTTTTCCTCGGCCTTGGGCTCAACGTTGGCGTCGGGCTTCTTGGTTTCTTCTTTCTTCACTTCCTTCTTCGGCTCTTCCTTCTTTTCCTGGGCAAAGGCGGGGGCCTGAGCCAGGGCAAAGAGGGCGAGGAAGGTGGCGGTGAGCAGCTTGAACATGGTGCAGATCTCCAGAGGTGGGGTTGGCAGGCGCTCGGCTGGACGACAGTCCGCTTCGATGCCTGCCGGGCTTGAGGGATAACGCGATGGGCGGCTGGCAGGTTGACCGGCAATCAGCGAGGCGGCCGCAGACCGCTGAATTTCGTCTCGAGCCGGCTCATGCCCCGCGCGGTCAAGATCAGGGGGGCGATGAAGCTCGCGGTCCACCATGGCCTTGCGATCCCGGTGCCGGGGCAGTAGCCGCCGATGATGAAGAGCCGGCGCCAAAGCTCAGGCCGCCGAGGATTTGCCCGCTCAGCGGAAACATCACAGCCACTCCCGACGGACGAACCCGGCGAGCGCGCTGGGAACGGTGACGGCATGGGTCATGAGCGGCGCTCCGAGGGCCCGCGGCACCGTGCCGCGGGGAGCGCATTTTGCAGTGTCGGGCGCGCGTGGCGGAGAGCTGTGTGACGGCGGTCACCGCGCCGTCATGCCCGCGGCCCGGGCCTAGAAGCCGAGCTGCGCGAGCAGGTCGTCGACCTGCTCCTGGTTGGTCACGACATCGTGGCGGCCGTCGGGCTTGACCACCGGACCGCTGGGCGCTGCAGCTTCGGGCTCACGGCGCACCGCCGGGGCTGCGCTGGTACTGGCCGCCGCTGGCGCGGTCTCGATCAGCAGCTTGACCAGGTTGGATTCCAGCTGTTGCGCGACATCGACCACGCGCCGGATCACCTGCCCGGTCAGGTCGTGGAAGTCCTGCGCCAGCATGATTTCGGTGAGGATCTCGTTGGTGCGGTCGGTCGAGCGCTCGATCCGTTCGCAGAACTCGCGGGTCTGGCTGACGAGTTCCTCGCCCGCCGGCGTGGCGCGGCCGCCCTTGACGGTGAAGGCTTCGACCGCGTCCCAGCGCCGGCTCAGGGTGCGCGACTGTTCCGACAGGTCTTCCTGCACGCTGCGCGCCACATCGACGGCATTGAGGACTTTGTCGGCGGCGTCGCCCGTCAGACGGGCGATGTAATTGAGGCGGTCACGGGCATCTGGCAGGTTTTCGCGGGCGTCTTGCAGGTCGCGGTCATAGCCGAGTTGGCGCAAGGCGTCGTGCAGGGTGCGGGTGAGGCTGCCAACGCGCTGGCGTAATTCGTCCGGGCCGATGGCGTTGGTGTCGCGCAGGGGGTCGAAGGTTTCCATGGCTGTTTCGCCTAGGCGGCGGCCAGCTTCTGCAGGATCTTCTGCACTTTCTCGTCGAGCGTGGCCTTGGTGAAGGGCTTGACGATGTAGCCGCTCGCGCCCGACTGCGCTGCTCGGATGATGTCCTCTTTCTTGGCCTCGGCCGTGACCATCAGTACCGGCAGCGCCTTGAGCGCGGGGTCGGCGCGGATGGCCTCGAGCAGTTCGAAACCGTTCATGTTTGGCATGTTGATGTCGGTGACGACGAAATCGAAGCGGCTCGAGCGCAGCATGCTGAGGGCCACGGCGCCATCCTCGGCCTCGTCGGCGTTGGCAAAGCCGATTTCCTTTAGCAGATTGCGCACGATGCGACGCATCGTCGAGAAGTCGTCGACGATCAGGAAACGCAAGTCGGCGGGGTGGCTCATAGGGGCTCCAGCGGTGGTGCGTAGGGCGCGCGGTGGCGCCCCTGGGATACGGGAATGATGGGGGGATCGATTACGGAGCGGGCGCGCGGTTCGGGGCGACGGCGGTGCCGAGCTCGGCGGAAGACCCGATCTCGATCTGGCTGTCGTAGCCGTTCATGCGTTCCTCGGCGAGCCGGTTGAGAACGATGATGGTGATTCTTCGATTGAGCGGGCTGCGAGCGTCGTCCTTGACCATCAGCGACGAGTCCGACAAACCCACCACGCGCACGATCCGGCTCGGGTTCATGCCGCCCGCCACCAGTTCGCGGCGTGAGGCGTTGGCGCGGTCCGACGACAGCTCCCAGTTCGAATAGCCGCGTTCGCCGCCGGCGTAGGCGGCACTGTCGGTGTGGCCCGAGAGCGCGATCTTGCTGTCGACTTCGTTCAAGACCTCGCCGATGGCGTGCAGGATCTCGCGCATGTAAGGCTTCACCTGGGCCGCACCGAGATCGAACATCGGGCGGTTGAAGTCGTCGACGATCTGAATCCGCAGGCCGTCGGGGGTGATCTCGACCCGCACCTGGTTGCGGAATTCGGTCAACCGCGTGTTGGCGAGGATGGCCGCCTCGACCTTGGCCTTGAGCGCTTTCATGCGCTCCATGTCCATCTTGGCGAGGTCGGCGCGCATTTGTTCGGCGGTGCGCTTGCGCGGCTCGTTCTCGCCGTTGCGGATCTGACCGGTGGTTGCGGTGAGCGAGGGGCCGCCACCCTGGATCACCGAGTTGGCGTCGCCCGCGCCCGAGCCGCCTGACAAGGCCACCTTGAGCGGCGACTGGAAGTAATCGGCGATGCCTTGCAGATCGCCTTTGGTGGTCGAGCCCAGCAGCCACATCAGCAGGAAGAAAGCCATCATCGCCGTCACGAAGTCGGCGTAGGCGATCTTCCACATGCCGCCATGATGGCCGCTGTGAGCGCGCTTTTTCACGCGCTTGATGATGATCGGGGTCTTGGTCTTGTCGGTGGCCATGGTCGCGGGATCAGCGCTTTTGCTTGACGTGTTGCTCGAGCTCGATGAAGGTCGGGCGTTCGGTCGAATACAACACCTTGCGGCCGAATTCGACCGCCACGGCCGGCGCATACCCCTGCAAGCTCGCCAGCAGGGTGGCCTTGACGCAGCTGAGTTCCTTGCTGGCTTCCTCGACCTTCTGCTCGAGCAGTTGGGCGAGCGGGCCGACAAAACCGTAGGCGAGCAGGATGCCGAGAAAGGTGCCGACCAGCGCCGCGGCGATCATCTCGCCCAGCACCGACGGCGGCTTGCCCACCGACGCCATGGTCTTGACCACCCCCATCACCGCCGCGACGATGCCGAAAGCCGGCAGCGCATCGCCCAGTTTCTGGATCGCCATCACCGGGCCGGACGCTTCCTGGTGGTGGGTTTCGATCTCCTGGTCCATCAGACTTTCGATCTCATGCGCGTTCATGTTCCCCGAGACCAGCATGCGCAGGTAATCGGTGATGAACTCCAGCAGATGGTGGTCGCCCGCCACCTCCGGGTGCTTCTGAAACAGAGCGCTCTGCTCGGGGTCGTCGACGTCGGACTCGATCGCCATCATCCCTTCCTTGCGGATCTTCGAGAGCACGTCGTAGAGCAGGGCCATCAGCGCGAGCGAGCGCGCCTTGGTGTATTTGGAAGTCTGCAGCAGGGTTGGCAGCGCCTTGATCGTTGCGCGGATGGTCTTGGGCGAATTGCCGACCATGAAAGCGCCCGCGGCGGCGCCGCCGATGATGAGCAGCTCGATCGGCTGCCAGATCACGTGGAAGGCACCGCCGGCGAGTGCATACCCGCCGAGCACGGCGGCGAGCACCACGATGTAACCGACGATCACGTACATGCTGGAATCTCTGGGCCTGAGAAAAAGCGGACGGCAAGACGCGCCCGGGGGCTTACCTGCGATTTAACGGCAGGAAGCGGCCGAACTTGACCCGGGGTTCGCCCAAGGCCGAGGGGAGGCGACAAAAACAAGCGGGGCGCCACTGCGCCCCGGGTGTGTTCGCGGCCTGGGCCGCGCCAGAGACCTTCTTACACGATCACCTCGGCGCGCAGCTTGCCCTTGCCCTTGCCGGCCCGCGCCGGAGGATTGCACAGCCCGCAGACGTAGTCCTGATCGAGCTCGAAGGTGTGGCCGACAAACTTGCCGCCGCATTTCGAACAGCTGGTCAACTGCACCATGCCGGCATCGACGAACTTGACCAGGCGCCAGGCACGAGTGACCGACAGCAGAGTTTCGAGGCCCTGGGCGTGAACCTGCTCCATATAAAGCTGGTAGGCCTTGATGATGGCGTCGATCTCGTCGAGTTCGCTGCTCTTGTGCAGGTACTCGTAGATATTGAGAAACAGCGACGAGTGAACGTTGGGCTGCCAGGTCATGAACCAGTCGGTCGAGAACGGCAGCATCCCGCGCGAGGGCGACTCGCCCTTGACTTCCTTGTAGAGCCGCAGCAGGCGCTCATACGACAGTTCGGTCTCACTCTCGAGCACCTGCAGTCGGGCCCCCAGCTTGATCAGCGCGATCGCGCGCTGGATCTGCAGGCCTTCACTGACGATGCTCTTGATTCGCGCCATCGCTCTACTGTGCCTCGTTGATTTGACTCGCCATCACGATGTTGGCGTGCAGTCCCGCCACGGCGGCGCCCAGCGGCGTGTTGCTGACGTTGCCGTGGCTGGTGAGAAGGTTCCACACCACGTCGTCGTCGAAGCGGAAACGCGAGATCAACTGATTGGTCGAGGCGATCTTCATGAGTTGCGCGGGCGAGAGCTTGACGATCACGTCCGCGACTTCGTTGTTGACTCCCAGGCGATAGAGCGCCTGCGCGCGATCGGCGCGAATCATGTGCTGGGCTAGAACCAGATAGGCGAGGTTGACCTCGCGGATCTCGCTGAGCAACTGCTCGTTAATCGAACTCAATGAGGTCTCCAGATGTGCGCCGCAGGCCACCGTGTTTTGACTGTTGCCTTGAATTGGCCGGGGAATAGTACGCATTTTGACGCTTTGAGCGGCCGCGGGGGAATGGCGGTGAGCATGCGGAAAAAATGGGGAAGATCCAGCATGGGAGCGGGTCTCCGGGCGAACGCAGTGAAAATCTTTGGCGTTGGTGCGGAGGCTCCACGATACGGGATTTTGGCTAGCTTCTGATCTGGCGCAAAGCTGTTAGAGGCGGGTGTTTGTTTTTTGGCGGCGAGCAGGCCTGGCCGCCCGCTCGCTGCCTGCGGTGGCCGCCGCGCGGCGAGCGGGCGGTCAGGCGGGTAGTCAACAACGCGAGCCCTAAAGTTCCGCCGTTCCGATTCCGATACAGCATCCAAGGCGCCAAACAAACCGCGCCAATCGCCGGAGAGTCCCGGCAACGGCAGGGAGCCCGATACCGCAAGCGGGCGCTCTTCTTAAACTGGAACGGAGCACACCATGGCCCAAGTCATCAATTCCAACATCCCGTCACTGACCGCTCAGCGCAACCTCAATGGTTCGCAGTCGGCGCAGAACACCGCCATCCAGCGTCTGTCGTCGGGCCTGCGCATCAATAGCGCCAAGGACGACGCTGCCGGTCTGGCGATTTCCGAGCGCATGAACGCGCAAGTGCGCGGCTTGAACGTGGCCGCCCGCAACGCGCAGGACGGCATCTCGCTGGCGCAGACCGCTGAAGGCGCGATGGGCACGATCGGCAACAACCTGCAGCGCATTCGCGAGCTGTCGGTGCAATCGGCCAACGCCACCAACAGCGCGGGCGACCGCAAGGCGCTGCAGGAAGAAGTTAACCAGCTGGTGTCGGAAATCGACCGCGTCGCCTCGCAGACCGAATTCAACGGCCAGAAGCTGCTCGACGGCTCCTTCACCACCAAGTCCTTCCAGGTGGGCGCCAACGCCGGCCAGAAGATCGACATCGCCAAGATCTCGAGCGCCCGCACCTCGGACATGGGCATGAGCTACTCGGCCAGTGTCAACGGCGGCGTGTCCACCGCGGCGCTGGCCACGGGTGACCTGACCATCAACGGTGCGGCGATCAAGGCTTCGGTCGCCGGCAGCGGCAAGGGCCAGGGCGCCGACAGCGCCTACGCCATCGCCAAGGCGATCAACGAGTCGCAAAGCGAAGTGGTGGCCAAGGCCAACACCACGACCGCCACGGCTTCGGCGGCCATTACCGCCACCGCCGCCGACTTTGCCATTAACGGCGTGACGATTGGGGCGACCACCTCGCAGGCCGAGCTGCTCGAAAAGATCAACGCCAACTCCGCCGCCACCGGCGTATCGGCCGCGACCGACGCCTCGGGTTTCGTGAAGCTGAGCGCCGCCGACGGCCGCAACATCGACATCACCGGTGCGGCGCCGACGGGTGGCACGCTGGTCAGCGCCAAGAGCACGCTCACGCTCACCGCCAATTCGGGCTCGACCCAGGGCAGCGGCATCGTGATCGCCGGCGCGGGCGTGGCCAAGGCTGGCTTGACCGCCGGCACCACCGCCGCGGCGCTGACCGGCACCGCGATCTCGAAGATCGACATCAGCACCGCGGCTGGCGCCGACGATGCGCTCAAGTCGCTCGATGCGGCCCTGGGTCAGATCAACTCCGAGCGGGCCTCGCTCGGCGCGATCCAGAACCGCTTTGACTCGGTGGTTTCGAACCTGCAGACCAACGCCGAAAACTTGACCGCTTCCAAGTCGCGCATCATGGATACCGACTTCGCGGCCGAAACCGCCAACCTGACCCGTGCGCAGATCCTGCAGCAGGCCGGTACGGCGATGCTGGCTCAAGCCAACCAGCTGCCGCAGAACGTGTTGTCGCTGCTGCGCTAAGCGTCTCCAGCTTGATGTCTCGGAAAAGGGCGCTCGGGGGCGCCCTTTTCCTTGCTTGACCGAGCGTTTGCACGGGATGGCGCTCAAGTTTTTCCGCTGCGCGCCGAAACCCGGAACGCAAGCTGTTTTTTTTCGCTTCTCCCTTACGAAGACGCCACCATGCCTGTCACCGCCTTGCCCGCCGCATCCGCCGCCCTGGTCGGTGGTGAGCGGCGCGCGCCTGTCGTGGCCGTCCCGCCAGCGCCGTCTTTGCCGGGCGAGGTGACCAGTCCGAGTCCGCTGGCCGATGCCACGCCGCCCAGCGCGCTCGCGACTCAGGCCAATGAAAGCCTGAAACAAAAAGGCGTGGATTTGGCTATCGAATTCGATGATGAACTGGGCCGGGCCATCTTTAGGCTGGTGGACTCGGTGACCGGTGAGTTGGTGCGCCAGGTGCCCTCGGAAGAAATGCTGGCGGTGGCGCGCGCGCTGGCCGCGGGCGAATCGGCTGGCGCGCTGGTCAAGACCCGCGCGTAAAGCGCGGGCCCGGTGGCCGCCGGGTACGGATCAAACGGCGTGCGTCCGGCACGCCTGCAGGAGTAAGCATGAGTTCGATCGACGTCAATGCCATGGTCGCCAAGTTGATGGCGGTCGAGGCTCGTCCTCTCAACCAGTTGGCCGCCAAGCAGAAGGTTGCGCAAAGCAAGATCGACGCGTTTGCCAAGCTCCAGGGCGGAGTGAGTTCGTTCCAGACCGCCATCGAAAAACTGGGCAAGCCCGATATCTGGGCCGGTGCCAAGGCCAGCATCACGGGCGATGGCCTGAGTGCTGCGGTGACCGATAGCGCCAAGACCTCGGTTGGCCGCTATTCGGTGGTGGTCGACAAGCTCGCGGTCTCGCACGCCATGGCGAGCAAGACGACCTACGCCAACGCCGACGCGGTGGTGGGGGGCGGCAAACTCACGCTCCAGGTGGGCGAGGGTGAGTCGGTCGAGATCGAACTCAAGGACGGGGCCACGCTCGCCGATGTGCGCGACGCCATCAACGGCGCCAAGGCCGGGGTGAGCGCCGGCATCGTCATGGACGGCGATCAGGTTCGCTTGACCCTGATGGCGACCAACACCGGCGCCAAGAACGCAATCAAGCTGAGCGCCGCGGCCAACGCCAGCGCCGGCCTGAGCGCCCTGGTCGGTGATGTTGGCACCACCCGCGCGGCGGGCGACGCCGAGTTCACCGTCAACAATCTCAAGCTCACCGCGGCGAGCAACAAGGTGACCGGCGCCATCGAAGGGGTGACGATCGATCTGAAGAAGGCGGGCGCCGACGTGATGCAAATCGACATCACGCGCGATGCGGGCAGCATGAAAGATGCGTTGAATGCCTTCGTCAAGGCCTACAACGACATGGGTTCGACCATCAAGACCCTGACCTCCTACGATGCCGATACGCGCCGCGCCGGCTTGCTCAATGGCGACTCGCTGGTGCGCGGACTGCAAGACCAGATGCGCACGGCGCTGCGCATGAACGTGAGCGGTGGCGAGTTCAAGAATCTGGGGCAGATCGGGGTCGAGATCCAGAAGGACGGCACGCTCAAGATCAACGATGAGAAGCTCGCCAAGGCGCTCGAGAAGCCCGACGAACTGGCGCGGCTCTTTACCCACAAGAGCGATAGCGCCGGCGAGCAAGGGTTGGCGTTGCGCTTTAAGGCGATTGCCGATCACATGGTCGGGGACGAGGGTCTGATCACCCAGCGCAACAAGAGTCTCAAGACCCAGTACGACAGCTACACCAAGGAAGCCGACGCGCTCAACGTGCGTCTGAATCAGACTGAGAAGCGCCTGCTCAAGCAATACACCGCGCTCGATGTGCAGTTATCGGCGATGCAAAACCAGAGCGTCGCTCTGGCCAATGCGCTCGCCGGACTGCCGGGATACGGCCGCTAATCGAGCTTTCAGACCCCTCAATTCCGGCTCGTTTGCTCCGATAAACAGGGAGAAGACACGGTTGCGTGTCGACCGCACGGGAGAAGCACGATGTCATTTGCTCACGGTGCCCGCGGCTATGCCCGCGTGGCAGTTGAAACCGGTGTCGCCACGAGCGACCCGCACGCCCTGGTTGCCATGCTCTATGACGGCGCCATCGCGGCGGTCAATCGGGCGCAAGGTCACTTGGCGGCGGGCCGCGTGAGCGAGAAGTGCGAGGCTATCGCGCGCGCCACCCGGATCGTTGACGAAGGCCTCAAGGCCGGGCTCGATCGCCAGGCGGGCGGCGCCCTGGCCGAGCGTCTGGCCGAGCTGTACGACTACATGGTGATGCGCCTGCTGCAAGCCAATCTGCGCAACGACGTCGAAGCCCTGGCTGAAGTGGCGCGCTTGCTCAACGATTTGCGTTCGGCCTGGTTGCAGATTGGCCGGTCGGCGCCATCGGCGGTCCCGGCGGCCAACGCCGTGGCCGCCCGAGTGGCCGTGGCGGCCTGATCATGGCTACGGGTGGTCCGGCTGCGCCGGGGCGTCTGATCGAGTATTACGAAACGGTCGCAACGATCAGCCGCGCGATGCGGGCGGCCGCGTGCGAGGGCGATGCCGCGGGTTTCGAGCGTCTCGCCGATGAATGCCGCGACCGCATTGCCTCGCTGCAGTCGGCGGCGCGCTCGCAGTCGCTCGCCTATGCCGAGCGCGGGCGCCGGATGGAGCTGTTGCGCAGCATTCTCGAAGACGACGCGGAAATTCGTCGGCGCGTCGAACCCTCATTGGCCCGGCTCGAGCAATGGCTTGCTCCCGGGCCGAGCAACTGAAGCGATGGCCGCGCCCGTTGCGATCGCGCCGGTGACCGCAGCGAGTGCCCTGGGCGAAGCCCGTGGCGAGGGCACTCAAGGTCGCCGGATCACGGTGGCGGTTGAGCGTGTGTTGGCGGCGTTGGAGGCCGCGGGTGCACGCCCTGAACTGCTGCGCGAGTTGCGTGGCCTGAGCGCCTCGCAGACCCGTCTCAGTTTTGTCTTGCCGGCGGACGGATCCGCCAGCCTGATCGCCGCTGGCCGGCCGATGGCGCTGCCGGCCGCGCTCGCCGATCGCCTCTTGAGCGTGCTGGCCGCTCCGGCGGGTCCGGGCGCGGCCCCGGCCGCACCGGCGCCGCTGCCGAGCCCGGTGGCGTCTGCCGCGCCCGATGCCTCCTTGATCGGCCGCCTGCTGGCGGCGGCGACCGGCGCCGCGCCGCGTCAACACGCTTTGCTCGGCGCTGCGCTTGAGACGCCGGTGGCGCTGGGGCAGCGCGCTGCGCTGTTGGCCGAGCCCGGGCGCGCGCTGGATGTGATGGGGGCGGCGGGTCGTTTGCGCTACACCCTGGAGATGAGCGGGCTCTTCTACGAGTCGCACCTCAAGCAATGGTTGCGTGGACAGCGCAGCGAGCAGACCTTGCGCGAGGAGCTGGCCCGGCTGCCGCCGCCGAGTGCGGACCGGGATGGGAGCAGCGCGGTGCCCGGCGGCGCCGAGCGTGTCGTGGCTCAGCTCGCGCTGTCGCAGCGCGACGTGATCGAGCTGGCGCTGCCGGCTTGGCCGGGGCAGCCGCTGGTGGTGGCAATTGAGCGCGAGGCGGGGGCGGCGGGCGGTGGCCAGGAATCGGTGGCCGCGGTTTACAACGCCCGCCTGGTGCTTGAGCTGCCCCGTCTGGGCCGGGTCGAAGCCCGGCTGCGCCTGGCGGGCGACAGTGTTGCCGTGCAGTTGGTGGCCCCGCACGGGGCCTTGCTCGCGAGCGAGCTCGACCAGCTCTCGGCCCAGCTCGCCGCGCGCGGCCTCAAGCCGGTGAGCCTGGTGGCCGAGGACGCCCCATGACGACCCGGCGTGCCGCGGTGCTGGCCTACGGAGCGGCGGAAACCGAACACGGCGCCGCGCCGCGCGTGGTCGCCAAGGGCGCCGGCCCGCTCGCCGAAGAGATCATCCGGCGCGCGCGCGAAGCCGGCCTGCCGGTGCATGAATCCAAGGAACTGGTCGCGCTTCTGATGCAGGTCGAACTCGACGCCGAGATCCCGCCCGCGCTTTACATCGCGGTGGCCGAACTGCTCGCCTGGGTGTGGCGGATCGAGCGGCGGCCCCCCCTGCTGCCCAGCAGCGAGGACAGGAACTGATGGGAATGACAACGCCTTTTCCCGAGCCCGACTCGATCGAGATCGAGCGTTACTCGGTGAGCTCGCCGGTCGAGGTCAACGCCTTGCTGCGTCGCCTGTGCGAGGAGCGGGTCCTGGTCACGGTCTATTGCGACGGGATCGACGCCTTCGCCGTGACCAACGTATTGGCGGTGCAGGCCAAGCTCGGCAGTTTCCTGTTCGACTTTGCTTCGGATGAGCACGCCAATCGCCGCATTGGTGCGGCGCGCCGCCTGGTGCTGGTGGGTTTTGTCGATCAGGTCAAGCTGCAGTTCGCCACCGAGCGCGCGGTCGCCGTCATGCACGAGGGCCAGCCGGCCTGGGCCGCGCCGCTGCCCATCAAATTGTTGCGTCTGCAGCGGCGCGACACCTTCCGCATGCGCACGCCGCGGGCGCGTCCGGCCAGCGTGCGGGTGCCCCAGCCCCAGCCCGACCATCCCGATCAGACGCTTGAGCTGCGGGTAGCCGACATCAGCATCGGCGGCCTGCGCTTGGCGCTGGACCCGGCGCGCGGCACCTTGCCGGACGATCGGGTGATCGAGGATTGCGAGCTGGATCTGCCCGGGGTCGGTGGCCTGCGCTTGAGTCTGCGGGTGCGCCATGTCGAGGCGCCGCGCAGCGAACGGGGCGAGCGTTTGTTCGGTTGCGAGTTCATTCGCATCAGTGCGGCCAGCGAGATGCAGGTGCAGCGTTACATCCACTTGCTGCAGGTCGAGAGCCGCAAGCTGGCGGGTTGAATCCGCGTCCGCCCGACCGGGTTGGGCGCGGGCGCGGGAGTCGTCAGGCTGCCGATGGGGTGTGAGCGCTGGCCGCTGCGTGAAAACAGCAGTCTCAATTGGGCGGCTTTCCGGCCGATATTCGCCAATTGGATTGACGCGCCAAATCGAATAATGCGCAGGCAGTCGAAATCCCTGCGCCATGTCCGAACCCAACGACGACCAAGAACGCAATTTAGAGCCGTCCCAGAAACGGCTTGACGATGCACGCCGCGAAGGCCGCGTGCCGCGTTCGCGCGACCTCGCCCACCTGGCGGTGCTGGGGGGGGCTGCGGGTGGCTTTCTGTGGTTGTCGGGTTCGATGTTCGAATCCGCGCGGCGGGTGATGCGTGCCGGACTCAGCTTCGACGCCGAGGCTGCCACCGTTCCAACCCGCATGGCCGAGCGTCTGGTGATGCTCGCGGGCGAGGCTCTGTGGGCCGTGGCGCCGCTGCTGGCGCTGCTGGTGGTGGCGGCGGTGGCTGCGCCCCTGTTGGTGGGTGGCTGGGTTTTCTCGTGGGCGTCGATGGAGCCCAAGCTCTCCAAGCTTTCGCCGCTGGCGGGCTTCAAGCGCATGTTCTCGCTCCAGTCGCTGGTGCAGCTGGGCAAGGTGATCCTGATCGCGATCCTGCTCGGGGCGGTGGGCTTCTGGTATGTCGCCAGTCACCTTGACGAATTCGCCTCGCTCGCGCAGCAGTCGCTGCCGGCGGCGGTGGCGCACTTTGGCGGCATGTTCGTGCTCGCCTTCAGCTTGATGGTCGGAACGCTCGCGGCCGCGGCCGCGATCGACGTGCCGTTCCAGCTGTTCCAGCACCACTCGAAACTCAAGATGACGCTGCAGGAAGCCAAGCGCGAGCAGAAGGAAAGCGATGGCGATCCGCACGTCAAGGCGCGCATCCGCCAGGTCCAGCGTGAAATGGCCCGGCGCCGCATGATGGCCGCCGTGCCCACCGCCGACGTGGTGGTGACCAACCCGACTCACTACGCGGTGGCGATCAAGTACACCGAAGGCACGCGGGCGCCGATGGTGGTGGCCAAGGGCGCCGACGCGGTGGCGGCCAGGATCCGCGAACTGGCGCGGGAAGCCGGCGTGCCCCGGCTGGAAGCGCCGCCGCTGGCGCGCGCGCTGCACCGCCACGTCGAGATTGGCGAGGAGGTTCCGGTCGCGCTCTACAACGCCGTGGCCGCGGTGCTGGCCTACGTTTACCAGTTGAAGCGTTTCGCCGTGGGGCAGGCGCCGCGCCCGACCGAGCCGACCGCGCTCGAGGTGCCGCTCGAGCTTGATCCGGCTTCTGCCGTGGTGACCTGACGATGCAGGCTCTGCTCAATCACCCGTGGGTGCGCGCCATGCCCTGGCAGGGGCTGGCGCTGCCAATGGTCATTCTCGCCATGCTGGCGATGATGATCCTGCCGCTGCCGCCCTTCGTGCTGGACCTGCTCTTTACCTTCAACATCGCGCTCGCGCTGGTGGTGTTGCTGGTCGCGGTCTACACCAAGCGGCCGCTCGATTTCGCGGTCTTCCCGTCGGTGCTGCTCTTGACCACGCTGATGCGGCTTTCGCTCAACGTGGCTTCGACTCGTGCGGTGCTGATGAACGGCCACACCGGCCCCGACGCCGCGGGCAAGGTGGTCGAGGCCTTCGGCCACTTTGTGATTGGCGGCAATTTCGCGGTCGGCCTGATCGTGTTCGCGATCCTGGTGATCATCAACTTCATCGTGGTGACCAAGGGCGCGGGCCGGATCGCGGAAGTGGCGGCGCGCTTCACGCTCGACGCCATGCCCGGCAAGCAGATGGCGATCGACGCCGACCTCAACGCCGGCCTGCTCGACGAGAAGCAAGCCCGGGCGCGGCGCGTCGAAGTGGCGCAGGAGGCCGACTTCTATGGCGCCATGGACGGCGCGAGCAAGTTCGTCCGCGGCGACGCCGTCGCCGGCATGATGATCCTGTTCATCAACATGGTCGGCGGCCTGGTGATCGGCATGGTCAGCCACGGTCTGACGCTCGACCGGGCGGTCGACAACTACGTGCTGCTGGCGATCGGCGACGGCCTGGTGGCGCAGATCCCGGCGCTGGTGATCTCGATCGCCGCCGGCCTGATCGTCTCGCGCGTCGACAAGACTGGCGGCGACATGGGCGGGCAGATCATCGAGCAGCTGTTTGCCGCGCCGCGCGCGCTTGGCATCACCGCCGGCATCATGGCGCTGATCGGCATCGTTCCCGGCATGCCGACCTTCGTTTTCCTGCTGCTCGCCGCGGGCTGCGGCTACGCGGCGTGGTGGCTGACGCAGCGGGCCGAACCGGTCGAGAAAAAGGTGACCGAGCAAGCGCAGGCCGCGGCCGCGGCGCAGCCCGCCGCCGAGGCCAGCTGGGACGACGTGCAGATGGTCGATGTGCTGGGGCTGGAAGTCGGCTACCGCCTGATTCCCCTGGTCGACCGCGGCGCCGATGGTGAGCTCTTGAAGCGCATCAAGGCGATCCGCAAGAAGTTCGCGCAGGACATTGGCTTTCTGCCGCCCGCGGTTCACATCCGCGACAACCTGGATTTGAAGCCCTCGGGCTACCGGGTCTTGTTGAAGGGCGTGGTGATCGGCGAGGCCGAAGCCTTCAACGGCATGTGGCTGGCGATCAACCCGGGCGGGGTGACGCAGAGCATTCCCGGCACCGCCACCCGCGACCCGGCTTTCGGCCTGCCCGCGACCTGGATCGAAAGCGCCCAGCGCGACGCGGCCCAAGTGCTGGGCTACACCGTGGTCGATTGCGCGACCGTGGTCGCCACCCACATCAACCAGCTCATGCTCACCCACGCGGGTCAGTTGCTGGGCCGCGCCGAGGTGCAGGAGCTGATCGAACACATCGGTCGCCAGAGCCCGAAGCTGATCGACGAGCTGGTGCCCAAACTCATCCCCGTTGCGACCTTGCAGCGCGTGCTGGGCAATCTGCTGGAAGAAGGCGTCCATATCCGCGACTTCCGCACCATTGTCGAGTCGCTCGCCGACGCGGCCGGCCGCAGCACCGACGCGGCCGAGCTCACCGCCGCCGTGCGCAGCGCCCTGCGCGCCGCGATTGCCCAGGACATGTTCGGCAACACCAAAGAGCTGTCGCTGATCGCGCTCGATCCCGAACTCGAACGCGTCCTGGTGCAGTCGCTGGTGGCGACCGACACGCCGGCGATCGAGCCGGGTCTGGCCGATCTGCTGCAAAAAGGCGCGACCGCCGCGGCACAACGCCAGGAAGACATGGGGCTGCCGGCCGCGCTGCTGGTGCCCGACAAACTGCGCGTGCCGCTGGCTCGCCTCTTGAAGCGTGCCGCTCCCCGCTTGCGGGTGCTGGGGCATCTCGAAGTTCCGGAAACCGCCAACATCCGCGTCAGCACCGTGCTGGGCGGAGCGAACCAACAGTGACAACAAGGGCTAGGACATGACGATCAAGCGCTACGTGGCCGCGAACTCGCGTGAGGCAATGAGCCTGGTGCGGCGCGAGCTGGGCGACGAGGCCATCATCCTGTCGAACAAGCGCAGCGGCGACAACAGCGTCGAGATCCTGGCCTGTGGCCCGGATGCGGTTGACGCTTTCGTCGATCGCGCCGCCGCCCGCGAGGCCGAGCCCGCGCCGGCGGCCGCGCGCAGCGAGCCGGAAACCTTCGAGGATTACCTGCGCCGGCGCGGTGCCGCCGCGCCCCGCGCGAGCGTGGCGCCGGCGCTCTCCCTGTACGACGACGTGGCGGCCGCCGAACACGAGGAAGAGCCCGCGCCGCCGCGGCGCGCCACGGTGCCCCTCACGTCGTCCATCACGTCGCCCCTCACGTCGCCCATCACGCCGGTCCGCCCGGCCGCTCTGCTCCAGCCTTTGCCCGCCGCGCCGCGTCAGCCCGCGCCCCGGCCCGAGCCGCGCGCGGCCGTCCGGCGCGAGCCGGTGGTCGAGCCCGTGGTCGAACCGCTGCGCCGTGCCGCGCCCTCGCGCGATGACGCCTTGTTGGCCGAAGTCCATGCCATGCGCTCGCTGCTCGAAGGCCAACTGCAGGCGCTCACCATGAACGAGGCGCAGCGCCGCCATCCGGTCCAGGCGCAGTTGATGACGCGGCTGCTGACCGCCGGCTTTTCGCCCAAGCTCGCGCGCGACGTGGCCTCGCGCGCCCCCGCCGACCGCGACGCCAAGGGCGGTGACGAGTGGCTGGCCGAGGTTCTGGCGCGCAATCTGCGTTGCGCCGGCAATGGCGAGAGCCTGTTCGAGTGCGGCGGTGTGTTCGCCCTGGTCGGACCGACCGGCGTCGGCAAGACCACCACCGTGGCCAAGCTGGCGGCGCGCTTTGCGGTGCGCCACGGCGCCGACAGCCTGGGGCTGATCACGCTCGACTCGTACCGGATCGGCGCTCATGAACAGCTGCGCACCTACGGCCGAATCCTGGGCGTTCCAGTCCACCTGGCGCAGGACGGCGAGACCCTGGCCGAACTGCTCGACTCGATGCAGCACAAGAAGCTGGTCCTGATCGACAGCTGCGGCGTGTCGCAGCGCGACCAACGCCTGGGCGAAACGATCCGCATGCTCGACGAACTGGGCGTGCGGCGGGTCCTGATGCTCAACGCCGCCTCGCACGCCGAGACGCTCGAAGACGTGGCGCGCGCCTGGCGCGCGAGCGAATGCGCGGGCGCCATTCTCACCAAGCTCGACGAGGCGGTTCGCATCGGCGGCGCGGTCGATGTGGTCTTGCGCCACAAGCTGATGCTGATGGGCTTGACCAACGGCCAGCGCGTGCCGGAAGACTGGCACGCCGCCAAGGCCTCGGTGCTCACGCACCTGGCGCTCAAGCCCGGCGCGGCCAATTTCGTGCTCGAACAGGGCGAGGCGGCGCTGCTGGCGCAGGCCTCGTTCACGATGCGAGAGGCGGTGCATGTCTGAGTTGTGCCTGCCCACGCCCGCGTCGTCGGATCAGGCGGCGGGCCTGCGCCGGCTGTTTGCGCCGCGCGGCGCACGGCTCTTGCCGGTGATCGTTCCCGACGCCAAATCGACGCGCCGTGGCCTGGCTCTGGCGCAGCTCGCGCGCGCATTTGCCGCCGCGGGCGACCGCACCCTGGTGCTCGACGCGGCGCGCCAGAACCTGGCGCATGAGCTGGGGCAGCGTGCCCGCTTCGATCTGTTCCATGGTCTGGCGGGCGAGCGCGCCTTGAGCGAGGTCTTGTTGCCGGCCGCGCCGCGGCTGCGGGTGGCGCCGGCGGCGCGCGCGATCGAGCAGGCGGCGGCGCACCGGCTCAGCCTGATGAGCGCGATCGCCCATGCCGCGCCTGGCGCCGACATCGTCTTGCTGGCGCTCGAAGCGGCGCGGGTCGATGACCTCAAGGGAGAGGCGATCCTGCTTGTCGGGCCGACCGCGACGGCGGTGGCGGCGGCGGCGGCCGAACTGGCCACGCTCTCGATGCGTTCTGACGGGCTGGCTTTCCGGCTTGTTTTCGCCGATCTGGAAGAAGCGGCGGCGCGTACCCTGCATGAAAGATTGCTCAGCTCGCTGCCGCGTCCGCCCAAGGCGGAACTGCGCTGGGGCGGCAATCTGGCCGGTCCGGCCGATGCGGCGCGCTTGGCGGTGGCGGCCAGCGGCTGGGACCTGGCTCATATCGCCGGCAAGTCATGAGAATTTCGGAGAGTCTGAGTTGAACGCCGTCACCTACACGCCCCGCGGGACGCTCGACCGGCAGGATTACATCCGCGAGCACGCGCCGCTGGTGCGCAAACTGGCGCACCAGATGATTGCCCGCCTGCCGGCCAACGTCGAGCTCGACGACATGATCCAGGCCGGCATGATGGGCTTGATGGACGCGGTCGGCCGCTACGAGGAAGCGCAGGGAACGCAGTTCGAGGTCTATGCCGCCAGCCGCATCCGCGGCGCGATGCTCGACGAGTTGCGTGCCAACGACTGGCTGCCGCGCTCGGCGCGCAAGAGCCAGCGCGACATCGAAAGCGCGATCCACCGGCTCGAAGGGCGCGTCAAACGCAGTCCGCAGGAGTCGGAAATTGCGGCCGAGCTCAAGATCTCGCTGGCCGACTATCAGGACATGTTGCGCGAGGCGCGTGGCACTCAGTTGGTCTACCTCGACGATCTCGGCGGTCACAGCGAGGATGCCGATGACTACCTTGAGCGGCACATGGTCAACGACGGCTATGAGCCCTCGCAGGCGGTGCGCGATGCGCGCTTCCGGCAGGCATTGGTCGATGCGATCGAGGCCCTGCCCGAGCGCGAGAGGCTGATGATGGGTCTCTACTACGAGCAGGACTTGAACCTCAAGGAGATCGGCGCGGTGCTGGGCGTGACCGAGAGCCGGGTGTGCCAGCTCCACAGCCAGGCCGTGGCGCGGCTGCGTGCCAAGCTGCGCGACTGGTGAGGCGCCGAGCCGCCAACGGAAAAGGGACGCCGGCGGCGTCCCTTTTTTCTGGCCGGGCGCGAGTCTTACCAGGCCATGCCGAGGCCGAGGTTGAAGTTCGCCGGCGAGGGCTTGATCGCCGCGGTGTCCTCGCCCGGGCGGCTCAGGTCGAGGCGCGGAAAGCCCATCGTCAGGCCGCCGGTGAGATGGACATTACGTGTCAAGGCCCAGGTGGCGCCGGCCTGGACCAGCGGTGCGAACGCGGTCTGCTCGAGTGAGCTGGCGCCGAGCTCCGGGTTCTCGACCCGCCAGTAGCCCAGGCCCAGGCCGGCGTGCAGGCGCAGCGTGTCGCTGGCTTCGATGTGGTACTGCGCCGCGACCCCGAGGTTGAGCAGGTCGAACCGGCCCATGGGCTGGCCGACGTCGGCCATCGAATGCTGGCTGCGGTTGGCGTTGACATCGATCGCCACGTTGCGCGAGACAAAGTGGCGGTAGCCGATCATGGGGCCGTTACCGCTTTCAACCGTGATGCCGTCGATGCCTTCCTGGTCGGTCTTGACGTGGACGCCGCCGGCGTACAGCAGGTTGCGGGTGGACCAGGCCGAACCGGTCACCGGCGCCGAGCCGCGGCGGCGGGTGTCGTCGAACTGCGCCTTGGCAAAGATGAAGGCGACGTTGGAGATCGGCACATAGGTGGCGTAGAGGCCGAAGTCGTTGGTGCCGATGCTGGCGAGCGGCACGGGCGCGGGCACCGGCAGCCACGAAAAGTCCGAGCGCATCGTGATGCCGACCGAATAACCCAGACCGCCGTACAAGCCGGTGTTGCCCAGCGGCCAGCGCGCCAGCCAGGCGTAACCAATGAAGGGCTCGATGTCGTAGTGCGAGTCGGAGAAAGCGATCGCGTAGATCAGGCGCTCATTGCCACGCTCGTCGATCACCGAACGCGAGAGGCCGCCGCCCCAGGTGTAGCCGTTCTGGTTGTGGCGGTTGGGGTAGTCCCACGCCGGGTGGATGGTGTAGGCGGGCAGGACCAGGCCGGTGCTGCCGCGCTTGGCAATGTCGGTCATGCCATCCCAGGCGTCGCCCAACCAGCCCGAGCGCTCGGCCGCCGGCTTGAGGCCCACCGGGGTGGTCTCGTTGATGGCCGACAGGGCGCGCGAGAAAAAGGATTCCTGGGCGGTCGCGCTGGCGGAAGCCAGCGCCAGCGGCAGGGCAAGGGCAAAGAGGGAGCGGTACAAGATAAGACTCCGGGGCGCTCGCGCCGGGCACCCGGCACACGGGGCTTCAATCGGAGCGCGGGACAGGCAGCGGGGAAAAGGGCGGCGAAGGTAGCACGCTCATGTCCGCTTGGCGCTACGGGTGGAGTGAAAGCCCTAGTTTGGATGGTCCCGGAGGCGCGGCTGAGCCGACCCGCGGAGACGGTTCAGGCGCTGCCGAGGCGGCGCCCGGCCGAGCGCGGGCTGGACTGGCTGTAGGTGGCCGCGACGGGACGCACGCCCAGCGCTTCAAGCCGCGTTCGCGTCAGCGACTGGCGTGCGGCGAGCAGGGCGGCGACTTGTTCGTTGAGCAGGGCCGCGTCCTGAACCTGGGCCAGCAGGCTGGCGTCGGCGCGCAGCGGCTCGGCCAACGGCGCCAGGCGCGCCAGCAGATCTTCCTGGCGCTGACTGGCGGCGGCCAACTGCTCGCCGTCATTGGCGAGCAGGGCGGCATTCGTGGCTGCCAGCGCCTGCCGGAGCTCGGCGATGAGCTGCTGGGCGTGACTCGAATCCAGGGCGGGCGGGGTCATCGAAAGCCGCTGACTCAGCCCTTGCGGCCGAGCAGTTCATCGACGCTGGTGAGCAGCTTGTCGGCCACGGTGCCGGCATTGACCTGAAAGCGGCCCTCGGCGATCGCGCTGCGGATTTCATCGACCTTCTTGGCGTTGAAGTCGGAATCGGCAAACTGCGTCTCGAGCTGGGTGAGGCGGGCGGCGAGGTCGGAGAGTTCGACCTTCGAACCGCTGGCCGCGGGCGCCGACGTGGTTGTGGCCAGCGGCTTGCCGCCCGCACTGGGGGCGCGCTCGGATCGCAGGGATTCGTTCAGGTTGTTGATCTTCATGGTGCCTCCGGTCTACCCCAACAACATCGGCCGCGAACTGCATAACTTTAGGGTCAGGTGGGCGGCAGCGCCAAAATCAGGGGTGGGGGTCACAACACCACCTCGACCCGGCCGCCGGCGCGCGCAATGCCGCTGACGATCTTGCCCGCCTCGGTTCTGACCCGCACCAGCTGGCCGTCTTGCGCGGCAGTCAGGGCCCGGCCCGTGAGCGAGACCGCAAAGCCGCGGCCCACGCCGACCACCTTGACCATTTCGCCCGCGGTGATGACCTGCGGCGCCTTGAGCGCCGCGAGCGGAATCACCTGGCCGGCGCCGATCGGCCGGCTCAGCACCTGCCCATCGAGTTCGGCCACGTTGGCGACCACGCCCAGCGACTGGCGGGTCAGTTCAACCTCGGCCGAGCTCAGGCTGGCGGTATCGATCGGCTGATTGACGGGCAGCGGGCGGCTGGTCACCAGGGCCGGGCCGAACACCCGCACCTGGACCGGGACCAGCAGGGTCCAGTCGGCCCCTTCGACGCAGCGCAGCCCGATGTGGCTGCGGCCCCATAGACGCACGCCTGGGGGCAGGAAGGCCTCGCTGCGCTGGCATTCGCTCAGCGCGCGCGGATGGATCCGGCCGACGCTGATGTCGGCGCGCAGGCCTTGTGGGGCCAGGGTGGCCTGGGCTTGCCGCTCGGCCAGCCGGCGCACGGACTCGGCCGGTGTCAGCGGGTCGGCGGCAGCTGACGCGGCGGCGGCGCACAGCGCGACCGTTGCGGCCAGGCGAAGGGCGAGGCTAGCGATCATGGGACCGAACTGTAGAGGGCCGGCCGCGCCTGCCATGCGCGGGAATGGCGGCGGGAAGCTGCGCTTATCGATCCATCGACGCGGGCGGGGCGATTGAATAATCGGCTCCGCATGCTAAGGGCTTGAGATGGGGGTTTTGCCTCGATCAGCCCGTGCCCTACCGGGATCGACGCCGATGACCAACCGACTCACGGATTCGCTGAACTTTCATTCGCAGGCCTTGCTCTTGCGGGCCGAGCGGCAGCGCGTGCTGGCGTCGAATATCGCCAACGCCGATACCCCCAATTTCAAGGCCAAGGACTTCGATTTCAGTCGCGCGCTCGCGGCCGCCACGGGCGCCAGCGCGGCAACGGCGGTGGCGCCCGCGCGCACCGCCGTCGGCCATCAGACGCTGGCGCAGACCGCGGCCGCGCCTTTCATGCAGTACCGGGTGCCCGAGCAGGGCGCGCTCGACGCCAATACGGTGGACATGGACCGCGAGCGCGCCAATTTCGCCGACAACGCGGTCCGCTACGAAGCCAGCCTCCGTTTTCTCAACGGCCAGATCAAGACCCTGATGACGGCCATCAATGGCCAGTCGCAGGGCTGAGGAACGCCACGATGTCGCTTTTCAACGTCTTCTCGATTTCCAGTTCCGCCGTCTCGGCGCAAAGCCAGCGGCTCAATGTGGTGGCGAGCAATCTCGCCAACGCCGAATCGGTCGCCGGCCCCGACGGCCAGCCCTACAAGGCGCGCCAGGTGGTGTTCCAGGCCCAGCCGATGGGCGAGGGCGCCGATGCCACCGGGGTGCGGGTGGCGGCGATCATCGAAGACCAGACCGCCGCGCGCCGGGTCCACAACCCGGGGCATCCGCTCGCCGACGAGGAGGGTTTTGTCGCCATGCCCAACGTCAATACGGTCGAAGAAATGGTCAACATGATCTCGGCCTCGCGCTCGTATCAGAGCAACGTCGAAGTGATGACCACGGCCAAGGCCTTGCTGCAGAAGACCCTGCAACTGGGCGCCTGAGGAAAGCCATGAATCTGCAACCGATGAGCGGGACCGACGCGGCCGCGGCCGCAGCCAAGACCCCGGCCGGCGCCCACGGCGCCAGCCCCACGGGCGATGACGCCGGCCTGACCGACCGTTTCATGAAGCTTCTGGTGGCTCAAATGAACCACCAGGACCCGATGAACCCGCTCGACAACGCGCAGCTCACCTCGCAACTCGCGCAGATCAATACCGTGGTCGGCGTCAACCAGTTGAACACCACCGTCAACGGGCTGATGGATTCGTTTGCCTTGATGCAGGCGATGCAGGCGGCACAGCTGACCGGGCGCGATGTGATGGTGGTCGACGACAAGCTCAAGTTGCCCGCAGGCGAGGACGCCACGGTCAAGGGCGGGGTCTTCCTGCAATCGCCCGCCGATCAGGTGACGGTTGAGATCAAGGACACCAAGGGGACGGTGGTGCGAACGATCGAACTTGGCGCCACCGACCATGGCGTCAACGCCTTTGAGTGGGATGGCCTCGACAGCGACGGCGATCCCGCCGGCGCCGGTCAATACACCTTCAGCGTCAAGGCCAGCTCGGGCGAGACCAAGGTGCCGGCGCTCTCGCTGTCGCAACACACGGTGACCGGCGTGCAGCAGGGCGGCGGTCAGGTGACCTTGCTGCTCGAGGGCGGCCTCAAGGTCAACTACCCGGACGTGATCCAAATCCTGTAACAACAAGAATCCAGTCGGGAGAGCCGCATGAGTTTCCAGCAAGGCCTGTCGGGCCTGAACGCCGCGCAAGCCAATCTGTCGTCGATCGGCAATAACGTCGCCAACGCCCAGACCATTGGCTACAAGCAGTCGCGGATCGAATTCGCCGATGTCTACGCCAACTCGCTCGCGGGGGGCGCCGGGCCGCAGATCGGCATCGGGGTGCAAGTCGCCGCGGTGGCGCAGCAGTTCACCCAGGGCGGCATCGCCACCAGCAACAACCCGCTCGACGTGGCGATCAATGGCGGCGGTTTCTTCCGGGTCGAGCACAACGGCGCGGTGAGCTACTCGCGCAACGGCCAGTTCAAGCGCGATTCCGATGGCTTCTTGGTGACCAATAGCGGTGCCAGGCTCACCGGCTACGGCGTGGACGCGAGCGGCCAGATCGTCGCCTCGACGCCGCAGCCTTTGCAGCTTTCGAACGGCAATATCGCGCCGCGTGCCACGACCGATGCGAAGATCGGTCTCAACCTGGATTCGCGCGCCGAGGCGATCGATCGCACGGCACGCCCCTTCGATATCAAAGACCCCAAGAGTTACACCTCATCGACGGCGGTTACGGTCTACGACGAGCAGGGCAACTCGCATTCGCTCACGCTGTATATGGGCAAGACCGCTGGCAACACGTGGGATGTGCACGCCGCGGTCGATGGCGTGGAGATCAGTGGCACCACGCCGCCAACGCCCGCTGGCAATCTGACGTTCAACAATGACGGCACCTTGGCCGGCGGCAGTCCGCTCAATTTTGCGATCACCGGCGCGGGCGTGGCGGGCACCATCACGTTCCCGGTTTCGCTGGCCGATACCACCCAGTACGGCGCCAACTTTGCCGTGAGCAAGCTGACCCAGGACGGCTTCACCACCGGTCAGCTCTCCGGCTATAGCATCAGCCCGGACGGCACCGTGCTGGGCCGCTATACCAACGGTCAGACCCGCGCCCAGGGCCAGATCGCTCTGGCGGACTTTGAAAATCCGCAGGGGCTGGTGAATCTGGGGGGCAACCTGTGGGCCGAGAGCTCGGAGTCCGGCCAGCCGCGGATGGCGGCGCCGAAGTCCGGCACCCTGGGCGAGCTCAAGGCCGGCGCGCTGGAGGAATCGAACGTCGATCTCACCGAAGAGCTGGTGAAGATGATCTCGGCGCAGCGGGTCTACCAGGCCAATGCCCAGACCATCACGGTGCAGGATCAGCTGATGCAGACGCTGGTGAATATCCGCTAAGCCGGCTCGCCATGGACCGCATTCTTTACACCGCGATGAGCGGCGCCAAGCAGACACTGGCGCGGCAGGACACGCTGGCCAACAACATCGCCAATGCCTCGACCCACGGTTTTCGCGCCGACACCGTGGCGTTTCGCGCGGTGCCGCTGCAGACCGACGCGGCCGGCACGCGCGTGTTCGTGGTCGAGACCAGCACCGGGTCGAATCTGGCGCCGGGCTCGATGATGCGCACCGACAACGAACTCGACATCGCGGTCCAGGGCGAAGGCTGGATCGCGGTGCAGGCGCCCGATGGCAGCGAGGCGTTCACCCGCAACGGCGCCTTGGTGGTTACCGCCGACGGCACGCTCGCCACCGCGGCGGGAGCCCCGGTGATGGGGGGCGGCGGCCCGATCAGCATCCCGCCCGACTCGCAGATTTCCATCGGCAGCGATGGCACGGTGAGTGTCAAGACGCCGGGGCAGAGCGTGATCAACTCGGTCGGCCGGATCAAGCTCGTCAATCCGCCCGCGGCCGAGATGGTCAAGGGTCTCGACGGCCTGTTTCGCAGCCGTGGTGGCGAGGCCGCCGCCGACGAGACGGTGCGGATCGCCGGCGGCATGCTGGAGTCGAGCAACGTCAACGTGGTCGAAAACATGGTCTCGATGATCGGCGCGGCGCGCCAGTTCGAGATGCAGATGAAGATGCTCAGCACCGCCGAGCAGAACGAACAGAAGTCGAACCAGCTGCTCGGCGCCTAAGGCGCGGGCGGCGACAGGAAAACGCGATGATCCGCAGCCTCTGGATTGCCAAGACCGGGATGGACGCCCAGCAAATGCAGCTGGACACGATCTCGAACAACCTCGCCAACGTCAGCACCACGGCGTACAAGCGCGGCAAGGTGCAGTTCGAGGACATGTTGTACGTCAACCTGCGCCAGTCGGGCGCCAACACCACCGAGCAGACCCAGCTGCCGACCGGCTTGCAGGTCGGCACCGGCGTGGCTTCGGTGGCGACGCGCCGGATCTTCACCCAGGGCGCGCTGACCCAGACCAACAACCAGCTCGACGTGGCGGTCAATGGCCAGGGCTTCTTTCAGATCGGCCTGCCCGACGGCACCACCGCGTATTCGCGCGACGGCTCTTTTCACGTCGACAGCAACGGGCAGATGGTGACGGCCTCGGGCTTTGCGCTCCAGCCCTCGGTCACGATTCCGCCCAATGCCGAATCGGTCACCATCGGTCAGGACGGCACGGTCAGCGTCAAGCTCTCGGGCCAGGCCGCGCTCCAGACCATCGGCCAGCTCCAGTTGGCGAGCTTCATCAACGAGGCCGGTCTCGAGTCGCGCGGCAACAACCTCTATCTGGAGACGGCGGCCTCGGGCAATCCGACCGTCAACACCCCGGGACAGAACGGGCTGGGGCTGATCCAGCAAGGCTATCTCGAGGGCAGCAACGTCAACGTGGTGGAGGAACTGGTCTCGATGATCGCGACCCAGCGTGCCTACGACATCAACAGCAAGGCGATCCAGACCAGCGACCAGATGCTGCAGCGTCTGTCGCAGCTTTGACGATGCCAAGCCGCTGGATCGGTGCCGCGCTGGTGGCGTTGCTCGCCGGCTGCGTCGCGCCGCGGCCGCCGGTGATCGTCAGCTCGCCCACCACCGCCGAAGCGCCCGCGCCGGCGGCGGGCGCGGCGCCACGCCGCAGCGGCGGGATCTACACCGGGGTCGGCTACCGCCCGCTGTTCGAGGACGCCCGCCCGCGCTACGTGGGTGACGTTCTGACCATCACGCTCAATGAAAAGCTCAACGCCGCGCAAAAAGCCAGCAGTTCGGCCGACCGCAACTCCGAGATCGACGCCGGCATCAAGGCGCTGCGCGGGGTCAAGGGCGTGGGCATCAGCGGGCCGCGCCTCACCGCCGACACCGACAACAAGTTTGAAGGCAAGGGCGCGACCGAAAGCTCGAATCTGTTTACCGGCACCATCACCTCGACCGTGATCCGGGTCCTGCCCAATGGCAACCTGCTGGTCGCGGGCGAAAAGCAGATCGGGATTCGCCAGAACTCGGAGACGCTCAAGTTCCAGGGCGTGGTCGATCCCAAGAACATCCAGCCTGGCAACACCGTCTTGTCGACCGCGATCGCCGACGTCCGGATCGACTACTCGGGCGGCGGCTATATCGAGGATGCCCAGACCCAGGGCTGGCTCGCCCGCTTCTTCAACGCCTGGTCGCCACTGTGATGAAATCGCTTCGAATCCTGCTGGCGGCTCTGGCCTTGGCCGCGGTAGTGCCGGCCCAGGCCGAACGGATCAAGGACCTGGCGAGCGTGCAAGGCGTGCGCCCCAACCAGCTGCTCGGCTACGGCCTGGTGGTCGGTCTCGACGGCTCGGGTGACCAGACCACCCAGACGCCGTTTACGACCCAGACCTTGCAGTCGATGTTGAAGCAGCTCGGCATCACCTTGCCGCCGGGGCAGAACCTGCAGCTGCGCAACGTCGCCGCGGTGATGGTCACGGCCAGCCTGCCGGCCTTTGCCCAGCCCGGTCAGCAGGTCGATGTCACGGTCAGTTCGATGGGCAACGCGCGTTCGCTGCGCGGCGGCACCTTGCTGATGACGCCGCTCAAGGGCGCCGACGGCGAGGTCTACGCGATCTCCCAGGGCAACGTTCTGGTGGGCGGCGCGGGCGCGGCGGCGGGCGGCTCCAAGGTTCAGATCAATTCGCTCAACGCCGGCCGGATCCCCAGTGGCGCGACGGTCGAGCGCGCGGTGGAAACCCCGTTTTTGATGAGCGATGGCGTGCAACTCGAACTCAACGCCACCGACTTCACCGCCGCCGGCCGCGTGGCCGAAGCGATCAATACCCGCCACGGCGCCGGCACCGCGACCGCGCTCGATGGCCGGGTGATCCAGGTGCGGGCCCCGGGCGAACCCAATGCCCGCGTGCGGTTCATGGGCGAGCTCGAAAACATCGACGTGCCGAGCGTGATCCCGGCCGCGCGCGTGGTCTTGAACGGCCGCACCGGCTCGGTGGTGATCAACCGCGCGGTGCGGCTCGAGCCGGCGGCGGTCGCCCACGGCAACCTGCAGGTGAGCATCCAGGCCAATCCGCAGGTCTCGCAGCCGGCGCCGTTCTCGCAAGGCCAGACCGTGGTGACGCAGAACCCCGATATCAGCGTCAAGCAGGAGGGCGGCAAGGTGTTGCAGATCGACGGCGGCGCCAACCTCACCGAGGTGGTGCACGCGCTCAACCTGCTGGGCGCCACGCCACAGGATTTGCTCGGCATCTTGCAGGCGCTCAAGGCGGCGGGCTCGCTCAAGGCCGAGCTCGAGGTGATCTGATGAAGCCGCTCGGTCCTCTCGGTTCGCTAGGTGGCATGGGCGAGAGCGCGGCCGGTCTGGCGGGCGACGCCCGTGCCCTGGCCGATCTCAAGCGCGCCGCCCAGGCCGACCCCAAGGCCGCCGCGCGCCAGGTGGCGCAGCAGTTCGAAGCGCTCTTCATGAACATGGTCATGAAGAACATGCGCGAGGGCGGCCCCAAATCCGAACTGTTCGACTCGCCCACCCGCGACCTGGCGCAAGGCATGCTCGACCAGGAAATGGCGGCCAAGATGGCCGCGCGCGGCACCGGGCTGGCCGAGATGATCGCGCGCCAGCTCGAGCGCCAGGTCGATCCGCGCGCAGGTCTGGCCACGCCCGAGCTCAAGCCTTACGCGCCGCGCCGGCCGCAGGCGCCGGCGATGCCGGCGATCGGGCGCCCGGCCGATGTGGGGGCGGCCACGGCCGCCTCGATCCAGGCCGCGCGCGCGATGGCACCGGCCGCCG
>JAVVWR010000001.1:63919-85860 GCA_036652035.1 Burkholderiaceae bacterium | reverse complement strand
CCGGCCGCCGGTGATGGCAAGGCCCGGCAGCGCGATTTCGTCAACCGCGTCGTTGCCCCCGCGCAAGCGGCCGCGCAGGCGACCGGCATTCCGGCCCAGTTCATCGTCGCCCAGGCGGCGCTGGAGTCGGGCTGGGGCCGCCACGAGATCCGCGACCCCGGCACCGGGCAGCCCACCCACAATCTGTTTGGCATCAAGGCGGGCGCGGGCTGGAGCGGTCGCACGGTGGCCGTGACCACCACCGAATACGTCAACGGCCGGGCTGAAAAACGGGTCGAGAAGTTTCGCGCCTACGCGAGCGATGTGGAGGCCTTCCAGGATTACGCGCGGCTGCTGGTGAATAACCCGCGTTACGCCCATGTGGTGGGGCGTGGCCGCAGTGCCGGCGAATTCGCTCACGGCCTGCAGCAGGCGGGCTACGCGACCGATCCGCAGTACGGCGCCAAGCTGGCGGCGGTGATCCGCAGCACCCAGGCCTTGCGCTCGGACGCCTGAAGTTTTGCCCGCGGCTGCCGATAGTCGGGAGAAGAATAGGATGAATTCATGAGTCTGCTTTCGATCGGCAATTCCGCGTTGCAAGCCGCTTACGTGGCACTGCGCACCTCGAGCCACAACGTCGGCAACGCCCTGGTTCCTGGCTATAAGCGCCAGGAGGCGATTTTTGGCTCCTTGGGCGGCCAGTTCCTGGGCGGCCAGTACGTCGGCAATGGCACCGAGATCGTTGACGTGCGCCGCGTCTACAACGAATTTCTCACCGGTCAGGCGCACTCGGCCACGGCCACGGCCAACCAGACCGCGGCCTACTACAACCAGATCGCGAGCGTCTCCAAGCTCTTTACCAACAGCGAGAGCAGCGTCGGCGGCTCGATCGACGACCTTTTCAAATCGGTCCAGAGCCTGTCGCAGCGGCCGGGTGATGGCGCCAGCCGCCAGTCGCTGCTGTCGAGCGCCAATCTGATGACGGGTCGCTTCAACGAGCTCGCGGGCCAGGTCACGAGCATGGGGGTGGGCGCCGACAAGCAGCTGGGGCAGGAGCTCGACAACGTCAACCGCCTGGCCGCCCAGGTTGCCGATCTGAACGACCGGATCGCCCTGGCGCGTGGCGCGGGACGCTCGCCCAACGACTTGCTTGACCAGCGCGATCAGGCGGTGCGCGAGTTGAACGGCTCGGTGCGGGTCCAGGTGGCCGAGCAGGACGACGGTTCGATCAATGTTTTCCTCGCCAACGGCCAGCCGCTGGTGACCGGCAAGCGCTCCGAGAGCCTGGCGGTAACGCGCGATCCGCAGGATCCGGGCCGGCTGGCGGTCGGAGTCAAGATCGGCGGCGAGGTGATCGCTCTGCCCGCCTCGACCATTGCCGGCGGAACGGTCGCCGGCATTCTGCAGTTCAGCACGCAGGACGTGCCGCAGGCCAAGAACGACCTGGGCCGGCTCGCGATCGCGATGGCGATGAAGTTCAACGAGCAGAACAAGCTCGGTCTGACCGTCTCGGGCCAGCCCGGTGGCGATTTCTTCACGCTGCCGGCCGCGCATGCTTTTGGGCATGGCGGCAATTCGGCCGGCAGCGCGGTGGCGGTGAGCTTTGCCGACGCGAGTCAGCTGGTGGCGAGCGATTACGAAATCGCCGCGGTCGACGACGGCATGGGCGGCGTGGCGTATGAGGTAACCCGGCTGTCCGACGGCAAGGTCTTCGATCCGATGGCCGGTCCCAAGCTGACGGTCGATGGGCTTGAGATCGACGTCGCGGGCGCGGTCGGTGACCGCTTCACGGTCCAGCCGTATCGCGATGCCGCGACCAATATCAGCGTGGCGATCAAGCGCCCCGACGAGATCGCTGCCGCCGGCCCGTTTGAGGCCAAGCTGCCCAACGACAACCAGGGGTCGCTCACGGTCGGCTCGATCGCGCCGGGCGCGGCTTATTCGCCGGCCGCGCTCGATGCCAGCTACCAGCTGAGCTTTACCAGCGCCACCGATTACACGCTGACCCGGACCCTGCCCGACGGCACGACCTCGACCTCGACCGGGACGTATACGGCGGGCTCGCCGATCAAGTTTCCGGGCGGCGAGCTGACCCTTGCCGGCACGCCGGCAGTGGGCGATGTGGTCAATTTCGGCAAGAACCAGAGCACCGCCGGCGATGGCCGCAACGCGATCGCGATGGGCCAGCTGGCCGATTTCGGCATTGGCGACAGCGGCAAGCTCGGTACCTTGTATTCGTCGATCGTGGCGCGCATCGGCTCCGACGCCGCCGGAGCCAAGATGTTTGCCGAGGCCGGGCTGATGGTCATGAAAGACGCGATCGGCGCCGAGACGTCGGTGTCGGGTGTCAACCTCGACGAAGAAGCGGCCAAGCTGATGCTCTACCAGCAGCAATACTCCGCGGCGGCCAAGGTGGTCGCTACCGGCCAGGCCTTGTTCGACACCGTGTTGTCGATCGGACGCTGAGGACCGCCATGACTCTGTTTCGTGTTTCGACCTCGGCCTTTTACGGTTCGACGACGGCCAACATCAATGCGCGCCAGCGCGAACTGCTCACGCTCAACGCTCAAATGACCAGCGGCAAGCGGATCACCACCGCGGCCGACGATCCCGTGGGCGCGGCCAACGCGGCTGATTTGCGCAGCTCGCTGTCGCGGCTCGACCAGTTCAAGCAGAACCAGAGTTACTCGCGCCATGCCCTGTCGCTGGGAGAAACCGCGGTGACCGGAGCGATCGACGCGACCATGAATGCGCGCGACCTGCTGATGGCCGCCGGCAATGGCGCCTATACCGATGCCGATCGCGCCAGCCTGGCCGACGAGCTCGAGGGCGTTCTGGCGCGCGTGGTGGGTCTGGCCAATTCCAGCGATGGCGACGGCGGCTATCTTTTTGCCGGCGGCCGCGATCAGGCCACGCCCTACGCCCAGATGGGCAACCAGGTCCGCTACAAGGGCGGTGCGCTGGGGCAGACGGTCGAGGTGGCAAGCGGCCGCTTCCTGCAGGTCAAGTTCGCGGGCGACGCCTTGTTTGGCGCGATGCGGCCGGGCAATGGCAGCTTTGTCACCGCGGCGGACGCGGCCAACACCGGCACCGGCACGATCGATGTCGGCGCGGTTACCCAACCCGGCGCATTGACCGGGGGCAACTACACGATCTCGATCGCCCCGGATGCGGCGGGCGATCTGGCCTACACCATCGTTCCGGCGCCGGCCGCGGGCAACGCCACCGGCAAGTTCGTGGCACCGACCTCGATCGAATTTGACGGCATGAGCATCAAGCTCGGTGGCGCTCCCGCCGCGGGCGACAGCTTCACGGTCATGCCGGCGAGTTCGCAGCCCTTGTTCGAGACCCTGCAGCAGGCGATCACGTTGCTGCGCACACCGGTCGATGGCCACCCGGCCGGCGGCGCCCGCATGACCTCGCAGCTGGGCGGGCTGATCGCCTCGGTCGATGGCGCTGTCGCCCACCTGCAGGCGACGCGCTCGACCATGGGCGCGGGGCTGGCCGAGCTCGATGCCTACGGCAGCCTCAACGACGACCGCACGCTGCAGCAGCAGACGCGGCTGGCGACGGTCGAAGATCTCGACTTTGCGGTTGCCGCCACTCAGAACGCCTCGGCCTCGCTGGCGCTGCAGGCGGCGATGCAGAGCTATTCGTCGATCTCGCGGCTGTCGCTCTTTAACTATCTCTGATTCATGGGGCGGGCGGCGGAGCGGACGCTCGTGCCGGTCGCGGTCAATAGCTCCGGGCGTCAGTGGAACGCGTCAAGCTGACCGACCCGGAGCGTCCACTCCGATGCCGCCCTGGCGCGGCGATCGGGGCGACCGCTTGGGTTCGACCCGGACCCCGACAAGGCAAAAATGACATGAAGCCGGTTTCATCGGATGCCGCCGCGCGTGGCGATTACGACATCGCCCGTCGCACCCTGCGCCTGCTCGCCGAGCGCAAGACCGTTCCGACGCCCGAGGCTTATGCCGAGGCCTGGCGCGAAGTGGCCGGAACCCCCACTGGCGATACCCCGCTGGCCGCGCTGCGGCTGGTGCTGAAGGAGCTGGTTCGCAGTCATCGGCTGACGCGTGAAGAGGCTCTGGCAGCGATCGAGGCGGCCCAGTCTCAGGCTTGGGGGGCGGTGGTCGATCTGATCGAGCGCGCGCTCAAGCGGCGCGAGCCGGGATCGAACTGGCCGCAGATGATGGTCACGATGCTCAAGGCGTGCGACCAGATTCACCCGGGCTGGACCCGCGCCCGCAAGCTCGACGCCGTGACCCGGGTGGCGGAGTCGGGGGCCGAGACGCCAGAGCTGGCGCTTGAACGGCTGACCCGGCTGATCGATTCCTGGTCGAGCGCGCCCGAGCCGGCGGCGCCGGCCGATTCTGCTGAACCGCCGCGATTGCCGCCCGTGTTGCCCGTGCCGCTGGCGCCGCCCGCGCTCGACGGCGATGCCGAGCGCGAGATCGCGCAGTGGAAAGCGCTCGCTCTGCGCTCGCTCAGCCTGCTCGAAGCCGCTCTGCCGGATGGCGCGCTCGCCCGGTCGCGCGCGATCGATGTGCTCCAGGAGCTGCGCGCCGCGGGCGCGCTGCCGGACGGCATGGGGCCGCGCCTGATCGATCTGGGGCGGGTGGTCGAGCGCGAGACTGAAGAGCAGGCGCGGGTTCGCGCCGGCCTGGCGCGCCTGCTCGCCCTGCTGTGCGACAACATGAAAACGCTGGCGCCGGACGAGGCGTGGCTGGCGGGTCAGCTCGAACCGATCCGCGCCCTGCTGGCCGGTCCGATCGGTTCGGACGCGCTCACCAGCGCCGAGCAGACCTTGGCGCAAGTGATTGCGCAGCAGGCGATGGCGCGGCGCGGTCTGGCCGAAGCCAAGGTGGCCTTGCGCGAAATGCTGGGCACCTTGATCGAGCGCATCGGCATGATGAGCGACAGCGCCGGCCACTACTACGAGCGGGTTGATAACTGGGCGCACAAGCTTGAGCAGGCCGAGGATTTCGGCAGTCTGTCGCGCATTGTTCAAGGCTTGCTGGCCGACACCAGCGAGGTTCGTGGCGACATCCAGCGCGCCCGTCACGAGTTGAACGAGTCGCGCCGCCGGGTCGATGAGTACGAGCAGCGGGTGCGCGAACTCGAGCGTGAACTGCTGCAGATCTCGTCGCTGGTGCAGCGCGATCCGCTCACCGGCGCTCTCAACCGGCGCGGTCTGGAGGAGGCGTTCGCGGTCGAATCCGCCCGTGCCGCCCGCTACGACGCGTCGCTCGCTTTGCTGATGATCGACCTCGACCGCTTCAAGGCGCTCAACGACAGTCTCGGGCATGTGGCGGGCGACCGCGCACTGGTTCATCTGGTGACGGTGATGATGGCCTCGCTGCGGCCGACCGATGCGATCGCCCGCATCGGCGGCGAGGAATTCGCCGTTCTCTTGCCGGGCAGCGGGCTGAGCGATGCGCTGTTGGCCGGCACCCGCTTGCAGCATGAGCTGGTCGAGCGGCCGTTCGAGGTCAATGGTGCGCCGCATCCGCTGACGTTCTCGGCAGGCGTCTCGCAATGGCAGTTCGATGAGCCGCTCGAGGCCCTGCTCGATCGCGCCGACATGGCGCTCTACCGCGCCAAACATGAGGGGCGCGACCGGGTCGAGGCCGAGCAGAGGCCGGTGGCGCCGCCCTAGGTGGAGTGCCGGGCGGCGCGGGAAAACGATGGTCTGGGCGGCGGCGTGGTGCGCTGCGGGCGCTGGCGCCAGCGCTGGGGGTTTTCTGCGCGCGCCGCTGGCGGGAACGGGGCTCAAGAGCGCCGCGCCAATGCCGATAGCTCCCTCATGAATCCCGTCATTCAAGGTGGCGACGAAGCGGGTGATCGCATCGCGCAGGAATGCGCCGCGATTGCCGCCGACCTCGATCGCTTGCGCGTGCTCATTGCCGAGGCCGGTGGTCAACTGGCGCAGGCGTTCGGCGTGGTGGCGAGCGCCGACCGCGGCAGCGTCGCCCACGACGCTGCGCTGGCACAAGCCGTCGGCGCGCTGCAATTCGAAGACATGGCTTTGCAACTGGTCACTCATGCGCAGCGCCGTCTGGCTCTGCTCGAGGCGGCGGGGGCGGCGACTGGCGAATCCACGCCGGGGCATGCGCTGGCGCCGCGATCGCAGCATCACCCCGTCAGTCAGACCGGGATGACCGCGGGCGCGGTCGAACTTTTCTAGGACAGGCACAACATGCCAAGCATTCTTGCGGTCGACGATTCGGCTTCGATGCGCCAGATGGTCGCTTTCACGCTCAAGGGCGCGGGTTACACCGTGATCGAGGCGGCCGATGGTCAACAGGCCTGGGAGCTGGCGCAGCGCAACCAGGTCGATCTGGTGCTGACCGATCAGAACATGCCAACCATGGACGGCCTGACCCTGGTCGAGAAACTGCGCGCGCATCCCGCCTACCGCGCCACGCCGATCCTGATCCTGACCACCGAGTCGAGCGACGAGATGAAGGCGCGCGGTCGCGCCGCCGGCGCCACGGGCTGGCTGGTCAAGCCCTTCAATCCCGACCGGCTGATCGAAGTGATCCGCCGCGTCGTGCGCTAAGGAAGTCTCATGGGCGAAATCAGCAATCCTTCACTGCAAGAGGCGGACTTCGACCTCTCCCAGTTCCACGGCGTCTTTTTCGAGGAAGCCGGCGAAAACCTTGCCAACATGGAATCGGCGCTGCTCGAGATCAACGTGGCCGCGCCCGGCATTGATGAGCTCAACGCGATCTTTCGCGTCGCCCATTCGATCAAGGGCGGCGCGGCGACTTTCGGCTTTGCCGATGTCACCGAGCTGACCCACGAGCTCGAGACCTTGCTCGACAAGCTGCGCCGCCACGAATTGACGCTCCACGCGCAGATGGTCGATGTGCTGCTCGAGGCGGGCGACGTGGTCAAGAGCCAGCTCGCCCGTCACCAGGGGGTGACCGACGTCGTGCCCGACACCAGCGATCTGGTGGCGCGGATCCGCATCCTGGCCGCCGGGCGTTTGCTCGACGAGGCCGCCCCGCCGGTGATTGAGGCGGGCGGTGCGCGGTCGTTGCGGCTGCGCGTCGGTCCGCTCGCCGACACCGCAGCGGCCGATGGTCTGGCCGAGCTGTTTCGCGACATTCCCGCGCTGGGGAGCTGCGAGGCGGTCGACGGCGGCGTGCTCTCGCCCGAGGGTTGGCGCGAATTCAAGCTGCAGACCGAATCGCCCGATGGCGAACTGATCGAGCTCTTTTCCTTTCACGTCAGCCGCGAGCAGGTGCTGATTCAGCCCTGGGCTGACGCCGCGATGGCGGTCGCGCCCGTGGCGGCCGCGGCAGCTCCGGTCGCAGCCGCGCAGGAAGGCGAGGGCTACGGCTTCTTTGTCGATCCAGCGCAATTGCCGGTCGCTGCGGCGCCCGAGCCGGCGCCGGTGGCTCGCGCCAAAGCCAGCCCGGATAAAGGGGCGGCGCTGGAATCGACCACCTTGCGGGTCGGGGTCGAGAAGGTCGATACGCTCATCAACCTGGTGGGCGAACTCGTCATCACCCAGGCCATGCTGACTCAGCAAGCCAAGGCGCTCGATCCGGTGGCGCAGGCCGCGCTGCTGGCCGGCATCGTTGATCTGGAGCGCAACACGCGTCACTTGCAGGAAGCGGTGATGGGAATCCGCATGATTCCCATGGCGTTCGTGTTCAACCGCTTCCCGCGCATGTTGCGCGACCTCGCGGCCAAGCTCGGCAAGCAGATCGAGCTCAAGACCGTGGGCGAAGCGACCGAGCTCGACAAGGGCTTGATCGAGAAGATCGTTGATCCGCTCACCCACCTGGTGCGCAACAGTGCCGACCATGGCATCGAAACCCCCGCCGAGCGTGTGGCCGCGGGCAAGCCGGCGCACGGCACGATCACCTTGTCGGCGGCGCACCAGGGGGGCTCGATCCTGATCGAGGTGCGCGACGACGGCGCCGGTCTTTCCCGCGAGCGCATTCTCAAGAAAGCGCTCGAGCGCGGCCTGCCGGTGCGCGAGGACATGAGCGACGCCGAGGTCTGGGCGCTGATCTGGGAACCGGGCTTTTCGACCGCCGATCAAGTCTCGGATGTCTCGGGCCGCGGTGTTGGCATGGACGTGGTGCGCAAGAACATTGCCGCCTTGAACGGATCGGCCGAGATTGATTCGGCGGCCGGTCTTGGCACGCGGGTCTCGGTCCGGCTGCCGCTCACGCTCGCGATCATGGACGGCATGTCGATCGGGGTCGATGGCGATGTCTTCATCCTGCCGCTGGGTTCGGTGGTCGAGTCCTTCCAGGTGGCCCCCGGCATGGTCAAGCAGGTCGGAGCGACCGGCCGCGTGGTTCATGTGCGCGAGGAATACCTGCCGGTCGTGACCCTGGCCGAGGCTTTCGGCGCCGCGGTCGGTCCGGGCGACGAGGGTTCGATCATGGTCCTGGTCGAAGCCGACGGTGGCCGCGCCGCGCTGAGGGTCGATGAGCTGATCGGCCAGCACCAGGTGGTGGTCAAGAACCTCGAATCGAATTACCGGCGGGTGCGCGGCGTATCCGGCGCCACCATTCTTGGCGACGGTCGCGTCGCCCTCATCATCGATGTCGCGGCGCTGGTCAAGCGCGTGCGCCACTGAGCTAGGAGCGCCTCATGGGCCTGATGGAACAGTTCAACGACGCGCAGACGCGCGCCCAGGAATACCTCACCTTCCGCCTTGGCGCCGAGGAGTACGGGATCGACATCCTCAAGGTGCAGGAAATCCGCGGCTACGACGCGGTGACCCGGATCGCCAACGCGCCCGATTTCATCAAGGGCGTGATCAATCTGCGCGGCGTGATCGTGCCGATCGTCGATCTGCGCCTGAAGTTCAAGCTCGGCGCGGCCGACTACAACGAGTTCACCGTGGTGATCATTCTCAACGTCGCCAAGCGCGTGGTGGGCGTGGTGGTCGACTCGGTGTCCGACGTGCTGGAGCTGGCGCCCGAGCAGATCCGGCCGGCCCCGGAATTCAACTCGCTGCTCGACGCCGGTTACATCACCGGCCTGGGCTCGGTGGGCGAACGGATGATGATCCTGGTCGATATCGAGCGCCTGATGGCGGCCGAGGACATGGCCTTGATCGAACGCGTTTTGACCTGATCGCGGAGTCCCCATGTTTGCACGCCTTGATTCGAGCATCGCCTTCCGCCTGTGGGGCGGGATTGTGACGGTGGTGGTTTTTATGGTCGCCGTTCTGGGCTACGCCGCCATCAACGCCCGGGCTTCTCAAGCCCGGGCCATCGTCGAGTCCGAGCGCGCCGAGCGCCGGGCCGAGCTCGCGCAGGAGTGGATGGGGCGCACGGAAGTCAACATGGTGCGCGTGCTGGCCTCGTCGCTGACCGAAGACCGGTTTGTCGAGACCACCTTCAAGGACATGCTCGCGCAGAGCATCGAGCAGATCTCGGCGATCCAGAAGGAGATCGAGGCTCTGCCCGCGTCCGACGAGGACCGCCGCCTGATGGCGCGGATCGCCGAGATGCGCAGCGGCGTCCTGGCCTCGATGAACAAGGCCAAGGCCTTGCGCACGGCGGGCGATCACGCGGGCGAAGTGCACGAGATGACGGCGCGCTTTCTGCCGGCGAGCGATGTCTATGTCCAGGCCTTGCGCGACTACGTCAAGCAGCAGCGCGTTGAAGTGGCTCAGGTCCGCGCGCGCGCTACCGCCGAGCGCATGCGCAGCCTGACCATTGCCGGCACGGGCGGCCTGACCCTGGTTGGATTGATGATTGCCGCCGGTTTTATTCTGGTGCGCCAGATTCGCGTTCCGCTCGCCGCCGCCGTGGCCGCGACCGACGCGATCTCCCGCGGCGATTTGACGTATCCGATCGCGAACGATCGTCGCGATGAGTTTGGCCAGCTGCTGACCGCCTTGATTGCGATGCAAGTCGCCTTGTCGCGCACGGTGGGCGAAATTCGAGAAACCAGCGAATCGGTGCGGACGGCCTCGGGCGAGATCGCGGTGGGCAACACCGACCTGTCGAGCCGGACCGAAGAGCAGG
Source organism: Burkholderiaceae bacterium (assembly GCA_036652035.1). Classification (GTDB taxonomy): domain Bacteria; phylum Pseudomonadota; class Gammaproteobacteria; order Burkholderiales; family Burkholderiaceae_F; genus JAEZVV01. The sequence goes on along the minus strand of JAVVWR010000001.1, from coordinate 75,874 downwards.
CCAGTTCGCTGCAGCAGACGGCGAGCTCGATCGAGCAGCTGACCAGCACCGTCAAGGCCAATGCCGATGCGGCCAAGCAAGCCAACCAGCTGGCGTCCCTGGCCAGTGCGGCGGTGGTTCGCGGCGGCGAATCGGCCCGCGCCAACCTGGCGACGATGGGACAGATCAGCGCGGCGAGCCGCAAGATTGCCGAAATCATTGGCGTGATCGACGGGATTGCGTTCCAGACCAACATCCTGGCCTTGAACGCCGCGGTGGAGGCGGCGCGCGCGGGCGAGCAGGGGCGGGGTTTTGCGGTGGTGGCGGCCGAGGTTCGCAGCCTGGCCCAGCGCAGTGCCGAAGCCGCCAAGGAAATCAAGAACCTGATCGGCGCCAGCCAGGTCCAGGTCGATGCCGGCTCGCGCCTGGCCGAGGAGTCGGGGCGCGGGATGGAAGAAATCGTGACCCAGGTGCGGCGCGTGACCGACCTGATCGGCGAGATCACCAGCAGCACGTTGGAGCAGAGCGCCGGCATCACCCAGGTCAATCAAGCGGTCGCGGGCTTGGACCAGATGACGCAGCAGAACGCAGCCTTGGTCGAGCAGAGCGCGGCGGCGGCCGAGTCGCTGCGCGATCAGGCGCAGCGACTGACGCAGGCCGTGGCGACTTTCAAGCTCGGCGAGGGGCAGGCGAAGCAGGCGATCGATCGCGCTCGGTCGAGCGCGGTGCGGGTGGCTCGCGCGCCGGTCAGCGCTCCGCGCGCGCCGGCGAACAAGCCGGCTACCGAAGGGGATTGGGAAGAGTTCTGACGCGGAGCGATTCGCTCGGCGTGTGTGTGGGGGTACCGGAACAAGGACGGGAGCGTGCGGTTGGCGCACGATTTCCGCGACCGGAGTCAACCAGCGGATGGCTGGAGTAGGAAGGTGTTGTAATGAACTGGAGTTCCTTGAAGTTTCGCCTGGCGGCGGTGGCGATCGCGGTAGTGGCGGTGGCGATGGCCGTGCTGGGGTCGGTTCTGATCATGAATGACCGGTCCGAGCGAATGAAGTCGATCGCGTTTGATGCGCGCGCTCTGGCTCAGGCCGAGGCCGGGGTGATCGGAGAATGGTTCCGCAGCCGGCATATGGCGGTCGACGCGATCGCGCTGGCGAGCGATCTGGCCGACCCGATTCCCACCTTGCATGCGGCGCAAGTGGCCGGGGGATTCGACATGTCCCTGCTCGGCTTTGCCGATCGGCGCATGTACTCGTATCCCGCCGGCAATCGCGGGGCGGATTACGTTCCTGCGGATCGCGCCTGGTACCAGGACGCGGTGGCCGCAGGCGGTCGCACCGTGGCCGCGCCCTACGTGGGCAAGAGCACTGGCAAGCTGACGGTCACTTTTGCGCAGCCGATTCGCAAGAACGGCGGAGTCGTCGGCGTGGCGGGCGGCGATGTTCTGGTCGAGTCGCTCGCGGCGCAGGTCAACGCGCTCAAGCCGATGGAAGGCTCGTTCGCCTTTCTGGTCGATGGCCAGGGCCAGCTGCTGGCGCACTACGACGCCAAGCTCACGCTCAAGCCGATGAGCGAGATCAGCCCGGCGCTGACGATGCAGACCCTGGTGGTAGCCAGTGGCGCCTTGCCCGAGATTGACATGGATGGGCGCTCCATGCTGATCGCGGCCAAGGCGATTCCCAACTCGTCGTGGTACCTCGCGATTGCGCTCGACAAGTCGGTTGCCCTGGCCACGGTGGCTCGACAATTGTGGCTGTCCTTGGCGCTGATCCTCGCGGTAGTGCTGGTCGCCGGTGTGGTGCTGACATGGACGATTCGGCGCGCGATGGCACGGCTCGAGAGCGCGCGCGACGCGATGGAGGAGATCGCCAGCGGCGACGGTGATCTGACCCGGCGTCTGGATGCGCACGGCGACGATGAGCTGGCGCAGATGGGGCGGGCTTTCAATCGATTCGCCGACAAGATTGCCGGGGTGATCGGCGAAATCCGCGAGACCAGCGAGTCAGTGCGGACGGCCTCGGGCGAGATCGCGGTGGGCAACACGGATCTGTCGAGCCGGACCGAAGAGCAGGCCAGTTCGCTGCAGCAGACGGCGAGCTCGATCGAACAGCTGACGAGCACGGTCAAGGCCAATGCCGATGCGGCCAAGCAGGCCAACCAGCTGGCGAGCAGCGCGAGCGCGGTGGCCGAGCGCGGCGGTGCGGTGGTCGGTCAAGTGGTCGGGACGATGGGCGAGATCAGCGCGGCGAGCCGCAAGATCGCCGAGATCATCGGCGTGATCGACGGGATTGCGTTCCAGACCAACATCCTGGCGCTCAACGCGGCGGTCGAAGCGGCGCGAGCGGGCGAGCAGGGGCGCGGCTTTGCGGTGGTGGCGGGCGAAGTTCGCAACCTGGCGCAGAGGAGCGCGCAAGCGGCCAAGGAGATCAAGGGGCTGATCGAAGACTCGGCTGGCAAGGTCGATAGCGGCGCGGCGCAGGTGCAGGAAGCGGGCCGCACGATGGACGAGATCGTCACTCAAGTGCGGCGAGTGACCGACCTGATTGGCGAGATCACCAGCAGCACGCTCGAGCAGAGCGCCGGGATCACGCAGGTCAATCAGGCGGTGACGCAGCTCGACCAGATGACGCAGCAGAACGCGGCGCTGGTTGAAGAGAGCGCGGCGGCGGCTGAGAGCCTGAAAGAACAGGCGGGGCGGCTGGCCGAGACGGTGGCGGTGTTCAAGCTGGGCGAGTCGCAGGCACGGGCGGTGATCGCCCAGGCGCAGACGGTGAGCCGGGCGGCGGTCAAGCGGATCGAACCCAAGGTTGAAGCCAAGCCGATGGCCAGCCGTGAGCCGACACCGGTCAAGCCGGTGGCGAGCAAGTCAGCGGCGGGCGATTGGGAAGAATTCTGAAGTCAGGCAACTGGCGAGCGCTACAAGGAAATGCAGGCATGGGTGCACCCGACCAATCGAAGGACTTGCTGGCGCGAGCCACGGCAGCGGATTCGCTGTCGCGCGAATACTCGTTCTCAAGTCACGACTTTGATCGGGTGCGGCGCTTGATCCGGGCTCGAGCGGGAATCGATCTCAATGCCTCGAAGCAGAACATGGTCTACAGCCGACTGGCCCGCCGCGTGCGGGCCACCGGCCGGGCCTCGTTTGCCGAGTATCTGGATGACATCGAAAGCGACGCCACCAGCGTCAGCGCGGAAGCGCAGCAGTTCGTCAATGCGCTGACGACCAACCTCACCGCCTTTTTCCGCGAGTCGCACCACTTTCCCTTGCTGGCGGAATTCCTGCGCGGGCGCAGCAAGGCGCGCCTGTGGTGCGCCGCGGCCTCGACCGGCGAAGAGCCCTGGTCGATCGCCATGACGGCGGCCGAGGCCTTGACGGCGGGAAGCAAGCCGAGCCTGATCGCCACCGACATCGACACCAACGTCCTGGCAACCGCGGCACAGGCGGTCTATTCGATCGATTCGGCGCAGGCCTGCGGTGACGCCCGCTTGCGGCGCTGGTTTCTGCGCGGCAAGGGTGACAGGGACGGTCTGGTGCGCGTCAAGCCCGAACTCGCCGGCCTGGTGCAGTACCGCCCGCTCAACCTGCTCGATCCCACGTGGCCACGGGCGCGCGACATGGCCGAGGGGTTCGATGCCGTGTTCTGCCGCAACGTGCTGATCTATTTCGATCACGCCACCCAGCGCGAAGTGCTGGGGCGGATCGCCGAGGTCTTGCGCCCCGGCGGCCTGCTGTTTGTTGGCCACTCGGAGAATTTTTCCGACTGCCGCTCCCAGTTCCGATTGCGCGGCAAGACGGTCTATGAGCGCCTGCCATGAGTGAGGCCAAGACCACACGACCGCGTTCGCGCGGCGTGGCCGGCGAGGCGGGAACCTTGTATTTCGACCGTGACTTCGGTTGCCATGCGGTCAAGGTCTTGCCGGGCGAGTTCTTCGTCGACGGCCCCGACGTGGTTCTGACCACGGTGCTGGGCTCGTGCGTGTCGGCCTGCCTGTGGGATGCGCGCGCCAAGGTCGGGGGCATGAATCACTTCATGCTGCCCGAGGGTGCCAAGGATGGCGACCCGATCGGCCTGGCTGGCCGCTATGGCGTTCACGCGATGGAATTGCTGATCAACGAGCTGCTCAAGTGCGGCGCGCGCCGTTCGGCGCTCGAGGCCAAGGTGTTTGGCGGCGGCAATGTGATGACGAGCTTCACGCTCAATGTCGGTGAGCGCAACGTCAGCTTTGTGCGCAAGTTTCTGGTCACCGAGGGGATCCGGATCGTGGCCGAGGATTTGCTCGATACGCACCCGCGGCGCGTCGCCTTTTTTCCGGCCACCGGCCGCGCCCTGGTGCGCAAGCTCGCGCGCGCCGATGCCTCTTTGGTCGCGGCGGAACAAAACTACCGCGCGCGTATCGACACGGTCCGCAGTGGCGGCGATATCGAACTTTTCTGATGCCCATGAGCAAGATCCGCGTTCTCATCATTGACGATTCCGCGCTGGTGCGCAGCCTGCTGACCGAGATCATTTCGCACGAGCGGGACTTGGAGGTGGTGGGGGCGGCACCCGACCCGCTGGTGGCGCGCGAGATGATTCGCGCGCTCAACCCCGATGTCCTGACGCTCGATGTCGAGATGCCGAAGATGGATGGCCTGGACTTTCTCGAGCGTCTGATGCGCTTGCGGCCGATGCCGGTGGTGATGGTCTCGACCCTGACCGAACGCGGGGCGGAAACCACGATGCGCGCGCTTGAGCTGGGGGCGGTCGATTTCGTCGCCAAGCCCCGCATCGGCGTGGCCAGCGGCATGAAGGACCTGGCGCAGGACATCGCCGACAAGATCCGCATCGCCGCCAAGGCGCATCTGCACCGGCGTGCCGCCGTGGCGCCCGCCGCTTCGGCCGAACGGGCGCGGCCTGCGAGCTTTGGTCGGGTGTCGACCGAGAAGCTGATCGCGATCGGCTCCTCGACCGGCGGCACCGAGGCGGTGCGCGAAGTCTTGACGCGGCTGCCGGCCGACGCGCCGGCGGTGCTGATCACCCAGCACATGCCGCCGGGATTTACGGCGAGCTTTGCCGCACGCCTCAACGGCTTGTGCCGGATGACGGTCAAGGAGGCGGTGGCGGGCGAGCGGGTCTTGCCGGGTCACGCTTACATCGCGCCGGGTGGCCGCCACATGCGGCTGACGCGGTCCGGAGCGAGCTACATGATCGAGATCGACGACGCCGATCCGGTCAACCGTCATCGGCCCTCGGTCGAAGTGCTGTTCAACTCGGTCGCCAAGCACGCCGGACGCAACGCCCTGGGCGTGATGCTCACTGGCATGGGCAAGGACGGCGCGGCTGCGATGCTGACGATGCGCCAGGCCGGGGCGCACAACGTGGCGCAGGACGAAGCGAGCTGCATCGTGTTTGGCATGCCCAAGGAAGCCATCGCGCTCGGCGCGGTCGATGCGGTGCTGCCGGTGACCCGGATCGCCGAACACATCCTCGAACACTTCCAGTCCGCGGGGCCCTTGCATCGGGTGTAAACCCTCGAAACGGCGCTTGTTGGCCCGCTTCGCTTGCGTGCGATCGCGGGCCTGATACATTCGAGCGAGCAAAGTCCGCCGGGCGCTCGCGAGGGCTCACGCTTTCGAGGAAAGTCCGGACTCCACAGAGCACCGTAGCAGGTAACGCCTGCCCGCCGCGAGGCGAGGATCAGAGCAACAGAGACGAGCCGATTCAGTTCGGGTGAAACGGGCAATCTCTACGGGGAGCAACACCAAATAGGCGGCCGCTGACCTGACTCGGGGAGGCCGCGGGTAGGTGGCTGGAGCCGGCGCGCGAGCGCCGGCCTAGAGGAATGATCGCCACGGCGCTGGTAACAGTGCCGAACAAAATCCGGCTTACAGGCGGGTCTTTGCCCTTCTTATCTTTGGCGGCGGTCTTGAGCCGACGCCCGAAAGCGCAGCAACGATGAAGCTTCCTCGCGTGGTGATCATCGGTGGCGGATTCGCCGGCCTCGAGGCCGCGCGCACGCTGGCCGATGCTCCGGTTGAAGTGGTCCTGATCGACCGCACCAACCATCACACTTTCCAGGCCCTGCTTTATCAGGTTGCCAGTGCCGGCTTGGCCGCACACCAGATCGCTTCGCCGATCCGCGCCTTGCTCAAGAAGCAGCAGAACTGCTCGGTTCGGCTGGGAACGGTCGAATCGGTCGATGCCGCGGCGCGCTCGCTGCGCCTGGCCGATGGCAGCGTGGTCGAGTACGACTGGCTGATCGTTGCCGCCGGCTTGACGCACTCCTACTTTGGCAACGATGAGTGGGAGGCGATCGCCCCGGGCTTGAAGACGCTTGACGACGCGCATGAAATTCGCCGCCGTGCCTTGCTGGCGTTCGAGCTGGCCGAGCAGGCGAGCGATCCCGAGGTGCGGCGCGACCTCAAGACCTTTGTCGTGATTGGTGCCGGCCCGACCGGAGTCGAGCTCGCCGGGGCGCTCGCCGAACTGGCGCGCGACACGCTGGCGGATGATTTCCGCCAGATTGATCCAACCACCGCACGAGTGGTCTTGGTCGAGGGCGGCGATTACGTTCTGCCGAGCTTTCCCCATTCACTCTCGATCAAGGCGCGGCGGGAACTGGAGTCGCTGGGGGTCGAGGTCCACACCGGTCGCCGCGTCACCGGTCTTGACCGTGAGGGCGTGGATCTGGGCGAAGAGCGCATTGCTGCGCGCACGGTTTTCTGGGCCGCCGGCGTGCAAGGTGTGCCCTTGGGCGCAAGCCTGCCGGCCGAGCGCGATCGCAGCGGCCGGGTCATCGTCACTCCGGCGCTGCACCTGTCACAGAACCCTGAAATCTATGTGGTGGGCGATCTGGCCCACTTCGATGTCGGGGACGAGCCTTTGCCCGCCGTGGCGCAGGTGGCGCTCCAGATGGGGCGGCACGCGGCGCGGGGCGTGCTGGCGCAGATCCGGGGGCAGTCGCCTGCGAGCCTGTCGGGCTTTCGTTACGCGGACCGCGGTTCGATGGCGACCATCGGCCGTCACGCCGCCGTGACCGTTCTTGCCAATGGCACCCAGCTCTCGGGTGTGACGGCCTGGCTGGCCTGGCTCTTCGTTCACATCCTGTTCCTGATCGGCTTTCGCAATCGTTTGCTGGTGATGATCGATTGGGCCTGGTCGTATTTCACGTATCAGCGCCATTCGCGCCTGATTCTTCCTGAGACGGGCGAAATGCCGCGCCGTCCGCCAGTACGGGACTGAAGGTTTCACTTTCAGTTCCGTCGCTATCCCTTTCATTTCCTACGGTTTTTCCGAGAGTGCGCCTGAGAATGGCGCGCTAAGCCTTTGTTCCGATTGAGAAAAGTCACGGTGATCGCCTTGACCGTGAGGAATCGGTGTTCTACAGTGGCTTTTCGTGTAAAAAAGTGGGAAAAAGTGGATCGGTTGTGGTTGGCAAGTCTGCCGAAACCCGCCGTCCAGTTCTCGGTGAAAGGGAGCGCGTGTTCCAGGGAGCTTCACAGCTGACGCTCGATTCCAAGGGGCGCATGTCGATGCCGAGCCGGCATCGGGATGCGCTTATGGCGTCGTGCGACGGCCGTCTGACCCTGACGCGTCATCCTGACGGCTGCGTGCTGGTGTATCCCCGTTCCACCTGGGAAGTGCGGCGCGAACAAGTTGCCGCCTTGCCCTTTTCCGCTCGATTCCTGCAGCGAATTGTGTTGGGCAGCGCGGTCGATCTCGAACTCGATAGCGCTGGTCGCATCCTCGTCCCGGGGGAGCTGCGCTCGCTCTGTCAACTCAACCGCGAGGTGATGTTGATGGGCATGGGAGCGCACTTCGAACTCTGGGACGCCCACCGTCTTGCCGAGGAAGAAAGCAAGGCGCTTGCAGGCGGCTTGCCGGATGCCGCGGCGAACTTCACCTTCTGAGAGTGAATGTCACCGTCTCTTATCCCGGACGCCCTGCGGCACCGTTCGGTGCTCGCCGCTAGCGCGGTCGAGCATCTGATCACCCGCCCCGACGGTCTCTATATCGACGGCACGTTTGGCCGCGGCGGCCATTCGCGCCTGGTTCTTGAGCGTCTGGCGCCCGCGGGGCGCTTGATCGCTTTCGATCGCGACCCCGAGGCGATTGCCGCGGCGGCGCAGATTACCGACCCCCGCTTTTCGATCGAGCACGCCGCCTTTTCGACCCTGGCCGAGACCCTCGCTGCGCGCGGCATCTCGCAGGTCGACGGGATCATGCTCGATATCGGTGTTTCCAGCCCGCAGATCGACGACCCGACGCGTGGCTTTTCCTTCCGTGCCGATGGCCCTCTGGACATGCGCATGGATACCAGCCGCGGCTTGACCGCGGCGCAATGGCTCGCGCAAGCGAGCGTCGACGAACTCAAACGGGTGATCGCGGACTATGGGGAAGAACGGTTTGCTTCATCGATTGCAAAGGCGATTGTTGCTCGCCGGGAGCGGGGGCTTATTGCAACCACATCCGAGCTTGCCGCTGTCGTGGCGGACGCCGCCCCGCGTAACCGGCGGGATCCGACCCAGCACCCGGCTACGCGCACCTTTCAAGCTATACGGATTCACATCAATCAAGAGCTTGAAGAGCTGTCGCTAGCGCTTGACCAGGCCGGGCGCCTGCTGGCTCCGGGTGCGCATCTGGTGGTCATCAGCTTCCATTCGCTGGAAGACCGTGTCACCAAGCGCTTTATCGAAGGCCATGCCCACCCGGAACGCGGGCTCGACGCCCGGGTTCCGCTGCGCGCCCACGAGTTGCCGCAGCCGCGTCTGAGCCATGTGGTGCGAGTCCTGCCCGACGAGTCCGAGTGCGCTGAAAACCCGCGCGCCCGCTCGGCAGTGATGCGGGTGGCCGAACGCACCACCGAAGCCTGGCCCGGAGCGGCTGCATGAAGGGACGCAGCGACTCGCTGTGGGTTCTGCTCTTGGGCGCAGCCTTGTTCGGCTGCGCCTTGCTGCTCGTCTCCAGTCAGCACCGGGCGCGCAGCTTGTTCATCGACCTCGAACGCGCTCAGGTCGAGGCTCGCTCTCGTGATGTCGAATGGAATCGCCTGCGGATCGAGCTGTCGCGCGCGGCGCAGCCGGGCTATGTCGAGCAGTCGGCGCGTGCTCTGGGGCTCAAGCCGGTCGAGAGTGGCCGCACGGTCCTGGTTAGCGCTCCCGCACCGGAGGCCAAGTGAGCAAGCCGAAGTCGCGCGCGGGCCAGGGTGGCACCACCGTCACCGGTTCCCACCACGCCGAGCGGGTGGCCTTTTCGGCCAATCCGCTGCTCACCGTCAGGCTCCCGGCGTGGCGCTCGAAGCTGTTGCTCTTCGTGCTGTTCTGCAGCTTTCTTTCGTTGATCGGGCGAGCGGTGTATCTGCAGGGTGGCGTCAACACCGAATTCCTTCAGCGCCAGGGCGAAGCGCGCTACGCACGCACGCTCGACGTTCCCGCCACGCGCGGCCGCATGACCGATCGCCATGGTGTGGTGCTCGCTTCCAGCGTGCCGGCCAAGGCGATCTGGGCCATCCCCGAGGACGTCGAAGTCACGCCGGAGCAGACCCGCGAACTGGCGCGCCTGCTCGACATGCCGGCGACCGAGCTCAAGCGCCGGCTCTCGAACGAAGACAAGAGCTTTGTCTACCTGCGCCGCCAGGTCGATTCCGACGTCGCCGATCGCATCGCCGCGATGAAGCTCGCCGGGATCCATGACACCCGCGAGTTCAAGCGTCATTACCCCGACGGCCCCGCCTCGGCCCACATCGTCGGCTTCACCAATGTCGAAGACCGCGGCCAGGAAGGCATGGAGCTGGCGCAGGAAAAGCAGCTCGCCGGCCGCACCGGCAGCCGCCGCGTGATCAAGGATCGCCTGGGGCGCGTGGTTGAAGACGCCTGGTTGCGCCAGCCGCTCGATGGGCGCGATCTTTCGCTCTCGATCGATTCGCGCATCCAGTACATCGCGCACACCGCGCTCAAGGCGGCGGTCGATAAACACAACGCCAAGGCGGGAGCGGTGGTGGTGGCCGATACCCGCACCGGTGAAATTCTGGCGCTGGCCAACTGGCCGACCTACGACCCCAACGTGCGGGGCCGTTTTTCGCCCGAGCTCACGCGCAACCGGGTGCTGACCGACACCTTCGAGCCGGGCTCGACGCTCAAGGCTTTTTCGATCGCCGCCGCGCTCGACGCCGGCAAGATCCGCCCCGACACCAAGATCCAGACCGCGCCCGGTCGCCTGACGATCGGCTCGGCCTCGATCGGCGACGCGCATCCGCACGGCATCCTCACCGTCGAGGAAGTGCTCGCCAAGTCGAGCAACGTCGGCACCGCCAAGATCGCGCTCGAGTTGCCCGCTCAGACCTTGTGGGACACCTACACCCAGGTCGGCTTTGGGCAGGCGCCGCAGATCGGCTTTCCCGGTGCGGTGGCGGGTCGCATGCGTCCGGCGCGCACCTGGCGCCCGATCGAGCAGGCCACCATCTCGTACGGCCACGGCATTTCGGTCTCGTTGATCCAACTCGCCCGCGCCTACACCGTGTTCGCTCGCGACGGCGACGTCATCCCGCTCACGCTGATGAAGACCGGCACTCCGGTGCAGGGCATCCAGGTGCTCAAGCCCGAGACCGCGCGCGCGATGCGCAAGATGCTCGAGATGGCCACGGCCCCCGGCGGCACCGCGCCGCAGGCCCGGCTCTCCGGCTACCGCGCCGCCGGCAAGACCGGCACCGCGCTCAAGGTCAAGGGCGGCAAGTACGTCAAGGACTACGTCGCCTCCTACGTCGGTTTCGCGCCGGTGTCCGATCCGCGGATCGTGGTCGCCGTCATGGTCGATGAACCCAAGGGCGGCGGCTATTACGGCGGCGTGGTGGCCGGACCGGTGTTCGCCCAGGTGGCCTCGGGCGCGCTGCGGACTCTGCAGATCGACCCCGACGGTCCGCTGCTCGGGCCCAAGGGACAGTTGATCGCGATGGAGGCGCCGCGATGAGCGAGACCCCGATCCAGACCCCTGCCATCGCCGATCTGATCGACTGGCTGCGTGGCGTCGCCCCCGCGGCCCGCGAGCTTCGCCTCGACAGCCGCAAGGTCGAGGCGGGCGATGTGTTTGTCGCCGTGCCCGGGTTCAAGTCCGATGGCCGCGACTTCATCGCCCGCGCGATCGAGCGCGGCGCGGTGGCCGTGCTGGCCGAGGGCGAACTCGATTCGCTCAAGGGCTTGATGACGGTGCCGGTGCTCGAAGTCCCCGAGCTCAAGTCGTGCCTCGGGCGGCTGGCGGCGGCGTTCTACGGCGAGCCTTCCAGCGGCTTGTTGTCGGTGGCGGTAACGGGAACCAATGGCAAGACCTCGTGCTCGCAATGGATCGCCCAATTGTTGAGCCGCGCCAGCCGCCGCTGTGCGGTGATCGGCACGGTCGGCAGCGGCTTGGCTGGCGAGACCCTGAGCCAGGCGACTCTCACCACGCCCGACCCGATCAGCCTGCAGGCCGAGGTGCGGCGTTTGCGCGACGCCGGTGCGGTCGCGCTGGCGATGGAGTTGTCGTCGATCGGCCTTGAGCAGGGCCGGGCGGCGGGCATGAAATACGACATCGCGCTCTTTACCAATCTCACCCGCGACCACCTCGATTACCACGGCGACATGGCGGCCTACGAAGCGGCCAAGGCGATCCTGTTCGATTGGCCCGGCCTGGCGCACGCCGTGATCAATGGCGACGACGAGGCCGGCCGCCGTCTGGCCGATCGCGCGCTCGCCCGTGGTGTTGCCACCACGGTCACCACGCTCGAAGGGCGGGGCGCGCCGGCGGGGGCGCACCGCCTGGCCGCGCGCGAGGTGGCAACAACGCCGCAGGGCCTGGCTTTCACGATCGACTGGAACGGCCGCTCGCAGCGGGTTGCAGTCAATCTGGTTGGCAGCTTCAACGTCGCCAACTTGCTCGGCGTGCTGGGCGTGGCTCTGGCCGCCGGGGTCGATTTCGATCTCGCCTGCTCCCAGCTGCCGCGCTTGCTGCCGCCGCCGGGCCGGATGCA
>JAVVWR010000001.1:31415-63819 GCA_036652035.1 Burkholderiaceae bacterium | reverse complement strand
CGACGTGGTGCTGATTGCCGGCAAGGGGCACGAGGACTATCAGGATATCGCCGGAAGCAAGACTCACTTCTCCGACGTGGAACAGGCGCGCGGCGCTCAGCTGGCGCGCGCGCAGGAGGGGAAAACATGCGGATGACGCTGGGTGAACTCACCCGGGTTCTGGGCGAAGCCGAGCTGCACGGTGCGGCTTCGCTGGGGTTTGATGCGGTGTCGACCGACACCCGCAGCGTGGGGCCGGGCGCCTTGTTCGTGGCGCTGCGCGGCGAGCGCTTTGACGCGCACGATTTTGTTGCTCAGGCGGCCGAGCAAGGTGCGGTGGCGGCGGTGGTCGAGCGCGTGCTCGATGTGCCGATTCCGCAGATCGTGGTGCCGGATACCCGTCGCGCGTTGGGCGTGGGGGCGGCGGCGTGGCGGTCGCGGTTTGCGATTCCCGTGATCGCGGTCGCCGGCAGCAATGGCAAGACCACCGTGACGCAGATGATCGCGGCGATCCTCGCGACGGCCTTGGGTCAGGCCAACCGCCTCGCGACCCAGGGCAATCTGAACAACGAGATCGGCGTGCCGTTGATGCTCTGGCGCCTGCGCCCCGAGCACCGCGCCGCCGTGATCGAGCTCGGTATGAACCACCCGGGCGAGATCGCTTACCTGGCCGAGCTGGCTCAGCCGACCGTGGCGGTGATCAATAACGCGCAGCGCGAGCACCAGGAATTCATGGCCGGGGTCGAGGCCACCGCGATCGAAAACGCTCAGGTCATCGCCCATCTCCCGCCCGAGGGTGTGGCGGTGTTTCCGGCCGACGACGACTGCGCCGGCGTCTGGCGCCAGCAGGCGGGAACCCGGCGCGTGGTCGATTTCGCGCGCGACGCCGAGGCGATGGTGACGGCCACCGCCGAGCTCGACGCCGACGGCAGCACGCTGTCGATCGCCACGCCCGAAGGGCTGCTCGACGTTCGTCTGGCGGTCGCCGGCGTGCACAACGTTCACAACGCGTTGGCGGCGACGGCGGCGTGCCTCGCTGCCGGGATCGCGCCGCGCGCGATTGCCGCCGGGCTGGAAGCCTTCCGCCCGGTCGCCCGCCGCGGCGTTCACCACCGTGGCGCCCGTGGCGCCCGGGTGATCGACGACAGCTACAACGCCAACCCCGATTCGATGCGCGCCGCGATCGACTTGCTGGCCGGCTTTGCCGCGCCGCGCGTTCTGGCTCTGGGTGACATGGGCGAGGTGGGCGAACAAGGTCCTGAGTTTCATCGCGAGATTGGGGCTTACGCCAAGTCCCGCGGGATCGAGCAATTGCTCGCCACCGGACCGCAGATGATGGAGGCCGTTGCCGCGTTTGGCGCCGGCGCACAGCACTTTCCCGAGCAGGCCGATCTGATCGTTGCCGCCCAAGCGGCAGCCACGAGCGCAACGACGGTCCTGGTCAAGGGTTCGAACTTCATGAAGATGGACAAGGTGGTCGCCGCACTGACCGCCAACGCGCCCGGGGAGGCGCATTAGCAATGTTGCTTGAACTGTTTCAATGGCTGGCGCAAGACATCCGCGCCTTCAACGTCTTCAATTACCTGACGCTGCGCGCGCTGCTGGCGGCGATCACTTCGCTCTTTATCGGCATGGCGGCGGGACCGTGGGTGATCCGCAAGCTCACCGAGCTCAAGATTGGCCAGGCGGTTCGCACCGACGGTCCGCAGTCCCACCTGAAGAAATCCGGCACGCCAACCATGGGCGGCGCGCTGATCCTGATCGCCATTGGTCTGTCGACGCTGCTGTGGATGGACCTCTCCAACCGCTTCGTGTGGGTGGTGCTGATCGTCACGCTGGGCTTTGGCTGGGTGGGCTGGGTTGACGACTACCGCAAGGTGGTTCACCGCAACCCCAAGGGCATGAGCGCCAAGGAAAAATACTTCTGGCAATCGCTGATCGGTCTGTCGGCCGCGGTCTACCTGGCGTTTGCGATCGCTGCGCCCTCGACCGAGAAGCTGCTGCCGGTGATGCTCGAGTGGGTCCAGAGCGGCTTTTCCATGCCGCTGCCGACGCGCTCCGACCTGATCGTTCCCTTCTTCAAGGGCGTGGCCTATCCGCTCGGGATCTGGGGTTTCATCATCCTGACCTACCTCGTGATCGTTGGCACCAGCAACGCGGTCAACCTCACTGACGGTCTTGATGGCCTGGCGATCCTGCCGGCGGCCATGATCGGCGCGGCGCTCGGCGTCTTTGCCTATGTCGTGGGCCGGGCCGACTTCGCTCGCTATCTGCTGTTTCCCTATATTCCGGGCGCGGGCGAAGTGGTGATCATCTGCGCGGCGATCGCCGGCGCGGGCCTGGCCTTCCTGTGGTTCAACGCCTACCCGGCGCAGGTCTTCATGGGTGACGTCGGCGCGCTGGCGCTGGGCGGCGCGCTTGGCACCATTGCCGTGATCACGCGTCAGGAGATCGTTCTCTTCATCATGGGTGGCGTATTCGTGATGGAGACTCTCTCGGTGATGATCCAGGTTCTCTACTTCAAGTGGAGCAAGGGCAAGCGCATCTTCCTGATGGCGCCGCTGCATCATCACTACGAACTCAAGGGCTGGAAAGAAACCCAGGTCGTGGTTCGTTTCTGGATCATCACCATCGTCCTGGTGCTGATCGGCCTCTCGACCCTGAAGTTGCGCTGATGAGCACCACCACCAAGACCGCTCTGGTGCTGGGCCTTGGCGCTTCGGGGCTGGCCTGCGCGCGTTTTCTGGCCCACACCGGCTGGGCGCTGCGCGCCGCCGATACGCGGCAGGCGCCGCCTGAGCTCGTCAAGCTCCAGGCCGAGCTGCCGACGCTCGAATTCCACGGCGGCGAACTGCCGGTCGAATTGCTTGACGGCGTGAGCCTGGTGGCGATCTCGCCCGGGCTCTCGCCCGCGCACTCGGCGGCGGCTCCCCTGGTTGCCGCGGCGCGCGCGGCGGGCATTCCGGTGGTGGGCGAGATCGAACTCTTTGCGCGTGAACTGCAACGCCTGAAGAATTTCCGCGACTACCAGCCCAAGCTGATTGGCATTACCGGCACCAACGGCAAGACCACGACCACGGTGATCGTCGGCAAGATGGTCGAAGCGGCGGGCCGCAGCGTGGCGGTGGCGGGCAATATCGGCCCCAGCGCGCTGGAAGCTTTGCGCCATCACTTGCGCCAGAACACGCTGCCCGAGGTCTGGGTGCTCGAGCTCTCGAGTTTCCAGCTCGAGACCACCGCCGCGCTCGCCTGCACGGTCGCCACCGTTCTCAATATCAGCGACGACCACCTCGACTGGCACGGCTCGATCGAGGCCTACGCCGCGACCAAGGCGAAGATCTTTGCCCCCGGCACGATCGCGGTGATCAACCGCGACGACCGCCGCGTGGCGGCAATGGCGCGCAGCGGGGCGATCAGCTTCGGTTTTGGCGAGCCCCGCCTGGCCGATCAATACGGCGTGGCGATCGAAGGCGGGATCAACTGGCTGGCCTGGGCCGAAGACCTTGCGCCGCCCACGAAGCGCCGCAAGGCGGCGGCCGATCTTCCCGGGCTGTCGGGCGAGATCTACGTCCACCGCTTCATGCCGGTCGATGCGCTCAAGATCCGCGGTCGCCACAACGCCATGAACGCGCTGGCGGCCATCGCCCTGGTGCGGGCGATCGGCTGCCCGCTGGCGCCAGTCTTGAACGCCCTGGCCGATTACCGCGGCGAAGCGCATCGCGTGCAATTCGTGGCGCAGGTGGGAGGGGTCGATTACGTTGATGATTCCAAGGGCACCAATGTCGGCGCCACCGTGGCGGCGCTCGACGGTCTGGGCGGCGAAGGCCGGTCTCTGGTGGTGATCCTGGGCGGCGAAGGCAAGGGCCAGGATTTCACCCCGCTGGCGGCGCCGATGAGCCGCCATGCCCGCGCGGCGATCCTGATCGGCAAGGACGCCGATGCCATTGCGGCTGCGCTTGATGGCTGCCTGTTCCCGATTGAGCGCGCCGCCACGCTCGAAGCGGCGGTGGCGCTCGCCGCGAGCCTGGCGCAGCCGCGCGACGCGGTTCTGCTGTCACCCGCCTGCGCCAGCCTCGACATGTTCCGCCACTACGCCCATCGCGCCGAGGTGTTTGTCGATGCGGTGCGTGAACTCGCCCTGGAGAGCGGCCAGCCGTGCTGAAAAAGCTGATCGCCCGCCTTCGCCCCGCCAAACCCCGTGCCTACGAGCCGGGCGGGACGGTGCTGGCCGCCGCTGGCCTGGGCTCGGTCGGTGCAATGGGCGCGGGTCGCGGCGATTCGCGCGCGCCCTCGGGCTTTGACGGGCTGCTGATGTTCGTGGTCGCGACCCTGATCCTGATCGGCACGGTGATGGTGTATTCGGCCTCGATCTCGCTCGCCGATTCGCCCAAGTACAACACCGCGCCGACCTACTTCCTGGTGCGTCATCTTTTCGCGCTGGGGGTGGCTTTCGTGGCCGGAGTCGCGGTGTTCCAGGTATCGATGAATACCTGGCAAAAGCTCGCTCCCTGGATCTTCCTGGTGGCGATCGCTCTCTTGATCGCAGTGCTGGTGCCGGGCGTGGGCAAGGGCGTCAATGGCGCGCGGCGCTGGATCTCGCTCGGCCTGCTCAATCTTCAGCCGTCCGAGGTGATGAAGGTTGCCTGCGTGCTTTACGCCGCCAACTTCACGGTGCGCAAGCAGGATTTCATGCACAGCTTCCGCAAGGGCTTTTTGCCGATGGCCGTGGTGATGGCCGTGATCGGCGCCTTGCTGCTGATGCAGCCCGACCTTGGCGCCTTTGGCGTGATCGTGGCGATCAGCATGGGGATCCTGTTTCTGGGCGGTGTCAACGGCAAGCTGTTTGCCGGCATCACCGCCGTGCTTGCACTGGCGTTTGCCGCGGTGATCTGGTTCTCGCCCTGGCGGCGCGAGCGGATCTTTGCCTACCTCGACCCATGGAGCGAACAGAACGCCCTGGGCAAGGCGTATCAGCTGTCGCATTCGCTGATCGCTTTCGGGCGTGGTGAATGGTTTGGCGTGGGTTTGGGCGGCAGTGTGGAAAAGCTCCACTACCTGCCCGAGGCGCATACCGATTTCATCCTTGCCGTGATCGGCGAGGAACTGGGTTTTGTAGGTGTTCTGACGGTGATTGTTCTCTTTTATTGGCTGGTCAAACGGGCGTTCGAGATCGGCCGTCAGTCCGTGGCGCTCGAGCGCACCTTCGCGGGGCTGGTGGCGCAAGGTATCGGTCTGTGGCTGGGCGTTCAGTCCTTCATCAACATCGGCGTGGCCACCGGCCTGTTGCCGACCAAGGGTTTGACGCTGCCTCTGATGAGCTACGGCGGATCGGCCTTGTTGTCGACGATCGGCGCGATCGCGATCCTGCTGCGGGTCGATCGCGAGAACCGCGTCCTGATGCGTGGAGGGCGCGTATGAGCCACCCGAAGCGTCTGATGGTGGTGGCCGCCGGTACCGGCGGCCACGTGATGCCGGGCCTGGCCGTGGCCAAGGAACTCGCGGCCCGCGGCTGGCAGGTGAGCTGGCTCGGCACCCAGGTCGGCATGGAGCGCGGCCTGGTTGAAAAGCAGGGCATCGCTTTTGACGCGCTCGATTTCTCCGGGCTGCGCGGCAAGGGTCTCAAGACCGCGCTGTTGGGCGGCTTCAAGCTGCTCGCTGCGATTGCCAAGAGCCGTGGGCTGATCGGGCGCCGCCAGCCTGCCGTGATGTTCACCACCGGCGGCTACGTGGCAGTCCCAGCCGGGCTGGCGGCGAGCACCCGCGGTCTGCCGCTGGTGCTGATGAATTGCGACGCCGGCCCGCTGATGAGCAACCGCATCCTGCAGCCGCTGGCCAGCGCCGTGATGCTGGGTTTTGAAGGCGAGGCCGCACGCGCCGCGGGCGACAAGGGCCTGGTCACCGGCAATCCGGTGCGGCGCGAGATCGTTGAGTTACCCGCGCCGGCGGCGCGTTTTGAGGGCCGCAGCGGCCCGCTCAAGCTGCTGGTGTTTGGTGGATCGTTGGGTGCCAAGGTTCTCAACGACACCCTGCCGGTGGCGATCGGCCAGATCCCGGCGGCGCAACGCCCGACCGTGGTTCATCAGTGCGGCGTGAACGCGGTCGAGGCGGTGCGCGCCGCTTATTCGGCCGCGGGTGTCGAGGCCGAGGTGCTGCCCTTTATCGACGACATGGCGGCGCGCTACGCCGCGTGCGATCTGGTGATCGCTCGCGCGGGCGCCACCACCGTGAGCGAACTGGCCGCCGCGGGCGTGCCGGCGATCCTGGTGCCGCTGGTGGTCAAGACCACCTCGCACCAGCGCGGCAATGCCGAATTCATGGCGGCTCACGGCGCCGCGATCCATCTGCCGCAGAACGAACTGACACCCGCGTGCCTGGCCGAGCAACTCATCGGCCTGTCGCGCGAATCCCTTAAGACCATGGCCGAGCGCGCCCGCGCGATCGGCCAACCGCAGGCGGCCAAGCTCGTGGCCGATGCGATCGAACACATTGCGAAGGAAGCCGCATGAAGCACGCGGTCAAACACATTCATTTCGTAGGAATTGGCGGCTCCGGCATGTCCGGCATTGCCGAAGTCCTGCTCAACCTCGGTTACGTGATCAGTGGCTCGGACGCGGCGAACAATGCCGCCACCCGCCGGCTTGCGTCCCAGGGCGCGAAAGTCGCCTTGGGCCATGCGCCGGAGAACATCGAAGGCGCTAACGCCGTGGTCGTCTCGACCGCCGTCAGCGCAAGCAACCCGGAAGTGCTGGCGGCACGTGCCAAGCGCATTCCGGTGGTGCCGCGCGCGGTGATGCTGGCCGAGCTGATGCGCTTGAAGCGCGGCATCGCGATCGCCGGCACCCATGGCAAGACCACCACGACCTCGCTGGTGGCGAGCGTGCTGGCCGCGGGCGGGCTCGATCCCACCTTCGTGATCGGTGGACGGTTGAACTCGGCGGGCGCCAACGCGCGGCTGGGCGCTGGCGAGTACATCGTGGTCGAGGCCGACGAGTCCGATGCGAGCTTTCTGAATCTGCAGCCGGTGATGGCGGTGGTCACGAATATCGACGCCGACCACATGGAGACTTACGGTCACGACTTCGCCCGGCTCAAGCAGGCCTTCGTCGAGTTTCTCGCTCACTTGCCCTTTTATGGCTCGGCGGTGTTGTGTCTCGATGACCGCCATGTGCGAGAGATCCTGCCTTTTCTGTCCAAGCCGGTGATCAGCTACGGTTTCGACGCCGACGCGCAGGTGCGGGCGATCGACGTCGAGCCGGTGGGAACGACAATGCGCTTCACCGTTCTGCGCGAGGGTTACTCGCCGCTGCCGGTGACGCTCAACCTGCCGGGTCGGCACAACGTTCAGAACGCTTTGGCGGCGATCGCGATCGCAACCGAGCTGGGCGTGGCCGACGCGGCAATCCAGACCGCGCTGGCGAGCTTTACCGGCGTCGGCCGGCGCTTTGCCCGCTACGGCGAGCTGGCGGCCGCCAGCGGCGGCCACTACACCTTGATCGACGACTACGGCCACCACCCGGTCGAGATGGCGGCGACCATCGCCGCTGTGCGCGGCGCCTTCCCGGGCCGGCGCGTGGTGCTGGCGTTCCAGCCGCACCGCTTTACCCGCACCCGCGACTGCTTCGAGGATTTTGTCAAAGTGCTCGCTACGGTCGACGCGCTCTTGCTCGCCGAGGTCTATGCCGCTGGCGAAGCGCCGATCGTGGCTGCCGACGGCCGCTCGCTGGCGCGAGCGATCCGGGTCGCCGGGAAGGTCGAACCGGTGTTCGTCGAGAAAATTGAAGACATGCCCGCGACCATCGCGATGAGCGTCCGCGATGGCGACGTGGTCGTCACCATGGGCGCGGGTTCGATCGGCGGCGTGCCCGCCAAACTGACTGAAGGAGGGGCGGAATGATCGATGCCAAGTCTCTCGGCAAGGTCGGCGTCCTCTTCGGTGGACGCTCGGCCGAGCGCGAGGTTTCCTTGATGAGCGGTGGTGGCGTCTTGAAGGCGCTGTTGTCGCGTGGAGTCGATGCCCATGCGTTCGACCCGGGCACGCAGTCGATCGCCGAGCTCGAAGCGGCTGGCTTTGATCGCGTTTTCATCGCCCTGCACGGCCGCTTCGGTGAAGACGGCACGATCCAGGGCGCGCTTGAACTGCTTGGGATTCCGTATACCGGCAGCGGCGTGATGGCTTCGAGCATCGCGATCGACAAGATCACCACCAAGCGGATCTGGCGCGCCGAAGGCATTCCCACCCCCGGCTGGCGCATCGGGCACGCCGACACCGACTGGATGAGCGTGGTCGCCGAGCTGGGCGACAAGCTCATCGTCAAGCCCGCGCGAGAAGGCTCGAGCATCGGCATCACCAAGGTGATGGGGCACGACGCCAACGAACTCGCGCGCGCTTTCGAGGCAGCGGTCGAGCACGACGACCATGTGCTGATCGAGGAGATGGTGATCGGCCGTGAGCTGACCTGCACCCTTCTTGGCGAGGGCGAGTCGGCCCGTGCCCTGCCGATCATCGAGATCCGCGCCCCGGGCGAGAACTACGACTTCCACAGCAAGTATTACAGCGACGAGACCCAGTACCTGTGCCCGGCGCCGATCGATGCGACGGTGGCGGCCGAGATCGCTCGCGTGTGTGTCGCGGCCTACCGCGTGCTCGGCGCGCGCGGCTGGGGCCGGATCGACGTCATGCTGCGAGCCGACGGCAGCTTCAGCCTGCTCGAGCTCAATACCTCGCCCGGCATGACCGGGCACTCGCTGGTGCCGATGGCGGCACGCGCGATCGGTTTGAGCTACGAGGATCTGGTGCTGGAGATCGCGGCCTCGGCCGCGTTGGAGATCGGCGCTTGATCTCGACGCGGGCCATGAACATCGCCGCCACGGTCATGGCCGTGGTGGCGGCGCTCGTCCTGATGGGCGGTGCGCTGTTCTGGCTGGCCCAGCGTCCGGTCTTTGACCTGCGCGCGCTCGTGGTCGAAGGTGATTTGCAGCATGTGACGGCGCCGACGCTGCGCGCGGCGCTGGCCGGCCGTGTGCGCGGCAACTATTTCACCGTCAGCCTCGATGAGGTGCGGCGCACCTGCGAGACCGTGCCCTGGGTGGCCGAAGCCTCGGTGCGCCGGGTCTGGCCCGATCGCCTGCTGCTCGAGCTGCGCGAGCACCGCGCGCTGGGCGTCTGGAGCGACGGCCGCCTGCTCTCGGACGAGGGTCGGTTGTTCGTTGCCAATGCGGCCGAGGCCGATTTGTTTGGCGCCTTGCCAGAGTTCACCGGGCCCGCCGCGGCGGCGCCCGAGGCCACTCGTCGCTACTACCAGTTCGCCGCGCAGGTGGCGCCGCTGGGGGCGAGGGTGACCGATCTTGACGTGTCCGAGCGCGCTTCGTGGTCTCTGGTGATGGCGGGCGAGACCCTGCCGCCGACGCGGATTGAACTCGGCCGCGACAGCCCCAATACCCCTGTCGTCGAGCGACTCGAGCGGCTCGTGGCGCAATACCCGATGGTGATGGCGCGATTGGGTGCTGCACCGATTCGCCTTGACGCGCGTTATTCGAACGGCTTTGCCGCCGCTCTTCCAGCCAAGACCAAGTGATGAGAACGGAAATCAAGGATTTGATCGTTGGCCTCGATGTCGGCACCAGCAAGGTGGTGGTGGCGGTGGCCGAGGTATTGCCCGATGGTCGCTTCCAGGTCATTGGCCTGGGGCAGTCGCCCTCGGAAGGCCTGCGCAAGGGTGTGGTGGTCAATATCGAGTCGACCGTGCAGTCGATCCGCAAGGCGGTCGAAGAAGCCGAGTTGATGGCCAATACCAAGATTGCCGAGGTCTATACCGGGATCGCGGGCAGCCATATCAAGAGCTTCAACTCGAGCGGCATGGTGCCGATCCGCGACCGCGAGGTCACGGCGACCGACGTTGCGCGCGTGATCGAGACCGCCAAGGCGGTCAACATCCCGACCGACCAGCAGGTACTGCACGTGCTGACGCAGGAATTCATCGTCGACGGACAGGAAGATATTCGCGAGCCGATCGGCATGAGCGGCGTGCGGCTCGAGGTCAAGGTTCACATCGTCACCGGCGCGGTGAGCGCGGCGCAGAACATCATCAAGTGCGTGCGCCGTTGCGGACTTGAAGTGCAAGACCTGATCCTGCAGCCGCTCGCCTCCAGCCTGTCGGTTTTGACCGCCGACGAGAAGGAGCTCGGCGTGGCGCTGATCGATATCGGCGGTGGCACCACCGACATCGCGATCTTCACCGGCGGCGCGATCCGCCACACCGCGGTGATCCCGATCGCCGGCGACCAGATCACGAGCGATATCGCGATGGCGCTGCGCACCCCGGTGCCCGACGCCGAAGACATCAAGCTGCGCTGGGGCGTGGCCAAGGAAGTGCTGGCCGATCCCGACGAGAAGATCGAGATCACCGGCATCGGCGATCGGCCGCCGCGAATGCTCTCGCGCCAGGCCTTGGCGGCGGTGATCGAGCCGCGCGTCGAAGAGCTGTTCTCGCTGGTGCAGCGGGCGATCCGCGAGAGTGGCTTCGAAGAGCAGATCTCCTCGGGCGTGGTGCTGACCGGTGGCACCAGCCTGCTGCCAGGCATGAACGAGCTGGCCGAAGACGTGTTTCTCAAGCCGGCGCGCGTGGGTTGGCCGGGCTACGAAGGCAGCCTGGCCGACATGGTGCGCAACCCGCGCTACGCGACGGTGATGGGCTTGCTCGCCGAGGCGCAACAACAGCGTCTGCGGGGGCGCCGGATCGCCAATCAGTCGGGCTCGTTTGCGCAGACCCTGCGCCGGATGAAGGAATGGATCGTCGGGAATTTTTAATGGACACGCTCGGTGTACGCGCGCCTGCGGCGCGCACGTGCACCTCGCGTGTGAAGGTGTCGCAGGCAGCCAACGACAATCGCGTGAGAAAAGCATGCGCTTGCGATTGGAGGTTTGCGTGGGCGAGCGTTTAGGCTAAACAGAAGCAGGAGGCAAATATGACGTTCGAGATTCTCGAGACTGAAACCAACGGCACGATCATCAAGGTGATCGGTGTCGGCGGCGCGGGCGGCAATGCGGTCGAGCACATGATCAACCGCGGCGTCCAGGGCGTGGAGTTCATCTGCGCCAATACCGATCATCAGGCGCTCGCACGCGCCCAGGCGAGCAACATCATCCAGCTCGGCAAGACCGGCCTGGGTGCGGGTTCGCGCCCGGAAGCGGGAGCCGCCGCCGCCAATGAGGCGCGCGAGCGCATCGCCGATTCGCTGCGCGGCGCGCACATGGTGTTCATTACCGCCGGCATGGGCGGCGGCACCGGCACGGGCGCCGCGCCGGTCGTGGCCGAAGTGGCCCAGGAAATGGGCATCCTGACGGTGGCCGTGGTCTCCAAGCCCTTTGGCTTCGAAGGTCCGAAGCGTTCGCGCCTGGCCGAGGCCGGCCTCGAGCAGCTCGAGAGCAAGGTTCATTCGCTGATCGTGATCCTCAACGACAAGCTCGAAGAGGTGCTGGGCGAGGACGCCGAGATGCACGAGTGCTTCAAGGCGGCTGACGACGTTCTGCACAACGCCTGCGCCGGTATCGCCGAGATCATCAACGTGCCGGGTCTGATCAACGTCGACTTCGAAGACGTCAAGACCGTGATGAGCGAGCACGGCAAGGCGATGATGGGAACGGCCTCCGCCGCCGGCCTGGATCGCGCTCGCATCGCGGCCGAACAAGCCGTGGCGAGCCCGCTGCTCGAAGGTGTCGACCTGTCGGGCGCGCGTGGCGTGCTGGTCAACATCACCGCGTCGTCGAGTCTGAAGATGAAGGAGACGCGCGAGGTGATGGACACGATTCGTGCCTTTGCCGCCGATGACTCGACCGTGATCTTCGGCACCGTGCGCGACGAATCGATGGGCGACGAGCTGCGCGTCACCGTGGTGGCCACCGGCCTGGGCCGCGCCGGCAAGAAGCAGGCGACGCCGTTTACCGTGATCAACACCACGCCGCAGCTGCGCACCGGTACCGACAACGTCGCGATCAGCGCGCCGCCGGTGGCCCAAGCCGCGGGTTCGGCCCCGGCCGCGGCCGCAGCGGGTGGCGATTACGCGAACTTCGATACGCCGGCGGTCTGGCGCAGCCGCGAAACCGCGCAGCAGCGCGTGGCAGCGATGGAAGAAAACGGCACCGACCGTTACGACATCCCGGCTTTCCTGCGCAAGCAGGCGGACTAAGGCATCGGCGATGTACGCGACCGCTGCGCGGTCGCACGTGCATCGCCGATGGTGAAGTCAGGCGCGCCGCCTTGGGGCGGCCCGGCAGCGGCGTGCAGAACAATAGCCACGAGCCTTGCAGAATGCCGTCCGGCGCGATGCCTCCCGCGCCGGGCGGTTTTTTGCATTCGCTTGCGGATTAACGCGGGGGTCGCGGCGGCGAGCCGCGCGTAAAATCGTCCGATGCTCAAGCAACGCACTCTCAAGCAGATCGTCCGCACTGTCGGAATCGGTCTGCACTCCGGCACCAAGGTCGAACTCCAGCTGCGTCCGGCAGCGCCCGACACCGGCATCGTGTTCCGCCGCACCGACCTCGAGCCTGTGGTCGAAATCCCGGCGAGCGCGACCGCCGTAGGAGATACCCGCATGGCGACCACCCTCGACCAGGGCGGGGTGAAGATCGCGACAGTCGAGCATCTGATGAGCGCGATCGCCGGCCTTGGCATCGACAACTGCTATGTCGATGTCGACGCGGCCGAAATCCCGATCATGGATGGCAGCGCTTCGAGCTTCGTGTTCCTGATCCAGGCCGCGGGAATCGTCGAGCAGAACGCGCCCAAGAAATTCGTTCGGGTCAAGAAGACGGTCGAGATCCGCGAGGGCGACAAGTGGGCCCGGCTCGACCCGCACTTCGGCTACAAGCTGGCGTTTTCAATTGCCTTCAATCACCCGGCGATTGACGCGACCGAGCAGTTCGTCGAAGTTGATTTCGCCCGCGACAATTTCGTCAAGGATGTGGCGCGCGCGCGCACCTTTGGCTTCGTCAACGATGTCGAAACCCTGCGTTCGATGGGATTGGCTCAAGGCGGAACACTCGACAACGCGATCGTGATGGACGAGTACCGCGTGCTCAACGCCGACGGCTTGCGCGCCGGCGACGAGTTCGCCAAGCACAAGATCCTCGACGCCATGGGCGATCTCTATGTGCTCGGGCGGCCGCTGCTCGCGTCGTATGTGGCGCACAAGTCGGGCCACGCGCTCAACAACCTGCTGCTGCGGGCTCTGCTCGCCGACGAGACCGCCTGGGACATCGTGACTTTTGAGGACGAGGCGCGCGCGCCGGCCGATTTCGCCCAGCAACTCGCCTTTACCTGATCGAAACCGCTAGCCGCGCAGCCGGCCCAGGGTTTGTTCAAGCTTTTCCAGCGCGCTGCGCAGATCGGACAAGGGCAGCTCCAACGCCAGCCGGTGCACGGCCCTGGCGCCACCGGCGCTGGGGTCGCGTGGCGGCCCGTAGCGTGAGGGGTCAAGATCGATCACCTCGTCGCGCCCGCCCGGCGGCTGCACCCGCAGCTTGATGCCATACGCCCCAAAACCCTTTTGTTGCAGCGTCTGGGTCAGGCGCGGCAGCGCCTGGCGCAGCTTGGCCGCCTGCGCCGCGCTGTCGAGGTTGATCAGGACCTCTTTTTCCCGCAGTTCGAAGCGGCCGGGTGTGGCGGCGTCAAAGCCCAAGCGCAGACGCGCGCATTCCGGCCCGAGCAGTGCCGAGATGCGCTGCGCGGCTTCGACGCGAGCGAGCAAGGCCGCGGCAGGAGAAACGGCCAGGGCTTGGGCGACGGTGCGGGTTGGGGTCAAGGCAGCTCGGTCAGTGGGCGGCCGATGCGGTCGCCACGGTGAATCGTGAATCTGATTATCCTCTGCTGCGCGTCGCCGCTGACGCGGGTTCACCCGGGGAGGCGGCCAATGACCCGCTTTTTTGTGGCCAAGGCAAGTCCCAGGGCTTGCGACAGGAACAACTGTCCGCAAATAGGCAGGCAAGGGGGGCTTCCCCCTGTGAGATAATCCACCCTTCCGCGCACTCGGCCGACTTTGGCCCGCGCTCGCCGCAGTCAGGGCGCCTTTTGCCTCAAGAATCCCGATGATTTCCGGTCTTCTCACCAAGATTTTCGGCAGCCGCAATCAGCGTCTGCTCAAGCAGTACCAGCGCAGAGTCGAGGCGATCAACGCCTTGGAACCGCCAATGCAGGCGCTCAGCGACGAGCAACTGACTGGCAAGACCGTGGAGTTCCGCGATCGGCTGGCCAAGGGCGCGACCGTTGACGAGCTGCTTCCGGAGGCTTTCGCGGTTGTGCGCGAAGCGTCCAAGCGGGTGCTGGGCATGCGCCACTTCGACGTGCAGCTGATCGGCGCGATGGTGCTCAACGACGGCAAAATCGCTGAAATGCGCACCGGCGAAGGCAAGACCCTCACCGCGACGCTGGCGGTTTACCTCAACGCGCTGACCGGCAAGGGCGTTCACCTGGTGACGGTGAACGATTACCTCGCCAGCCGCGACGCGGAATGGATGGGGCGTCTCTACCGTTTTCTTGGCATGAGTGTGGGCACCATCCTCAGCCAGCAGGACACCGATGCCAAGCGCGCGGCCTACGCCGCCGACATTACCTACGGCACGAACAACGAATTCGGCTTCGATTACCTGCGCGACAACATGGAGTACGAGGTCGAGGGCCGCCGCCAGCGCGGTCTGGCCTACGCCATCGTCGACGAAGTCGACTCGATCCTGATCGACGAAGCGCGCACCCCGCTGATCATCTCCGGTCCCGCCGAGGACCACACCGAGATGTACGTGCGGATCAACACCGTGCCGCCGCTGCTCGACCGCCAGCCCGACGAAAAGGGCGAGGGCGACTATTGGGTCGATGAGAAGGGTCACCAGGTCTATATCTCCGACGCCGGCCACGAGAAGCTCGAGAAGATCCTGACGCAGATGGGTTTGCTGGCCGAGGGCGAGAGCCTTTACTCGCCGGCCAACATCATCCTGATGCATCACCTGAACGCCGCTCTGCGCGCGCACACGCTGTTTGCCCGTGACCAGCACTACGTGGTCCAGAACGGCGAGATCGTGATTGTTGACGAGTTCACCGGCCGCCTGATGACGGGCCGGCGCTGGTCCGAAGGCCTGCACCAGGCGGTGGAAGCCAAGGAAGGCGTCAAGATCCAGCTGGAAAACCAGACGCTCGCCTCGATCACCTTCCAGAACTACTTCCGCATGTACGGCAAGCTGGCTGGCATGACGGGGACGGCCGATACCGAGGCCTACGAGTTCCAGGAAATCTACGGTCTCGAGACCGTGGTGGTGCCGACCCACCGCGCGATGATCCGGATCGACCATCAAGACAAGGTCTACCGCACCCACGACGAGAAGCACACGGCGATCGTCGCCGACATCAAGGACTGCTACGAACGTGGCCAGCCCGTGCTGCTGGGCACGACCTCGATCGAGAATTCCGAACTGCTCAGCCAGCTGCTCAAGCAAGAAGGTCTGCCGCACAACGTTCTCAACGCCAAGCAGCACGCGCGCGAAGCCGAGATCGTGGTCGAGGCGGGCCGCCCCGGCGTGATCACCATTGCCACCAACATGGCCGGTCGCGGGACCGACATCGTGCTGGGCGGCGGCATCAACAAGCGGATCGACGACATTCGTGCCGACGAGTCGCTCTCCGAGGCCGACCAGCAGGCGCAGATCGCCGCGGTCAAGGCCGAGTGGCAGAAGCTGCATGAGCAGGTGATTGCCGCCGGCGGTCTCAAGATCATCGGCTCCGAGCGGCACGAGTCGCGCCGGATCGACAACCAGCTGCGTGGCCGCTCCGGTCGCCAGGGCGACCCGGGTTCGACCCGTTTCTATCTGTCGATGGAAGACTCGCTGCTGCGTATCTTCGCCGGTGACCGCATGAAGGCGATCATGGATCGCCTGCGCCTGCCCGAGGGCGAGGCGATCGAGGCTGGCATGGTCACGCGGTCGATCGAAAGCGCGCAGCGCAAGGTCGAGGCGCGCAACTTCGATATCCGCAAGCAGCTGCTCGAGTACGACGACGTCGCCAATGACCAGCGGCGCGAGATCTACCGCCTGCGCAACGAGATCCTGGAAGCCAAGGATGTCGGCGACATGGTGGCGAACCTGCGCCGCGGCTATTTCACCGACCTGTTCCGCACCTATGTTCCGGCGGAAACGGTCGAAGAACAGTGGGACCTCGCCGGCCTGCAGGCGAAGCTCGCGGCCGAGTGGAATATCGATCTGCCGTTTGCGCAGATGCTTGAAGCCGACGACAAGCTCACTGACGAGGATCTGCTTGCCAAGCTGATCGCGACCGTCGACGAGCTCTACGAAGCCAAGGTGGCGATCGTCGGCCGCGAGTCGTTCGGCGGGTTCGAGCGCTCGATCATGCTGCAGTCGCTCGACCAGGCTTGGCGCGAGCACCTCGCCGCGCTTGATGCCTTGCGTCAGGGCATCCACTTGCGCGGTTATGCGCAGAAGCAGCCCAAGCAGGAATACAAGCGCGAGGCGTTCGAACTCTTTGGCGACCTGCTCTCTAGCGTTGGCGCCGACGTGGTCCGCATCCTGATGAACGTCCGGATCCAGACCCAGGAAGAAATCGCCGAAGCCGAAGAGCGGATCGAAGAGGAGAGCGGGCGTCGCACGGCCGCTGCGCGCGCCCAGCACGCCGAGCTCGGCTCGGCGGTCAGCGCCGAGCCGGTCAACGTCGAGGCGCTCACCCTGCCCGAAGCGGCCGAAGGCGAGGACAAGCAGCAGCCCTTCAAGCGCTTTGGCGACAAGATTGGCCGCAACGACCCTTGCCCCTGCGGTAGCGGCAAGAAGTACAAGAGCTGCCACGGCAAGCTGGCTTGATTCGTGACCCCGGATCCGCGATGCGGATTGCGGGGTGGTGGTGATTGGAATCTTCGCCCGCGTGCCTCCAGCGCGCGGGCGTTTTTACTTCGAGGTTTGAAATGGCGGTGAATCTCTCTGCACCCGTGGCCGCGGACCTGCATCCGGTGGCTGGCGTCGAACTCGGCTGGGCCGAGGCCCACATCCGCAAACCCAATCGCAAGGACGTCCTGCTGGTCCGCATTGCCGAGGGTTCGAGCGTGGCCGGCGTGTTCACCGCCAACCGCTTTGCCGCCGCGCCGGTGCTGCTATGCCGCGCCCATCTCGCCGCGGCCGTGGGCACCCGCGCGTTGGTGATCAATACCGGCTGCGCCAACGCTGGCACGGGCGAGCCCGGCATCGCCGCGGCCCAGACCACGTGCGTGGCCGTGGCCGAACTGCTGGGCTGTGGTCCGGTCCAGGTTCTGCCTTTTTCCACCGGCGTGATCATGGAAGCCTTGCCGGTTGACCGCCTGGTTGCCGGCCTGCCGCAGGCTTTCTCGCGCTTGGCGCCGACCCACTGGGCGCAAGCCGCCGAAGCGATCATGACCACCGACACGCTGCCCAAGGCCGCTTCGAGCAAGACCGAGATCGGCGGCCATGTCGTCACCATCACCGGCATCAGCAAGGGCGCCGGCATGATCGAGCCCAACATGGCGACCATGCTGGGCTTTATCGCCACCGACGCGGGGGTGGCGCCGGCCTTGATGCAGCGCTTGACCAAGCAGGTCGCGGACGCCTCGTTCAACCGCATCACCGTCGATGGCGACACTTCAACCAACGACTCGTTCGTGGTGATTGCCACCGGCAAGAACGGCGCGCCGATGATCGAGAGCCTTAACGACCCGCGCCTGGCGCCGCTGACCGAGGCGATCACCGCAGTGGCGCGCACACTGGCGCAAGCGATCGTGCGCGACGGTGAAGGCGCGACCAAGTTCATGACGATCCGGGTCGAAGCCGCGGCCAACCCCGAAGAGGCGCTTCAGGTCGCTTACGCAATCGCGCATTCGCCCTTGGTCAAGACCGCGTTTTTCGCGTCCGACCCCAACCTTGGCCGCATTCTGGCGGCGGTGGGCAATGCCAAGATCGCCGACCTCGACGCCGAGCGAGTCCAGCTCTGGCTCGACGATGTGTGGGTCGCGCGCGACGGTGGCCGCCACCCTGACTACCGCGAGGAAGACGGCAGCCGCGTGATGCAGCAGGCCGAGATCACTGTGCGCGTGGCCCTGGGCCGAGGTGAGGCGGCCGAGACCGTGTGGACCACCGATCTTTCGCACGACTACGTGACCATCAACGCCGACTACCGCAGCTGACGAGCGCAGGCATGAGCCCGACCATCGAAGCGCGCCTTGCGGCGCTCCTCACGCGGCTCGAGCCGCTGTTGCCGCCCGCCGCCGCCGAGCTGGACTGGAGCGCGCCGGCGTTTCGCTGGCGCCGCCGCCGCTATCTGGGGGTTGATGTTGGCTGTCTCGAGCCGGTAGTGCGCGTGGCCCGGATCGAGGCCTCCGATTTGCAGCATGTCGAGGCGCAAAAGCTCGCCATCTTGCGCAATACCGAGCAGTTCGTTCGCGGGTTGCCCGCCAACAATGTGCTGCTCACCGGCGCTCGCGGGACCGGGAAAAGTTCGCTGATCCGGGCGTGCCTGGCGCGCGGGTACGAAGAAGGTTTGCGGCTGATCGAAGTCGACAAACAGGATCTGACCGACCTTGCCGAGATCGTCCAGGCGCTTGCCGGCCGGCCCGAGCGCTTCATCCTGTTTTGCGACGATCTCTCGTTCGAAGAGGGCGAAGGCGCTTACAAGGCACTCAAGGCGGCGCTCGACGGTTCGGTCGCTGCGCCCGGCGACAACGTTCTGATCTACGCCACGTCGAACCGCCGCCATCTGATGCCAGAGACCATGAGCGACAACCTGGCCGCCAAGTACGACTCCGATGGCGAGCTGCATCCGGGCGAAGCGGTCGAAGAAAAGATCTCGCTCTCCGAGCGGTTCGGCCTGTGGCTCTCCTTCTACCCGTTCCGCCAGGACGACTACCTCGATATCGTGGCGCACTGGCTGGCCCAGCTCGGCGCCAGCGCCGCCGAGATCGCCGCGGCGCGCACCGAAGCCTTGCAGTTCGCGCTGCAGCGGGGCTCGCGTTCGGGCCGTGTCGCGCTGCAGTTCGCGCGCGACCATGCGGGTCGCCTGGCTCTGGGGCGCGCATGAGCGAGTCGCGCAAGCCGGTCGAGGTCGCGGTTGGCGTCCTGATCCGCCCCGACGGCAGCTTTCTGCTGGCCAGCCGCCCCGACGGCAAGCCTTACGCCGGTTACTGGGAGTTTCCGGGCGGCAAGCTCGAGGCCGGTGAATCGGTCGCCCAGGCCTTGGCGCGCGAGCTCAAGGAAGAACTTGGCGTCGCGATCGGTGCGACCCATCCTTGGGTGACGCTGATCCACGACTATCCGCACGCCCTGGTGCGGCTGCATTTTCATCGCGTGTTCGACTGGTCGGGCGAACTGCAGTCGCTTGAGCAGCAGAGCTTTGGCTACTTCAGCGTGGGCCAAATGCCCGACGGCCCCTTGCTGCCAGCGACGATCCCGGTGATGAAGTGGCTGGCCTTGCCGCCGGTCTATGCGATCTCGAACGCGAGAGCGATGGGGACCGAAGCCTTCATCGCGGCGCTGGAGCGGGCTCTGGCTCGCGGCCTGCGCCTCGTTCAACTGCGAGAGCCGGGCTGGAGCGACGATCAGCTCGCCGCCTTGCTCGATCGCGTGTTGCCGCTGGTTCACGCCGTTGGCGCGCGGGTGCTGGTCAACAGCAGCCATGGTCAATCGCTATGGGCTCGCGCCGACGGAGTCCACCTCACTTCGGCGGACTTGGCGCGTGCCCGGGCGAGGCCCGCGGTGGCCCTGGTGGGCGCGTCGGTCCATGGCCGTGCAGAACTCGATCGGGCGGCCGAGCTTGCGTGCGATTTCGCGGTGGCCGGACCGCTGCTCGCGACGACGAGCCACCCGGGCGCTGCGACCCTGGGCTGGGAAGGCTTCGCGAGCCTCGTGGCCGCGCCCGGCTTGCCGGTGTATGCGATCGGAGGAATGAGCGCCGAGCACCTGCCGCTCGCAATGAAAAGCGGCGCTCACGGCATGGCTCAGTTGTCGGGGGCTTGGCGCTAAGGCGCCAGTTTTTTCGCTGGCAGCAGTGCCGGTTTCAGTGCTGCGGCTTGTTGCCGGATTCCGAGGGCGGCAGCTCCTCGGACTGTTCGACCGGACCGCCTGCGACGCGGTATTGCTCCGCCGCCCAGGCGCCCAGATCAATGCTCTTGCAGCGCTCGCTGCAGAAGGGCCGAGAAGCGTTCTTCTCGTTCCATTCGACCTGCTTGCCGCAGGTGGGGCATGGGACCTTGGCTGCCACGGTTAAAAGGCGCAGAGCGCGAGGTCGAACGGGATGTCCGCCGCCACCGCGCGCGGCTTGAGGTCGCGGTCGGGCGTGGTGAAACGGATCCACAACATGTACTTGTTGGCGCTGATCTCGGGGATCGCGTTGAGGTCCTTCGCGACCCGCACCTGCAGCAAGGCGTAGCTGCGACCCTGGAGCATTTGCTGGAAAGCGCCTTGCTGCGCGATCTGGCGGCTGTGGTGCGCGCTTTCACGCAGCAGGGCGAGCAGGATGGCCAGCGCGTTGCGGAAGGGTGTGAGCGGCCGCACCCAGGCGTTCAGGTCGGTCAGGCGGATATCGGCGTTGCGCGACAGCCAGGCGTGGTACGAGGGCAGATCGAATTCGCAGGTGCCGCCGGGAATGTTGGCGCGGCTGCGAATGCTCATCAGCCATTCGTTGTCGCGCACATGCTGGCCGGCGCGGCCGGTGGTTCCGTTTAACTCTTGCTGGGCGCGGTCGATCTCGCCCAACACCGAGTCGAGGGCGGCTTCGGACACCTTGGGATTGTTGCGCAGGGCAAGCAGAGTCTGCTTGTGACGCTCGAGTTCCTGCAGCAGGTCGCTTTTCAGGTCGGCGCGGGATGTGACTTCGAGAATCTCGAACAGGGTCAGCAAAGCCGTGTGATGGCAATGCGAGTTGCTCTGTTCACAAAACCAGTTGAGTTTCTCGAACAGATCTTCCAGCCGCAAGAAAGTGCGGATGCGCTCGCTGAAAGGATATTCGTAAAGGATTGAGCCGTCGTTCTGCATTGCCAGGCGCGCGATTTTTTCGAAGATAACACGGCCAGGCTCACGCCGTGGCCCTGATCCCGCAATAGAAGTGATGCAGACGCTGCGCGTGGTCATCGAGATCGGTCAGAGAGCCCTCGTTGAACACGATATCTTGTGCGGCAGCGAGGCGTTCGTCACGACCGGCCTGCATTTCGAGAATGGCGTGCGCCATGGCCTCGGTCAGGCCCGGCCGTTCACGCACGCGGGCGATCTGGGTGGCTTCGCTGCAATCGACCACGAGCACGCGGTCGACCCGTTCGCGCCAAATGCCGGACTCGACGAGCAGTGGCACCGCGATCACGACATACGGCGCGCTCGATTCGTTGGCGGCGAGGATCTGGCGCTCGACTTCGGTGCGGATCAGCGGATGGACAATGCTTTCGAGCGTGGCTTTGGCGGCGCGGTTGGTGAAGGCGCGGCGCCGCATCCAGCCGCGGTCAAGGGCGCCGTCGGCGCTGATGGCCGCGGAACCGAAGGCGGCGCGCAGCGGCTCGATCGCGGCACCGCCGGGGCGAGTGATGTCATGGGCGATCGCGTCGGTATCGACCAGGGCAGCGCCGCGCGCGACCAAGCGTTCGGCGAGCGCGCTCTTGCCGCTGCCGATGCCACCGGTGAGTCCAATGATGAGTGCCATCAGAGCGGGAACAGCCAAGCGCGCACGGGTTCGCCCCACAGCAGGGCAATGAAACCGGCGGCGCACAGATACGGGCCGAAGGGCAGGGGAAGGTCGCGCTTGGACCAGCCGCGCAGGCCAAGCGCAAAGACCAGGCCGACCACCGAGGCGATCAAGGCGATCGGGATCAGCATCTTCCAGCCCATCCAGGCGCCCAGCGCGGCAAGCAGCTTGAAGTCGCCATAGCCCATGCCTTCCTTGCCGGTGGCGAGCTTGAAGAGCCAGTAGATGCTCCACAGCGACAAGTAGCCGGCCATGGCGCCGATCACGGCGTCGGCCAGCGGCAAGGTGTAACCCAGTAGCGCGGCGAGGATGCCGAGCCACATCAGCGGCAGGGTCAGGTCGTCGGGCAGGAAGGAGGTGTCGGCATCGATGAAAGCCGCGCCGATCAACACCCAGGTGAAGACCAGAGCAAAACCGGCGGTCCAGGTCGGGCCGAAATGCCAGGCGACCAGGGCCGAGAGCAAGCCGGTGAGCAGTTCAACCACCGGATAGCGCGGCGAGATCGCTACGCCGCAGTGGGCGCACTGGCCTCGCAGCGCGAGCCAAGAGACAAGCGGGATGTTGTCGGCAAGGCGCAGCGGGGTCTTGCACGAGGGACAGTGCGAGCCGGGCACCCACAGGTTGAAGCTCGCCTGAGCAGGCGCCTCGCGGCCTTCGAGTTCGGCGCATTGGCTGCGCCAGTCGGCTTCCATCATCAGCGGCAGGCGATGGATCAGCACGTTCAGAAAGGAACCGACGGCCAGGCCAAGCACGGCCACACCAATCACGAACAAGACTTCGGGTGTCACGGGGGCTCCAAAGAAAGCGGCGCCCGGGGGCGCCGCATGATTATCTCGCGAGTGGGATCAGACCACTTGACCGAGCTTGAAGATCGGCATGTAAATCGCGACCACGATGCCGCCGATGACGACGCCGAGAACGACCATGATCATCGGCTCCATCAGACTGGCGAGCGCATCGACGGTGTCGTCGACTTCGCGTTCGTAGTAGTCGGCCACCTTGGAGAGCATCGAGTCGAGCGCGCCCGACTCTTCGCCGATCTGAGTCATCTGGATCGCCATCGCCGGGAACACGGCGGCGTTCTGCATTGCCTGCGCCAGACCGATGCCGGTGTTGACCTCGTTCTGCACCTGGCGGGTCGCTTCCTTGTAGACCGCGTTGCCCGAGGCCGGGCCGACCGAGTCAAGCGCTTCGACCAGCGGAACGCCGGCGGCGAAGGTGGTCGACAGCGTGCGGCTCCAGCGGGCGATCGCCGCTTTTTGCAGCATCTCGCCGAGCACCGGCAGCTTGAGAAGGAGCCGGTCCATCGTGCTCTGAACTCTGGGCGATCGCCTCCAGGCCTGCATCAGGAAATAGCCGCCACCGAACAAGATGCCAAAGACGATGTACCAATACGCGACGAAGAAGTCGGACATCGCGATCACCGCCAGGGTGGGTGCTGGCAGGTCGGCGCCGAAGCTGGTGAACACGCTCTTGAACGAGGGCACCACGAAAATCATGATCACCGCCGTCACCAGGATCGCGACCATGATGATCGAGGTCGGATAGAACAAGGCCTTCTTGATTTTGCCTTTGAGCGCGATGGTCTTTTCTTGGTAGGTCGCGAGGCGGTCGAGCAGAGTCTCAAGAATGCCGGCCTGCTCGCCCGCGGCAACCAGGTTGCAAAAGAGCGGGT
Source organism: Burkholderiaceae bacterium (assembly GCA_036652035.1). GTDB lineage: Bacteria > Pseudomonadota > Gammaproteobacteria > Burkholderiales > Burkholderiaceae_F > JAEZVV01. Next base: position 40,443 of record JAVVWR010000001.1, on the reverse strand, counting down.
CGAAGTAGAGCGGGTACTTGCGGAACGCCTGGGTCAGGTTGGTGCCGGTCTCGACGTCCATCCGGATGTCGTTCATCAGGCGGCCCATCGAGGGATTGGCATGGCCGCGGCCGACGATGTCGAAGGACTGCATCAGCGGCACGCCGGCCTTGAGCATGGTCGAGAGCTGACGGGTGAAAAGCGCGATGTCCTTGGGCGTAATTTTCTTGCCGCTGGAAAACGTCTGTTTTTTGATCTTGGTCGCGAGAATGCCGCGCCGCCGCAGGCTGGCGGCGACCACGGTCTCGCCGCCGGCTCGCATCTCACCCTTGAGGACGCGGCCGCTCTTGTCCTTGCCCTCCCACTGGAAGAGCGATTCACGCACTGCGTCGCGCTTGGAAAGGGCGCTGGTGGTCATCAATAACTCCGTGATTCTTATTCGTTGGTGACGCCGAGAACCTCTTCAATCGAGGTGACGCCGTGCATGGCTTTGACCAGACCCGCGCGGCGCAGATTGGCCACGCCGTTGCGGACGGCCTCGCGTTCGATGTCCATCGCGCTGGCGTTCTTGAGGATCATCTCCCGCATGCTTTCGGTGACCGGCATGACTTGGTAGATGCCGACCCGGCCCTTGTAGCCGCTGCCCTTGCAACGGTCGCAGCCGACCGCTTTGTAGGGAACCCAGCTGCCGTCAAGGTCGGCCTCGCCATACCCGGCTTCGAGCAGGGCAAGCCGATCCATCTCGAGTGGCTGCTTGCAGGAACACAGGCGGCGTGCCAGGCGTTGTGCCGTGATCAGGATGACCGACGAGGCGATGTTGAACGGCGCCACGCCCATGTTCGCCAGACGGGTGAGCGTTGAAGAGGCGTCGTTGGTGTGCAGGGTCGAGAGCACCATGTGGCCGGTCTGCGCCGCCTTGATCGCGATGTCGGCGGTCTCGAGGTCGCGGATTTCGCCGACCATGATCACGTCCGGATCCTGGCGCAGGAAGGCGCGCAGCGAGTTGGCGAAAGTCAGCCCGGCCTTTTCGTTGACGTTGACCTGGTTGATGCCGGCGAGCTGGATTTCGGCCGGATCTTCCGCGGTCGAAATGTTCACCCCCGGCTGATTCAGGATGTTGAGGCAGGTGTAGAGCGACACCGTCTTGCCCGAGCCGGTTGGTCCAGTGACCAGCACCATGCCGTAAGGGCGGGCAATCGCGTCGAGCAGCAGTTTTTTCTGTTCCGGCTCGTAGCCCAGCGCTTCGATTCCGAGCTTGGCCTGCGACGCGTCGAGAATACGCATCACGATCTTTTCGCCATAGAGCGTCGGCAGGGTGCTCACGCGGAAGTCGATTGCACGGCTGTTCGAGAGTGCCAACTTCATGCGGCCGTCCTGCGGCACGCGTTTTTCGGCGATGTCGAGCTTCGAAACGACCTTGATCCGGGTCGAGAGCCGCTCCTTGATCGCCAGCGGAGGCTGCGCCCATTCCCGCAACACGCCGTCGATGCGCAGGCGGATCCGATAGAACTTCTCGTAGGGTTCGAAGTGAAGGTCGGACGCGCCTTCAGCGATGGCGTCGAGCAGAAGCTTCTGCAGGAAGCGCACCACCGGCGCGTCATCGACCTCAAGCGAGCCGGAGTCCTGCTCGTCGGGTTCATCGTGGCCGTCGCCGAGCAAATCCTCGAAGTTGACGTCGTCATCGACCAGCTTCTCAAGCGACTGGCTGGCCGTTTGCGAGCGGGCTTCGATCAGCTTCATCAGCTGGTCGTGTTCGACCACGATCACATCGAGCGCAAGCTGAGTCTGAAACTTGATCTGATCGAGCGACTGGAAATTCGTGGGGTCGGAAACGGCGACTGCAAGCCGATTGCCGCGCTTGCGAAGCGCGAGCACCCGCAGTGACGCGACGAGTTTGCGGTCGATGATGTCGGTGGGCAATTGCTCGATGTCGACCTCAGCCAAGTCGAGCAACGGGTGACCGAAATTTTCGGCGGCGAATTTGGCAACGGCCCGCGCCGACAGGCCGGTCGTGTCTCCCGCCTTGATCAATTCATCAATGAACTGAGTGCCGGATTGCGAGGCTTTGCGAGCAAAGTTTTCGGCGCGATCGGGGCGTAGCTTGCCTTGCTGGACGAGCGCGCGGGCTAGACCGGTGAGGTTGTTGGCGACGTTGGCACTTGGGGTGACTGCAGACATGCTTTGGCGGACGAGTTCTCGCGAGCCCGAAAGGGGCAACAAGGGATAGTCGTCTGATAGTGCCGAGATGGGGGGGCTTTGTAAAGCCGAATCCCGTGAATCGGTCAGCGCGAAAACGGCATCGACGACCCGGGAGCGCATGCGCGGAACAGCTCAAGACTGAGTGCTACCGGCCATGCGAAAACAAGCTAGGGGGAGAATATTTGAAGAGAAAAGAAGTGGTCGGGGTGAGAGGATTCGAACCTCCGACACCTGCGTCCCGAACGCAGTACTCTACCAGGCTGAGCTACACCCCGACTTTTCTCTTGCGCGCTTGGCGTAAATCGCTGTTCAGCGGTCTCGGTCAATCGCGAAAGACAGCAAGTGTATCAGAGAATTCCGATGCGCTGAGTCGGGTAGGGTTTTTGCTGCTTCGATGCCAGTCTCGACTTCGCGCTGGGCGAGCTCGCGCGAGTACTCCAGGGCGCCGCTGTTGACCACGATACGGGTGATGCGGTCGAAGTCGCCATCGCCTTCGCGAATCGCGGTGGCGATGAATTCCCGGTCCTGTGCCGAGACGGCGCGCAGGGCGTGGATCACCGGCAGCGTGACCTTGCCTTCGCGCAAGTCGTCGCCAAGCTGCTTGCCAATGTCTTCGGTCTTGCCTGAGTAATCCAGGATGTCGTCGACAATCTGGAAAGCGCGGCCGAGGCTTGCGCCATATTGACCGCAGGCATCTTCAACGGTGCGATCGGCGCCGGCGGCAACCGCCGCGATGCGGGCGCCGGCCTCGAACAAGGTTGCGGTCTTGCGCTCAATCACGCTGAAGTAGCGCGCCTCATCCACGGACGGGTCGTGAATGTTGAGCAGCTGCAGGACTTCGCCTTCGGAAATCCGGTTGGTCGCGTCGGCCAGAATGCGCATCACACGCATATTGTCGGTCTCGACCATCATCTGGAACGAGCGCGAATACAGGAAGTCGCCCACCAGCACGCTGGCCGCGTTGCCGAACATGGCATTGGCGGTCGAGCGGCCACGTCGCAGATCGGATTCATCAACCACATCGTCGTGCAGCAAAGTGGCGGTGTGGATGAACTCGATCACCGCCGCCAGCAGGACGTGGTTGCTGCCCTGGTAGCCGAGAGCGCGGGCCACCATCAGGACGATCGCCGGGCGCAGACGCTTGCCGCCCGCAGCAATGATGTAGTCCGCGATCGTATTGATGAGGGCGACATCCGAGCTCAGTCGGTCACGGATCAGGGTATCCACGGCGCGCATGTCGTCGGCGATCGGCGCCAGCACGGCGCGCAGGTCGCCCGCAGCGGCGGGGGCGATGGGGGATTGGGTGGAGGCTTGCATGGAGCGATCGATTATACGGAGGCCTACCCTGTACCCGCTTGAGTGGAACTCCCTGGGGGCCGGCGGTTTGACCCGCGTTGCTGGTCCGTGAAATAATCCCAAACTTCCCACGCAATCCGACGCATTCTGGTTGGCCCGGTTCTCGGGGCAGCAGGAGCGGCAGAAACACAAAAAGGTCCCGCCACAGTGTGATAGCTGAGCGGGACGGGCGAGGAGTCCACTATGTACGCAATCATCAAGACGGGCGGCAAGCAGTATCGCGTTGCTGCCGGTGACAAGCTCAAGGTCGAAACCCTGGCTGCCGAAGTCGGCGCGCAGGTTCAATTGACCGAAGTCCTGGCCGTGTCCAACGGCACCGATATCCAGGTGGGCGCGCCCTTCCTGGCCGGCGCTGCTGTGACCGCCACCGTGGTCAAGCATGGCCGCCACGACAAGGTTCGCATCTTCAAGATGCGTCGCCGCAAGCACTCGATCAAGAGTGCTGGTCATCGTCAGAACTACACCGAGCTGCTGATCGATTCGATCGCTGCTTGATAGACATAGCGAGGCTAAGAAATGGCACACAAAAAAGGCGGCGGCTCAACGCGTAACGGCCGCGACTCACAGGCCAAGCGACTTGGCGTGAAGGTGTTCGGTGACTCGGCGATCCCGGCCGGTTCGATCATCATCCGTCAGCGCGGCACCGAATTCCACGCTGGCGACAACGTCGGCATGGGCCGTGACCATACCTTGTTCGCCAAGGTCGATGGCGTGGTCAAGTTCGCCGTCAAGGGCGCGCAGAATCGCCGTATCGTTAGCGTTGTTCCGCACGCCTAAATAGGTCGCGGCAGACGCAGAAGTTCGTGCGAAAGGCCCTGCCGCCATGCGGCAGGGCCTTTTCGCTTTCAGTCCTACCCTGTTGATTTGGAGAGTCCATGAAGTTCGTCGACGAGGCACGCATTGAGGTGGCAGGTGGCCGCGGCGGCAACGGCGCGGCCTCCTTCCGCCGTGAAAAATTCATCCCCAAAGGTGGTCCTGACGGTGGTGATGGTGGTCGAGGCGGCAGCGTCTGGGTCACGGCCGACCGCAATATCAATACCCTGATCGACTACCGCTACGCTCGCCGCCACCACGCCAAGAATGGCGAGCAGGGCCGCGGTGCTGACTGCTACGGCGCGGGGGCGGAAGACATCGAACTGCGCATGCCGGTGGGAACGCTCATCACCGACATCGATACCGGTGAAGTGGTGGCCGACCTGGCGCATCACGGCGCTCGCGCGCTTTTGGCGCAGGGCGGCAAGGGTGGCCTGGGCAACCTGCACTTCAAGTCGAGTATCAACCGCGCGCCGCGCCAGTTCACCCCGGGCGAAGACGGCGAACTGCGCAATCTTCAGCTCGAGCTCAAGGTGTTGGCCGACGTCGGTTTGCTGGGAATGCCCAACGCCGGCAAGTCAACCCTGATCGCTGCCGTCTCGAACGCGCGCCCGAAGATCGCCGACTACCCCTTCACCACGCTCCATCCGCAGTTGGGCGTGGTGCGGGTCGGCCCCGAACAGAGCTTCGTGATCGCCGACATTCCCGGCCTGATCGAAGGCGCGGCCGAAGGCGCTGGCCTGGGACACTTGTTCCTGCGCCACCTGACTCGCACTCGTCTGCTGCTGCACGTGATCGACATCGCGCCGATGAACGACGAGATCGATCCGGTCAAGGAAGCGCGCGCCCTGGTGGCCGAGCTCAAGAAGTACGACGCCAAGCTGCACGCCAAGCCGCGCTGGATCGTCTTCAACAAGATCGACCTGGTCCCGGTGGAGCAGCGCGAGGCGCTGGTGGCGGAGTTCCGCCGCCGCCTGCGCAGCAAGTCGCCGGTGTTCATGATTTCGGCTGCGACGCGTGAGGGGTGCGATGAGCTGGTGCGTGCCATTGCCACCGAGCTCGAGGACGACCGTCGCCGCGAAAATCCCTACGAGCTCGACGACAAGCGCTTCCTCAATCAGCCAGGAGAGTCGGCCTGATGCATTCGGTCGTTGCCGGCGCGCGCCGCGTCGTCGTCAAGGTGGGTTCGGCGCTGGTGACCAATGACGGTCGAGGTCTCGATCTCGATGCCATCACTCGTTGGGCGGAGCAGATATCCAAACTCCACGCAATGGGCAAGCAGGTCTTGCTGGTCTCCAGCGGGGCCATCGCCGAAGGCATGCAAAGGCTGGGCTGGGCGCGCCGCCCGCAGCAGGTTCATGAGCTGCAGGCGGCCGCTGCGGTCGGGCAGATGGGGCTGGTCCAGGCCTACGAGACGCGCTTTCGCGAGCATGGCGTGCGGACCGCGCAGATTCTCCTGACCCACGCTGACCTCTCCGACCGCGAGCGCTACCTCAACGCCCGCTCCACGCTGTTCACCCTGATGGCGATGGGCGTGGTGCCGGTGATCAACGAGAACGACACCGTGGTCACCAGCGAAATCAAGTTCGGTGACAACGACACACTCGGTGCCCTGGTCACCAACCTGATCGAAGCCGATGCCTTGATCATCCTCACCGATCAGCGCGGTCTTTACACCGCTGACCCGCGCCAGAATCCGCAGGCTGAATTCGTGAGCGAAGCGCTCGCTGGCGACCCGGCGCTCGAGGCGATGGCGGGCGGCGCCGGCAGCGCGATCTCGCGGGGCGGCATGTTGACCAAGATCCTCGCTGCCAAGCGCGCCGGTCGCAGCGGGGCGGCGACCGTGATCGCCTCCGGCCGTGAGCCCGACGTTCTGGTTCGCCTCGCGGGGGGCGAGGCCATCGGCACTCAGCTGGTGGCCAACACCGAAGTGCTGACCGCGCGCAAACAATGGATGGCCGACCACCTCCAGCTACGCGGCCGGGTCACGGTCGATGCCGGAGCGGCACGCGCTTTGCAGGCCGCCGGAACTAGCCTTCTGCCGATTGGCGTCAGCGCGGTCGATGGCGATTTCCTGCGTGGCGATGTGATCGCCTGCGTAACGGCCGACGGCTGCGAGATTGCTCGTGGCCTGGCCAACTACGCCGCCGCCGAGGCGCGGCTGATCGCGCGCAAGCACACGCACGAGATCGAGCAGGCACTTGGATTCATCGAAGAACCCGAGCTGATTCACCGCGACAACCTGATCCTCGTCTGAGGATCAGGAAGCGTTGGCGGCGGGAGTTATATCCACGATGGCGGATGACGTTTCAAGCGGTATGCCATGCAATGGCGGTCGCTTGAAACCACGCTGGCGCCCTGCGTGAAAGACAAAGCGCGATAGTTCAAGCAGCGCCTGTTGATAGACATCGCGCTTGAACTCGATCACCGTCTCAAGCGGCACCCAGTAGTCATGCCAACGCCAGGCATCGAACTCGGGGTGGTCGGTAGCGCGCAGCTGGATGTCGCAATCGCGCGCCGTCAGCCGCAGCAGGAACCAAATTTGTTTCTGTCCACGGTAATTGCCGCGCAGTTCGCGGCGGATCCATTGATCGGGAACGTCATAGCGCAGCCAGTCGCGCGTGCGCGCGACGATGCGAACCTGCTCAGGACGCAGTCCGATTTCTTCATGCAACTCGCGAAACATCGCCTGTTCCGGCGACTCACCATGCTTGATCCCGCCTTGCGGGAACTGCCAGGAGTGTTGACGGATTCGCTTGCCCCAGAAGACCTCGTTGCGTTGATTGAGCAGGATGATGCCGACGTTCGGGCGGTACCCGTCCTTGTCCAGCATACGAACACCTGAACCTTTAGAATTTGTGCCTGATTATATGTGCCGGGTTTTCCTCGGAACAACAACAACTTAGCGGTTAATTCAAAAACTCATGCGCGCCCGTTCATTCTTTATCTCGACCCAGAAGGAAGCCCCCGCCGATGCCGAGGTGGTCAGCCAGAAGCTGATGCTGCGCGCGGGCATGATCAAGAAGCTGGCTGCCGGCGTGTACACGTACATGCCGATGGGTCTGCGCTCGATCCGCAAGATCGAAGCCATCATCCGCGACGAAATGAACCAGGCGGGTGCGGTCGAGCTTCTGATGCCGGTGGTTCAGCCGGCCGAGCTGTGGCAGGAATCCGGTCGCTGGCAGAAATACGGCCCCGAGTTGCTGCGGGTGAAGGATCGGCACGACCGCGACTTCATCATCCAGCCGACCTCCGAAGAAGTGATTACCGATGTCGCGCGGCAAGAGATCAAGTCGTGGCGCCAGCTGCCCGTCAACTTCTATCACATCCAGACCAAGTTCCGTGACGAACGCCGGCCGCGCTTTGGTGTGATGCGCGGGCGCGAGTTCACGATGAAGGACGCCTACTCCTTCGACCGCGACGTTGAAAGCGCGTTGAAGAGCTACGACACCATGTACGGCGCCTACACCAAGATCTTTGGCCGTCTGGGTCTGACCTTCCGTGCGGTGGCGGCCGATACCGGCGCCATCGGCGGCGATCGCTCGCACGAGTTCCAGGTGATCGCCGACACCGGCGAAGATCTGATCGCGTATTGCCCCGATTCCGACTACGCCGCCAACATCGAGCTGGCCGAGGCCGTGGCTATGGTGGGCGAGCGCGCTGCCGCCACGCAGGCGCTGGTCAAAACCGCCACGCCGGGCCAGGAAAAGTGTGAGGACGTCGCCGCTTTCCTTGAACTGCCGCTGGCGCAGACCGTCAAGTCGATCGTGCTGGCGGTCGACCGCGCCAACGACAAGGGCGATCCGCTGCCCGCCCAGATCGTCCTGTTGCTGATCCGTGGCGACCATGAGTTGAATGAAGTGAAGGCCGGCAAGCTGCCGGCTTTGAAGACCGGCTTCCGATTCGCCACCGAGTCCGAGATCCTTGCCACGTTTGGCAGCAAGCCCGGCTACCTCGGCCCGATCGGCGTGGCCGAAGGCGTGGCCGTGATCGCCGACCGCACCGTCGCCAACATGAGCGACTTTGTCTGCGGCGCCAACGAAGAAGGCTTCCACTTCACCGGCGCCAACTGGGGGCGCGATCTGCCCGAGCCCGTCGTGGCCGATCTTCGCAACGTGGTCGAAGGCGATCCTTCGCCCGACGGCAAGGGCATTCTCAAGATGCAGCGCGGCATCGAGGTCGGTCATGTGTTCTACCTCGGCACCAAGTACTCGCAAGCGCTCAACGCCAAATTCCTGGACGAGACCGGCAAGCCCAAGATCATGGAAATGGGCTGCTACGGCATCGGCGTGACTCGTCTTCTGGGGGCGGCGATCGAACAGAACCACGACGACAAGGGCATCATCTGGCCCGACTCGATCGCGCCTTTCACCGTCGTCGTCTGCCCGGTGGGTCTGGGCAAGAGCGAGCAGGTCAAGCAGGTCGCCGAGAAGCTCTACGACGACCTCAAGGCGGCCGGTGTCGACGTCATCCTTGACGACCGCGACGAACGCCCTGGCGTGATGTTTGCCGACTGGGAACTGATCGGCGTGCCGCATCGGGTCACGATCGGCGATCGCGCGCTCAAAAACGGCGAAGTCGAATACGTCCACCGCCGCGGCATGCAGTCGCAAGCGGTGCCGATGGACGATGCCTTCAGCTTCGTGATGGGGCAGCTGGTGGCACGCTGATCGAAGCGTGG
>JAVVWR010000001.1:21724-31315 GCA_036652035.1 Burkholderiaceae bacterium | reverse complement strand
CTCGCCAAGCGCAAGCCGGACCAGACCGTGCGCCTCGACTTTCTTCGCACCCTTGATTACGAAGCCGTTCGCGCCGGGCTTGACCGCCAGCTGGTGCTGGCGCTGGTGCAGGTGGAATCCGGTTTTCGCAAATATGCCGTCTCGAGCGCAGGAGCGCGCGGCTACATGCAGGTGATGCCGTTCTGGACCAAGGTGATTGGCGACGGCGACCCGCGCAAACTGTTCGACATGCGCGCCAACCTGCGCTATGGCGCGGTGATCCTGCGCCACTACCTCGACATCGAGCGCGGCAATCTCTTCCTGGCGCTCGGCCGCTACAACGGCAGCCGCGGCCGCGCCGAATACCCCGACCTGGTGCTCGGCGCCTTGAAAAGCCGCTGGGAATACGCGCCGCCGGCGCGCGCTTGATCAGTCCCGCTTGGCGCGACGGATCAAGCCTCGATCAACGCGTCTCGACCGGGTCGAAGACCAGAGTGATCGCGCGCGGGGGGGCCGCGCCGCGCGGGCTGGGGAAGGGGTCGCAGCGGCGGATCGCGCGCTCGACCGCGGCGTCATACGCGGGCAGGCCGCTGGCCTTGACGAGCTTGGGAGCGCCCACCTGCTCGCCGGTCGGCAAAAGATTGACCGTGAAGTGAGCTTCGAACTGGTGGCGCTTGAGACCATCGGGCACCGAAAAAACGATGTGCGGCCGCACGCAGGCAATCACCTGCCCGGCGTACGTAGCGGCCGCTCCGCCTGACAGACCGGCTCCCGGCACGGCATTGGGCGAGCCGCCCGCCGGCCCCGGGGTCTGTCCCATCACCCGCGCCAGTTCCGCCTTGTGGCGGGCGTCGGCCGCCTTGGCTTCACGCTCGGCCGCCTTGGGATCGGGCTTGGGCTCGACCTTCTTCGGGGGCTCGGGCTTCTTGGGCGGCTCCGGCTTCTTGGGCTCGGGTTTTTTTTCTTCCTTCTTCGGCTCGGGTTTTTTCTCGACCTTCTTGGGCTCGGTCTTGACCACGATATCGGCCGGCTTTTCCGGCTCCGGCTCGGGTGCGACCTTGGGCGGGGGCGGTGGTGGAGGGGGGGGCACCTCCACCGCTGGCGGCGCGGCGCCCGGGGCCCACAGCTCGGCGTAGACCGCGGCGGGCGGCTCGCTCTTCCATTGGACCGCAAACACCAGCCCCATCACCAGCGCGGCATGCACCGCGAGCGCGAGAAAAAAGGCGCTGCCGAAATCGCGTTCGTCGCGCGGCAGGCGGTAGCCAGGAAGGTGGGCAGCAGTCACAGCGGGCGGGTTTCTCAGCTCTCGATCTGGACCGACAGGCCAACGCGCTTGACGTCGGCCTTTTGCAGCCGCTTCATCACTTCGACCACTTGCTCGTAACGGACGCTCTTGTCGGCGGCGATCACCACCGGCGTGTCGAGGTTGCTGCCCTGGCGCTCCTTGACGGTGGCGATCAGCGCGGGCAAATCGACCGCTTGTTCCTTGCCGCCGGCCTTGCGTACCGAGAGCTTGCCGTCGGCGCGAACAATCACTTCAACCGGCTGCTCGGGCGCGCGAGTCGCCTTGCCGACGCTGGGCAGCTCGACCAGGCTCGGGTTCACGAAGGGCGCCGCGACCATCAGGATCACGACCAGCACCAGCATCACGTCGACGTAGGGAACGACGTTGATCTCGGCCAGCATGCGGCGGCGGCCGCCGCGGGAAGAGCGAACGATGGCCATGGGGCTTCAGACCTTCAGGGCGTCAGACAAGGAGGGCGGCGGCGTCATCTCAGGGCCGCTGGCGGTGGAGGATGTTGAGGAACTCCTCCATGAAGCTCTCGAACCGGTTGGCCAGGCGATCGATGTCGTTGGCGTAACGGTTGTAGGCCACCACCGCCGGGATCGCGGCAAAGAGGCCGATCGCGGTTGCCACCAGCGCCTCGGCGATGCCGGGAGCCACGTTGGCGAGCGAGGCGTTCTGCAGGTTCGCCAGGCCGGTGAAGGCGTGCATGATCCCCCACACGGTGCCGAACAGGCCGATGTAGGGACTGACCGAACCGACCGAGGCCAGCATGTTGAGGCGGCGCTCGAGCGCATCCATCTCGCGCTGGTAGGAAGCCTTCATCGCGCGGCGGGCGCCGTCGAGTGTGGTGGCGGCGTCGCCGCGGCCGCGCAGCTTGAGAAACTCGGCCATGCCGGCCTCGAAGATCCGCTCTTCGGCACCCGATTGGCGGCGCTGGGCGGTGGCGTGCTCAAACAGCTTGCCAAGGTCGGTGCCGCTCCAGAAGCGCTTTTCGAAGTCTTCGGTTTCCGCGCGCGCGCGGCGCAACTGGATCCACTTCTGGAAGATCGCGGTCCAGCTCGCCAGCGAGAGCACCAACAGCAGCCCCATCACCAGTTGAACGACAAGGCTCGCCTGAGTGATCAGCGAGAGGATGGAAAGGTCTGCGCTAGCAGTCATGGCGTTCCGGCTTCGGTCTTCAGGAGTTTCATCGTGGCCACCATCTCGATTGGCATGGCGGCGGGGGTAAAGCTGGCAAGGGCTATGCAGCCGATCTTCACGTGCGCGTGCGCCAGCAACACCCCGTCGCGCAGCGCGGTCTGCTCGAAGGTGAGCGAAGCGCGTCCGACCCGCACAACGCGAATCTTGAGGTCGATCAAATCGTCCAGGCGCGCCGGTCGCTGATAGTCGATGTTGGCGGCAGCCACCACGAACTGGCGGCCGTGTTCCTCGGCGAGAGCCTGCTGACCCCAGCCCAGCGCGCGCAGCCACTCGGTACGCGCGCGTTCGAAGAACTTCAGGTAGTTGGCGTAATAAACCACGCCGCCGGAATCCGTGTCTTCGTAATAGACGCGGACCTGCCAGTGAAATTGGGGTTCGGGCATCGGCCGGAGAGGATCCGTGATCGCGGAGAGGCGTGAGTATATCGACGGGGCTGCGAGCGATTGCGCGGAAGGCTTGATTGAGGCTCGGGGCATAAGGGTAATCACTGGATACAATGCCGCGTTTCGCGGCACACCCGGCCCGCGCAAGGAGGGCGGCCATAGCGGCCGTGCCACAAGGAACCATCAAGATGAAGTCAGTGATGCGCGGCCCGGCCGCTCTGCTTGCCCTGGCGTTGTGCGCGCTGCTGGCGGGCTGTGACCGGGTCACCAACAGTCCGCATGAAAGCGGCGCCGAAAAAACCAACACGGTCTTCACCCCGTTCACCGAGCGCTCGCCCAAGTACCTCGATCCGACCAGCTCATACAGCAATGACGAGACGCCTTACACCTACGGCGTCTATGAACCGCTCTATGGCTACCACTATCTCAAGCGCCCCTATCAGCTGGCGCCGCGCGCGGCGCAGGCCGTGGCCGAGCCGCGCTATCTGGACAAGCGCGGCGCGGAGTTGCCGGCCGACGCGCCCGGCGAGTGGATCGCCGAGAGCGTCTACGAGGTCAAGCTCAAGCCCGGGATCCGCTTCGCGCCGCACCCCGCCTTTGCGCGCAACGAGCAGGGCGGCTACGCCTATCACGCGCTCACCGCCGCCGACACCGCCGACCGCCGCAAGCCCAGCGACTTTGCCCTGACCGGCACGCGCGAGCTCACCGCGCACGACTACGTGTATTCGATCCGGCGCCTGGCCACCCCGCGCATCAAGTCGCCGTCGTTCTCGCTGATGAGCGAATACATCGTGGGCTTGAAGGAATACGGCGAGCGCATGGTCAAGGTCGACAAGGAATTGCGCCAGGGATTGGCCGCCACCGACCGCGATCTGCCGCTGCTCGACTTCCGCCAGTACGCGTTCGAAGGGGCGCAGGCGCTCGATGACCACACCCTGCGGATCCGCGTCAAAGGCAAGTACCCGCAGTTCAAGTACTGGCTGGCGATGACCTTCTTCGCCCCCATCCCGTGGGAGGCGGAGGCGTTCTACGCGCAGCCCGGCATGGCCAAGAACAACCTCACGCTCAATTACTGGCCGGTCGGTACCGGCCCTTTCATGCTGACCGAGTTCGTCGAAAACCGGCGCCATGTGCTTGAGCGCAACCCCAACTTCCGCGGCGAGCCCTATCCCTGCGAAGGTTCGCCGGGTGACGCCGAGAAGGGCTATCTGGCCGACTGCGGCAAGCTCACGCCCTTTGTCGACAAGGTGGTGTTCAAGATCGAGAAGGAAAACGTCTCGATGCAGAGCAAGTTTCTGCAGGGCTATTACGACTCGCCGCAGATCGAGCGTCTCGACCAGGCGCAGGAGTTCCTGATCGGCGCGGCCGATTCGGCCGAAAAAGAGGCCGAGTACCGCGACAAGAAGCTGCAGTTCCCGCGTTCGATCGAGGCCAACAACTGGTACCTCGGTTTCAACTGGCTCGACCCGGTGGTAGGCGCAGGCAAGACGCCCGCCGAAGCGGAGAAGAACCGCAAGCTGCGCCAGGCGATTTCGATCGCGCTCGACTGGTCCGAGCTCATCGCCATTTTTGAAAAGGGCCAGGGCGTCGAGGCGCATGGCCCGCTGCCGCCGGGGCCGTTTGGCTGGCGCGACGATGGCCCTGCGGCCTTCAACCCGGTGGTCTACAAGAAAGCCGCCGATGGCCGGGTTGAGCGCCGCTCGATCGCCGAGGCCAAGCAGCTGCTTGCCGAAGCCGGCTACCCCGAGGGCCGCGACGCCCAGAGCGGCAAGCCGCTGGTGCTCAACTTCGACTACCAGCGCGCGATGAGCCCTTCGACCAAGGCGCTGATGGACTGGTACCAGAAGCAGTTTGCCAAGCTCGGCATCCAGCTCGAAGTTCGTGCCACCGACTACAACCGCTTCCAGGACAAGATGAACAAGGGCAGCGCCCAGATCTATTTCTGGGGCTGGCTCGCCGACTATCCGGACGCGGAGAACTTCCTCTTCCTGCTCTACGGTCCCAACGCCAAGGCGCTCACCGAGGGCAATGGCGAGAACAACTCGAACTACAAGAACGCCGAGTTCGACCAGCTCTACGAGAAGATGAAGTTCCTTGACGACGGCCCCGAAAAACAGGCCGCGGTCGATCGCATGATCACGATCGTCCAGCGCGACGCACCGTGGGCCTTCGGCTACTTCCCGACCTCGGCCGCGGCCTTCCACCAGTGGGTTGCCAACGGCAAGCCGACGCAGATCGTGCGCAACCACATTCAGTACCTGCGGATCGACCCGGCGCTGCGCGCGCAGAAAATCGCGCAATGGAATCAGCCGATCTGGTGGCCGGTGGGGCTGATCGCTCTCGCCCTGGGTCTGGTGATGGTGCCGGCGGTGCGCACCTACCGCCGGCGCGAGCGCGAGAACGCCGCCCGCACCCTCGCCCACGACACGGCCAGCAAGGAAGCCTGATGCTCAACTACATCATCCGTCGGGTGCTCTACGGCATCCTGATCCTGGTGGGCGTGAACCTGCTCACCTTCGTCCTGTTCTTTGCCGTCAATACGCCCGACGACATGGCCCGCCTGAACATCGGCGGCAAGCGCGTCACGCAGGAGGCGATCGAGAAGTGGAAGGTCGAGCGCGGCTACAACAAGCCGCTCCTGTGGAACGAGCAGAAGGCGGGGGTTGCCCAGGCAACCGACACGATCTTCTTCGAGCGCTCGGTCCAGCTTTTCACCGGCAACTTCGGCGCCTCGGATTCGGGGCGCGACATCGGCTACGAGCTCGGCCAGCGGGTCGGACCTTCGGTGGCGCTGGCGGTGCCAACCTTCATCCTGGGCGTGTTCGTGATCATCGCCTTCGCGCTGCTGATGGTCTTTTTCAGAAACACCCGGATCGAGGTTGGCGCTGTGGTGCTGGCCGTGGTGTTGATGTCGATCTCCAGCCTCTTCTACATCCTGATGGGGCAGTGGTTCTTCTCCAAGGTCTTGAAGCTGGTGCCGGTCTCGGGCTTTGCCGGCGGCTGGGATCTGCTGGTCTTTCTCGGCCTGCCGGTGCTGATTGGCATCGTCTCGCGCCTGGGCTCGGACACGCTGCTCTACCGCTCGATGTTCCTTGAGGAGATCGGCAAGGACTACGTGCGCACCGCGCGCTCGAAAGGCCTGTCGGACTTTGTCGTCCTGTTCCGCCACGTGCTGCGCAATGCCAGCCTGCCGATTCTCACCAGCACGGTGGCGGTGCTGCCGCTGCTCTTCATGGGCAGCCTGATCATGGAGAGCTTCTTCGGCATTCCGGGGCTGGGCAGCTACACCATCGACGCGATCAACGCGCAGGACTTCGCCGTGGTCCGCTCCATGGTGTTCGTCGGGACCTGCCTCTACATCCTGGGGCTGATCCTGACCGACATCACCTACACCGTCGCCGACCCGCGCATCCGCCTGAGCTGAAGAACCATGCCCAAGTTCGTCTTTCTGGCGACCGATGTCGTCCTCCTGCTTCTGATCGCCGCGATCGCCTTCTATATCTGGCACGTGCGGCGTACGCCGCAGCTCGCCGCGACCTGGCGGCCGGTGTTCCGCGATCCCGGGGCGATGGCCTCGCTCACCGTGCTCTCGGCCTTTTTACTGATGGCCGCGGTCGATTCGATCCACTTCCGGCCCTTGCTGGCCGCCGCCCCCGGCGCGGCGGCCGATGCGGCGCCGGCGTATTCGACCAAGACCCTGTCCGCGCTCGACCTGGCGCTCGGCCGGGCGATGGACGCGAAAGAAAAGACGTATTCGCCGCCACTCGCAATCCGTTCCTTCGACAAGGAATCGGTGCTGGTCGAGGGCAAGCCGGAGCGGGTCTATCCGCGCCTGACTTACGGCGGTGCGCATCTGGCCGACGAGGCCGAGCGCGGCGCCGACCTCGC
This sequence comes from Burkholderiaceae bacterium, assembly GCA_036652035.1. Classification (GTDB taxonomy): domain Bacteria; phylum Pseudomonadota; class Gammaproteobacteria; order Burkholderiales; family Burkholderiaceae_F; genus JAEZVV01. The sequence goes on along the minus strand of JAVVWR010000001.1, from coordinate 24,577 downwards.
CGCCCGCAGCGCGGCGGGCCTGGGCGCGGGCGCCCTGGTTTGCGCCTTGCTGTGGCTGGGCGTAGCGGCGGCGCGGGCGCGGCGCAACGGCCTGACGGTGATGAGGTCGGCGGTGCAAGTCGCGCGCGGCGAGAGCGAGATTCCGTGGCGAGCGGTAGTGATCACCGCCAGCCTGATTCTGCTGTTTGCCGGCTGGGCGATCGCGGTGTGGCCGCACTACCACGTGTTTGGCACCGACAAGACTGGCAACGACGTTCTGTACCAGGCTTTGAAGAGCGTGCGCACCGCGATCGTGATCGGCACCCTGGCGACCTTGGCGACGCTGCCGTTTGCGATCGTCTTCGGCATCACCGCCGGCTTTTTCCGCGGCTGGATCGATGACGTGATCCAGTACCTCTACACCACGCTTTCGGCGATTCCGAGCGTGCTGCTGATCGCCGCCGCCGTGCTGATGATCCAGGTCTTCATCGACAAAAACCCGCAGATGTACGAGACCGGGCTTGAGCGTGCCGACGTGCGCCTCTTCCTGCTCGCGATCATCATCGGCGTAACCGGCTGGGCAACGCTGGCGCGGCTGCTGCGCGCCGAGACGCTCAAGATCAGCCAGCTCGATTACGTCCAGGCGGCGCACGCCTTCGGCGTCTCGAACGCCAACATCATGCGGCGCCACGTGTTTCCGAACGTGATGCACATCGTGCTGATCATGGCGGTGCTCGATTTCTCCGGCATCGTGCTCTACGAGGCCGTGCTCTCGTACGTGGGGGTGGGCGTTGATCCGACCACCAACAGCTTTGGCTCGATGATCAACGCCGGCCGTGGCGAGCTCTCGCGCAACCCGGTGGTGTGGTGGAACCTGGCCACCGCCTTCGTTTTCATGATTGCGATGGTGCTCGCGGCCAATCTGTTTGCCGGCGCCGTGCGCGAGGCTTTCGATCCGCGCGCCCGCGCCTTTCGCATCCGCCGCGCCAAGCCCGTCGTTCCGGCGCAGGAAGACGGCATCACCCCCACCGCCGCCGCGCCGCTCGCTGCCCGCTAAGGAAGCCCCATGCTCAAGATCAACAAGCTGACCACGGTGCTCGATTCCGACGCCGGCCTGGTGCGCGCGGTCGAGGCGCTAAGCCTCTCGATCGCGCGCGGCGAAACTTTCGCCCTGGTGGGGGAATCGGGCTGCGGCAAGTCGATGACCGCGCTCTCGATCCTGCGCCTGCTGCCCGACAACGGTCGGGTCGAGAGCGGCACGGTTGAGGTCGAAGGCACCGAAATCATGGCGCTGCCGGAGTCGCGCATGCGCGACATTCGCGGCCGACGCATCAGCATCATTTTTCAGGAACCCTCGACCAGTCTCAACCCGGTGATGACGGTGGGCCGTCAGCTGACCGAGGTGATCGAGCGCCACACCGAGCTGCGGGGTGCCGCCGCCTTGGCCAAGGCCGTCGAGTGGCTGGCGCGGGTCGGCATTCCCGAGCCCGAGCGCCGTATCGACACCTATCCGTTCCAGATGTCGGGCGGGCAGAAGCAGCGCGTGATGATTGCGATTGCGCTGGCCGCCGAGCCGGACCTGGTGATCGCCGACGAGCCCACCACCGCGCTCGATGTGACGATCCAGGCGCAGATCCTGGATCTGCTCAGGGATCTGCAGCGCGAACGGCAAATGGCGATGTTGCTGATCACGCACGACCTGGCGGTGGTCTCGCAGATGGCCAAGCGGGTGGCGCTGATGTATGCCGGCCAGGTGGTCGAGGTGGCCGAGGCCGCCGCTTTCTTCGCCCGGCCGCTTCACCCCTACGCCGCCAACCTGTTCGAGGCCTTGCCCGACGCCGACAAGCGCGGCCGCCAGCTCGCGTCGATTGCCGGCACGGTGCCGGCGCTCAATCAGGAGTTTGCGGGTTGCCGCTTCGCCGACCGCTGCTCGAAGGTGATGGAGCGCTGCCGCACGACCCGGCCGCAGCTCGCCGAATTCACTCCCGGTCACGAGGTGCGCTGCCTTTTGTTTGACGGCCTTGCTCCCGACGCGCCGCTCGAGCGCCTGCTCAAGGTCGAGACCGGCCTGGCGCCCGCGGCCGTGGTGGGCGAGGTCGTGCTGGAAGTCGAGGACTACAAGGTCTGGTTTCCGATCCGCGCCGGGCTTTTGAAGCGCACCGTTGGCCACGTCAAGGCGGTCGACGGGGTGAGCTTCTCGGTGCGGGCGGGCCAGACGCTGGCCCTGGTGGGCGAGTCCGGCAGCGGCAAGACCACGGTCGGCAAGGCGTTGCTGCAACTGCTGCGCGGCACGGCCGAGGTCAGCGGTCGCGCTCGCCTGCTGGGCCAGCCGCTCGACGAACTGCAGGGCGAGGCGCTGCGCGCCGCGCGACGCAACGCGCAAATCATTTTTCAGGACCCGTTTGCCTCGCTCAACCCGCGGCTGCGGGTGGTCGAGATCCTCGAAGAAGGGGTCTTGTCCCTGCGGCCCGACATCGGCCGCGACGAACGCCGCGCGCGGATCGAAGCGATGATCGATCGCGTCGGCCTGCGCCGCGACGCGCTCGAGCGCTTTCCGCACGAGTTCTCGGGCGGTCAGCGCCAGCGTCTGGCAATTGCCCGCGCGCTCGCCGTCGAGCCGCGCTTGATCGTGTGCGACGAGCCCACCAGCGCGCTCGATGTCTCGGTGCAGGCACAGATCCTCAACCTGCTCGAGACCTTGCAGCGCGATACCGGTGTGGCCTTTCTCTTCATCACCCACAACTTCGGCGTGGTCGAGTACCTCGCGCATCAGATTGCGGTGATGAAGAACGGCCGGCTGGTGGAAGTCGGCACGGCCGAGCAGGTGCTCGAGTCGCCGCAGAACGACTACACCCGCGCGCTGTTGGCGGCGGT
>JAVVWR010000001.1:17034-21624 GCA_036652035.1 Burkholderiaceae bacterium | reverse complement strand
CCGGTCACGGTGATTCGCGTCGATGAACTGGAAAAGGCCGGCGTGACCAACGCCGAGCAAGCGCTCCAGTACATCGCTCAGAACCAGTCGGGTACGACCAGCACGAGTTCGGTCGGTGCGTCCAACGGTGGCGCTTCTTATGCCAACCTGCGTTCGCTCGGTTCGTCGCGCACGCTGGTCCTGGTCAACGGCCAACGCGTGGTGAACAACCCCTACAGCGCCGAGTCGGTCGACTTGAACGCCATTCCGCTGGTGGGTCTGGAGCGGGTTGAAGTTCTGGCCGATGGCGCCTCGGCCACCTACGGTACCGACGCCATCGCGGGCGTCGTTAACTTCATTCTGCGCAAGGAGTACCAGGGCATTGGCGTGTCGGCCGACGTCCAGCTCCCGCAAGGCGCGGGCGGCAAGCTCTACACCGCCAGTATCGGTGGCGGTTGGGGCTCGCTCGAGCAGCAGGGCTTCAACATCTACGGCGGTTTCAACTACCGCAAGCAAGACCCGCTGGCGGCCAAGGACCGTAGCTTTGCCAAGTCGGCGCTGATCGAAGACAAGGGCATCTATAAGGTCAGCCCGACGACCTTCCCCGCCAACTATTCGCAGTCGGCGACCGGCACTTTCGCCAACCCGACGCAGCCCAAGTGCAAGCCGCCGTATTCACTGCCGCTCGCGGACGATACCGAGTTCTGCTATTTCGACTACGTGCCTTACATCAACATCATTCCGGAGCAGGAGCAGTGGTCCGGAATCTTGCGGGGCACGCTGGCTCTGGGGCCGAACAACACCCTGGCGCTCGACTACTTCCGTACCGAGAACACGCTCACTTCGATCATCGCCCCGACGCCACTCACCGGCCTATCGATGCTTCCGGGTAGCCCCTATTACCCGGGAGGCGCTGGATTCCCGGGCACGGTGCCCGCGACGCTCGACAAGACCAAGCCGATCTCGGTCGGTTGGCGCACGATCGACGCCGGGCCGCGCTCGTCGGAATTCAATAACGTGACCGACCGTGCGAGCCTGGGTCTCAACGGCAACGGTGCGGGCTGGGACTACCAGGCGACGGCGCTTTACTCGTCATCGACCGTCAAGAACAGCTTCGTCAATGGTTACGTCAACAACCAGGCGATCCGCAACGGCATCAACGGCGTGAACAACGCGCCCTTCCTCAACCCGTTTGGCGATCAGACTGCCGCTGGGACTTCGTACATTCTGGCCAACAAGATCCTGGGTCAGGTGCAGGAACACACCGGTCGCACCACGGGCGTCAACGCGACCGCGGGACGTGAGGTGTGGCAGATCGACGGCCGCCCGGTGCAGCTGGCGATGAGCACCGAGTACCGCAAGGAAGAGGCCGAGTACACCAATAACTTTGCCTTGATCCGCCAGGCAGCGAGCTCGGGCTTGGCCGGAACTGAAGACATTTCGGGCGACCGCAACGTGTGGGCTCTGGGCGCGGAACTCAACATTCCCGTGCTGAAGAACCTGGACGTCGGTCTGGCCGTTCGCTACGACGATTACAGCGACGTGGGTGGTACGACCAACCCCAAGATTTCGCTGCGCTTCCAGCCGATCGAACAGCTTTTGCTGCGAGGTTCATACAACACGGGCTTCCGTGCCCCCTCGCTGTATGACCTGTATTCGCCCAACTCGACGACCTTCACCGGCTCACGTTACAACGATCCGCAGCTGTGCCCGGACGGTGTTGTTAATGCGGCTGCGGGTGGCGTCAAGACCCGTGACTGCAAGATTCAGTTCTATCGTCAGGCGGGTGGCAACAAGTCGCTGCAGCCCGAGACGGCGGATGCGTGGACCGTGGGCATGGTGTTCCAGCCGACCAAGTCGGTGTCGATGGGAATCGACTACTGGAATTACAGCCTGAAGGATTCGCTGTCGGTTCTGGGTGAGCAGACAATTTTTGGCAACACCACCAAGTACGCCAGCAAGTTCGTCCGTTGCAGCACCCTGCCGGCGTCGCAGCGTGCCCAGCTCGATCCCTGCCTGATTCCGGGTGGTGATCCGCTCGCTTACATCGTCGACACGACGCAGAACCTCGGTGGCATCAAGACCGACGGTCTTGATCTGACCTTCCAATGGCAGAGCGCGGCGACCGATGCCGGACGCTTGAATTTCGGCGTTCGTGGAACCTACGTCCTGAGCTACAAGTATCAGCTCGAGCCCAATGGCGAGTGGATCGACAACCTCGGCAACTACTCGAACGGCAGCCCAGTCTTCCGTTACCAGCAGGTGACGACGCTGGGTTGGCAGAAGGGCCCGTGGTCGGCTCTGCTGATCAACCAGTTCAAGACCGGGTATGAAGACGCCAACGCCGAAGGCGGTGTCGATCCTGAGTACTACAACCGGGTGGGTGCGTACTCGCTGTGGAACCTCTCCGGCACCTACGCTGGAATCAAGGGTCTGGCTCTGACCTTGGGTGTGCAGAACCTGTTTAACCAGGATCCGAAGTTCTCTAACCAGAGCGACCGCTTCCAGGTTGGCTACGACGACCGTTACTCCAACCCGATGGGCCGCACCTACATGCTGCGCGCAGCCTACGAGTTCAAGTAAGTCGAAGTTCGCTAGAGCAGTACCCAGCCCGCGGCTTCGGCCGCGGGCTTTTTGCATTCTGGGTTTGTGCCTGGCAACGCATCGATGCGATTAGGCGTGAAGGCCTGCCGCCGTCCGCGTTGTGATGATCCGACGCTGTGGACGCAAAACTCGCGTTTTCACCGATCAGGTGGGCGGGTTACTGATAATCTGCCTTTTCTCTCTTTACTGCGGGTTTACCTCATGTTCGATACTGCGGTTCAGTGGTCCAAGGACTCCTGGGGTCTGCTGCCCCTCATGGCTTGCGTCTTCATCATCGGCCTCTCGATCGTGATCGAGCGTGCGGTCTACCTCTCCAAGACCATCAAGAATGGCTTGAGCCTCGAGTACGACCTCTTGCGCGTCAAGCGGGGCGATACGGTCGACGGCGAAAAGGTTGCCAAGCACTACGCCAACACGTTCCAGGGCGATCTGGTCAAGACCGCTCTCGAGAACAAGGGGCAGAGCAGCGAAGAGCTCGAGCGCAAGCTCGATGAATCGATCATGTTCCAGCTGCCCAAGCTCGACCGCAATCTGTGGATGCTCGACACCGCTGTCACGCTCGGTCCGCTGCTTGGCCTGCTGGGCACCATCATCGGCATGATCGAGTCGTTCAACGTGCTGGGCGCGGCCGGCGTGTCGAACCCCACCGGCGTCACCGGCGGCATTGCCCACGCCCTGATCGCCACCGCCGTGGGCCTGTCGATTGCGATCGTCTGCGTGGTGCCGCTGAACTACTTCACGAAGCGCATCCGCCTCGTGGTCAATCAGCTCGACCTGATCAAGGCCATGCTGATCGACCGCTACGCGGCCTGAGCCTCCTTCCCTGTTGCGCCAGTTTTAGTTGCCTGACAAGGAGGCTGCATGTCCGCTCGTTCGCATTATTTCGGCCATGAGGAAAAGGCACGGATCGAGGTCATTCCGATGATCGACATCATGATGTTCCTTCTCGTGTTCTTCATCCTGGCCACTCTGAAGATGATCCAGAGCGCCGGCATCACGCTCGACCTGCCCAAGGCCGCCACAGCCCAGCAGATCGAGACCACCAAGGTCACGATCGGCGTGAGCAAGGACGGCACCATCACGCTCGACGCGCAGGCGATCGAGCGCGAGCCCCTGATCGCGCACTTGCGGGGTCTGCTCGCCGACAAGAAGGTCGACGTGGTGATCGCCGGTGACAAGCTCACGCCGTACGACAACATCGTGCGCGTGATGGACATCGTGCGCGAGGCCGGGGTGGTGGCCATCGCCCTGGCCACGGCCAATAACTGACGCGGAGGCTCACCGTGTCAGCCAAGCTAGGCTCGAAGCGCCCGGGTGCGCTCTGGGCCACCTATGAGAAAGAGGCAGGGGGCCGGCGCATTTCGATGCCCGCCGCCGTCGGCCTGTCGGCTGCGCTCGCCGTTGGCATTGCCTACGGTGTGTCGCAGATCGACATGCAGAAGGTGATCAAGGAAGCGGAAAAAAAGATCATGAAAGTGGTCGATGTTCCGCCCCCGCCGCCGCCCCCTCCACCGCCGCCCCCGCCGCCTGTGGTCAAGAAGATCGTTCCACCGTCGGCCACGCCGGCGCCACCCACGCCGACTCCGCCGCCGCCGGCCATGATTCCCGCCGTCGAAGGCGCGGGCGCCAACGCGCCGGCGGTTGGCACGGTGGGAGCGACCGGGCCGGCCACAGCGCCGCCCGCGCCACCGCCACCCGCACCTCCGGCCAAGCTGGCGGTGCAGCAGATCGGGGTGGTGTGTGCCAACGCCGAGGGACCCAACGCCGGCCGCATGCTGCGCGATCTCAAGATCGACAGCATCAATGGCGAGGTGACGGTTCGCATCACCATCGACGGCAAGGGCGAGGTGACCGATGCCGCGGTGGTGTCATCGAAGACCGAGCCGGCCCGAGTGGCCGATCGCTTCTTGCAGCGGCATGTTTCGCGCTACAAGTGCCAGGCCACCGGCCAGCCCATCGTTGCCGAGCAGACCTTCGTGTTCAAGTTCGACTGAATGTGGATCGCTT
>JAVVWR010000001.1:6732-16934 GCA_036652035.1 Burkholderiaceae bacterium | reverse complement strand
CCCATCGTTGCCGAGCAGACCTTCGTGTTCAAGTTCGACTGAATGTGGATCGCTTTAAAACAAAACGCAGCTTTCGGGCTGCGTTTTGTTTTGTGGCAAGTTAGCCGCGGGCTACGCCCGCGTCGATGTGGTGCTTTGCGGGGGCGTCGATCGCGGGCAGAGCCCGCGCTACCCATTCGAAAATTTTAGCGGGCGTTGTAGCGCGGGCTGCGCCCGCGGTTGTCCGCGCCGAGATCGGTGTGGTGCCTTGCGGGTGGCGTGAATCGCGGGCACAGCCCGCGTTACGAACCATCACGACGGCAGAGTGTCTGGTAGCGCGGGCGCGTACGGGAAGGGCGTGACCTCGCGCTCGAATCATCACGACGACAGAGCGTCAGGTAGCGCGGGCTAGGCCCGCGGTCGATCTAGAACAAATCGTTGTGGCCGTTGCGCGCGGGCGCGGCGATGCCGAAGTGCTGGTAGGCCGACGGTGTGGCGATGCGGCCGCGCGGGGTGCGCTGCAGATGGCCTTGCATGATCAGATAAGGCTCGACCACATCTTCCAGCGTGTCGCGCTCCTCGCCCACGGCTGCCGCCAGGTTGTCGATCCCGACCGGGCCGCCGCCGAATTTCTCGATCACCGCCAGCAGCAGCTTGCGGTCGATCAGGTCCAGTCCCAGGCGGTCAACCTCGAGCATGGCCAAGGCCTGGTCGGCGACCGTGCGGGTGACTTGGCCGTTGTGTTTGACCTCGGCGTAGTCGCGCACGCGGCGCAGCAGGCGGTTGGCGATGCGTGGCGTGCCACGGCTGCGGCGGGCGATCTCGAGCGCGCCCTCGTCGTTCATCTCGACATTCAAAAGCCGCGCCGAGCGCGCCACGATGTGCGAGAGGTCTTCGGTCGAATAGAACTCGAGCCGGGCGACGATGCCGAAGCGGTCGCGCAGCGGATTGGTCAACATGCCGGCGCGAGTGGTTGCACCCACCAGGGTGAACGGCGGCAGGTCGAGCTTGATCGAGCGTGCGGCCGGTCCCTCGCCGATCATGATGTCGATCTGGAAATCCTCGAGCGCGGGGTAGAGGATCTCTTCGACCACCGGCGAGAGGCGATGGATCTCGTCGATGAAGAGAACGTCGTTCTTCTCGAGGTTGGTCAGCAGCGCGGCGAGATCGCCCGGGCGCTCGAGCACCGGGCCCGAGGTCTGCCGCATGTTGACTCCCATCTCACGCGAGACGATATGAGCCAGCGTGGTCTTGCCCAGGCCTGGCGGGCCGAACAGCAAGACATGGTCGAGCGACTCCTGGCGGTTGCGCGCTGCCGTGATAAAGATCTCGAGCTGTTCGCGCACCTTGGGCTGGCCGACGTAATCGGCCAGACGCTGCGGCCGCAGAGCGCGCTCAACCGCTTCCTCGTTGGGGGACGCCGCCACTGCGGTGACGATTCTTTCTTCGCCGGCCATCGATGGAATTCCTTAGGGTTTGGCGAGCGACTTGAGCGCGTGGCGGATGCCGTCGGAGACGCTGGCGCCGTCGGGCACTGACTTCACCGCCGCGGCGGCTTCGCGTTCGTTGTAGCCGAGCGAGAGCAGGGCGTTGATGATGTCGGCCTGAGCGTCCGACACCGGGCCGCCGGCGGCGCCGATATCGGCACCGAGCTTGCCCTTGAGTTCGAGCAACAGGCGCTCGGCCGTTTTCTTGCCGATCCCCGGCACCTGGGTGAGCCGCCCCACCTCTTGGCGGGTGATCGCCTGCGCCAGATCGCTGACGGTCATGCCCGAGAGCACCGACAGCGCCGTGCGCGCGCCGATTCCGCTGACCTTGAGCAACTGCTTGAAGGCGCTGCGCTCGGCGCTCGTCAAAAAGCCGTAGAGCAGATGGGCGTCTTCCCGCACCACCAGATGGGTGAGCAGGGCGATGCGCTCGCCGGCCGCGGGCAGGTTGTAGAACGTGCTCATCGGCACGTCGATCTCGTAGCCCACGCCATTGGCGTCGACCAGGACTTGCGGCGGGTTCTTTTCGAGCAGCCGCCCTTCGATGCGTCCTATCACTGCACTCCTCCCAGCTTGGTGGTCCAGGCGCGCCGCGCGCCCGAGCCGCGGGTCCGGCCGGCGGCCTTGCCGCTGCGCACCGCGCCGTGCGGCAAATCCAGCACGGTCATCAGCCGGCTCGAGTGCGCATTGCACACCGCGCAGGCGAGCGCGTCGGCGGCGTCGGCTTGCGGCGCTTCCGCCAGCGCCAGCAGGCGGACCATCATCAATTGAACCTGTTCCTTGGTGGCGCGGCCGCTGCCAACCACCGCCTGTTTGACTTCGGCTGGGGTGTATTCGTGCACCGGCAGGCCGGCGGCGACCGCCGCGCAGATCGCCGCGCCGCGGGCCTGGCCGAGCAGCAGCGTTGACTGCGGGTTGACGTTGACGAAGACCTTTTCAACCGAGGCGCGGGCGGGCCGCGTTTCGCGGATCACGGCGCCCAGCTCGCGCAGGATGAAGCCGAGCCGCTCGCCCAGGTCGCCCATCGGCACCCGGATCACGCCGGCGCTGATGCACAACAGGTGGTCGCCGCGCGCCTCGATCACGCCGAAGCCGGTGCGGTTGAGTCCCGGGTCGATGCCGATGATGCGGACAGCGTTGGGCACGCCGGCTTAGCGCTTCATGCCGGGCATGCCGCGCAGTCCGCCCATGCCACCCATGGCCCGCATCATCTTGGCCATGCCGCCCTTTTTCATCTGTTTCATCATGGTCTGCATCTGCTCGAACTGATTGAGCAGGCGGTTGACCTCTTGCACCGGCACGCCGGCACCCGTGGCGATGCGGCGCTTGCGGCTGGCCTTGATGAGTTCGGGCTTGGCGCGCTCGGCCGGGGTCATCGAGTTGATGATGCCTTCGGTGCGGCGGATCGATTTATCGGCGTCGGCGTCGTTGACCTTGCCGGCGGCCGCGGCGAACTGCGCCGGCAGCTTGTCGACCAGACCCGAGAGGCCGCCCATCTTCTTCATCTGGCCGATCTGGTTCTTGAAGTCATTGAGGTCGAAGCGGTCGCCCGACTTGATCTTGGCGGCGAGTTTCTGCGCCTCTTCGACGTCGATCGCTTTCTTGACGTCCTCGACCAGCGAGACGATGTCGCCCATGCCAAGGATGCGCCCGGCCATGCCTTCGGGGTCGAAGCGCTCGAAGCCGGAGAGCTTCTCGCCGACACCGACGAACTTGATCGGCTTGCCGGTGATCTGGCGCACCGACAGCGCCGCGCCGCCGCGCGAATCGCCGTCGAGCTTGGTCAGGATCACGCCGGTCAGCGGCAGGCGCTCACTGAAGGCCTTGGCGGTGTTGACCGCGTCCTGGCCGAGCATGGCGTCGACCACGAACAGGGTTTCGATCGGGTTTAACTGCGCTTCGAGCGCGGCGACCTCGGTCATCATCGCTTCGTCGATCGCCAGGCGGCCGGCGGTGTCGACGATCAGCACATCGAAGAAGTGGCGCTTGGCGTAGTCGAGCGCGCGCGCGGCGATGGCGGTCGGCAGGTCGTCCACGGCGCTCGGGAAGAACTCGGCGCCGGCCTGGCCCGCGACGGTCTTCAACTGGTCGATAGCGGCGGGGCGGTAGACGTCGGTCGAGACCGCCAGCACCTTCTTCTTCTTGGTTTCGGTCAGCCACTTCGCCAGCTTGCCGGCGGTGGTGGTCTTGCCCGCGCCTTGCAGGCCGGCGAGCAGGATGATCGCCGGCGGCTGGGTGGCGAAGTTGAGTTCGCACTGCTCAGGCGGCAGATCGCCGCCGATGAGCTGGGTCAGTTCGCGCTGCACCACGCCCACCAGCGCCTGGCCGGGGGTGAGGCTGCCGGCGACATCCTCGCCCATCGCACGATCCTTGACGCGGGCGATCAGGTCGCGCACCACGGGCAGCGCGACGTCGGCCTCGAGCAGGGCGATGCGAACCTCGCGCAGCATGTCCTGCGTGTTGGCTTCAGTCAGGCGTGCCTGACCTCGCATCTGTTTGACGACGCGCGAAAGACGTTGAGTAAGGGAGTCAAGCATGGGAGAGGAACCGAGGAGGGCGACTGTCGTGCATGGTATAAATCTCGCATGCATTCTGGCCTGATCGCTCTATTCTACGGCGCCACCGCTGCGCTGTACGGCACCGCCGCCTGGCGCATCCTCGCGAGTCTGCGGACCGAAGGTGAGCGTCCGCCGCTGTGGGTGACGCCAATGCTCGCCGTGGCTCTGGTTTTGCACGGGATTCTCCTGGCCCAGGTGGCGTTCGTGTCCGAGCACCTGAGGTTCGGGTTTGCTCTGGCGCTGTCGGTCACCTTGTGGCTGACGGTTCTCATTCTGTGGGTCGAGAGCTTCTTTGCCCGTATCCAGGGTTTGCTCGCGCTGATGCTGCCTGTGGCTGGCATCGCCGCGATTCTTCCCGCGGTATTCCCGGGCTCGATCCTGCCCGACTCCAGTTCTTCCGTGCTGTTTCGCGTGCACCTGCTGATGGCGATCCTGGCCTATAGCCTGCTCACCATCGCGGCCCTGCAAGCCTTGTTGATGGCGGCGATGGATCGCCGTTTGCGCAGCGAGGCGGTGGGCGAGCGCGGGGTCATGAGTTTCATCGACCGTCTGCCGCCCTTGCTGGCGATGGAGCGGGTGTTGTTCCGGCTGATCGGAGCCGGCTTTCTGTTGCTCACCCTCACGCTGGTGACCGGTGGTTTCTTCTCGGAAGAAATCTTTGGCAAGCCGCTGCGCTTTGATCACAAGACCGTGCTCGCGTTTGCCGCGTGGATCGTGTTCGCGGGTCTTCTGACCGGGCGGATGATCTTTGGCTGGCGCGGGCGTGTCGCGCTGCGCTGGACCCTCACCGGATTCGCCATCCTGATGCTGGCCTACATCGGTTATCGCTTCGTGATTGAAGTGCTCTTGCAGCGGATCTGATGGGACGCATTCTTTTCTTTATCGGTCTGGCCTTGGCGGCCTACATCGGCTGGCGCTGGATGCGAATCAAGCAGGCCGGCTCGCAGTCGGGCGCTCCCCTGCGCCGCCCACCCCCCGGCAGCCCCGAGCAGATGGTGCGCTGCTCGCAGTGCGGCGTGCATTTGCCGCGCAGCGAAGCGCTGGCCAGTGCTGGCGAGTTCTACTGCGGCGAGGAACATCGCCAGCTCGGCCCGCGCGCCTAGCGCATGGACCGCGCGCCGCTCGCGTTTGACGCTCCGCCCGCGTGGCGGACTTTGCGTTATTTCGCCGCCACCCGGGTGCTGATCGCCAGCGCCCTGCTTCTGACGCTGGGCACGCTCGGGCCGCACGATGCACCTCTGACTGGCAGCAGCGACGCCCTGTTTCCAATCGCGGCGGTCTACTTCGTGGGCGGGGTGATCTTTGCCGCGCTGGCGGTCGGAGTTCAGCACCGATTCTTTGCCCAGACCCTGGGCCAGTTGGTCGTCGACATGGTGCTGATCTCGGCGTTGCTGGTGAGCAGCGGCGGCCTGCCTGGCGGCTACGCGATCCTCTACCTGCTGCCACTGGCGGGCGCCTCGTTGCTGCTGTCGCGGGTTCTGGTTTTCTTTCTCTGCTCGGTCGCGGTTTTGGTGGTTTTGTTCAACGCGGCGCTTCATCTGCTGCGAATTCCTGGCAATGATTCGATGCTCTATCAGGCCGGCGTTTTCGGCGCCGTCTTGTTTGGCGTGACCGCCTTGCTGCAATGGCTGAGCGCGCGGCTGGCCCGGCAGGAGCAGTTGGTGCTTGAGCGCGATCGCAACCTGCGCAGCCAGTTGGCGATCAATCGGCTGGTGATCGCCCAGCTCGATCAAGGTGTGATCGTGGTCGATCAGCTGGGGCGGGTGAAAGCCAACAACCTCGCGGCGCGCCGCATGTTTGGCTTGGCCGCCGATGCGCTGCTGACGGGCAAGGCCCTGGCCTCGGTGGTCAACGCGCAGGAGCTGGCAGCGGCCTTTCATCGCTGGCGGGCCATGCTTGGCGCGGGCGAGGTTGCTTCGGTTTCGGCCAGCATCGTGATCCATCGAGCGGGGGGGCGAGAGGCCGCCGAATCGCTGGGCAGCGGTCGCTTGCGAGCCCGGTTTGTTCAGCCGGCGGTGGCCGAGACCGACGAATTCCTGATTTTCCTGCAAGACCTGCGCGAGGTTGAAGACCGTGCGCAGCAGCTCAAGCTGGCAGCGATGGGGCGCTTGACGGCCTCGATCGCGCACGAGATCCGCAACCCCCTGGCGGCAATCAGCCAGGCCGGGCAGTTGCTCTCGGAAGACAGCTCCGATCCGCTGCAGCGGCGGCTGGCCGAGATCGTGCGGGCCAATACGCGCCGCCTCAACGGCCTGGTCGAGGATGTCTTGCGGGTGGCGCGGCGCGAGCCGCCGGCGGCCGATGAGTTCGACCTTGGCCGCTTTGTCGAGTCCTGGTTGGCGGAGTTCGAAAGCGAGCGGGTGGTGGAGGCCGGCCGAATCAACCTGGTCGCACCGCAGCGCTTGACGGTCAAGTTCGAGCCCTCGCATCTACGGCAGGTGGTCTACAACCTGGTCGACAATGCGCTGCGCTATGCGTCAAAGCGCGCGGGTGCGGTCAGGATCGTGGCCACGCCCGGCGCGGAGGCCGGGGTTGAACTGTGGGTTTTTGACGACGGTCCTGGAATTGATCGGACGACTCGCACCGCCCTGTTCGAGCCGTTCTACACCACGCGCGCCGAGGGCACCGGTCTTGGCCTCTTTCTGGCGCGCGAGTTCTGCGAAACCAACGGCGCGCTCCTGAGCTACGGCAGCTATCAGGATCTGGCTGCGCCGGCACCGCTCGCGGGTTTTGTGGTCCGCTTTTCTCCCGGCGTGGCGCTGCCTCTGGAAGCCGATAGCATGCAATCGATATGAGCGACGCCCAACCCAGCGAATCCAGCCGCGGCCTGCGGCGTACTCCGGCCGTGTTGGTGGTCGATGACGAAGCCGACCTGCGTGAATTGCTCGCGCTGGCTCTGGTGCGGCTCGGGCTGGACGTTGATACGGCAGAGTCCGTCGGTGTGGCCCGCATGCGTTTGGCAACGGGCCACTATTCGTTGGCGCTGACCGACATGCGCCTGCCCGATGGCAGCGGCCTCGACTTTGTGCGCGACGCCACCGCAGCGGGAGTCCCCGTGGCCGTGATCACCGCCTACGGCAGCGCCGAGAACGCCGTGGCGGCGCTCAAGTCCGGCGCTTTCGATTACCTCACCAAGCCGGTCGATCTCGAACAGCTTCGCGCTCTGGTGCGCTCGGTGGTGATGCCGCCCGAGCCGGTCGTTGCGCCGACGCCGCCCCCGGCTGCGCTGGCGCGCTTGATTGGCGATTCCGTTGCGATGGCGCAAGTGCGCGGCATGATCGCGCGCCTGGCTCGCAGCATGGCGCCAGTGGCGATCTATGGCGAGTCGGGCACCGGCAAGGAAGTGGCGGCGCACGCCATGCATGATGCCGGGCCGCGCGTCGGCCAGCCCTTCATCGCCGTTAACTGCGGGGCGATTCCGGAAGCCCTGATGGAGGCCGAATTTTTCGGCTATCGCAAAGGCGCGTTTACTGGCGCCGAGCGTGATCGCGACGGGTTCTTCCAGGCCGCTGCCGGCGGCACGCTGTTTCTCGACGAAGTGGGCGAGCTGCCGTTGGCGATGCAGGTCAAGCTGCTGCGCGCGATTCAGGAGCGGCGTGTGCGCAAGGTCGGCCACTCGGTGGAAGAGCCCGTCGACGTGCGCCTGATCAGCGCTACCCACCAGGACCTTTCGCGCCTGGTGGCCAACGGGCGCTTTCGTCAGGATTTGTATTACCGCCTCAACGTGATCGAACTACGGATGCCGGCGCTGCGTGAGCGGTGCGAGGACGTGTTGCCCTTGGCCGCTGCCATTCTGGCGCGTGTTGCCGAACGGGTCGGGCTGCCCTCGGCGCGCTTGTCGCCCGCCGCGGCGCAGCGCCTGGCAGCGTACGGATTCCCGGGCAATGTGCGGGAGCTCGAGAACATTCTTGAGCGAGCCGTGGCGCTGGCGGGCGATGATGTCCTGATGGCCGACGACCTCATGCTGCCGGGCGGCGAGGTTGATCTTCAGCTCGATCCTGAACCCGCGGGGCCGGACGAACGCACCGAGTCGTCAGCGAACAAGACCGTGGAGCCCGATACGCCGGCAGCGGTCGCGGGCGACTATGTGATGAACGAGGGCGTTCCCAGCTCGCTGCCGGCCTACCTCGATGCGATCGAGCGCGCAGCGGTTCTGGCCGCCCTGGCGCGTACCCGCCACAACCGCACCGCGGCCGCGCAACTGCTTGGCATCACTTTCCGTCAGTTGCGCTATCGCCTGCACAGGCTTGGCCTCAAATGACATCGTGGCCCGCGGTGGCTGGCGGCGGATTCCAATGCGAGCCCGGGATCCCGCGTGGCGCGACGCTGGACAGCGTGCCGTGACTCCGGCGTGGTCGATCGACGATGCCGGCTGGGTGCAAGGTCTCACCCACCGCCCTTCGCCACACTGCGACGCACGGCCGCCGGGCTGCGCGCTGGAGTTGGCGGTGATCCACAACATCAGCTTGCCGCCCGGGAAATTCGGCGAAGGCCAGATCGAGGCCTTGTTCGCGGGGACGCTCGACCCGGCCGCAGATCCTTACTTCGAACAGATTGCCGGCTTGCGTGTTTCCGCGCACTTTCTGGTGGCGCGTGACGGCACCGTCACCCAGTTCGTCTCCTGTGCCGACCGTGCCTGGCATGCGGGCCTCTCCGAATTCGAAGGCCGGGCCCGCTGCAACGATTTCTCGATCGGCATCGAACTCGAAGGGACCGACCTCTGCGTCTTCGAGCCCGAGCAATACGATGCCGCCGCTCGCCTGCTCGATCTGCTGGCGCGGCATTACCCGATCGTTGCCGTTGCCGGGCATAGCGATATCGCACCGGGTCGCAAGACCGATCCTGGCCCGTGCTTTGATTGGCGGCGCCTGCGGACTCGGATGGCGGCCGTCACGCAGCTCGAGTTCCCCTTCGTTTGAGATCGTCTTGAGTGCGGCGGCGATGTTTCTGCATGCGTCACGGCATCGACGGCTATTGAAACTGGGCTTGTGTTTCTCTACGATCACTCACACCATAGCTAGTCGGATATCGCTGCTGGGGCGCGACATGTTGTGGCAGTCAGGTTGGGTGACTGGTTGAGTTCTTCGGCATTGCCAGCGGTGGTCCGCGCAAGGAGCCATGGGCATGAGCGTGCAACACCAGAGGGCAGAGCAAGCGTTGGTGGCCGCCATGGGCTCGCGCTCAGCGCTTGGCCTGGCTCCTTGCTCTGCGCTGCGGCCCGCCGTTGAGCGGACGCGAATCGATCCTGTCGCGCCGCGAAATTTCAGATTCGACAGAGAGTGTGCGGCGCGAGGCGACGACGACGAACAAGGGCTCCGAAGCGAGGCGGATGAGGCCGTGAGTCATCAACGTTTTGCGTTGGGCGCGCTGCGAATCGAGTTCGATGCCGACATCGATTCGCGCGAACACCATCGCGTGCGTGAAGGATGCGCGGCAGATCAAGCAAAGCTCTCGAACTTCGCGCCAGTGCATGAAAAACTGTTGCGAGTCAAATGTGTTGTGGGAGACAATGCGCGCAATTGTGTTGGCTCGATCACATCAAGATCGAACACTGAATTGACCACTGACAGTCGCCCTCGACCAATAGACGCGAACAACAAGACCAAGACGTCTTGCGGGACAACTTCCTCTCTGAAATCGCAAGCCCTGTCGGGCTCGTCGACCCGCTTCTTTCCCCTCGAACATCCCAGCGCTGCGATTTTCGCGGCACTGTCGGCGCACGCCTGCGATGGCCTGCGCCGCGCCGAATTCATCAGCGTCAGCGGTCAGTGCGCTGCACGTTCCGCGCTCAGCTCGGATCAGCGGATCAAAACGCTTTTCTGGGGGTGTCGCGGCGACAGAGCATCTGCATGCGCCGATGAATAGCCCGTCGTGCATAGCCGCGCTGCGGGTTTCGCATTCACATCCTGTCGCAAGACACTGAAGGAGATATTTATGGCTACTGCTAAGAAGGCCCCGAAAAAGGCCGCCAAAAAGACCATGGCTTCCGAGCTGAAGAAGGTCGCGAAGAAGGTTGAGGCTGCGGTGAAGAAGGCGGTCTCGAAGAAGCCGGCTGCCAAGAAGGCCGCTGCGCCGAAGAAGGCCGTAGCCAAGAAGGCGGTCGCGCCGAAGAAGGCCGTGGCCAAGAAGGCCGCTGCGCCGAAGAAGGCCGTAGCCAAGAAGGCGGCCGCGCCGAAGA
>JAVVWR010000001.1:2847-6632 GCA_036652035.1 Burkholderiaceae bacterium | reverse complement strand
AGGCCGTGGCCAAGAAGGCGGCTGCGCCGAAGAAGGCCGTGGCCAAGAAGGCGGCTGCGCCGAAGAAGGCCGTGGCCAAGAAGGCGGCCGCACCGAAGAAGGCCGTGGCCAAGAAGGCGGTCGCGCCGAAGAAGGCTGTCGTCGCAAAAAAAAAAATAGCTAAGCCTGCTGCGACGAAGGTCGTTGCGCCCAAGAAGGTAGCGGCGCCGAAGAAGGCGGCCGCTTCCAAGAAGTCCGCTGCTCCCAAGAAGGCCGCCGCGCCGAAGAAGGAAGTCGCGGCCAAGCCGGTCGTTGCTGCCAAGAAGGCGGCGCCGAAGAAAGCGGTGGCGCCCAAGCCGGTGGCCGCTCCCAAGAAGGCCGCGGCGCCGAAGAAAGTCGTTGCGCCGAAGAAGGTCGCTGCGCCCAAGGCGGTAGCCAAGCCTGTGGTCTCTGCTCCGGTGGCCGTGCCGGCTGCCGCGCCGGGCGCCAAGACGGCGCTGAACCCGGCGGCGGCCTGGCCGTTCCCGACCGGCAGCCGGCCGTAATCGCTGACTCGGTTTGCATCAAGGGGCGCCCTCGGGCGCCCCTTTTTTCTCCCTGTTCCACGGTGCTGCCTCGCTAGAATCGGTGCACCTCACTCCTTCGGCCAGGTTCATGCTCGCTGACATCGCTCGTCTCGTTCTCGACATCGCAGCCACCTTGCTTGGCAGCCTTCTGCTGTTGCGCGCCTACATGTTCTGGCTCGGCATGCCGGCGCGAAATCCGCTCGCGCAGTTTGCTTTCGCTTTGACCGATTGGTTGGTGCGCCCGCTGGCGCGCTTCATTCCGCGGCGTGGCCGCATCGAGTGGCCGGCCCTGGCGGGCGCTGCGCTGGTGGCGGCGGTATTTCTCGCGGCGCTGCTCCTGCTGGTGGGCATGCCCTTTGATCCGCTCGCCGTGTTGGCGTCGGCGTTCCTGCAACTGCTGCGCTGGGCGCTCTATTTGATGATGTGGCTCACGATCCTGCACGCGCTGCTGTCGTGGGTGAATCCGCACGCGCCGATCGCGCCGGCGATGGCTTCTCTGGTGCGGCCCTTTCTTGCGCCGATCCAGCGCCTGATTCCGCCGGTGGGCGGAATCGATCTGTCGCCGATCGTTCTGATCGTGGTGATCAACGTGGCGCTGATGGTGATCGCTCGCCTCGGATTTTGAGTCGGCGGGCGAGTTTCAAAACGAAAGGGGCGCCGCGGCGCCCCTTGTTTTTGCTGCTGCCAGTCGCGGCCGGCTACTTCGAAACGCGCGTCACGCCGCCTTGAGTCAGCAGGCGGACGCGTTCGCCCGGAACGAAGCTGGTGTCAGCGTCCTGGACGATTGCCCGCATTTCGCCATTGTCGAGGCGGACCGTAATCTCGAAACCCTGCTTGCGGCCTATCTGAGCTTCGGCGGCGTTGCCGAGCAGGCCGCCCGCCACCGCGCCCGCGATCGCCGCCACCGCCGAGCCGCGGCCCTGGCCGATGGTGCTGCCGGCCACGCCACCCAGCGCCGCGCCCGACATGGCGCCAAGGCCGCTTTCAGTCTGCTCGATCAGCACGCTCTTGATGCTTTCAACCGTTGCCATGCGAACGATTTGTTCGCGCTGAGCTTGATCGGCGCGGTACACGTTGGCCGAGGTGTTGGTGGTCTGGCAGCCTGCCAGACCCACGGCCGCCACCACGGCAGCGACAAGAAGCGTGCGACTCATAAGACCGTTTCCTTTGGTTTGCTGAAAGAGAGGGGCGGCCGGGCGAATTACCAGGGACGGTAGCCGTAGGCCTCGAAGAAGCGCTCGGCGATACCCGCGCGGTCCACCACATAGTTCTGCGCGCCGCCGTGCTCGATCTTGAGCGAGCCCATCACCGAGGCCAGTCGTCCGCTGGTTTCCCAGTCCATGTCGTTGACCAGGCCGTAGAGCAGACCGCCGCGGTAAGCGTCGCCGCAACCGACCGGGTCGATCACCTGGCGCGCGGTGGCAACCGGCACGTGGAGCTTCTTGCCGCCGACGTAGATGTCCGAGCCGTGTTCGCCCAGAGTGACGATCAAGGCCTCGACTTTTTGCGCGAGCTCTTCGAGCGACTGGCCGGTGCGCTCGCACACCACGCGTGCCTCGTAGTCCGACAAGCTGACGTATTGCGCGCGGGCGATGAACCACAGCAGCTCGTCGCCATTGAACAGCGGCATTGCCTGGCCAAGGTCGAAGATGAAAGGAATGCCGTGGTCGGCGAACTGCTGCGCGTGCTGCACCATGGCTTCGCGGCCATCGGGCGCGACGATGCCGAGCTGGATGCCGGCATCGGCAGGCACGGTATTGAGATGCGCCTGGCCCATCGCGCCGGGGTGAAAGGCGGTGAGCTGGTTGGCGTTGAGGTCGGTGGTGATGAAGGCCTGCGCCGTGAACGACCCTGCCACCTGCTTTACGTAGCGGCGGTCGATCGCGAGCGAATCGAGGCGATCGAGATAGGGCTGGGCGTCGTCGCCGACCGTGGCCATCGGCAGCGGCTCGCCGCCAAGGCGCTTGAGGCTGTAGGCGATGTTGCCGGCGCAGCCGCCGAACTCGCGTCGCATCTCCGGCACCAGGAAGGAGACGTTCAGGATGTGGACCTGCTCGGGCAGGATGTGGTCGGCAAAGTGGCCGGGGAAGACCATGACCGAGTCAAAGGCGACCGAACCGCAGATAAGGACAGACATAGTGGGGGCGCGGACGCGCATTCAGAGGTGGAAGGGGTAGACGAGAAAGCCCGTTGGAGCCGGGCCTTTGACTTCGAAAAAGAGTCTGGCGGCGAGATCTTCGCCGGGCGCGAGCCTGTCGGCGCGGCCGGCCGGCAAATAGTCGGCCGGCAAGACCACGCGGCGAGCGAGCGCCTGGTTGCGCGCGTCGGTAAGCGTGATCTCGAGCGCAGGCAGCGCTTGCGGATAGGGCGCGCGGTTGCGCAGAGTGACGTTGAGTTCGAGGGCGGCCGAGCCGGGCAAGGCCTGCAGATCGCCCGCCAGAACCGCGATCTGATCGGGCTGGGCCGGCCAGTCGACCGTGCAGCCGGCCTGCTCGCACAATTCGACCAGCAGCGGTTGCGCTTGCGGCCATCGCATCAGGATTTCGGCGCGGAAAGCGATCAGCAGTTGCACCGCCAGCACCAGTGCAGCGGCAAGGCTGGCCGCCGCCCACCATCGACTGCGCGAACGCTCTTTTTCTTGCTGCGCCGCGCGGCGCAGAAATTCGGGCTCGGCCAGTGTGGCGGGCACGGCGGCCTGAGCGGCCTCTTGCGCGGGTGGGGGGGGCGCCGACGGCAAGACTGTCGAGTCAGGGCCGAGTTCTGCTTCGACCTTCGGTTCGGAATCCGGTGCGGTATTCGGATCCACGGCCAGCGTGGCACTGGCGGATTCTTGCGCCTCACTGGCCGCGACGGGTTGAAACTCGGCGGCGGTGGCCATCGTCGGAGAGCTTGGCGGCTCTGCGATCTCGGCGGAGCCGCTGGCAGCGCTATCTTCCGGTTCGAACTTGGCGTCGGTCGTTGCCGCTTCGTTCTCGGCCGGTGCTTCTTGTCCGAGTGCGGCCGCCGTCGACGCCGTGGCTTCGATCCGGGTGTGCGTTGGCAATGGACTCGATGGACTCAAGCTCAAGGCCGGCACCAAGTCGAGGGCCGCGGCGAGCTCGCGCATCGCGGCGGCTGCGCGCTCGGGCAGCGGGGACGCTGCGCCGTGGGGAGCCGGGCTGGCGTCCCCGGCTTGCGCTTCGGTCGTGGCCGGAGCGGGCTCGGGTTCGATCAGAAAATCGGGTGAGCGCCGGTCCGGTG
>JAVVWR010000001.1:0-2747 GCA_036652035.1 Burkholderiaceae bacterium | reverse complement strand
GATCGCGTCGAACACCGTATGGCATTGGCCGCAGCGAACCAGGCCGCCGCGCAGCTTGAGTTGATCGGCGACGACTCGGAAAACGGAGTGGCATGCCGGGCAGCGCGTGGCGAGGGCCATGGGTGAACGATCAGGCGCGCCGGCCCGCCAGGCACACCCAGCCGTCTTCGGCACGCCAGACGGACAAGAGCAGGCCTGGGTCGATCGCGGCGTAAGCGGCAATCACTTCCTCGGCCTGGCGTTCGAGCACGCCCGAGAGCACCAGGGCGCCGCCGGGAGCGACACGGCCGAGCAGGGCGGGCGCGAGCAGCTTGAGCGGGTTCGACAGGATGTTGGCGACCACGACATTGAATTCGCCAGCGGCGAAGTCGTCGGGCAGGACAAACTCGACCTCGGCATCGTTGTCGGCGGCGTTGAGGCGCGCGGCCTCGATCGCTTGCGGGTCGATGTCGGTGCCCACCGATTCACCGGCCCCGAGCTTCTTGGCGGCGATCGCCAGAATGCCCGAGCCGCAACCGTAATCGAGCAAGGTCTCGCCGCCCGCGATCGACTGGTCGAGCCACATCAGACACAGCCGGGTGGTCGGGTGGGTGCCGGTGCCAAAGGCCACGCCCGGGTCGAGCCGGATGTTGATCGCGGCGGCCTGGGGCGGTTCGTGCCAGGTCGGCACGATCCACAGGCGTTCGCTGATCTGGGTCGGCGGGAACTGGGCCTGGGTCTGGCGCACCCAGTCGGTGTCGGCGACTTCGGACTGCGAATCGATGCTGGGGATGGCGCAGCCCAGCGCCGCGGCGGCTTCTTCCAGGGTCGATTCGAGTTCGAAATCGGCGTCGATCAGGATCGTCAATCGGCTCCGGTTCCAGGCGAGCCGGGTCGGTTCGAGACCGGGTTCGCCATAAAGCGGCTGTTCGGCGTCGGAGTCGGCGTCGGCGTCTTCGACTGAGACCGACAGGGCGCCGGCTTCGATCAAGGCGTCGGCGAGCGATTCGGCGTAGGCCTCGTCGGCCAGCAGGGAAACTTCACGCAGCATATGGCTCACCTCAACCCCGGGCCTGCTCGCGGGCCGCGAGGCGCTTTTCTAGGTAATGAATGCTGGTGCCGCCCTGCATGAATTTCTCGTCGGTCATCAGTTCGCGGTGCAGCGGGATATTGGTCGAAATGCCTTCGACCACCATTTCCGAGAGCGCGATCCGCATCCGCGCCAAGGCCTGCTCGCGGGTATCGCCGTGGCTGATCAGCTTGCCGATCATCGAGTCGTAATGCGGCGGCACGAAGTAGCCCGCGTAGGCGTGCGAATCGACCCGCACGCCGGGGCCGCCGGGCGCGTGCCACGAGGTGATCCGGCCGGGGCTGGGGGTGAACTTGAACGGGTCTTCGGCGTTGATGCGGCACTCGATCGCGTGGCCGCGCAACTGAATGTCGCGCTGCTTGAAGCGCAGCTTCTCGCCGGCGGCGACGCGGATCTGCTCCTGCACCAAGTCGATGCCAGTGACGAACTCGGTCACCGGGTGCTCGACCTGGATCCGGGTATTCATCTCGATGAAGTAGAACTCGCCATCTTCATAGAGGAACTCGAAGGTGCCGGCGCCACGGTAGCCGATCTTCTTGCACGCGTCGGCGCAGCGATCGCCGATTTTCTCGATCAGGCGGCGGGCGATGCCGGGCGCAGGGGCCTCTTCGATCACTTTCTGGTGGCGGCGCTGCATCGAGCAGTCGCGCTCGCCCAGCCAGACCGCGTTACGGAAACTGTCGGCGAGAATTTGAATTTCGATATGGCGCGGGTTCTCGAGGAACTTCTCCATGTACACCGCGGGATTGCCGAAAGCGGCTCCGGCTTCAGTGCGGGTCATGGTGACGGCGTTGATGAGCGCCGCTTCCGTGTGCACGACGCGCATGCCGCGACCACCGCCACCGCCGGCGGCCTTGATGATCACGGGATAGCCGACCGAGCGGGCGATCTTGACGATCTCCTTCGGGTCGTCGGGCAGCGCTCCGCCCGAGCCCGGCACGCACGGCACGCCGGCGGCGATCATTGCCTGCTTGGCCGAGACCTTGTCGCCCATCAGACGAATCGATTCCGGACGCGGACCGATAAAGGCAAAGCCGCTCTTTTCGACGCGCTCGGCGAAATCGGCGTTTTCCGACAGAAAGCCGTAGCCGGGGTGAATAGCCTCGGCATCGGTCACTTCGGCCGCGCTGATGATGGCGGGAACGTTGAGGTAGCTGTCTTTGGAGGCCGCGGGGCCGATGCAGACGGACTCGTCGGCCAGGCGCACGTACTTGGCATCGGTGTCGGCGGTCGAGTGAACGACCACCGTCTTGATGCCCATCTCACGACAGGCGCGTTGGATACGCAGGGCGATCTCGCCCCGGTTGGCGATCAGGATCTTGCCGAACATCGCGCTGCGCTTAGCCAATGATGAAGAGCGGCTGGCCGTATTCGACCGGCTGGCCGTTTTCGACCAGGATTTCCTTGACCGTGCCGGCGACCTCGCACTCGATCTCGTTGAGCAGCTTCATGGCTTCAATGATGCACAGCGTGTCGCCGGGCTTGACCACGCTGCCGACGTCGATGAAGGGCGCTGCGCCCGGGCTGGCCGAGCGGTAGAAGGTGCCAACCATGGGCGAGGGCACCTTGGTGCCGCTGGTTTCGGGAGCCGGGGCGGCAACGTCGGCGGCAGGTGCCACCGGAGCGGCCGGAGCGGCATAGGCCGGCGCCATGGCTTGCGCGGGAGCGGCGGCGGGCG